>NZ_JARAZV010000013.1:0-349897 GCF_033795085.1 Streptomyces sp. AK08-02
GGCCTCGCTAATTCCCACAGTCCGTCCGGAACGATCCATCCCCACCGTCCACTCCCCATGCCCAGGACAACTGTCAACTGACCATGTAGGACACGGTCTAAGGCGCTGCTGGTGAGCGTCGGCGACATCCGTGCCGGTCCGGCTGGTTCGCTCGTGCTGGACGTCGTGGTGCCAGTTGTGCCGGCCCCAGCCGCGCAGCAGCGGTTCAGCGCTGGTCAAGGCGGCGACGAAACCGGCGATGGCCTGCGCGGGGGCGTGTCCGTCGAGCCAGCCGCTCCAGACCGGGCGACCGTCGAAAGCGGACTCGGCGGCGTCGGCGGGGTACTCCCGGGTGCGGATCCGCCAGGAGAACGAGGAGGAGATCTCGTCGTCGTAGGGGCGGCTGTATTCAACGACCGCCCGCCGGTCGAGCGAGCGGGCCTCGAAGCCGGTTCCGTTCTCGCTCTGGGTGACGCTCCAGCCCGCTGTGCGGAAGAGGTCCCACGGATCGGGCGGGTCCGCAGGGGCAGGAGTGAGGAGCGTGTCGGTGAGTCCGGCCAGGATCTCGGCCGGGACCTGCTGGGTGAACGAGGCATACCAACTATGGGAGTTGGGCGGGTTGACGGTGATGCGCCACCAGGTGCCGGACGGGTTGAAACTGGGGTGCGGCTTGCAGCCGGGCCTGCAGGTCGGGGCTGGTGACCTCAGTCTCGGGGGAAGCAGGGTCGGAGGTGATGGTCCAGCCGGCGGCGAGCAGGGCGTGGGTGACGTGGCGGGCGTCACCGGGACCTGCGAGGTGCCGGGGGCTGGTGGAATGAAGGATCGTCGACTCGTGGTCGCGTCTGAAGCTGGCCAACTGCCGCTCGGTCACTGGCATACGCCGCTCCCACTTCCTTGACCGTGTCCCGTACGGGGCTCCAGCGCGCGCAGTGCGTTGTGCAGGGGTTGGCGCAGCTGGTCCACGGCGTCGGCGGCGTCGAAGTACTCGCCTACCAGGCTGGCGGCCGTCCGGTCCCAGGGGACAGCGGCGTGCTGGGCCAGGAGCCGGGAGACTTCGCGGAGGGGCAGAGCCAGCCGTGTGATGAGGCCGTGGTCGGCGTCGAGGAGCGGGCCTAGCAGCACGGCGGCTTCGGCCGGGTGGGGGCTGGTGCGCAGATGGGCGGTGAGCTGGCACAGGCGGTGAACAGCCCTGTGTATATCTTCGGCCGTCAGGGTGTCGTCGCAGGTCGGGGCAGTCATGAACCTCCTCGCAAAGGGGTCTCACTTGTGGGTGGGGTGAGGCTGCTGGTGGTCAGCGGCGTTGGCCCGCGGCCGTGGCGTGAGGGCCTGCTGCGCGGCGATGGTTTCGCGGGTGGGTGGTGGCGAAGCGGGCCCAGGTCGCGGCGCGGGCGGCGGCGACACGGGCCTGCTGCCAGGCGGTGAGCTGGGAGGGCAGGACCGACACGGACGTCGTGCGGACCCGGCTGGTGGGAGGGACGTGGCCGCGTGGACGCATCACCGGCTGCGGGTCGGCCAGCGTTGTGGCGAATGCCTCGATGAGGTGCAGTGGCGTGGTCGGGGTGAACACGGCGTCCCAGACCTGGCCGTGCTCGGTACGGGCACCGGCCCACCACACCGCCTGACCGCGCTCGTTCTGGCAGTACCGAAGCCAACTGTTGTTGTCGGGGTGGACCGCCTCGTACGACTGGTCCTCGCCGCGCTCGCTCGTCCAGCCCTGCTGCTCCAGCGGTGTCCAGGTGTTGGGCGCGTGCGCGGCGCGGGGCTGGGTGAGGGCGTCGGTGACGCCGGCCACGATCTCCACCGGAGTCCGCCGCCCGAGCGTCGCGTGCCACGCCGGCGCTGTACCGGTGGCGTGGCCGGAGATGGTCCAGCCGCCGGGCTGGGTGTGTGGGGCGTATCCGATGCGGACGGTGCGGTCGGGGCTGTCGAAGACGACGGAGCCGCCGGAGCGGGAGGCGTCCTTCCAGCCGGAGGCGCGCAGGAACTCGGTGACGTGCCCGAGGTTGCCGCCGCCGGCGAGATGGCGGGGTTCGATGAGGTAGTGCTGCTCGGCCTGCTCGCCCCCGGAGCGCCGGCCACCCCAGCTGGCCCACTGGTTTCGTCTCATCGGCGCCTCCGGACGACCATGGCGGAGGGGACCGGCTTCGGCGTGGTCGAGGGGGCCGGGGCCACGGTGGAGGCGAGGGCGTCGAGCACGTCGGTGTGCTCGTCCAAGTCCCCACCGACGCTGTGGAGTTCATTGGCGGCACGGCCGACGGCGAGCCAGACCTCGGGCGGGAGGATGCCCAGTTCGGAGGTGTGTTTGGCGAACCGGGAGCCGGTTTCCATCAGGTGGGTGACGTGGCCGAGGATGCCGACGTCGCGGTCGAGGACGGTGGCGAGGATGTGGGCGGCCTCACGCGGCGGTGCCTGGGCGAGGTACTGGCTGAGCTGGCCGATCTGGGCGGCGATGGCGCGGGCGAAGGGGACGGGGTCGAGGGACGGGTCGGTCACGGGCCTCCTGGCGACAGGGCGGGGGTCAGGTGTGGTGGCTGAGGCGGCGGGATTCATCCAGCGTGGCTTCCGGCCGGCCTCCGGCCAGCGGGCTGACGTGGCCGGGGTGGCGCACGATGCAGGCGCGCAGGTAGCGGCGGAAGAGGAAGACGGCCAGACGAGGCCGGCGCTCGGCGGTGATCGGCGGCGGTGTGGGGCGAGGGGATGTGCGGGGTACGGAAAGCTCCTGAACGGGGTGGTGCGGTGCACGTCGAGGCCGCGAGGGCGTGCGGCTCACCGCGCGCGGGTGGCTGGCGTGCGTCCGATGGGGTTCGGCGGCGGTGTGGCGGGGCTCGATCCGGTGACGCGGCGGTTGCGAACGTCGGCGATCCGGGCCTTGAGTAGCGCCTGCTCGTCCACATGAGTGTGTGGTGTCGGGGTGAGACGGGTGTAGGGCCCGCAGCCGTACAGCGGTGTTCCGATGGCCATTCGCGCCAGCGGATCGTCGCGGGCGAGGCTGCGGGTGAACGCAGTGACGATGCCGGGCGGGGTGCGGGTGCTGAAGGCGGCTGTCCACCAGCGGTACCCGTTGACGGTGCAGGCGGCGCGCCACGGTCTCGGCGCGCCGGGGTGAGCGGGGTCTTCTGCGGTGAAGTGGACCAGGCCGTCCGGTGACACGGCCGAGGCCCCGGGACCGGCGGCCTGCTCGGTCCAGCCTGCCGCGTGCAACGGGTCGAGGACCGTCGGGTGGCCAGTGGACGGCGGCTGGAGCATGGCGTCGACCATGGCGGTGAGGTACTCGACGGGGATGTGCGCGCCAAGAAGGGCTGCCCAGTCCTGCCCGTGCGGGCTGGTTTCGTGCAGGGTCCAGGTCCAGTCCGCGCGGCGGTTGAGGACGACATGGAGGCGTCCGTCGGGGCTGGCCAGGGCGGTGTGCTGGTCGATCGTGGACACGTTGCGCCAGCCGTGGCCGTACAGCAGCAGCTCGGTCAGGTGTTCCCAGTCGCCGCCGCCGGCGAGGTAGCCGGGCGCGGCCAGGACATACGGGACGGCATGCGGCGGACACTGGGGCACCGGGGCGTGGACTCCTTACAGACGGGCCAAGGGCAGGGTGATTCAGCCACGCGTACGGCGGGGCCGGGCAGTCGCCGCGAGGGCAGCCGGTGCCGCTCGCTGGGTGCGGAGTTCCTCCGCGGCGCTGCGGTAGGCGGCTTGGTCGAAGAGATAGTCGGGGATGTGGACGACGTATCCGGCCGTGAGCAGTGGGGGGACGGCGCGGGTGGCCAACCTCTTCTTCTCGTCCTCGCTGAGGTGGCCCGGGGCCTCGTGCCAGACGTAGGTCGGGCCCGCGATTCCTGCGGGCGAGACGGTCTTGCGTTCGAAGCCGATCCGGTCGAGCAGGGCGAGGAGCTGTTCCGGGGCGCCGGTGGGGGTGTCGGCGTGGACGGTGTCGGTCAAGGGCTTGCGGTAGATCTCGACGTCGGTGCCTTCGTCGTCGGCACGGTTGCCCATCGGGTGGGTGCTCCTATGTCGGAAGGGAGGGGCGGTCAGCGGCCCCGGCCGGGCGTGGCGGGGACGGGCTTGGCCGTGGCGCTGGGGGATGGAGCGGATGCCGGAATGCGAGCGGCCTGGTTGCGGATGTCTTCGAGCCGCTGGGTGTGGCGGGCCAGGCCGTTGACTGTGTCGATCAGCTGCTCGGCGGGGGCCGCAGGGTGTCCGGCGTCGGGAAGGCGGTCGTCCCAACTCGCCCAGAGGGACACCAGGATGTCGCGCAGGCGAAGCAGCACGCCGTCGCCAGGGGCGACGATCTCAGTGAGGATGGCGGCCAGTTCGTGGCCGTCGCTGGGGTTGCGGGCGCGTTCGGCGAGTAGGTCCAGGTATCGGTGGGTGGCCTGCCGGCCCTCGTCCCGCGTGCTCAGGGTGTTGAGGTCGGGGTCGAGGTGGACGCTGTATCCGGCCTGCAACAGGGCCAGGGCCGCAGCGGTGGCACCGCGACGCCGTTCCTCGGCGGGCAGAGAGTGGGGCTGGCGGTGGTATGGGCCGCGCGGGCCAGGGGCGTCGAGGAAACCGCCGCCTCTCTGGAGGATGCTGGCCGCACGGTCGTCGCCGCCGATCGCGACGACGAGCTGGGTTCGGGGATCCCGCGTGATGGTCACGTAGGTATGGACGAAGAACACCGGCTCGTCGCCGGGCGCCTGGTTCGTCACCGACTTCGGTGCGCGGCCGGAGCCGGTGCGGCGGGCGGCTGGGCCAGCGCGGTGTCCGGCGCGGGCCGGCCGGATGAGCGGGACAGCAGGACGCCGACGCCAAGTTCGGACAGGCGGTCACCGGCCGCGCGGACGGACGCGGCCACGCGGAACGAGTCACCGTCGGACAGCACGAACACGTTCCGGTCCGCGTCGAAGGCGAAGCCGGCGCCGGTCAGGATCTGGGCGATGTCGGCCCGCTCGGGCTTGGCGACCACGAGGTCCTCGCCCGACCAGGTCATCACGAC
This sequence comes from Streptomyces sp. AK08-02, assembly GCF_033795085.1. Classification (NCBI taxonomy): domain Bacteria; kingdom Bacillati; phylum Actinomycetota; class Actinomycetes; order Kitasatosporales; family Streptomycetaceae; genus Streptomyces; species Streptomyces sp. AK08-02. The sequence continues at coordinate 4,946 of NZ_JARAZV010000013.1, forward strand.
ACGCTGAGCGTCGGCCTGGGCTGTGTCGAGGCGGGAGGCGTTGTCCCGTACCTGTGCCAGGGCCGCGTCGTAGTGGGGCAGCAGACGCAGCCGGACGTGCTTGGCGGCGCGGAAGGGGTTGGCATCGACGGCGATGCCGTCCGGCTCGCGGACACCACGGAACGCCTCGACGGGCAGGCCGTTGGGGGCCATGGCGGCGATGAGGAAGACGTCGTCCTGGCCCTTGCGGTCCATGACGAACAGCCGGGTGCCGTCGTCGGTGCGGGTCAGGACCGCGCAGTGGTCGACGGTGTGCTCGGCCACGGCAGCGGCCACCTGGTCCATGTCCCACACCTCGGCGGTGACATCGTCGTGGCCGGTGTTGGCGCCGAGGGGCGGGTGGTAGTGGTGGCTCCACTGGCCGGGCAGTTCGCCGGCGAGGACGGCGGCGAAGGAGGCGAGGGAGTCGTCAGGGGCGGGCAAAAGTCTCCTCGGAAGAGCGGGGGTGGTGGGTCACATGCGGCGGGCAGCGGCTGGCGGGCGGTGAACGGCCGGCGCGGGTGAGGGAACCGGACGGCGCGGTGCGGCGGCCAGCTGTGCTGCGGTGCTGTCGAGGTCTTGCTGGATGCCGTGCAGTCGGCGGGCGATCCACTCCAGGCGATGCCGGGCCGGGTCGAGTTGAGCCGAACCGTCCGGCCGGGCGAGACGGTGCGCGGTGTGCTCGACGACGCTGCGCACCGCCGCCAGCGGTCCGTCACTCTCGTCGCTCAGCTGCTTCAGCAGCGCCGAGAACTGGACGGCGGCCGTGGGGGCGGCGGGCGGCGGGGAAGGTGTGCGCGCTGCTGCGGACCGTGTGGGGGCGGGGGGCTTCGGGGGGATGAGGCGGAGATCGGATTCGATGCGGCGCGTTTCGGCCGCCAGCTTCCGGATGAGGTCGTGCGGCTGTTTCTGCCAGGTGCCGTCCTCGCGGATGAGGCTGGCGAGCAAGTCGAGGCGCCCGGGCTGGGCCTGGACGGCGATCCAGCGACAGCCTCGTTCGTCGCCGGGGACGGCGATGTCCGCGGTGCGGGCGAGCCGGTGGGCGATCTCCGCCCACTCGGCCCCGGTGAGTACCCGGTCGTCGGGGTGCAGACGCACCCCCGCGTGCCAGATGGCATCCCGGCTGCCGTGCGGATCCGTGGTGGCGGGCCACATCCGGTACGTGTCGTGAAGGTGCCCGGCCCACTCGTCGGACTTCCAGACACGGGCTCCGTCGAGACCGTCCGGGTCGAGGTAGTCAGCGAGGCCCGGCCAGTGGGCGACCACGGTGTGCTCGGTCAGCCCTTCATGGATGCAGACGGGACGGCCCAGGGCCTCACCGAGTTCCTCGCCGGCGTCGTCGCTGCGGGGCGCCACGCGCACGATCACCTGCTGCCTCCCGCAGGCGCGCGTCCGGCGAGTTCGTGGAGGTCCTGGCTCGCGGTGATCAGGGACCGCTCGCGGACCAGATCGGCGTGCACGGACACATCGCCGGGCGGCAGCAGATCCAGCGCGCGGTCGATCGCCTCCAACACCTCCTCGTGTCGGCCAAGTTGCCGCAGGGCGCCGGACTCGCGGAAGAGCACGATCGGGTCGGTGCGCGAGGCGAACGGCGGCCGGGCGGCGATCTCCAGCATCCGCTGCGCGCGCCCGGGCAGCTGGTGGCCGAGCCACAGGCCGTGGAGCAGCACCTGCAGCGTCTTGGGATGATCACCGGCCTCGACCAGGACGTCGTCAATCAGGGCCAGACCTTCGGGCCGGGACTGGCCCAGCAGCGCGAAGGCGTACAGCGCGCGGCTGCAGCAGTCCATGCTTTCGCGGACCGCGGGCTCTAGCTGATCGACGAGCGACTGAAGGGTGGGGCAGCGGAAGTCGAAGCGCAGCCCACTGAGGTACAGATGCCGAAAGGCGCGGTCCGTGATCGGGTCGGGCCCGGGCGCGCGGATCTGTTCGGGGCGCAGCAAGCCGAGCACGCTGCGTCCGGCGGCCCTGGCCGCCCACGCGGCATCCGTGCAGACCTGGGCGGACTCTTGCCAGGTGGCGTCGAGTTCCCGCAGGTCGGCGGCGAGCTGGGCGGGCCACAGGACGTCGGCGGACTCCATGGTCGCGCGGCTGCCGACACGCAGCAGGGCGAGGGCGCGTCCGGGGCGGCGGACGGGGAGCGTCATCGGCCGCCCCGGGCATCGTTGATGTGCACGAGCTGGTTGAGGCGGGTGAAGGTGTACCAGCCGCAGTCGGTGATCTGCCGCTGGCCGCCGAACTGCGGGAGCAGGAAGTCGCCCAGGGCACGCTGGTAGATCATGCAGTCCGGGCAGGTGCGGCCAAGGTGGACGAGGTAGCGGGGGTGGGCGGTGACGAAGGAGCGCTGACCGCCGTGCGGGTCGTACAGGCGCCAGCCGTCCTCGTCGGTGGGTGTGTGCCAGGACGGCGTGACCACCTTGAATTCGTCGCCCCACAACCGGTCGCCGGAGACGCCCTTGAGGACGACGACCCGGTCGCCGGGCCGAAAATGCTGGTGGGTGATGTCGCGTTGGGGCGTCAGGGTGTCACCTGGAACGTACGGAGGACGGGTGACGTCGGGCACGGAGAGTCCTTCCACGAGCAGTGCGGGGTGGCGGTGGGAGGCTCAATGCTCCGGAGGATCCCCGGTTTCGCTAACCGGGGATCGTCCGGTATACGCGCGGGACGGCTACCGGTACGGGTTCTCGGTGCCGCGGTCGTTCTCGGTGGCGGCATCCAGGAGTTCGGGCAGATCGGCGCCCTCGGCAGCCCGCTGGTCGATCCACCATCCGGCCCGTGTGACGGCGCGGATCTTCTCTTCCAGCACCGTCCAGTCCGCCTCGTCCCAGGTGCCCTCGGTGACCAGAGCGGTGTAGGCGCGGGTGGCGAGCTGGTGGCGGGAGCGCTCGCCCCAGCCGAGGGCGCGTTCGGCACCCTCCAGCGGCGGCATCTCGAACTGCTCGGCCCAGTCGGCGGCGGCCTGCTGTTCTTCGGCGCGCCGGGCGGCGAGCCATTCCTCCTTGCCGGCGGTGTCGGCGTCGCGTGCCGCCTGCCAGCAGGCGATGCAGTCCTTCGAGGCGAGCCAGCGGGCGAAACCGGCGCGCTGATCGGCCGGGCGGCCGGAGAGGTCGTGCGTGATCTCGTGACCGCAGCTGTGCTGAACAGGCCACGTCGTACGGACGGTCATAGAACTCCAAATAGTTGTGGGGAATCGGGTCAGAGCACGTGGTGCAGTCGGCCGTGACGAACGGCGCTGGGCGCAGCAGAGGTGTGACGAGGCCGCGCGGGTCCGAGGTGCTCAGGCCGAGGGCAGGCAATGTGACCTGCGCCATATGTCGAGGGGGTGCCGAAACCGGATCAGGGTCATCCGGATCGGTGAATGACTCTTAAGGCTTGCAGGAAACAGGGGATGACCTGCGGGTCCGGTCTAAAGCTGGTATTGATATCGCCGTTGGGGGGAGGCGGGGGCCATTCACTAATTTACTCAATCGCCCACAGAGTGGTCAGAGGTCGCGCGTTTCAGCGGCGAGTCGAGCACCCTTCGGGGTGGTAAGTTGATCCCCGCAAAGCCCTTTTCCAGCGAGATTCGGAAGGGGGTGATAGACGTGACCCTGGACAATGAAGGGCCGGTCAAGCGGCCGAGGAGTTGGCGTCGCCTGCGGGCGCGCTGGCTTCGACGCTTGAGGACTGGTGTCCTGATGGTGCAACTCGGGCTGATCACTGTGCGCATCGCGCAACTGGTCAAGTCCTGGCTGCCCTAGCCAGGGTGTCCACGTAGGGGCCCGCCGTACGCGAAGGGCCCCTACGTGGCATCCACGTCAAACCCTGGCGGGGTCTGTACTGGTTGGAGGCCGGGCAGGCCCCGCCGTCATTGTGGATGACGCTTAAGACTCTACCACCGAAGTGTTTTTACCGAAGTGGAAATGCGTCCCCGACATTTTTCGCCGCATCACCAAAATGGTCGATGTGAAATCTAAATCATCGCCCTGAACTTTGATTTGTCGGGTGTCAAATGATGGGGAGGCAGGCTGGCCTTTTTGCCCTGGCCGCCCAAATGTGTGACGGCGTCATGTTTGTCGCCGGTGCTTTCTCGGGTGAGGCTGCGTCACTTCCCACGGCCGTGAGCGAGAGGTACTGCGGATGTCCGCAGGTCCGGCCGATGGCCGGGTGACCGGGGCGGCTCGCGGCGCCCGGCGCGGCTGTGGAGTGGTGAGCACCCATTCGAGTGACGGGCATTCAATTCCGTCCAGGCGCGAGGCTCCCGTCCCTGACCTGCTCAAAAACGACCGCATCCGGAGCTGGGGTGGGACACACGCTCCACCGTGTTTTCGGCGCGCCAGTGCGTTCCGCGACCATGAGCGTTCAGGACCGTCGCGGGGCAGTGGATGGAGGAGGCTGGGCCGTCATCGCCGTCATCGCCGTCATCGCGCGACGTGGCTCCGGCGGCGCAGCAGGAGTATCCGGCGGCGAACTGCGCAGGTCGGGGTCGAGGCCGACGGTGTACCGGGCGGCGGTGAGCATAGCGGCGGCCCAGGACGCGCGGTCGTTTTCCCATGCGCGTCCGAGGTCGAAGGGGAGTCGGACCCACTGCCCGCGCAGCGTCGGGTAGGTCTCGAAACCAGCGTGGGCCAGGATGCTCGCGGCGAACGCGTCGTAGCGTCCTTCGACTTCGACCTCGCCGCCTTCGCCGCGGGTGATGCGGATCGGCTCGGTCATGCTCGCCTGCCTCGTCCGTGCCCAGAGCCCGGCTGGGCGGTTCTGGCCGCCTTTGGCGGTGCTGCCGGCGCGGCGGTGGCCAGGGCGGTGATGCGGGAGGGGCGTACAGCGGCGGCCTGCGCGATCTGCGAGCGTCGTCCGGTGCGTTCGTTGCGGGCGGCTGGCTGGGGTGTGCCCGGGGCGGGAGTGTGTTCGAGTGCGGACTCGGCCCGTACCTGGTAGCCGAGGCTGCGCAGATCGTGCACGACCTGGCGGGCGCGTCGCTGTCCGTCGTGCTCAGGGGCGGTGAGCCGGTACAGGCCCGGGGTGTCGGGGACCGGCTCGAACTGCTCGTGGGTAAGAAACCAGTCGGCCAGGTGGGCTGGGATCTGGGGGGTGGCTGTGGCGACGTAGCCGTGCTCGGGGTGGGTGTGGAAGCGGAAGTGGTCGGACAGAGGATGGAGCCTTTCTTCTGGTCAGCGGCGTGGAGATGGCCGATGGGAGTGGGCGGGCGGGCCCGGTTTTCCCGCCGAGGTGGTTTCACCGATGGCCGGTTGCGCGGGGCTGGCGGGCACGGCGGAATGCGCGATGCGCACGAACGCATCACGCGCGGCGAGCCAGGTCTCGATGGCCGGCACTGCCTCGAGCCCGAGCCGTGTGCGGACCTGGACCGGCGGCAGCAGGCGGGCGGAAGGCTGGGCGGCGGCGGGGTTCTGGCTGCGCCGCCAGGCATTGAGTGCGGCCTGGCTGGAGGCAAGCGCCTCGCTCAGCTGGGCCACGGTGTCGGCGTCGGCGGAACGGTCCGCGACCGCGGCACCGCACTGCTGCAGCAGGCCGGGTGCGTGAGTGAGGACGGCTCGGAAGATGCGCCAGGCGTACTCGGCGAAGGTCCTGTTCACCTCCACCATGTCGTGACCGGTGAGACTGGTGCCGTCGCTGGAGCGGCCGGATTCCCAGATCGCCGTCACGGCGTCGTACTCGTCGCGCAGTTGGTCGAGCGCTGAGACGACGGCGCCCAGGCGCCGGGCGTGCAGGGCCCGGTGGTATGAGGGAAGGAACGTGTCCGTGATGGCCTTGGCCGCAGGGTCCGGCCGTGGGGGGGAGGACGATGCTGGAGGGGGCGTAGGGGTTGTTGTAGCTGTTGTCGAACTCCTGGTGGGAGGAGAGTGCCCCGACCGGATAGCCCAGTTGGGGATCTGAGCCGCATTCGGCGAGCAATAGCTCGACGCCCATGTCGCTGGTGAGCTTCGCCGCGTACGGCACCCGCTGGTTCTCCACCGCCCGGACGAATTCACCACGGTCCCACAGCCAGGGCAGCAGGTCCCCCTGCCAGACGGGATGGCTGTAGATCTCGACCTGGGCGGTCCACGTCCCGGGCAGTAGTACAGCGATCCGGTCGGCGATGTCGCCGAGGAACGGACGAGGGCTGACGTCCACGGTGGTGCGGTGGCGGTGGGCGAGAGGCAGCAGCTTCGCTGCGGCGGCTCGGATGTCCGGGCCGGGTGTGCTGTAAGTGCCGTCGTCCCGTTTGGTGAATCCGGCGTGTTCCAGAGCGGTGTGCGCCCACCGGTACTGCTCGCCGTGGGCGATGGCGACCAGGCCGGCGGCGCGGCTGTAGGCGAGCGTGATCTCGGCAGGAGAGTTTGGGGGCATCTCGGGTCTTTCGGTGAGCTCAGGGGCGACTCGACTGCCGTGGCTGCGGGACGGCAGGTGGCTGGGTCTGCAGGCTGGCCGTTCGCGGCGTGGACCGCGCGGTCCGTGGGGACGTCGCACGCAGGGCGGCGGCGGTGTGGCGCAGGCGGGCGCGGGCCGCGACGTATTTCTCTGCCGTCATGATCCGCAGGACCTGGGGGTCGTTGCGCAGAGGGGAGCGGGCGAGGTCTTCCACCGCCTCGCGCTGGAAGCCGGTCGTGGCGTACGTCAGGGCCTCGGCGAGCGTGTCCAGAGCTTTCGCGATGCCCGCGGTGGCTCTGGTGAGCTGGACCAAGGTGACGCGTTCGGGCGGATGGACCGTCAGTGGTGCGGTGAACCGTTCCTGCGCGCGTTCGGTGGCGTGCTGCAGATGGTGGGTCAGCATGGCGATGTCGTCGGTGAGCGTGACCAGGTCGACGGCCTCGGGATTGGTGGGGAATTGGGCGGCCAGTTCGTCCAGACGCCGGGCCAGGTAATCGAGGGTGGTCGGGGTGACGGAGGAAGACATCAGACCGCCCCGGCTGCATCGCTCGTCTCCCGGGTGGAGAGGGCGGCTCGCAGACTGCGTCCGTAATGCCACGCATGCCGCCGAGCCCGCGCCTCCAGGACGTCGTAGGAGTCCTGGCGGGTCATCTGACCTGGGTGTTTGCGGTACCGGTAGACCGGGACGGGCAGCATGATGCCCGGTGCGAGGCAGGTAACGCCGATCGCGGCCATGTAGTCCTCGCCCTGGACGAGCCCGCCCATCGGGGCAGCGCGTACGAGATCGGTGCGCGCGAGGATCGTGGTCGGCCCGATCGGGATCGTGTCCTCAGGGTTCTTCCAGTACGTCCACACGTTGCCGGCCGCGTGCCAGCCGGGCGGCGTCGGGCACCGCCACAAGGATGTCGTTCCGTCCGGATACAGGTCCTGGCTGTATCCCGCGCACCAGCCCACGCCGGTCGTCTCCAGCGTGCGCAGCCGTACGGCCATTGCGTCGTCGGTGAACTCGTCATCGTCGTCCGCCCAGTTGACGTACTCGGTGCGCACGTCGCCCAGGGCGAGGTTGCGGGCGCAGGCTGCCCCGACCGGCCGGGGCAGCACGACGACGCGGACGCGCGGGTCGTCGGCGAGGGGCTCCGGCAGACTCGAGGGGTTGGCGCCATCGAGTGCGATGACCGCCTCCCAGGACACGCTCTGCCTGGTGAGGCTTTCATGCAGGGCGGTCAGGTAGCCGAGCCGGTCGGGCTGGAGCCGGGTGGCGATGACGACGGTGATTTTGGTGGTGGGGGAGGGCAGGAGGTTCTCCGCGGCAGGGGGCGAGAAGGGGTCAGCGGCGGGGCGCGGTGCGAGGCGTGGCGGCCGACGACGTTGGGGCGGGCGCGGTGGCGGATGTGCTGGGGGCGGTGGACCGGGGCGGCACGGTGGCCGGGATCGGGTGGCCGGGGCGCCAGCGGTAGGTGCCGTTGCTGAACCGAGCCCGTGGGTCGGTGTTCCAGGCCACGACGGGACCGCGGTGTTCCGCGTCGAGGGGGATCACTTCGATGCCGTGGTGCGGGTGCAGGACGTACCCCCAGTCCAGGCCCCCGTGGGACTTCTCGGTGACGGTCCATGGCTCTGGCTCGGCTGCGCCGACGGTGATGACGTGGACGTTGTCGAGCTTCCTGCTGGGGTGTTCGTCGCTGCCGACGAGTTCGGCGCGCAGGGGTTCGGGAGTACTTTCGAGCAGGTCGGTGCCCAGCTGGGACCAGCCCTCGGGCGCCTCGTTGATCAGGTGGCGGCACAGGGCATCGAGGTCAGCGCCGAAGCGGTACTGGTAGGCGCCGAGCAGGAGGGGGAGGTGATGGCTGGGGTAGCCGTCCCAGTGGACGTACACCCCGGCGTACCCGGTGTCGGTGGGGCGGGCGATGAAGGAACGGGTGGCCAGAAGTTCTCCAAGATCGTTCGGATGGTGGGGGGTGACGCCCGTGCGTCAGGGGCGTCGGCGTACGGGATGGGCGCCTGGGCCGTCGGGGGCCCGGCGGTGCTGCTCGCCGACAGCGGGCGCGGGGGCAGGCCCTGTGCCTGGTTGAGCGTCAGCGACTGGGGTGGTGACCGCCTCAAGTGCCCGTTTAAGGCTGCGCAGCGCGGCTGCGTGGCCGAGCGTGACACCCAGCTGGCTCTCCACCGGAGCGGCGGTGCCGGGGCGGGGCGCGAGTCGGTGGGCGTCGGCGAGACCGATCACGGCCGTACTCAGGTGGGTCGCGGCACGGTTGCTCTGCGCGAGCGCGGTGGCCAGCTGGGACAGGTACGCGCGTCCTGCGTCACTCGTGGCGAGGGTGCTGTCGGCGCACTGGCGTAGGTCGGCGACGAGACCGCCTGCCAGGTTGTACACGGCGACCAGCTGGTCCAGCACAGGCACGAGCGCAGCCTGCGCGCTGCCGGTCTGAGGCGGGACCAGGCCGGCGGCGGTCTCCTCGATGTGGTGCTGCCAGGTGGTCAGGCGGGCGTGGACGAAGTCGTCGTTGGTCGGGCTCATCGCTGCTGCCCCCTGCGCGGCGCGACGCGTGCAAGGGGCGGGTAAGAGCGCGGGCCGTCGGGGGAGGGGATGGTGATGTGGAAGCCCTGGAGGCGCAGGCGGTGCACGCTGATGGCCATCTGGCGTCGGGCCGCCTCGGGGGTGAAGGCGTCCGGGAGGTGGCATTCGCCGGTGGCAAGGTCGAGCAGGAACCCACCGCGGGCGAGCAGCTCGCTGACGGCGCCGACGTAGCCGGTGCGGATCCGCGGACGCTGTTGGGCGTCGAGGGTGACGTGGACCTGGAGGTGGCCGGGGCTGCTGCGCCGGATCGGGGTGGCCGACGAAAGGCGGTAGTCGGTCAGCAGCCGGCGGTGCAGCCGGGCCGCGGCGCGGACGGGGTCGGCGGGGACGGCGATGCCGCGCGGGGCTCTGAGGCCCTGGACGTGCTGGTGGCTGGTGTTGGCGGGCAGCATCGGCAGCCCCAGGTACTCGGCTGGGCGGTAGGGGCGGGGCATGACGTACAGCTGCAGGCCCCAGTGGTGTGTAAGCACGCTTCGCTGGACGCCGTCCGTTTCGAACGCGGCGTACGGCAGCGGGCCGCTGTCCCAGATCCGGTCGCTGGCCGGGTCGGTGGCGATGGGTACCGCGGTCGAGGAGGGCTGCCAGCCGGGCAGACGGTCGGCGAGCGCTCGGGTGAACTCGGTTATGTGCAAGGGCGGTTCCTCATCTGGTGGGTAGTCGGGGTGGCCGCGGGGATCAGCGAGAACGGGATGGGGTAGCGGTGGCCGAGGGCACGGTGGTCGCGGCCGGTGCCGTGCGAGTGTCGGCTGCAGCACGCAAGTGCTTCGCGGCGCGGGCGAGGTGGATGCGACTGTTGCCGAGGTGGTCCACGAGCCCTTGGTGCGCGGCGGTGACCGCTCGGTCGCGGGCGGGGCCGGGGGCCTGGCGGGTGAGGTCGGCGAGATGGCCGAGGTGGTGGACGGCGGCGCCGAGGGCGGCGAGCGCGAGCCCGGTGGGTTCGGCGGCGCTCGCGAGCGCGAGGGTCGTGTGGCGCACCGTGGCCGTGGTCCGGGCCGGGTAGCGGGCGGCGGCCCGGTGACGGAAGGCGCTCTCCCCGGCCAGGAATCCCAGCAGGCGGGCCAGATGGCGGACTTCATCGTCCAGGATCTCGCTCAGCGCAGGATCCGGGCGGATCTGGTCGGGGAGCGGAAGGTGATCGGCCACAGTGTTGAGCCGGTCGGCCACGTCGTGCAGCAGCATCCGCTGGTCGGGATCGGACAGCGGCAACTCCTTGAAATGGGGCCCGGGTTCTACCGCAGGGTGGCGGACTTTGAAGCTGCGGACACCGTCGGCAGTGCCTTGGTCGCGGCTGCTGATGCCGGAGCGGGAGGCGGGAGGGGAGCGGCGCGGCGGAAGTTGACCCCGATGCCCTGGAGCGTGAGCCGCTGGGTGGCGAACTGGACCAGCAGGGCGCGCTCCTTGGGACTGTAGGAGGCCGGCAACACGAAGGCGAACTCGTGCGGGCTGTACTGGAAGCGGCAACCGAACAGCGTCATGCGCGCCTCTTCAGGCACCGAGTCGTACGGTGCTCCCACCACACCGTCCGGGTACCAGACCAGCGTGAGGGTCTGGGCGACCTCGGGCGCGGGCTGGCGGTGCGGCGGCTCGGGCTGGATGAGGGCGTTGTGGCGGACAGCATCCAGGGCCGCCCGGTAGCGGGGCAGCACGCGTCGGATGACTGCGGCAGCGGCTCGGACCGGATCGTTGGAGACGGCGATGCCGTTCGGCTCACGCACCGGGGAGATCGGGTGGTTTTGAAGCCCTCGGGCTCCAGCGGGGTCACCACGAACTGGTGGCGGTAGAGGGGTCGGTCGGTGACGTAGAGCTGCTGTGCGTGGGGGCCGTTCAGGACGGCGTCATGGCCGAGGACGTACTGGCTGACGATGTGGTCGACGTGGTCGGCGTCCCAGAGCCGTTCGACGGTGGGGAACTGGTCCTTGTACGCAGGGTGGCTGTGATACTCGCTGGTCCAGGTGCCGGGCAGGCGTTCGGCGAGTGCGGAAGCGAAGGCGGACAGGTCGGTGCGGGGTGTGGGCATGGGTTCCTGAGGTGCCGAGGCGTGTGGTTGATCCGTCGGCGGTCAGCGCCGTGGTCCTCCCGACCCGGGCTGCGGTCTGGGCGGTGCCGGGGGTGTGCCGGGAGCGGTGCGGGTCTGCTTCAGGAGCGCGTCGCGGTCCGGGGGCGGGTCGTAGTGCGCGCGGAGGATCTTCAGATCCGCATCGGTCGCCATGGCCAGCGCTGAAGCGATGCTGCTGGCGGCGCCGCGGAGTAGCCAGGGCGGTGACTCGGGTTCGGCTCCGCGGTTTTGGCCCTTCCACTGGGCCGTGGCGGCCAGGTGCTCGATGACCTCGTTGAGGAATGGCTCGACCGCGTCCAGCAGGGAGTTGAGGACGGTGCTGAACTCGGCCGGAGTATCGGCCGCGTTGAGAGCCTCGCGGAACGGGCTCAGGTCCGGTGTGGGGAAGGGCTCGGGCGGCAGGGCGTGCTGCGTGCGGAAGGCTTCCGCGTCGCGATCGGCCCAGCGGCGCAGGTCGTCCTTGGTGGCGGAGCGTGTGTGGTAGGCGTGGATCTGGTCGGCGGTCCGGCCTACGTTGTCGTACAGCTCGAAGTCGGGGTGCTGCAGGGCGGCCTTCCTTTCTCAGTGGGGGCTTGGGTTCGCCTCGCGGCGGCATGGGACGGCCGACGTATGGCAGACCGCACTGCCGGGGCAGGCGCTGTTGTGGGGCTGGGAACGAGGGTTTCCGTAGAAGGGACTTTCGGGTGTGCGGCGCCGAGTTGGCGCGCGAGAGCCCTTGAAGGCTGGGATGTCGGTATGCATGAACCCGCTGGGGTTTTAGTGCATACGGGCGTCCGTATCGAACAGGGCCAGCTCGTGCGGGTGGAGCTGATGTTGGACGATGAAAGATCGTCCGGCGACGCGCCAGAGCCCGCGTCCGCGGTTGAGGTGGGCGATCGCCTCGGTTTCCACGGTGGTCAGGCCCAGCAGGGCGGCTGCGGCGTGGAGTTGGTCGGTTTCCTGGCGGTAGATGATGCGGGTGGAGCAGTCGGCCAGGAGACCCTCGGCGAGGGCGCGGCCCTGGGAGCCTGCGTCGCCGGCGCTCAGCAGGTCGGACAGCCGGTGGATGACCATGAGGTTGGCGATGCCCAGGCCGCGGGAGAGTTTCCACTGAGACTGCATGCGTTGGAGGAGGCCGGGGTGGCGCATCAGGCGCCAGGCTTCGTCGTAGACGATCCAGCGCCGTCCGCCGTGGGGGTCGGTGAGAGCGGATTCCATCCAGGCGCTCGCGCAGGTCATGGCGAGGACGAGGGCTGTGTCGTCGCCGGAGCCGCCGAGCCTGGACAGGTCGATGGTCAGCATCGGCGAGGTGGGGTCGAAGCGCACGGTGGAGGGCGCATCGAACATTCCGGCCAGGTCGCCGTGAACCAGGCGGCGCATGGCGTGGGCGAGGTCGCGGGCGGCCTCACCGAGCCTGCCGGACATGAGACCTGCGGCGGCGTCGAGTTGGTCGGGGTTGTTGAGGGTGGTCGCGATGTCCCCGAGGAGCGGGGTGCGGCGTGTGGCGGCGGCCTGGGCGACGACCGCGTCGAGGGAAACGTCCAGCGCGGTGTGCTCCATCGGCAGCAGGTCACGGCCCAGGACGGTACGGGCGAGGGAGCCGAGCAGGAGCAGACGGCGTTTGCGGATCTCGCCCGCCCAGTCGGCCTCCGGTACATCTGCCGGGCGCGGCGCGGCGTCCAAAGGATTCAGCTTGCCGGGCAGGCCGGGGCCCAGCGCGATGGAAGTGCCGCCGAGCGCGGCAGCGACCGGGGTCCATTCGCCCTTGGGATCGCAGGGCACGTAGACGCGGTAGCCGTGGGCGATGGACCGCAGCGCGAAGGACTTGGCCAGCGCGCTCTTGCCCTGGCCGATCACCCCGGCGAGCAGGACGTTGGGGTTGGTGAACCCTTCGAGGCGCCCGTACAGGGAGAACGGGTCGAACGTGAACGACGCCTCGGCGTGGACGTCACGGCCGATGTAGATGCCCTCGGCGCCCAGGCCGCCCTCGGCGAGGAAGGGGTACGCCCCGGATGCGGTGGCGGTGGTCATGCGGTGTTGCGGCAGTTTCAGCCGTCCGCCGCGGGCGGAGCCGGGCCCGGGGCGGCCGCGGGGTGGGTACAGCGGTGGCGGCATCTCGGTCTCGAAAACAGCATCGTGGCCGTCCGGGTGGGCGGCGGCCTCGGAGCGGGCCTTGGCGGCGGCTTCGGCGAGTTGACGCTGGGCGGCCTTGCGGCTGGCCCGGTCGGTGCTGTGCGGGGTGAACAGGGGACTGGCGCTGGCGCGGCGGGCTCGGCGCGCGGGCCGGTGGGTCATGGCGGAGTGGCTTTCACGTGACGGCGTCTGCGAGCAGGGGGGATGTGGCTCAGACCGTCGGTGAGGCGCTGAACAGGTGCTTCCCGTAGCCCTTGCCGTCGCTGTTCCAGTCGAGGTGCAGTTCGCCGTCGGCCAGGCCGCGAGCGGAGCCGATCGTGTAGCTGAGGACGGGTGTGGTGTAGCTGTTGTTGTAGTTGGCGTTGGAGTCGCTGTTCTCCAGCCGCGACTCGATGCCGTAGTACTTCGCCGACTTCTTCACCGGGTCGGTACCGGACTGCGAGCGCTTGACCTGCAGCTTGAAGTAGGCGTCGTCGAATATGGTGCTGTCGTCGACCTGCCCGTACACCGGACCGTCCCAGCTGATCTTGGCGTAGGTGTAGACGGTGGAGCCGGAACGCTTCGCGCACAGGCGGACTGTGACGTCCCAGTTGTCCGCCCACGGCCCCGAGTACGCGGCGTCATCGATGCTCTTCTTGCTGGTGGTGCACTTGTAGTCGGCCGCGGTGGCGGGGGAGGCGGTCGCGAGAGCGACGCTGCCGGCGAGTGCGGCGAGTGCGGCGAGGACGATCGTGGTGGAAGTGGCGCGCTGAAGCGTGCGCATGCAATGCCCTTTCGTCGGCGGGTGTTACTTGCTGCAGGTAGTGGTGTGGCCGTGCAGCGGGGCGTTGAGGTCGGTGGGGGTGGCCTTGCGGCGGATCGCGTGGGAGGCCGCCAGGTGCCGCTGGCAGATGGTCAGCACCAGCGGGCCGTCCGGCAGACGCTCGGGCTGGCACTCCTCGGCGGCGGTGCCTTCGTCCTCGGCGGGGACGGCGTGGAAGGCGTCGTGTACGGCGGCGGTGGCCTGCCACAGGCGCAGGTGGGCTGCGGCCAGATGACGCCCGGCGGCCGGATGCGGGGGCCGGGTGGTGTCGGTGAGCTGGTCGAGCAGGTGGTGGGCTGCGGTGAGGTGGGCGTGCAGCGTGTCCAGATGCAGGCGGTCGGCCGGCGTGACGGAGGCGGCGTGGGCCCGGGTGTGGTGGCGAAGGCCAGCGGTAGCGGCGCGGAGGTAGGGGTGCGCCTCGATGGTGCGGGGAGTGGTCAAGGGGTTCCTTGCAGCCCTGAGCGGGGCGAGGTCAACGTTGTGGCGGAGCCCGGTCGGTCAGGGGGCCGACCGACGGGGAGTGTGCGGGCGGCTGTGGGGCGTCGTGGCCGGGGCGGCTTGGAGGGCGAGAGCTGTGCGTATGGCCCGGTCCTGGGCCGGTGTGGCGCTGGCGAAGGTGTACTCGGTGGCGCCCCAGCCTCCGCGGCAGTCGGTGTAGGCCCGGTAGGCCGGGGTGACGATGACGCGGTAGTCGTATCCGTCGACCGGCACGGTAGCCATCTGCCCGAGGTTGGTGGCGGTGAAGCGGGCGGTGCGGGCGGCGGCGAACACCGTGTCTGCGGTGGTCTGGTCGAGGGCGTGGGTCATCGGCGCACTACAGGGCGGTACGGGCGAGCGGCAGGGCGGCAAGGGCGAAGGCGTCGGGCTGCTGGTAGTACAGCCGTCGCAGGTCGACCTGGGCGGTGACGGCGGCGGTCTCGATCTGCGCGCACGCGGCGTCGAGGGCGGCGTCGGACTCGGCGCTGACGGTGAGCAGGCCGGTCAGGGCGACGTCGGCGTGGCCGGCGATCAGTTGGCGCTCGCGGACCTTGACGTCCGCGTACTCGACGGAGTCGGCCTCGGAGTCCACTTGTCCGCGGCGGGCGCGTTCGTTGGCGTCGGCGATGATGGCGGCCTTCTTGCGCTGGACGTCGCGTAGCGCGGACTCGAGCCCCTGCGGCGCGTATATAAGGGAGAGGCTGCGGCGGACCCCGGCGGTGAACATGAGCCCGTGCAGGAACCCGGCATGGGTTTCGGTGCGGGGCCAGTTCTCGATCCAGTAGGTGGCGTGGCGGGCACTGTCGGTGCCGAGGCGGTCGTACTCCTCGACCTGGACGACCGGCCCGGCCGCATCGGGGTCAGCCTCGGCCCGTCCGTTCGGCGACCATTGCTGGAGGGCGGAGAGGGCGTGGGGATCGTAGGCGGTGCGGATGACTGCGGCGATCTCCCGTGCACCCAGCCAGCCGGTCACCATCAGTCCCGCGCTGCGGGCGGCGAGGGCGATCGCCGAGGTGGTCTGCTCCAGGACCGTGAACGCGCCGGGCAGCCCGCCACCGGCCTGGCTGATGAGGCGCTTGGCGGCCTTGAGGTCCAACGAGATGGCGAGGTATGCCTCGTGCGGGGCGGCGGCCGGGCCGGCGGAGGCGACTAGCTCGGAGTACACCTGCCCGGCTACGGGGGTGCCGCGCTGGCCGTGCTTCGCCCAGTGGCGGGCGAGGGTGTCGCCGGAGTCGGGGACGGTGCGTTCCAGGACCTGCACGGTGGCGACGTGTCCGCTGCGGGCGATGCCGGCCAGGGCCCTGCCCCAGCCCGCCACGTTCGAGTTCTGGGTGACGGGATCGAGCAGGGCGTATGCGCGGCTGCTGACCCGGGCGATGGCGGTGAGCCGTTGGTGGTGCGGGTCGTGGACGGCGGCAGCCTGGTTGGCGGAGTCGCCGGGGGTGACGACCTTCAGCGAGGCGGCGGTGCCGGGCAGGTGCAGCACGCCGTCCTGGCGGGGCCGGGAGACCGGCCGGGCCAGCCACAATGTCTGGCCGGTGCGACGGCGGTGGGCGTAGCGGGCGACGACCGGAGCCCAGTCGATCAGCGACCTGCCGTTGCGGCGGATGGTGACGAGGGCGGCGACGCTCGCCCAGAGCGGGGTCAGCGCGATTGCGCCGAGCAGTCCGGTGGTCACCACCGTGATGAGCAGGAGGGCCAACGCGCCGGATACGAGGAGGAGTTGGGGGAGGGAGAGGCCGAGGAGGATGCCGCGCCGGGAGCGGTGCGGGAATTTGACCGTGATCGGGGAGACGGAGAGTTCAGACAAGGGCCGGTTCCGGGGAGCGCGGGGCGGGGCCGGGACGGCACAGTCGCACGGGGAATGCGGGGTGCCGTCCCGGCGCGGGGCAGGGTCAGAGGCCGGTGGGCGGGGGCGGCGGATTGCCGGCCGAACTGGCGGAGTTCGGGGCCGGTGGGGTGCCCTGCGGCGGCGGGGTGAAGGCATCGGACGCGGGCGAGGACATGAATCCGCTGCCGTGACTGGTGGATCCGGCACTCGACCCACCTGGTCTGTGGGCGCCGCCGAGGTGGCCGCTGGTGTCGTCGCGCGGGCTGGTCGGCGGGGGCTGTACCGCCTTGTCCGGACCGCTCTTGATCGCTCCGCTCTCGGACGACTCGGTTCCGGAGCCGCCGCCTTGCTTGCCGGTGTCCGGCGTGGGGGTGGCGGCGATGTCGCCCGGGAAGCCGCCCGGCACCGCGTCCGGGCCCTGGGGTGCGGCGCCCGCTCCAGCAGCGGCACCGCCGGTCCCTGCGGTCGCGACCGCGGCGGCGGCTTTACGCCCGGCGCGTTCGGCGTGCTGGCGGGCCATCTGCGCGCCGGCGCCGCCGGAGCGGTGCAGCGTCTCGGCGTCCGATCCCTCGGAGGCCGCCCAGTGGACGAACTTGAACGTCGCGTACGGGCACAACAACACCAACGCCAGGATGACGATGCCGGCCATCACGTCGGCCAGAGCGGCGACGCCGTCCTTCGCCTCGGTCTTGCCCATGGCCGCGATCCCGAGCACGAAGATCACAGTCATCAGCAGCTTGCTGACCACGAGGGTGGCGGTGGCTTCGATCCAGCCCTTGCGCCAGCGCCGGGCGACCTCCCAGCCGCCACCGGCTCCGGCGAAGACGGCGAGGGTAACCATGACGAGGATGCCGACCTTGCGGACCATCATCACGCACCAGTAGAGGAAGGCGCCGATCGCTGCGCCAATGCCGACGAAGACCGTGACCAGCCAGCCCAGGCCGGAAAGGGAGGCGATCTGGCCGACCTTGACGATGCGCCGCACCGCGGTGGCGACGTCGAGGTTGGCGGCTTTGAACAGCCCGTCGCTCAACGCATCGACGACTTCGATGGCGACAGTGGTGAAGGCGATCGCGGTGAAGGCGAACAGCACGCCGGTGGCGGTGCCGGTGAACGCCTGGGTGAGGGCCTGGCCGTCGCGTCGGATCGCCGCGCGCACGAGCTGGGCGCAGAACGTGGCGACGAGGACGACCAAGCCGATCGGCAGGATCATCTCGTAGTTGTCGCGGAACCACCCGGCATTCAAATCGACCTTGGTGGTGGTGTTGACGGCCTCGGCAGCCAAGTCGGCAGCAGCGGCGGCGAGTTCGCCCGCCGATTTGGCCATCCAGTTGCCGATCGCTGCGCCAGGGTCGGAGGCGAAGTCGACCGCGTCGCCGACCGCGCACAGTTTGTCCGCGAGGGGGAGGTCGCAGAAGCCCAAGGGGAGTCACCCCTCCTTTCTTCAGTGGGCTCGGGGCGTGTCAGGGCACGACGCGGGGAGCGATGGAGACCAGGGAGCAGTCGGAGTTCGGGCGGCACTGCACTGCGAGGGTGATCGAGCGGTCCTCGGAGCCGGCTCCGCCCTTCTTCCAGGCGATCTGCTGTTTGCCGGTGACGGTGACGGCGTAGATGTACGCCTCGGTGATCGCCGACGGATCGTCCGCCAGGGCCTGCTTGAACGCGGACGGGTAGTGGGCCTCGTCCACGATGGCGGTGGCGTACTGGTCCTGATCGGCCATCCGCGACCACAACACCGGATCCGGCACCTGCGCGGTGAGAGAGGACCAGTCGGCGTATTTCGTCTCCGACGTCAGCCACGCCTTCATCCCGGCGAGCTGCTGATCACGGCTGGTGGTGCGCGTGTCATACGACCACAACATCGCCGCGGCGGCCTGGGCGAAGGCGACCGGATCGGCCACCGCCGGAGGCTTCGCCACCGCACCGGCCCCGGCCGACGCCGTGGGACCGGCGGACGCGGAGGCGGTGCTGCTCCGCTCGGACGGAGTGGCGCTCTGGCTGTCACTGGTTCCGGTGCGGCCGGTGAGCAGGGCGACGATGGCGGCGAGGGCTAGCAGGACGGCGAGGCCGATCGCGCTGACGGTGATGCGTTGCCGGGACGACCAACCGATGCCGTAGCCGGACAGGGAGGGGAATCGTTTCGGCATCAGTGGACTTGCGACCCCAGGGCGGAGAAGAACGCGACCACGCCATTGGCGGCGCCGAGGCCGAGAGCGGCGCCGGCCGAAACGACCGCGCCCTTCTTGCCGTTGGCCTCGGCCTGGTGGCCACCGGTGTGATGGCCCCAGGCCCACACGCCGAGGGAGACGGCGAGCGCGCCGACCACGGCGACGATCGCGAACAGATTGATGCTGTTGACCACGTTCTTCAGGACGGCGAGGCCGGGCAGGCCACCGCCCTTTGGGGAGATGCCGGGGTCGTAGGCCATGTACTGCACGGTGTCGAGTAGGTGCAAAGGGAGGCTCCTTGCGCGCGCCGAAGCCGACGCGTGGGAATCAATGAAGAGAAGAGGGGGAGGTGCGAGGCGGCGGCCTCGGGGAGGCGGGCCGGCAGCCGTGCGAGGTCCGGCCGAGCCGGTCGACGCATGCGAAGCGTCGTGGCGCGCGCGAGGGCACGGCGCTCGTGCCGAGGCTGGGAAGAAGCCGCAACTTGGGCCGGTGCCGCTTCGACGGCGCTACGACTCAACCGTTGATCCGGCTGTCGGGGCGCCCTACTTCGGGATCGGCGGGGTGGGCGCGCCGTTGCTGGCGTACGGGTTGGCGCACTGGTAGATCACGTAGCCGCGGATCTTCTTGCCGTCGGACTTACGGGTCACCGTGACCCGGGTGAACCAGGTCTTCTGGCTGGCCTTGTAGACCCACTGGTCGTAGGCGATCTTGTCGTGCCGGTAGGCGACGCCCAGCGCCGTGGCGGTCTTGGACGGGGACTTGCGTACCTTGACCGCGCTGCACGAGATCGTCGTGTGGCCGGTGTCATACGCCTGCGCCGTGGCGGCGGTGGCCAGGCCGCCGGCTGCGACGGCCAGTCCCATCGAGGCGGCCGCAAGGGTGCGCCGGACGCGGTGGTGAGGTATCACTCAGATGCTCCGTGGTGTCGAGAGAGAGGGGGAGAAGTGGGCAGGTGTCGTCCTGCCGATGAGCCGTCTGCGGGGGAGTAAGGAAGCGGCCCAGGGGGATTGGGGGCGGCGATCCGGCTCAGGTGCCGTGCGCGGCTGTTCCCGCGCTGAACTGGTGATGCAGGCGGCAGGTGGGGTCTCTGCGCCCCGACTGGGGGTCAGATGACGCGGCGGGCGGCGAGGATGTCCCAGTCCGCCAGGGGGGTTATTCGAACTGGTTTTCCAGTCCGGGGTGCCTCGATCGCGAGTCCCGATCCCATGTAGAGGCCAACGTGTTCGGGGCGGGCGGCGCTGCCGCGGGAGAAGATCAGATCACCGGGCTTGAGCGCCTTGGAGGAGACGGCCTTGCCCTCGTTGATCTGGGTGTACGTGGTGCGGGTGAGCTGGATTCCGGCGTGCGCGTACGCCTGCTGGGTCAGCGAGCTGCAGTCGCAGCGACCCATCGGATCCGGGCCGTGCGGCGCCGTGCAGGTACCGCCCCACTGGTACATCGTGTCGAGTTGCTGCATCGCCCACGCGATCGCCTTGCGCGCCTTCGGATCAGCGTCCTTGGGGATCGAGTAGCCCTTCGGCACCGAACCTTCGGGGATGGTGCCGTAGCCGGAGCCGTCCTCGGTCCCCATGCAGGACGCGGTACTGGGGGTGCTGTCCGTGTCCGTGCCGGAGGCGTCGGGGAAGGTGGCGACGATTGCCTTCTGAAAGGCGGTCGCCAGGTCCTCCCAGTCGGCGTAGGCGTCCGCGTAGGCGGATCGCTGGACCTTCTGCGCGGCCTGGGTGACGGTCAGTTGCTGCCAGCCGGAAACCGCCAACAAGCGCGTGTAGAACTGGGTGGAGGCGTAGACAGGGTCGCGGATCTCCTCGGCGGTGCCCCAGCCCTGGCTCGGCCGCTGCTGGAACAGGCCCAACGAGTCGCGGTCGCCGGAGTTCAGGTTGCGCAGCCGCGATTCCTGCATCGCGGTGGCGAGCGCGATGACCTGGCCCTTCTTCGGCACGTGAAGGCTGATCCCGGTGGCCACGATGGTCTGGGCGTTGGGGACCTGCTCCTCAGGCAGGGTCAGGCCCTCGACGTGGACAGTCTTGGCGGACGCGCCGTTGAGGATCTTGGTGACCTGTTCGACGACGGCGTCGGTATCGACGTCGCCCACGCAACTGAAGGACGAGTAGGTGGTCTGGGCGGCCTCGCTGGAGGAGGCCATCAGCATGGCCGTGCCAGCGAGGAGGAGAGGGGAGAGGACGAAGAGGCCGATGCCAGCGGCTACGCCCTTCAACCGGCGATGCCTCCCGAGCGGCAATCACGGTCCGGGGGCCGGTGTTCGGGCAGGGGAGCGTAGGGAGCTGTCACAAGGGGGTCCTTCGAAGGCAAGGTCCCGGCCGCGCGGCTGCAGAGGTGGAAAGGGCGCTGCGGCACGGGGTTTGAGTGAGTCGGGGCGTGTCTCGCGAGCGTTGAATTCAGCTCACGAGGCGCGTGAGTGTCAGGTCACGTGTACCGGGGCACGGGGAGTCTCCATGAGGGCACGGGCAGGGGATTGCGCCATCGGCGGTGTTCGCCGGGCAGTTCCAAAACAGTAAGGGCGGATCCCCGGTTGCCGAAATCGCGGGTGATCAAGCCCTGATTTCCGGGGCTGGGAGGCTGCGATGCGTCTCAACCGGGGATCGTGCCTTACAGTTTTGGCTCCTCCCCTCGCCACCCCACTTTCGTAGGTCAGCGGTGCCGTCATGCCCGCATTCGGCCTGCCCGGGGTTACGTGCGTGAGCCGGAGGTATTCACCCTCATCTCACCCGACCCGAAAATTGGGGCACCTCTTTGCCTTTTTCCCTGCACCAGGGCGACGCGCTCAACGCCCTCGCTGAACTGCCGGATGGCTGCGTCGACTCCGTCATCACCGACCCGCCATACAACTCCGGTGGCCGGACTGCGAAGGAACGCACGAGCCGCAGCGCCAAGCAGAAGTACACCTCCGCCGACGCCGGCCACAACCTGCCGGACTTCACCGGCGAGAACATGGATCAGCGCAGTTACGGGTTCTGGCTGACGCAGATCATGACCGAATCGCACCGGCTCACCCGTACTGGCGGCACCGCGCTCCTGTTCACCGACTGGCGTCAACTCCCCACCACGACGGACGCGATCCAGGCGGCCGGATGGCTGTGGCGTGGTGTGCTGGCCTGGCACAAGCCGCAGGCCAGGCCCCAGAAGGGCCGCTTCACCCAAAACTGCGAGTTCATCGTCTGGGCGTCCAAGGGCGCCATCGACGCCTCCCGCAACCCCGTCTACTTGCCGGGCCTCTACAGCGCCTCGCAGCCGTCGGGCAAGAACCGGCAGCACATCACGCAGAAGCCAGTCGAGGTGATGCGCGAGCTCGTCAAGATCTGCCCCGAGCAGGGCACGGTGCTCGACTTCTGCGCCGGTTCCGGCTCGACCGGTGTGGCGGCTCTTCTGGAAGGCCGTGACTTCATCGGCGTCGAGAAGACCGAGCACTACGCGGCGATCGCCGCCGACCGGCTGACTGAGACCCTGCAACAGACCCTGAAGCAGGACGATTTCGTCCTGTCCTCCTGACCCGAGTCGACGGCTGGCCACGGCCGGAATTCCGCATGCCCGGATTCCCCTCCGGCGCCGCATGCAGGCGTTATAACACTGGATCCCCGGTTGGCGAAACCGGGAATCGTCCGGATGGTTGGAGTCGCCATCCCAGCCCATGGGAAGCGGCTTCAAGGAGGACCCTTTCGTGCCTGAATCCATAAACCCCAACGACAACGGGGAAATGGAACCGGTCCGGCTGCCGGACACGGATCTGGAAAGCATCGAGGCCAGCGTACGCAAGCTGCTCAAGCAGTCGGCGGAGCAGGCGAAGCAGCTCGACAGCCTGTCCACCGAGCCCGGACCGCGCGCGTTCGACGGCTTCGGCATGCCGGGATTCGCCGGCCTGCCGCTGCCGCCTGCCCCACCAGAGCCTCGCCCGATCCTGGAACTGGACGGTGAGGAGTACGAGGACGAACTCGACAGCCTCTCCGACTGGGTGGACGACTTCCTCATGCCCGTCTACGGCGCGGAGGTCACCACCGCCGCGCCGTGGTGCGCGCAGTGGCAGGAACACGACGGTGTCGTCGCCTGGCTCCATGCCCTATGGCTGGCCTATCAGCAGCACAAGGACCCCGAGGCAGGATTGTCGGGCCTGTTCGTCTGGCACCGGGACTTCCTCACCCACGCCATGGCCACCGTTCGGGCCCCAGGCGGGCCGCTGTCCGCATGCATGACCGACCCGGATCGTCACGCCCACCGCCTGCTGCCCGGCCCCAAACCCTCCACACGGGCGGCGAGTTCCCGGACCGACGGATCGGAGAGGGTCGGCGAGCCGGGCCAGGCCGCAGCATGAGCGGCCCCGAACCCCGGCCGGCCTTCGGCCTGTCCTTCGACCCCCGCGCGCTGACCGACCTGCTCCAGGCCCCCGCCGACATCCGCGACCTGGCCCTCGACCAGCTCCAGAAGGTCGTCAACGCCCAACTGTTCGGCGGCAAGCTGACCGAGGAACTGACCGGGTACCGCAAGCTCTACGTCGATCACCGCAACGCCTGGCGCATCGTCTACGCCCAGCGCCCGGCCCCGCCTGGCGCGTCCCACCGCACCGAGATCCACGTCGTCGCCGTACGCCCCCGCGCCCGGCACGACGTGTATGAGACCGCCCGGGCCCGTCTCGGCATCACCCGCCGCCCGACCGGCGCCCGCACCCACGCCGCCCGCGCCCGCTCCCCGCAACTGGACGCCCAACGGCCGCCGATCCCCAAGCCGGGCCCGTCCCCGTACACGATGCCCGGCCTCCCCCAACCCGCATCCACCATCCCGAAGGGCCCCACCCGTTGACCCGTCTCCCCTTCATCCTCGACCGCGTCAGCGACGTGCTCGCCGTCGAGCCGCCGAAGGCCAACCAGCATCACCTGCTCATCCTGGACATCGCCGAGATGTGCCACGACCTTGACGAGCAGCTCGACGCCCTCGTCGGTGACCACGCCGACGGTGTCCTGGCCATCGCAGAGCCCGAGCGGTTCACCCGTCTCCTCGCCGAGCGGCTCTCCCTCGAAGTCCAGCTGACCCAGGCGGTGTCCCAGTCCTGCTGCTGCGCCACCGAGACCGCCAGCACCGACAACCCGGAGGACAACGCGGAGGGCGAGCCGGGCGGGCCGGGCCGGCCAGAAACCATCGTGCACGCCTGCCTCGACGCCTTCGCCGCCGCCGGAGACCCGCCCGCGCTGCCGGCAGCCGACATCGTCGACCACCTGCGCGCGCTGCCCGGCAGTGCCGAAGGGCCCAACCCTTACGTCCACCTCACCCAGGGCCACCTCGGCCGTCTCCTGGCCGTGCACACCGTCCACCCCTGCTCGCTGTCGGACGGCCGGGGCAAGGGGTACCGGCGCAGTGCCCTGACGATCGCGCTGTACGGCTACCCCTGCTGAGCCACCCGACGCTCTCCACGATCCGCCGAGGGAGCGAGGCGGACTGGCATTTCATCGACGCCTTCCACCGGGGCTGCTGTCCGGAGAGCCTGCTGCGCCGCTGGGGCCGGAGCAGGATCACCCGGCGCGATATTTCCCGGCTGCTGGCCCACAGCACGATCTGGATCGGTCTGGACGCCGACGGCGCTCCGCTCGGGATCGTCTCGGCCGGGTTCGTCAGTCGGGAAGCGGGTGTCGTCGATCTCGGACTACAGGTCGCCGACGCCCATCAGCGCCGCGGCATCGGCACCCTGCTGGCCCGGCACGCCGCCGACCACGCCCGACGCCGCGGCGCCCACACGCTGACCGCGTACCTCCACGCCGCCAACACGCCGATGCTGCGCCTCCTCGATCGCCTCGGCCCGGCCGCGCACACGCGTCACGGCACGTACCTGGACGTCCGCATCCTCCTCGGCGAGAGGCCCACCACAGGACGGCGGCCCTGATCGCCTCCTCCAGACGAAACCACCCCACCCATGCCCTCTCATCCCGCACGCGCGTCCGCGAAGCAGGCGCTCACGCAGTTCGATCTCCGCATCGAGGCAGCGATCGGCCACAGCATCGATCAGCTGTGGCAGCACCGCGGCCGTAACCTCCTCGACGAGCCGCGCACCTGCCTGGCCGACGCCCACCGTGCTCTGGTCCAGGCCGAACAGGCCGTCACGTTCTACCGGGTTCAGCTCCGGCGGTTGGCCTCCGACGAGTTCGCCGTCGACCAGGCGCTGTTCACGCGGATCAACCGCACCGTTGCCGCGCTCAAGGAGGCTGCGGCGACCCGCGACCAGCGCGAGACCCAGGTCAAGGCGGCACTGGAATCCGTCGAAGCCGCCACCCGCACGCGCGGAGCAGGTGGCGGGCCGGAGCTTCCGGCACCGGACCAGGCAACCCTGCTGGCGATCGCCCAGGGCGCCAAACTGCGCGAACACCTTCTCACCCAGCGCCTGTCGGTCGTGACCGCCTCCGGTGTCCGTATCGCCTACAGCCACCTCCAGCGGTTCGAGGCAGCCGGTCTCGTCGTGCGCGACGAGGCCCATCCGTTGCACGCCGGGCAGCCAGTCACCCTCACCGATGCCGGCCGCGCCCTCCTGGCCTCACGCCGCGTGCCCGCCCCGCCGGCCGCGCCGCCGGTGCAGCGGGCCGGAGCCTGGCCGGCCTCCTCCGCGCCGCGCCGCTGACATCTCCGGCGCGGCGCGAGGACAGCCGATTCTTCCCCCTGATCGACCCGAAAGCACCTATGCCCTCACACCCCCCGGACTTCCGCCTCGGCGGCTACCAGGCCGTCAACGACCGCGTTGACGACCAGTTCTGGCAGCACATCGGCATCGAGGAGGACCAGCTCACCGTCCTGGCCGAGCACCACACCAGCGACGGCCGGAGCAGCTTCTTCGTCCTGCACAACGGGGCCGTCACCTGGGGGATCCCGGGTGAACCCCAACTCGTCGCCCTTTACCTCCAGCGCGACACCGTCGCGCGGACCTTCCGCTTCGACCATGCGGAACTGCCCCTGCCGGTGATGGCCCAGTCCTGGCTGATCGCCCGGGGTTGCCCCGAGGAGAAGATCCTTCTGTCCGAGCGCCTGGGCGGGACACCCTCCGACGACGCCACCCGGGCCCTGGAGGCGCGGCTGCGCGGCGACGGCGACCACTTCGCCCTGCTGACCAGCTACACCCGGGACGACGAGCCCTTCCAGACCACGGTGCTGCTGCGGGCGCTGGACGAGCGGGTGCCCCTGCCGTTCCGGGTGCTGCTGGAAGAAGTCGACACCGACACCTGGACACGCACCCTGCGCGAAGGCGGCTTCGCCACCTTCGAGGCCGCGACGACGTGGTGGGAAGCGCACTGGAGCGGCGAGGACGTCCCGCTGCCCACCACGTCACCGACCACCCGCCACAGCACGCCGCCCGCGGCAGCGGCGAGCGCCGTGCCACCGTCGCCGCGTCGGCCCGGCCACTGAAACCCAAGAACTCAATTCCGTGCCGCCGGATTTCCGGACAGCTGCACCGATTCTGCTCCGGCGGTAGCGGAACATAGCACCCCATCCCCGGTTAGCGAAACCGGGGATTCTCTGGACTCTTTAGTCCAGCCCGCACGGCAACTGCCCGGGCTGCATTGCCATTTCCTCCCTCACTGACATGGAGCCCAATTCCCATGCGCTCAACTCGAATAGTCGTCTCCGCCGCTGTCCTCGGCGCCCTCGCTCTGCCGCTGGTCTCCGCAACGGCGGCGAGCGCCACGCCCGCCCAGGCCCCGGCATCCCTGGTCACCGCGTCGTGTACTGATCCGGGACCGTGGGTGATCGCCACCAAGGCCGTCACCATCCGCTCCAAGGCATCTGCCAAGTCCACCGCGGTCGGAATCCTCTACAAGGGCCACAAGTTCACCGTCCACAAGACCAGCGGAAAGTGGCGCTACATCACCGACAAGACCACCGGCGTCAAGGGCTGGGTGTCCGCCAAGTACGTCTACCGCACTGTCGGCATGTGCCTGGACTAATCCGCCCACCGGAGCGTCGAAGTGGATTCTGAACCGCCGTTACCCGCAGCGCGGTTGGGCCGCGAGTGTCCGGCCCTATTTCCCCGAATGTGACGGAAAGGAGTTTTGCTGTGCCTGACGCCGACGAGGTGATGGGCGTCCTCACCGAGCAGGTCGAAACCCGCTTCCAGATGCCGATCGCCGAGCTACGCCGTGCCGTGGCCGCCGCCCCGCAGGCCCACCCGGAGGCAACCACGATCGTGCGCTGGCACGGGATGCTCACCGAGGCCCAGCAAGTGCTGGAGAGGGCCGAGGACGCCCTCGCCGAAGCCCTCGCCCAGCACGTGGACGCTGTGCCCGACGGTGAGTTCGTCGAGCTGCCCGAGCACGTCATGTACCTCGCGGACATGGTGAACAGCGCCCACACCGTACGGCAGGGGCGGGCCATGACGGTGCGTCACCTCCTCGATCCCCAGGCGATCGGAAACCGGTCGGGGGTGTGGCGCGGCCCATCCCCCTTGGTCCGCCGGGGACCGGCTTTGCCTACCGGCTCGCCGTCCCTTCCTGCCACCGGGCAGGCACCCGCGCGCGGGGTGGCCCGGTGAACGTGGTCGAGAAGGCCTCCAGTCAGGACGGCCTGCTGGAGGAGGTGTTCGGGGCCCCGGTGCGGGATCTGTACGCGCAGGCGATGGGCCCCGGTGCGTCCGCGGCCCTGGTGCGCGCGCTGGAACTGCGCAGCTTCCTGGTCGTGGCCGAGGAGCAGGTGGCCCGGGTGCGGGACCGGGTCCATGAGGCCACCGCCGCGGACCGAGACACGAGCGAGCTGTCCGCCGACGACCTGCGCTTCGACGCGCAGTGGATGGAGGCGGCGCTGGCCGGCCGTGCCGGCTACGTCGCCGCCCTCGGTCGGCTGTTGCGCGCGATGCCCCCGCCCGGCCCGGCTGCGCGCCGCGCCGAACGACTCACCCAGCCGACGATCACCACCAGCCTTCCGCCCGCCCCGGCAGACACCTGCGCCGGGGCGGTGCGCAAGGCCCCATCGTGAAAGCCCCGTTTGCCCCCGTCCCCCATTACCGCCCAGTCGATTGCCGAGCGCATCGAGACCCTGTACGCCCAGCCGCTGGCCGACCTTGAAGTCTTCGCTCACGGCCGTCCCGACCCCAGCATGCTCGCCGCCCTGCTCATCGGCCTGGCCGAGCTGCGGCTGGCCGAGCGCAACATCGCCTTCCAGGTGCAGCGGCTGCGTGAGCTCACCGACCCGGAGCGTGAGATCGGCCGCTTCAGCGCCGGCCACATTCTCGACTGCGCTCGCCGGATCGTCGAGTGCCTCGCCACCCGCGACGCCCACGCGAAGACCCTGAGCGGCGTCCTGGCCAGCCTCCACCGCGTCCCCGCCCCGGACGTGCGGCCCGAGTCCGCGCCAGCCACCTCCGCCGCACCGGTTCCCGCTCCTGCGCGTGCCGTCGCCCGTACCCGCTGACCTTTCCCTTTCCTGTCTGAGGAGTCCCTTCCCTTGGCTGCCACCGGTCTGTCCCGCACCACCCTGACCGATCTCTCGCGCGTCACCGAGAGCCTCAAGATGCTCGCCCCCAACTGGAGCGTGTGGGTGCTGATGACCCTCTCCGCGGGGCACCTGCGCTACAGCGATGTCAAGGCCAAGCTCGCCCTGCTGGCCGACGGCCAGCTCCACCCGAAGCTGACCAAGCTGGTTGACGCCGGTCTCGTCGAGCGCACCGAACACGGCCCGCGGAACGTCACCTACGGGCTGAGCAGCCGCGGCGCCGCTCTGATGCCTGTCCTGCCTGCGCTCAACACCTGGGCGGACACGCATCTGGAGAAGCCCCTCGCGCCGGACAAGAGCACCGGGGTGCTGGAGCCGCAGTCGGTCGCGGCGGCCCAGAACATCGAGGACGCGATCGCCCTGATCAGCCCCAGGCACTCCACGCCACTGGTGTGGGCGCTCAGGGCCCGCGGGACGGCCGGCGCCAAGGCGCTGGCGGCCGAGGTCATGCCGCACTACAGCCTCAGCCGCGTCTACCCGCCGCTGCGCCGGGTGATCGACGACGGGCTGGTCCAGGTCACGGGGTCTGGTGACTTCCAGCTCTCCGCCAGCGGCCAGGCCCTCGCCCCGGTCTACCAGGCACTCTCGGCCTGGGCAGCGGGCCGTCCCCTCACCGACGAGGCCACGCACCCGCTGTGGGGACACGTCCCGACGCCCTCGCAGACCCGGTCCGGCCCGTACCTGACCACCCAGTCCAGGCTCTCGGACCCGCCTGCCTCGCCCGCACCTGCCCAAGCCCAGGCCCTGTCGTGGAAGACCGGCGACCTCTTCTCTCACCGGATACCCGCCCGACCCCTGTCGGTCTCCCCGGCAGGAGGCCAGCGCCGATGACCACGACCCTCCACCTCAGCCACCCCCTCGCTGGCCGGGTCATCCACGCCCTCTCCCTGCCGGCCTTGATCCGCCTGGTCACCGAGATCGACGACAACGGCCCCATCAGCCGCCGCCGCGGCAGCCTGCAGAGCGCGTTCGGTGACCTCACCACCCACCAGCTCCGCTACGCCATCGACGTCGCCCGCACCCTCGGCCTGGTCCACGCCGACCCATACGCCACCACCCGCTACCGGCTCACCGAGGCTGGCGCAGACCTCGCCGAGTTCTACGACACCGCTGCCCGCTGGTCCCGCACGCACCAACGCCCCCACGCCGTCTGCGATTTCGTCACCCGTGTCCAGCACGCCCTGAAACTGCTCGGCCTGCCAGCCGACGCGCCGACGCGAGACCCCGCCGACGCCAGAGTGCGGCGTACCGAGGCAGACCTCGCCCTCCATGGGCTCAGGACCGCGCTGGACGAGTGGCTCCAGACGCATCCGCAGTCCCTGCCCGCCGCGGCACCGCGCTCCACTGCGGCGGCGGACGAGACGGAGCTTGTTGCGTGAGAATCCGTACCGGATCCCGGCACGCCCGCCGACCTGGTTCCGCACTGCTGCGCGGCATCTACCTGCCGCGTGGCATGGACGCCGCCGCGTTCGCCATGACGACGTACGGCATCCCCCTGCTGGTGCTCGCCACCACCCGCTCCGCAGCCCTCACGGGCCTGGCCTTCGCCCTGGAATGGCTGCCACGGTTGATGGCGTTCGCCCTGGCCGGAGCCCTGGTCGACCGCTACGGCACGACCCACGTGTTCCGTCTGGCCTCGACGGCACGGGCCGCCCTCGTGCTGGCCGCCGCGCTCATCCTTGGGTCTCCGGCCGACGGGCCCGGCGAGACGATTACCGTCATGACGCTCGCCGTCGGCACCGGTGTGCTCACCGAGTTCAGCTACCTCGCCGCCGAAACCGCCGGCGGGATCGCCAGCCGCACCGCAGGTGCGCGTGCCCACCGGGTGCAGTCGGTCCTCCTCGGCATCGACCAGACCGCCACCCTGATCGGTCCCGCGCTCGCCGGGCTGCTCCTCACCCACAGCGGCGCCACCGGCATGCTCGCCGCAACCGCCGCCTTCTCCCTGCTCGCCGCCGCACTCGCCCCACGACAGAACATGGCTCCCCACACCACCTCCCAGGCAACTGTCGTCCGGGGACTGCGGACCGGCTGGCAGGCACTGCGCTCCCTGCCAGCACTCGGCTGGCTCGTCGGGGGACTGACGCTGTCCAACCTCGCCGTCGGCGTCCTGCAGGCCGCGGCCCCGGTAATCGTCGTCCAGCGATTCGGCTACTCCAGCACCGACGTCGGCCTGCTCTGGTCGGCCGCCGCCGCAGCCGGCCTCGTCGCGATCATCCTGTGCCAGCGTGCCATTGACCGCTACGGCCTCTGGGCGGTCGGTGCTGTCTGCGCGACGATCACCGGCTCGGCCTGCCTCGCCCTCACACTCGCCGACACCTACCACGCCTATCTGGTACTGATCGCCCTCGCCCTGGCCGGCGAGGGCGGCATGACCGTCGTGCTGCGCACCCTGCGCTCCCATCTGATCCCCGCCGAGGTCTTCGGCAACACCCTCGCTGTGACGATCCTGCTGCTCCTGCTGCCCTTCCCGATCGCGGGACTGCTCGTCGCCGCCGTTTCGCCCAGCCGGCTCGGCCACGTGATCACCGCCTGCGCGGTCGTGCAGGCGATCGGCCTGGCCACCGCCTTCACCCGGCTGCGCACCCTCCCGGACCTGCACCCCTCGGCCACCTGACCCGCCCCGCCCTCTTCAACTGCTTCCCGGAGGGCTTCCCGACACCCATGCCCCACGCTCCCCAGTTGGACCTCTTGTCCCTTTCCGATGCTGTTTCCGGCCGCACCACCGGCCGGCCCACGATCACTGAGCAGTTCCTCGCGTTCGACGCCCAACGCCCCCACGTCTACCGCGCCTTGGAACGCCTGACCGCAGACCGGCTCGCGGCGGAGCCACCCGCATCGGCCTCAAAGACCTCTTCGAAGCCCTGCGCTGGCGCCTCCCGCAGGGCGTGGCCGGGCTGAACATCAACTTCATCTCCCTGTACGCCCGCAAATGGGACGCCGATCACCCCCCTGGGCGCGCCCGCGTTCGAACTGCGCCGCCGCACCCCCTGACGTGACCGGCGTGCCCTCACATCAATTCCTTTTTCGCACATACGCACTTGGAGCCTTCTGTTGCTGTTTCGTCCCGTCGTCCTGGTCGTCGCCGCCGCTGACATGGAGGCCGAGGCGTATCGCGCGGACTGCCTTCAGAACGTCGCCGCCCACTACGACGTCGTCCTGATCACCTGTAGCGAACCAACCTGGGAACGCCCGCACCTTCTTGACTGGGAGGTCGCCGATCCGACGGACCAGGCGGCCCTGACCGCTGCTGCCCTGGCCCTGGCCGAGCGGCACCCGGTGGCCGGGGTGATGACGTGGACCGAGTGGTACCTCGTGCCCGTCGCGCGCCTCGCCCGCCGCCTCGGCCTGCCCACGACCGGCCCAGAGGTCATGCAGGGCTGCCGCAACAAAGCCACCTCCAGGGCCCTGTTCGCCCGGCACGGGGTGCCCTCGGCCGCGTCCGCCCGGGTCCGCACCGTCGAAGAGGCGGCGCAGGCCGGCGCACGGATCGGCTACCCGGTCGTCCTCAAGCCCGCCGCGTACGCGGCCAGCATCGGCGTGATCCGCGTCAACGCCCCGGGCGACCTACCCTCCGCGTACGCGATCGCCGCCCAGACGGCAGGACACGGTGTGGAGAGCACCGAGGTCCTGGTCGAGGAGTACCTCGACGGGGACGAGGTGAGCGTCGAGTGCGCCACGTTCCAGGGCAAGACCACGGTGGTCGCCGTCACCCGCAAGACCGTCGGCCTGGAACCCTACTTCGAGGAACTCGCCCACACGGTGGACGCGGCCGACCCGCTGCTGGCCACCGTGACGCCCGTCGCCGAATCCGCGATCACCGCGCTGGGCATCACCGACGGGATCAGCCACGTAGAGATGCGCCTGGTCGACGGCCGCCCACGACTGATCGAGGTCAACGCGCGCCTCGCCGGCGACCTGATCGGCCACCTCGTCCACCTCGCCACCGGCATCGACCTCGCCCGGACCGCCGCCGACATCGCCTGCGGACGCGCCCCCGACCTGACCCCCACCCGCCACCAGGCCGCAGCGATCCGCTTCATCTACCCCGCCTACTCCGGCACCCTCACCGCCCGCCGCCTGACCGAACGCACCCAGGGGTTGGAGCGCGTCCGTTTCCAGCGACAGGCCGGTGACCGGCTGGTGCTGCCGCACGAAGGAGGCGATCTGTTCACCGCGCGCATCGGCTTCCTGATCGCCACCGGCCCGAACGCCTCCGTCGCCCAGGCCCGCGCCCAGGAGGCGTACCGCAACCTCGACGTCCAGGTGACCGCGGCTGCGCAGAAAGAGTCGGCCGAAGAGGACTTCGCAGCGTGAGCGGCACCGCGGCGACCGATCTGGTGCGCAGCCGCCGCCTGTTGACCGGGTACTTCGCGGGTCTCGGTGTCGTGATGGCCGTGTGGGGCGCGCGCATGCCCGCCGTCCAAAAGACCGCCGACTTGAGTACCGCCGAACTCGCCCTCGTCCTGCTGGCCGCCGCCCTCGGCATGGTCGCCGGACTAAAGACCGGAGGACGCCTCGCCCACCCGGCCCGCCTGCCCGCGTTGCTGACCGGCGGCGCCATCGCTCTCGCCGCCTGCCTCGCCGCCCTCGGCGCCTGCCGCAGCCTGGACACCCTCTTTGTGGCGGCGTTCGTCTTCGGCGCCGCGCACGGCGTCCTCGACGTCGCAGTCAACGCTGCTGCGGTCCGATGCCAGAACGCCCACGGGCGCCCGATCATGGCCGGGCTCCATGCGAGTTACAGCCTGGGGGCCCTCCTGGGCGCCGCGGTGGCCGCGGCCACCGCCCACACACCCCACACCGTCCTGTTCGCCGGCGTCTCGGCCGCCGCCACGGCAGCGGCCTGTGCGACGACTCGGCTCACCCGCCGCGTTGCCGCCCCCGGACTCGAGCCCGCCCAGTACCGCAACCCCGCGAGCCCGGACGGGCGTGGGGGAATGTCCCGTTCCCGGTTGTGGCTGCTGGGCACGCTGGCGGCCGCAACCCTGCTGGGGGAGGGGGCCGCCGCCGACTGGGCCGCCATCCACCTGCACAGCCTCGACGCGACGGCCGCGACCAGCGCGGCGGCATTCGCCCTTTACAGCGCGGCCATGGCCGCCGGACGTCTCGCCGGAGACCGGCTCACCGCCCGCTACGGCGCACCCGCCGTCGTACGCGCCGGCGCAGCCCTGGCCGGGCTCGGTCTCGCTACGGGCCTGGCCGGCTCCACCATCGCCTTCGCACTGGCCGGTTGGGCGGCCTTCGGCCTCGGGCTGTCCGTCACGATCCCCAGCCTGATCACTGCCGCCGGCGTCGGCGGACCCCGCGCGGTCGCCACCGTCGCGGTCACCGGCTACGTCGGCCTGCTCGCCGGCCCCGCCCTCATCGGCGCCCTCGCCACCCTCACCGCCCTGCCGATCGCGCTGCTGCTGCCCGCCCTCCTCGCAGCCGCCGTCGCCGCCCTGTCCCGCAAAGCTCTGGAGACCGCCCCTTGACCAGCACTTCCCTCACGCCCACCGGTGTGGACGCCTTGATCATCGACTACAACGGTGTTCTGGGCCGACAGCCCACCCCCATCATGTGGAGACGCCTCGCCGACCTCGCCGAGTGGCCCCACGGGCAACTCGACTCCTTCCAGGACGCCTTCTGGGCTCCCCGGGAGGCGTACGACGCCGGAGAGCTCAGCGATCTCGCCTACTGGGCCAAGGTCCTCGGCCACCACCCCGGCCCGCGCTGGCTGCGCACCCTGCGCACCGCCGACACCGCCATGTGGACCCGCACCGACGACCGCGTCCTCGACATCCTGCACCGCGCCCACCAGACGGGCCTGCCCATGGTGCTCCTCTCCAACGCCCCGCACTTCCTGAGCGACATCCTCGATGCCACCGACTGGCGGCGCACGCTGATGACCGACGCCCTGTACTCGGCCCGCCTGGGCCTGTGCAAACCTCACCCGGCCGCCTACGAACACGCCCTCGCGGCCACCGGCGTCGCCGATCCCGGACGCGTCCTGTTCATCGACGACCGCGAAGACAACTGCCAGGCGGCAGCCGCTCTGGGTCTTCGCAACCTGCACTACACCGGCCAACCCGCCGACCTGGAGAAGCAGTTGAACCCCGCCGGTCTGGCCGCCGTGTGCTCGCCGGCAGCTCCGCGCGGCACCAGCACCTGATATCGCCTGCCACTGCTCCACCCCGACCCCCAGGACCCCTGTGCCCGATACCGAAGAGATCGATGGCGACGTCTACGTCTCCCCTCGCTACCTTGCCGGCAGCACCTTCATCGGCGACCCCGCGCTGGAGCCTCTCCTCACGCTCGGTTTTGATCTGCGTCACGACG
The DNA here is from genome assembly GCF_033795085.1 of Streptomyces sp. AK08-02. Taxonomy (NCBI): domain Bacteria; kingdom Bacillati; phylum Actinomycetota; class Actinomycetes; order Kitasatosporales; family Streptomycetaceae; genus Streptomyces; species Streptomyces sp. AK08-02. The sequence goes on from NZ_JARAZV010000013.1 coordinate 39,122, forward strand.
ACCTCGGCAACGCTTACGTCACCGCGCCCGACCACCGCGTCCGCCTCGGGTACCTGCCCGAGGGAGACGACGACGGGCTGTGGCGGATCAACGCCCACCGCGACCGCTTCGGCCCGCCCGCGTGGGGCGTCAGCTTCAACGACTCCGCCCCCACGGAGTTCGTGACCGCCTTCACCACCGCCCTCGCCGAGGCATACACGGCCGGACCTGACACGTATCTGGCCCCGCCCGACCTCAAGGACCCGGAACTCGGCGCCTTCGACGCCGTGGTCCCGCTGATCAAGAACGGCTGGCAGTTCCAGCACCCGCGCTGGGGCGTGATGGAACTCCAGCCCCCCGACGGAATGGCCACCCTCGAATACACCACCGGCCGCCTCGACCCGGCAAAGGAACTCACCACCCTGGAGGCCCGCTGGTACCTGTGGGGCGGCCCGAAGAGCGGCCACGCCCGTTGGTACGCCACTGCCTCCACCCACACACCGACCGCCCTGGTCAAAGCCATCACCCAGAGCGTGTCCGACCCGGCACCCCTGCCGCGCTGGAAGGACTCGATGCTCTCCTCGCTGCGCGAAGCCGCCGAGCTCACCCCCGTCACACCACCCGCACCCCCGGTACCCACACCTCTCGACGTCCAGCGCGCCACCGCCCGCCGACCGGCCCTCGGCACCCGCAGCGTCCCCCGCTGGAGTACCACCACCGTTGCCGCGACTCCCGCCGCCCGCACCGGCCCACGCCGCTGAACGATCTCTCCTGCCCACGCACGCCAGAAGGTCTTCCGTAAGTGTCCCTGCACGCCCAGCAGTTCTTCACCGAGCACCTCACGCTCCCGTTCGCCGAGAGCTCGGTCATCGGCAACACCTATTACGCCACCCCGCTGCCCAGCTCCTCTCTGCGGCTGCGGATCGACTTCTCGCGCACCATCCGCGAAAACGAGTACGACGGTCTGCGCCTTGCCGTTCGCCATCCTGAGAAGGGGTAAGTGGACGCCGTGGTCCTCGCCTTCGACGAGCACGGCACCTTTACGCGGCGCGACGCCGCCCGTGAGGACCAGCCCGGCTACAGCGGCTACGCCCGCATCCTCGACCTGCGTGGCCACAACCGCCAGCCACCGTGGACCGGCGCCGAGGTCGGCGGGCTACTGGCCGCGATCGAGCAGTACACACAGGTCTGGTTCCCCGGAGCCTGGACGACCACCGCACGCTCCCGGCCAGCAGCCTGCACCGTGTAGAAGGTCCCCGCCGCCCCGGCCAGCCCCACTGCAAGACGAACACGCTGACCCACCACACAAACACGGAGATACATGGCCCCGCCCCGCTGGCTGTCCCTCCGGCACCGACCACAGCCCGAGGCCACACGCACCGCCGAGCCTGAGGCCCACACCCCGTCGGCACCGCAGGGCCCTTGGCTCACGGACCCGCACCTCCGCGCCCGGCTGCAATCCGCCACGCTGACCATGCTCGACCTGATCGAAGACGTCATGGACGACGACTTCACCCTGACCGAAGACCGAAGCCATCGACGGCTTCTGCCACCATGCCGTCGACCTGCGCAACATCCCCGCCGAGTACGGCATCCTCGTCGAAGTCGAAGTCGAAGTCGAAGTCGAAGTCGAAGCCGAAGCCGCAGCGCAGATCGTCCAAGCCGCCGGCCTGCCCGCGGGCTCGCCCTTCGGCCCCTCCATCGCCCAGGGCCTGGCCCACATCGAGACACGTCCCATCGACGACCAGCAACATCTCGTACGAGTAGCGGCCCGCCGCTACGCGAGCACCATGCCCTCACGTCGCCGGACCCGAATCCGTCAGGTACCGGCCGCCCCACTGGTCCAGCCTCCGCGCCCTACCCGCTGACCGGCCCAACCCCCTTCTGCCGACGGGCAGTCCTGCCCGCGCCCTATCCAGGAGAGTCCCCTTCTTGCACACCCGCTCTGCCCGCTGTCTTCCTGCCGCAGCGGTAACCATCGCCGCTGTGGCCAGCACCGTGTCCCTGGCTCCGGCCGCCGCGGCACAGATCCCCGAGCCGACGCAGTCCACGTCCACTGTCCCGTTGAACGCGGCTGAGACCGGCGGGGTCACCATCCTGAAGAAGGATCCCGGCGGTGACGTCCTCGCCGGCGCTTCGTTCACCCTGCTCGACTCCACGGGTCAGCAGGCCGCCCGCGGCAAGACCGATGCCGACGGCCAGCTCGCATTCGAGCACCTGGCACCGGGGGTCTACCGGCTCAAGGAGGTGTCCAGTGGCAGCCCGCTGCATGACGTCGTCGACGACCAGGACGTCATCGTCACCCCTGGCGCGGACAGTCCGCTGACGATCACCGACCCCTTCAAGCCCGCCGCGGTCACGCTGAAGGCCAAGGACAGCAAGAGCGACAAGCTGCTGCCCGGGTCGACCGTCAACATCGGCACCGGCGACACCACCCTCCTCACCCTCACCACCGGCGCAGGCGGCACCGCCTCCGCGAAACTGCCCATCAACAGCCGCACCGGCAGTCACTTCTGGGTCAAGCAAACGACGGCAACGGACGGATACGACCTGTACAAGCCCTCGAAAAGCTTCACCGCAAAGCCCGGCAGCCCGGTCACCGTGACCGTCACCAACGCCAAGACCACCGGCACGACACCGGAGCCCGCCACCTCCGAGAAGCCGTCAGACAAGCCGGCCGACGAGTCCACGTCGGACAAGCCGATCCCGAACCAGGGCGACACCACTTCCTCGCCGTCTGTCTCGCCGTCCGACAGCGCGGTCGTAACCGAGACGGCGTCGAGCACTGCGGTCCCCACCGCCGAGGGCACGCTCGCCCACACCGGAGCCGACGCCACCCCGTGGCTACTCGGCGGCGCCGGCTTCCTCCTCGCCGCTGGCGGAGGCGCCATCTTCGCGGCACGCCGCCGCCGAATCGACGACAGCGACGGCCCCGCTCACAGCTGATACAGCCCCGTCGGCACCCGCCACAGCCCTCGAATTCCGTCACGGATTTCGGGGGCTTTCGCGTGCCCGGTAGACGGGCCTACGGATGGGAGCCGCCACCTGGCCGGACCCCACAGGAGCATGCGCGGGCGACCTACGACGGCCGACGGAACCTGCGGAAGTGGCGGACGGCGCGACCGCCGTCACGAAGGCTCGCGGGCGCCTCGGATCCTGGTCCGCAGGCGTTCCTGTGGCTCTGCACATGAGAACGGGAGTCGTTTATCAACGACTCCCGGAGTCACTGCGAGACCCCCGCCGCTTGATCAATGTCGATGAGTTCGGGAGTCGCTGACGGCCGGGTCGGCGGTTCGAGGGTCCCCCTCGGCAAAGCGGGCCGGGCTCAGGGCAGTCGCGTGCGGCGCGCGCCTCACTCGTCGGCCGGCGCATGGCCGGCGAGCCGCTCGGGATCGTGCTGCACGCGCTTCATGGCGGCATCGGCGAGTGCCTCTCGCCGATGGGTGAGTTCCCGGTCGAGCGCCTGCGCGGCGCTCTCAGCGAGCCCATCGTCGGTCATCTGCCAAAAATGTGGCTGGTAAGGCTGGCGGACGCGAGTGGGCTGAGAGAAGAGCGCCGTTATGACGGGGTCGGCGATCGCGTCCAGGGCAGCCTTTAGCCCCTCGGGAGGTTCGGCGTGGCGGATGAGACCGAACTCGAGAAGGCGCTGACACCCGTCTTCCCAGGCATCGTCACGCAGACCGAAGGCCTGCATGCGGGGCCGCGTGGTGAGGAAGACGCCCGACACGCGGTGCTTCCTGGGCGCCCACTGGCTCATCCATCTCAGGATGAGCCAGGTGGCGACCTCGGAAGGATTGAGCACCTGGATCCAGCCCTTCAGGAAGAAGTCCTTAGGGAGCGTGATCGTCCTGGCGGCTGTCCAGCTACGGACGGGGACGGTGTAGATGTCTGGGGTCGGCATATCGCCCCGCCCGCCTTCCTCCATGAGCGAGAAGTCCTCGTATAACCGCTGTCCGCGCGCGCCCCGGGGCAGGGAGACCAAGGCGTCTTCATGGCCGAGTTCTTCCAGAGTTCTCAGGGCTCCCTTGACTTGCCGAAGCCGCAGGTCCTCCAGCTTCCTCGTGCGCCACCGCTCCTCCGCGCGCGTACTACCGCGGAGCTCTGGAGGCATGTGCTTGAACGCGGCGTCGTACGCCCCCGACGCCGTGTCGTACGCACCGTCGATGGCAACGAGGGCGGACCACGATTCGGCACCCTTCAGCGGGCGGACGTTCTGCCAGGGGTCCCCCGTGTCCAGTCGGCACTGCGCCTCGAAGAGGGCCAGCAGGTAGAAGCGCAGCGCTATCCCTCGCGGAAGGACTAGCTTGGTGAGTCTCGACCGTTCCCCGTCGGCCCGCAGCAAAGCGGTGCGCAGGACGATCGAGTCCGGCTTCTTCCCTGCCTTCCAGATTCCGCCCAGGGCCTCAGACGCTTTCGTTACCGAGCCGGTCCTTCGCATCTGCTGCAGTCGGCGCAGTCTGCGCTCGTTCGTCTCCCGTGCATCAGCCACGAAGAAAGATTAGCGTTTTGATCCCACCGTCTTGATCCGGGTAAAGACCCTCAAGAGCCTTTACCCGGATCAAAACGTTAGTCACGTCCCGACGAAGGGACTTCCAGGCCCCTCACCATGGACTTTAGGCCCGCTCAACGCGGGCTCGGCGGTCACGTCGTTCGCACAGACGCGAACGGCCCCGGGGTTCAGCCGGGGCCGCCTGCTCGAGGATTCCTTCAAGGAGAACAGTACGTGGCAGATTCCAATGACCCCCAGCCCCTGCCCCAGCGCTGGGCGATCATTCTGCTCGCCGGCGTCCTGGCGGGCGCCCTCGTCCTGAGCCTGGCAGGCCCGCTGCCCGGGCTCGGTGCCGCAGGCGCGACGGTGCTCGCCCTGCACAAGCTCGTGGCGTAGCGAAACCGGTGGAGGGGGCTGCTGGCACCCTCCACCGGCGCCGTCAGGTGCCCCTGGCCGCTCTGTGCCCAACAGGGCGGCACCGCGGGTGCCTCCCGAACTCGTGAACATCGACTTGGCCGGCTTTGAAGTGCTTCCCGCGCTCATTGACAAACGACTCCCGTTCTCGTGGATAAAGCCATTCCTGCGTGGCGCGGCCGTCAAGGCGCACGTCGAGGGGTCCCGGCAGCGGGGTGTCGGTTCGCGGCCCGGGGGTCAGCCGCGCGGCGTCCAGCCCTTCGCGCTCGGCGATCAGTCGGCCGAGGTCGCCACGGCTGAGCGCCTCCAGCCAGGCGAGGTGGAACACCCCCGCTGCATCGGGCAGCGCGAGTTCCAAGAGCGCGGCAGCCAGGTCCTCGACATGCTGGCAGCCACGTCGTCGATCACTCCGTCAACCTGCGCGGGGTCCCAGACGTCGAGGGGATGTCAGGGGACTTCCGAGACCGTGCCGGGTCGGGTGGTGGCGAACGTCGCGGCGGTCTCGTGCCCCGCCGCCGTGGCCTGGCGTGCCAGTTCGGTTCCCAGGAAGCCGCTGCCGCGGATGATCAGGACCGTCATGGCTCGACACGGTAGGGGGCGCGGGATCGACAGTGCTGCCGCTTCCGGCACCGCCGTGGCAGTTACCCGAAACCCTTACCCAACTCCAGTGCGGGGACGAGCACTTCGGCCGCGACGCACTCGTGGCACGCTGAGGCGCCGGGCCGCATCAGCGCGTCCAGCGCCTCCATGGTCCCCAACTCCTTGCCTCCGACCGTCGCATGGCGGCAAACGGCATCATGGACGACCGTGCCGCCGCGACGCTGCGGATCCGGCCGTACGACCCACCCCGACGGCTTCGGCAGCGGAAGAGCATCAAGGCGCCGATGTGTTGGGACGATCGACAGGTCTACACCATCGATCGGCTGGAGCTGCTTGTCCGTGACCCACACCGAGTACTCGGCAGGCTCCACCCCGTCCTCCGTCGCGACCCAGGAGGGCACACCGATGCGGTACCTCCATGGGTGTCTTCCCGTCGTCTGCAACCTCTCGTACAGGCGGACCTGCACGGCCTGCTCATCCGGCAAGACCAGCGTTATCAAGGCGAACGGCTGCGACGGGGAGGCGGCCACGACGGTCCCTCCTCTATAGGGCCTCGGTCTCCAGAGCCCGCGCCTGACGCCGCAGTTCCACGCGGGCGGCAGGAGGAGACGGCTGGACTGACCAGTGCCGATGCCACGCGATCCGGGAGGACAAGACCAGGAGCCGTCGACGCAGGGCTGTGGCCCCCACCGTGGGAGGCAGTGCGGCAAGTGCGTCGTACGTGCGATACCAGTCATGCTGCGCTTGCAGCAGGTCACGAGGGTAGGGCGCAAACTCCATGGCCATATTCAATCATTTGTTCGATTCTCGGCGCATCTCTCGCCGTCTGGTGTGCCTCGCAGTGATGGTTGGCCATTCGCAGTGCTACTTGGCCCCCGTCACCTTCGAGAGACGGCGTGTATCCGAAGGTGGCGTCGGCCGATGGTGACCACTGCGGTGAAGCCGAGGACGCTCGCTCTGCCGATGAGGAACGCCGTTCCTGCGGCGAAGACCACGTTCATGCATCGTTCGCTGCATGAACGTGGGTTATGTGCTGCCAGCCGCGCTCTGGACCGGCTAAGGGGGGAGCATCACCGCGTCTGCACCCACCAGACGACCGTTGCGACGGCGGCTGAGCCCACAGCCGCTCCCGCTCCACGAACCAACGCGAACAACGCGGTGCGTGCGAGTCGCTGACCAGTTGGACTGTTCCTCTTCATTGCAGCCTCCCCAGGTGGGTCGCGGCCCTCAATGCCGCTGCGCCTGAGGTCCATTGATGGTGCTTCGGCGGTCCAACGGCAGTGCTCTCGAAGTACTTCGGAAAGGCCGTTGGCGAGCCGTAGGCTCGGCACACGAGTCGGAACTTCCGACTCGGAAGCAAGCCACGAACGGTGGGGGTTTGGATGCTGGATAGATCTGCCCGCGTGAGCGCGGTTCCCCCCGTGGTCGTCGAGTTGTCCAAGTTGTGGGAGGTGGCGCAGGCCGAGTCTGGAGGCCGGTTGACGCTCACCCGGGTCAGCCGGGAATCAGGTGTCCCGGTGGCGACACTCAGCGATTGGCGCCGAGGTAACCACGTACCACGGGACGCAGAGGAATTGCTGAAAGTGGTCCGTTTGCTATGTGGATGGGCGAAGCAGGATCCGCCGGTCGAACGCCGCTGGCGACAACTAATGGAATCTCCGGCAGTCGCAGACGCTCCCCAGGTTCCATTCGCCTCTTCCGTTGTGGCCCTCCGTGACCACCTCAGGTCCGCTTTCGCGGCGCCAGAGGTTTGGATTGACGCCATGTGTCTCAACGGCCAGTCGTTGGCAGTTGCAATGGGAGATCCCATTCATGCGATTCATGCTGGGGAGGTGAAGCCAGAAAGGATCAACGTTCGAGTGCTGCTTCCCAGCCGAGACATTGATTTGGCGTTCCCTCGCGCGGCGAAGCCGAACGATGACGAAGACGGCCATGTCCACCAGGCGTGGCTCAGTGAGCGTAACGCTCATGCAAGGTCGATGGCGACCTCGCTGCGATCACTTCGCGCAACTCACGGCATCGATGTGCAAGTTGCGTATCGGGCGATTCCTTTTGCCCCCATGGCGAAGCTGTACCTCATCAATGACAGCACCGCACTGTTTTCGTACTACACAATGGTGCGACGTGAGATAGAGATCGATCAACGGATCATGGAAGTGTATGACGCGGGTCCCATGGGCTTGGTGCGGGTTTTCGGAGCCGGTGAAAACGGTCCAGACACAGACTTCGTTGAGCAGTCGGTTCTCTGGTTCAACGCAATGTGGGAGACCATCTCCGTTGAGATGTCGTTCACGTAGGCCGCTGGGCGGTGCCGCCTCGCGGTAGTACCGGCGGACAGCCCCTGGTGGGTTCACGTTCGTTGCCGCCGTGGCGTTACCGATCGGCCGACGTGTGGCAGCAGCGGCCCGAGGCCCTGCTCACCGAACTCGGCGCGGCCTCGCCGCTGGACTGGTCCCGCTCCGCAGTCGACTCATCCCACGTCAGAGCCCTAGCCGACGGCCAGCGGCACGGCGAGATTTCGGACTGAAGGAGGAGCCGTGGCACCTGGCCGCCGCCGGTGAGGCATGCGACCGCCGTCCCGGATGTCACTGACGGCCCACGGGCCCAAACGCCAATTGGACCCAAGTCCGTGACCCAGTTGGCCAATCATCATTGAGCAAAGTGGCCAGTTGCGGTTGAGCGCGAGCCCGTGGCCTGCGACGCGTTTGGACGGATTGGCTATCTACCGGTGGAGGTCACATCTGGTTGCGCGGGTGCGGTTGTGACTGAGCGCCTTACCTGGCCACGGAGCGCTTCGGTTGGTCATTCTGAGCATGTGCTGGCCCGGTCATGGAGCGTCTGCCGTCTCCTTGAGGTGCCCGTTGTCGAAGCGCGTCCACCGGGTGTCGTCTTGGTCGGTGAAAGAGAAGGTGATGGGCACGGCACTCACGGTCCCGTCTGCCAGCCCTAGGCGCTCAACGTCGGTGACGTTCTCGACCGCGTAGCGGATACTCGCCTCGGCCGGGACCATGTTGCTCAACTGGATCACGGCGCCCCCCTCTCGGGGCAGGTGGACCATGTAAATCGGACCATCGCTCTTGTTCTCGATGACGTACTCCGCCGCACTGACGTCCGTGCCCTGCATGTATCCCTCCGTTGGGACAGCATGGCCGTGCACGCGGCGTGCCTGGGCACGGCGTTGCTGCTTCCGGTCTTGTCGCCAGAGGAGCAAGCCGAGGAGTAACGCACCCACGGTGCCGACCGCCGCAAAGGCTGTCGACCAGGCGCTCAGCCAGTCTGCCGGCGTGGGACCACTGTCGACGCGAACTCCGTGCATGGACGCACGGTAGACGCGGCCCTGTCTGTCGGCCGGGACGCTCGCCGCTGGGACTGGGCATGCGGAGAGACTTCCACCCTTTTCGTCTACCAGGCCCTTCTGGCTGGCCGAGGAACGCCCTGACCGCGTCCGGTCATCGTGGCCAACTGGGATGCTCAGGTGGCCAATGTAAGACGGCTCAGTCACAGCGGTGACGCCTGCCGGGCGCTGGATCCTTACCTAACGCTGACCGGTCCAAGTGAGGAAAGGGGGCGGCGGCACGCTGTCCCCTTCGCCTGAAGTCTGTCGCCGTTTCCCGGCCAGCCAGGCTCACGGTCGTGTCCGAATCCTCGGATCGGCCTGAGCGAGCGACGATTTACCAGCGCCCTGACCGGCGGTCACGCTCAGGTGCTGCCATCGAGATGCGAGCGAGCCGCTTGGACGAAGTCTGTTCGCACTTCGTGGAAACGCCGCCACCGCCCGTGGGGGAAGCGCTCCACAGCTTCGCTTGGAGACAGTTGGTGTGCGTACGTGTAAACGAGGGCCGTGGTGTCAGAGGCAGCTAGCAAGTCCAAGGCGTGGATCTGGAGGCTGAGTCGCTGTCCGTACTCCGTGCTGCCCGGATCGTCGGAGTCCATTCCCCGCAGCTCCCGTAGGGACCTGAGAACCGCCGCGATCGGCCGATTCTCATCAGAGGGAACCTCGCGCTGCTCGAACTGCCCGGCACCTTCGAGTACTCCCATCGCGCGCACGGCAGTGACGCCGTTGGTCGTACTGACACGGCAATAGGCGAGATCGATCCCACGGCTTGGCGCCATGACGCGGGCTTTGAACCAAGCCTGGTGACGTCAGCTTCTGACACAAGGCGACCTGCGGGAACGTGATCACGGTCCGGCGGTCGGCCGCCTGTGTCACATCCGTGCTTGTGACACGGCGGTCACTACGATCTTGCACCGTCGCGTTCGGCGATTGCAGCGGTGAGATCGTCTCGGGCCATCACCGCGAGCGAGTGTTCTTTACCCATCACCCGTTCGCAGGATGCGAGGATCTTCTCGTACAGGGGTATGGCGCGGTCGGGAAACCCCGCCGAGCGGTAGACGCTAGCGAGCCTTCGGCGGAGAGCAAAGGTATGGGGGTCGTCTTCGCCCAACACCTGTTCATAAGTGCTGATGGCCTTCGCATACAGGGGGATGGCGCGCTTCAGGTCTCCCGCCGACTCGTAGGATTCGGCGAGGTTGCCGCGGGAAGCCATGGTGTGGGGGTGGCCTTCGCCCAACACCCGTAGCTGGTCGGTGAGGGTCTGCTCGTGCAGGGAGATGGCGATTTTCAGGTGCCCTGCTGCCCGGTGGGCGCCAGCGAGGTCGTTCCTGGAAGCTAGGGTATCGGGGTGGTCTTTACCCAGAACCCGCTCCCGAATGGCGAGGTTCTGTTCGCATAGGAGGATGGCGCCTTTCACGTGCCCCGCCTCACGGTAGGCGCCGGCGAGGTTGCTGCGGACGGCTAGCGTGGAGGGATGGTCTTCGCCCGACACCCGCAGATGGCCGGTGAGAGCATGCCTGAACAGGGAGATGGCGCGCTTCAGGTCTCCCGCCGACTGGTAGGCACGGCCGAGGCCATTGGTGGAAGCCAGGGTTCCAGGGTGGTCTTCGCCCAACACTTGTAGCTGGCCAATCAGAGTCCGCTCGTACAGGGCGATGGCCTCTTCGAGGAGTCCCGCCTCACGGTAGGCGCTGGCGAGGTTGCTGCGGACGGTCAGCGTGGAGGGATGGTCTTCGTCCAACCGCAGATGGCTGGTGAGGGTCCGCTCGTATAGGGCGATGGCCTTCTTTAGGTGGCCAGCCGACCGGTAGGCCAGGGCAAGGTTGTTGCGGGAGTTCAAGGTGTCGGGGTGGTCCTCACCCAGTACCCGTTCACAGGCGGTGAGGGCGCGTTGGAGGTGTCTGATGGCGTGGGCGGGCCGGCCTTGGTCGCCGAGGAAGCCCGCAGTGTGGTTGAGGATACCTGCGGTGGTGGCGGTGTCGGTGTCGGCGGTGGTGTGATCGGCGAGGGCGTCGATGTGGGGGAGCAGGGTGCGCCAGGTGGGCCAGGTGGCGGGGGTTTCCCAGTTGGCGGGCAGGGCGGTGCGCAGGTTGGCGGTGGCCTGTTCGCGGGCCTGGGCAATGTGGTGCGGGGTGCGGTGAGGATCCTCGGGATCGGGGGTGCGGGCGAGGGCCTGGACGAGCCGGTGGACGGCCAGGGTGCCGGTGACGTTGTCGGGGGTGATCATGCTGTAGGCGGTCAGCAGGCCGAGTGCCGCGTGTAGCGCAGGCGGGTCGGCGGGGCCGCCGTCGGCCAGGGTGGTGGGGATGAGGTTGGGGGCGTACCAGGCCAGGGTGCGCAGCAGGTCGGCGGCCTGAGGCTGGAGTTCGGTGATGCGATTGAGGGTGACGTTCCAGATGCGGGCGATGGTGCGCTCGGCCGGGGTGGTGGCCGCGCCGTGGCGGTACATCGCCGCCGGGTGCTCAGCGAGCAGGCGCAGGTAGGCGCGGGGGGTGATGAGCGGGTTCTGCGCGAGGTAGGCCGCCGCCTGCTCGATGGCCAGGGGCAGGTGGCCGAGTTCTTCGCACACGTCGGCGGCGCCGTCCAGGTCCCGCCCGGGGTTTGTGGCGGTGGTGATGCGGGTGAACAGGTCCAGGGACTCGTCCGGGGCCAGGATGTCCAGGCGGACCACGGTGGTGGCGATGGTCCAGGCGGCGGCGAGCCGGCTGGTGATCAGGAAGCGTCCGCCGGGGGCGCGGGCGAGTAAGCCGGTGATGTCGGCGGGATCGTTGACGTTGTCCAGGACGATCAGCCAGCCGGTGTGCGTGGCCAGCCACTGTGCGGCGCGTTCGGCGAGTGCTTCGGCGGTCAGGGCTTTGGCCAGGGCGGGTTGCAGGGCGGTGGCGAGGTCGGCCAGGCCCTGCTGGACGGCGACGGGGCTCTCGGCGTTGATCCACCGGACCGGGGCACGGCCGTGGGGGTGGGTGGCGGCCCAGTGCGCGGCCAGAGTGCTCTTGCCGATCCCGCCCAGCCCATGTACCGCCTGGACCACCGTTTGGCCCCCGAACGAGAGTGTGGCATCCAACCGCTCCAGCTCACGGGCGCGGCCCACGAACGTATCCGGGCGTATCGGCAAGTTGTCCAGTCCTGGTGGGGCCTGGATCTCAGCCGGGGGCACGAGCGCCTCGGGCGGCAACTGAATGGCTGTGGCGTTGTCCCCGGTCAGGGCGGTCCCCAGGAAGTCGCCGCCGCCGGTGTCGATTGCTACGGACCGCGTCCCGGATGCCTCGACGCTGGGGAGGACATCGGGCTCTGATGCCTGCGGCTGCGCGGGCTGCTTCTTGAAAGGCCACTTCACGCGGGGTCCTCGCCGAGTTGGTCGCCGGTGGAGATGGTGCCCCCGGGGTTGCCGTTGATGGCGATCGACCGTTCTCCGGACGCGGCCACCGAGCCAGGCCCAGGCTCGGGCTGGGGTGCAGGGGGGGCCGGGGCCTGGGGCTCCGGGCGGGCCGGAGAGCTGTCCGGGGCACTGCGCACCCCGGTGTCCCCGGTGGAGATATTGCCCGTCGGGCTGCCTTTGACGGCGACGCTGCGCGGGCCGGACGCTGTGACCGGACCGTCGGACGGCGGAGGCGGGGCGTCTTCCGGGTGGGCGCGGGTGGCGAAGCTCTGGCCCCACGCGACGGCCAGCGTGGCCAGCACCACCCCTAGCGCCGACGAGAGCCCCCAGCGGACCGCGGCATCTGTGACCATCGACGGCAGGAACACGGCACCGCACAGCCACGTGGGTACCGCGAAGACCACGGCCGTGACCAGTCCCGCAGTCGCCCAGCGGAGATTTCGCCGCATACTTCCCCCTCGATCCGAGCCGTCACATCCACGACCACAATGGCAGTAACTCCCCTGCCCTGGGGGCTGATCGCGTACGGTCCCCCTCCGCCGACGAGGCTGGACAGCCACGTCGCGGGCGCTGCGGGCAGCGCAACCGTCGGCCGGCTGGACGCTCGGCGAAACCGACGCCACAGAGTGAACAGGCTGACCAGTGTCCTGTCGAAGTGCAGCTGGCAGATAACAGTTCCCTGGCCTGCGGAGGAGTCAAGTTGTTTGAGAACGCCGGTGGTATTTGTTCTCAAACAACTTGGCTTTCGCAGAAGTCTCGTACGTGGCGGGGCGGAAGACCGGGCCTGGAAAAACAACTCGAACCCCGTAAACGAAGCAAACGCCGCCGCTCGGCACGCGCCGCGATGAGAATCCGCCAACACGAACGACAACGGGGGAGAATCCGACAGCTTGAATGTGACAGGACAACCATCCGGTCTCTGAATCGTGGCCAATCGGCCGCCGAGTGGCCATCGGCCGTGAGATTCGGCCACGGAATCTGAGATCCCACACTTCGCCTGTAGGGTCTCGCCGCTCGTGACATGTCGATCTTGCGTGACCTGGGCGTTCTTGGCTGTCTCACGGCCTTGTCACCCATGACCAGTCTCAAATCCGTTGCAATTCCTCGCGAGGGCGAGGGCGAGGTCGAGATCGGGCGGCTTGTCCGAGTCGGCCGAGTACGCCACGCTGAGCCCCGAGCACGAGGACTACATGTGTGCTCAGATCGCGCACCGATGAGTTTCCCGCGCCGCGCCGGTCTGTACGCGTGAGACCGACTCACGGAAGGCTGGCGCCATGCGGAAACTGATCTACGGCATGAACCTGACCCTGGACGGCTACATCGCCGCGCCCGGCGACGACATCGGCTGGGGCGTGCCGAGCGACGAGCTGTTCCAATTCTGGTCCGACCAGTTGCAGGCGACCGACCTGACGCTGTATGGGCGCAAGCTGTGGCAGACGATGAGCTCCCACTGGCCGCCGGCGACCAGCAGCCGGGCGCCACCCCGGCGGAGATCGAGTTCGCGCGCCGCTGGCGGGACATGTCGAAGGTGGTGTTCTCCTCGACGATCGACAAGGTCGACTGGAACACCCGCCTGGTCACCGGTGACGCGGTCGCCGAGATCACCCGGCTCAAGGCCACCTGTCCGTTCTCATCCATCGTGTCAGGGAGCCATGTCGGCGAGCTGCGCACTGGCAACTGCCTTGAGACAAGACGGGCGAGCGATCCGGCTGGGGATCAATGGGCTTGGCCGTCACGGGGTCAATGTCCCAATGGTCTTGTCAGCTCCGGTGAGCGCCGACCAGGCAAGTGACAGAACTACAGAGAGCCCGCGCGGTGGAATCTCATCGATCTTGTCAGTTTTCCGAGCTGACACCGCCTCATCGGAACGTGGCCTGGCCGCCGAACGGGCGCTCCAACGCCGAGATCTCCGCGTTCGACATGACCCTGCTGGTGGTGCAGAAGAACCTCGACCTGTTCCGACACCGCTTCAACCGCGATGACACGGCTGAGGACATCACGCGCCTCGTCCTCGCCTCGAAGCCGTCCCGGCTCGTCGACCTGATCCGGATGGCCGAGTTCGACCTCGAACAGGCCCTGACGGTCGCCCGCCAGCGGCAGTTCTCCCTGTCGAGCCCGTTCGAGGGCTTGGGAATTCCGTAGTGGTGCCCGCCGTATGAAGGAAGCCCTGGACGATGCGTCCGGGGCTTCCTCGCTGGTCTGGCTATTAGGCAGGCGGCAGGTTGTTGATCTGGTTCTGCAGCCGGACGATGTCCTCTTCGGCCTTCGCGAGACGGGTACGAATCTTCTCGACCACGTTGTCCGGCGCCTTCGCCAAGAACGCCTCGTTACCGAGCTTGGCCTCCGCCTGGGCCTTCTCCTTCTCCGCCGAAGCCAAGTCCTTGGCCAGCCGCTTGCGCTCGGCCGCGACATCGATCGTGCCGGACAAGTCGAGCGCGACCGTGGCGCCGGCAACCGGGAGGGTCGCCGTGGCACTGAAGCCGTCACCCTTCGGCTGGAGCCGGAGCAGCTGACGGATGGCCGCCTCGTGGGCAGCGAGCTGCGTACCCGCCAGGTCCAGGCGGGCAGGGACCTTCTGGCCGGGCTGCAGGCCCTGGTCCGAGCGGAAGCGCCGAACCTCGGTGATCACCTGCTGGAGGCTCTCGATCTCCGCCTCGGCTGCGGCATCGCGGAACCCGCTGTCCGCCGGCCAGTCGGCGATCACGACGGACTCGCGGCCGGTGAGCGTGGTCCACAGCGTCTCCGTCACGAACGGGACGATCGGGTGGAGCAGCTTCAGCGTCACGTCCAGGACCTCGCCCAGGACACGTGCCGAGACCTTGGCCGCGTCGCCGCCGGCCATGAACGTCGTCTTGGACAGCTCGACGTACCAGTCGAAGACCTCGTCCCACGCGAAGTGGTACAGGGCATCGGCGAGCTTCGCGAACTGGTAGTCGTCGTAGTACGCGTCCGCCTCGGCCACGACGGTGTTCAGCCGGGACAGGATCCAGCGGTCCGTGGCCGACAGCTGCTCGGCCGGGGGCAGTTCGCCCTCGATCGTGGCGCCGTTCATCATCGCGAACCGCGTCGCGTTCCAGATCTTGTTGGCGAAGTTCCGGGACGCCTGGACCCAGTCCTCGCCGATCGGCACGTCGGTACCGGGGTTGGCGCCCCGCGCGAGCGTGAACCGAAGAGCGTCGGAGCCGTACTTGTCCATCCAGTCCAGCGGATTGACCGTGTTGCCGAACGACTTCGACATCTTCTTGCCGTGCTCGTCACGGACCATGCCGTGGAACGCGATGGTGTGGAAGGGGATCTCGCCATCCATCGCGTACAGGCCGAACATCATCATCCGCGCGACCCAGAAGAACATCAGGTCGTAGCCGGTGACCATGGCCGAGTTCGGATAGAACTTGGCCAGGTCCGCGGTCTTCTCGGGCCAGCCCAGCGTGGAGAAGGGCCACAGGCCGGACGAGAACCAGGTGTCGAGGACATCGGTGTCCTGCTCCCAGCCCTCCCCGCTCGGCGGCTGTTCGTCGGGGCCCACGCACACGGTCTCACCGTTCGGGCCGTGCCAGACGGGGATGCGGTGGCCCCACCACAACTGCCGTGAGATGCACCAGTCGTTGAGGTTGTCGACCCAGTCGAAGTAGCGCTGCGACAGGTCTGCGGGGTGGATGTTCACCCGGCCGTCGCGGACCGCGTCTCCCGCGGCCTTGGCGAGCGTCTCGACCTTCACCCACCACTGCAGGGACAGCCGCGGCTCCAGGGTCGTCTTGCAGCGCGAGCAGTGGCCGACCGAGTGGACGTACGGCCGCTTCTCCGCGACGATCCGGCCGTCGGCGCGCAGCGCGGCGACGATCGCGGAGCGCGCCTCGAAGCGGTCGAGCCCTTGGAAAGGCCCGTGGGCCGTGATGACTCCGCGCTCGTCCATGACGGTCAGCGACTTTAGGTCGTGCCGCTGGCCGATGGCGAAGTCGTTGGGGTCGTGGGCGGGCGTGACCTTGACGGCGCCGGTGCCGAACTCGGGGTCGACGTGTGTGTCGGCGACGACGGGAATCGTGCGGCCCGTCAGCGGCAGCTTGATGCGCCGGCCGACGAGGTGCTTGTAGCGCTCGTCGTCGGGGTGAACGGCGACGGCGGTGTCGCCGAGCATGGTCTCGGCACGGGTGGTGGCGACGACGACCGTGTCGTCCCCCTCGCCGTACTTGATGGAGACGAGCTCGCCGTCGTCGTCCTGGTAGTCGACCTCGATGTCCGAGATGGCCGTCAGACAGCGCGGACACCAGTTGATGATGCGCTCGGCGCGGTAGATCAGGCCGTCGTCGAACATCTTCTTGAAGACGGTTTGAACGGCACGGGACAGGCCCTCGTCCATGGTGAAGCGGTCGCGGCTCCACGCGACGCCGCTGCCCAGGCGCCGCATCTGCCCGGCGATCTGGCCGCCGGACTCGGCCTTCCACTGCCAGACCCGCCCGACGAACGCCTCGCGGCCCAGGTCGTGGCGGGACTTGCCTTCCTTGGCGAGTTCCCGCTCGACGACGTTCTGCGTGGCGATGCCGGCGTGGTCCATGCCGGGCTGCCACAGCGTCTCGTAGCCCTGCATGCGCTTACGGCGGGTGAGGGCATCGATCAGCGTGTGCTCGAAGGCGTGCCCCAGGTGCAGGGAGCCGGTGACATTGGGCGGTGGGATGACGATGGTGTACGCGGGCTTGTCGCTCTTCGCGTCAGCCTCGAAGTAACCGCGCTCTACCCAGCGCTCGTACAGCGTTCCCTCTACCTCGGCCGGCGCATATTGGGTCGGCAGTTCGGGGGCGCTGTTCGGCCCGCTGTCGGGGCGCTGAGTGTTGTCGGTCACGACGGCCATTCTATGGGCCCGGCGTCCCTGCACTTGCCTGGCTTTTCGTCTCAAGATCGACAGGGGGCAGGCCATGCAAAAGGCCGCACGGATACGATTCAAGTGTGACCAAGAACGCTCCCGTACGGCCACTCTCAGTTTACCGCCTTCGGGGCCGTCCTTCTGCAGGGTGGTGGCGACTCACATAGTTGGAGGAGCTCGTCGGCGGCTGCGGCTGCACGCTGTGATCCACTTGGTTCATGGGGCGGACGTGGTCGCCGCTGTTGTTCTCCTCGGCCGCTGACGCGCAGGACTGCTGCCGTGACCCCGGTCGTCAGGGCCGGGGCCCGAACAGGATCTGCGCGAGGCGCTGCCGCACCTCTGGTCGAGCGAGAGCGTTGCCGGCGCTGAAGAACGTGATGTTGCCCGAGTCGCTGATGAGCTGGGGTGCGAAGTGCTCAAGCCCAGGGTGTTTCCGCATCACGGGGCACGTCGGCTCGTGTGGCAGGCGGTGGCCTCCCCGCCTAGCGCACGACGTGCAGCGGCCGGTGGCGTCTCGTCGTCGCCCGTCTTCAGGCAGCGGCGTCACTCACCCTTCGCCTTTGCAGTCCTGACAGAAGCTGCCCTTCGCAGTGCAGCTACAAGCTTCGGTGGTTTCGGCGACCTGTGACTTCATCGGGGGACGGTAGCCAACACGACTTGGCCAGAGGTGGCAGATCCGGAGAACGGTTATGACGATCTATGACAGAGGGCAAAGTTGTCCGTTCTCACCCAAGCCAGCCGCCGTCTCATCGAATCCAGTCGGCTGACCTGAAGGGCGGGCATCATGTTGCGTCATCACAGGCTCCGCAGCAGACGGTCCCGCTCGTACGCGGCCTGTTCCTCCTCGCGCCGACGTGCGTACTCCGCCGAGCTCGCGACTTCTGAGGCGTCGAGGTGCACGAGATAGTCCCAGCGGCCCCGGTCGTAGCCGTCGGTGTTCTCCCAGGGCTCTGCGAGGCCGCGCAGTCGGTTCCAGTGACGCATCCGAGCCCGGAGGAGTTCGGGCGAGCCGTCGTCGTAGCGGAACGAGGCGCGCACCGGCTTGACTAGGTCCCGCAGGACACGCGCCAGAGCGGCCGCCGCGTTGTACGCGTCGCTGGAGAAGTGGTTCGCAGACCGCATCGCGTCGAACCGCGCGCTGAGGAAGGCTTCCAGTGCGTCGACGTCAGCTTTGGTGAGCGCGGCGGCATGGGTCAGCTCGCCAGCCGGGGCCGCGGACTCAGTGACGGTGCTCATCAATCCCCTATCGGAAGGACCGGCACGGACCGGCCGTCATTTCGCGATTGTCGCGTTGGGAGGTTATCCGACGCAATTGTCCGTGACTCGTGGACGCGTTCCGGGCAAGTCGGCGACGGACGTCCTCTGCGCGGCCGGACATCAATGAGACGACGGCTGACTTGAGTGTAGGGTCCACGACTTCGTGAGCAGTGCGTCCTGCGACGATGCCGAAATCCGAGCTCCGTGAGCACTGGCTGAGTCGGTCTGGCATGAGCAATCTCGCATGTGAACGGCCGCTGGCAGTCACGGTCGGTAGGGATGCCGGTTCCGCTCACAGCTGTTCAGCAGAGAAGGCTGGTTCGGGCGGGCGGGGTAGTGTCGGACGGGTACGGCTCGGCTCATCTACAGGGATGGGGCCGAAGCTCGCTGTCCGCGCCGAGACGGGCTGTTTACATGACAGGAGTGCCGGGCTCGGCGCGCCACGGTTCGTCAGGTCCGGGGAGGCGGCAGTCGAGGACTTTCGCCGCGACGATGGCGCCGTGCTGATCGCGTTGTTCCTGGGCGCTCGCATCCTGTTCGTGTTGCACGGACAGGATCGTGTGTGCCCGGTGTCGCTTCCTTCGCTCTCTTTCGTTCCAGCGGTCGCAGTCGAAGTAGCCGATGAGGTAAATGCCTGCGGTTCGGGGGGTGCGCAGGTAGTCGCGGACGAGTTGGTTGGCCAGCGCGGTGGGCAGGTCCTGGTTCCAACATCCTTTGCATTCGATGACGACGGTCAGCGGGTCGTCACCGTCGGCGGGCGGAGCGGTGGCCTGGATCTGGATGTCGGTGCGTCTGCCGGCCAATCCGGGACGGGCAACTTGGACCTCGCGGTTGATCACTACGCGGTGGCCACCGATGTCTTGGCGCAGGAAGGCGGCGACCAGGTCGCTGAAGTCTTCTTCCCAGCACGGCCACCATTCAGCGTGGTCCACTTGCCCCTTCTGGCGGTTCCACAGGGCCACTACCAGGCCGTTGGGACCTTGGAGGACCGCTTCGAGTCTTTGCAGGCTGGCCACCACGATGTCCAGAAGGTGGCGTTCATCGGAGATGATCCGGAGGCTGGCGTCCCTGGCCAGGCGCAGAAGAGTGGACGGGGCCACGGGAACGGCTTGACGGTCGGCGGCAGAGTAGGCGACCTCCTTGGCGCGCTTGCGCAGATAAGCAAGATCCGGAAAACGGGTTGCAAGGGCATCCAATTGCCGGGCTGCTGCCATGGTGTTCTTGTCGATTAGCAGGACAAGCAGGCTGTTTTGCAGCTCGCGGTTCCAGTCACGGACGGCCCCTGTTACGGAGGCACGGGTATCGGGTGATAGGCCGACGTGGTCGGTGACCATGGCATACAGGTCCGCCAGGTCAGCCTCCGGGAGGCTTGCCACCTCGGGCGGCCATTTGTCAAAGGTCGCAAAGAACTGATCCAGCAGAGCCGCCAGGACACCTGGCCGTAGCAGAATGTTCTTGAGGGTGGGCCAGAGGCTGTGCAGCCGGGGGCTTGCCAAGACTGCGGTGGCGGCACAGATCCACCGTGGGGACTCGGCGGCGCTGCGTTGCAATTCCGAGTCCGCCACGATTGCGCCCAAGGCTTCGTCGGCCTGCTGGTTGCCAGCGAGGGCGAGAGACGTGAGGACCGTGTTCCACTGCCAGACCTCACGTCCGGAAGCCTGTGCCCACGTGAGCACAGCCTCGACGGCAGAGGTCGCGTCCGCTCTCTCGTAGACGTGGGTGAGGTAGCTGAGGACTGAGTAATCGCATCCGTCCAGCGCCTGCGTAAGCAGAATCGAGAGCTCTCGGCCGGCCAGGTTGTTGCAGCGGTTGATCAGCGTACGCCGCAGGGCGACGTCGTCCTCTGTATAACAGGGGCTGGCCGCAGCCGCGATCGAGGCTGCGGCCGCGCGGCGGGGATCGTTCAATGCGTCCGCCAGACGGGATGGGTTCAGCACGGCGAGCGCCGTAAGTGTGGTGACGGCCTGGCTCCAGGTGTTGACGTCCTGACTCCATTCCGTGCCGACTGGGTCGGAGGCACCTGCGCTGAGTAGCGGTGAGCGGTGAACGACAGTCGTAGCCGCGTCGAGTAGCAGGTGATGCAGCTCGCTGCCCTTGGACGGGAACGACGGAGCCGCCGCCACGAGACCCAGCCAACCGTGGTGCGTCGCCGCCTCACTGCCGTCCGAGGTGCGGTACAGCTCAGCGACAATCTCCTGCCACCGGAGCTCCGGTGACTCCTCGCTGGCGCTGATTGCGGTGAGTGCCTGCCGCATTCGGGTCTCGTCGAATGCCGAGCGGTGGTGCTGTTCTTCCTGCTCGCGCCGGTGCTCGGTTTCTTCTGCCGCGCGGGTGTCCCACCGTACGGTGGCGGCTTTAAGCTGCGGGTCGCACTCGCGCAGTTCAAGAGCGCGCGGCAGGTCCGGGTCCGCCAGGTCCGGCGATTTCTCTACGAGGAGTGCAGCGTGTCGGCGAGCCTTGGGGGCGAGCGTGGGCCATTGCAGGGCCCAGTACACCGGCTCGTCCGTGGCGAACAAGGCGGGACTGCCCGGCCGGGATATGAGCCGGGCGACCTGGTGGTCGTCGGCGCGTTCTAGGACGCGGCGGCCAAGTTCCCGGCGCAGTTTCGGCTGGTCCTCCAGTACCTCGCCCACCGCCTCGGCCAGTTGGTGCCGGTCATCGAAATCGGCACGTCCTGCCAGGGTGAGCAGGGCCTCGGCGATCTGGGCGAGCCGCCGGTCGCGCGGTGCGTGATCGGTATTTGCGGCGTCGTCGAGGAGCGCGATCGCCCTGGCGAGTACACGCACTGGAAGCTGCACGGACAGCTGTGATTCACCCGCGGGGGTCAGGCCGGCTCGGGGGTGCCGGGAACCCAAAACCCGTGTCGCCCAGCCCACAGCATCGTCGATATCCTCCGGCCTCAGCCGGTGCAGAGCTCGCTCGATCAGAAGCCACGCGGCATGGAACTGGGTGGGCTCGCCTGAGGGCGGGATCAAGTCCAAGAAGTCGGGCAGCCGCAGGTACTGCGGCCACAACCGCTCGAGCGCGGTCGCGACAAGGTCTGCATCACCGCGCCAGGCCAACGCCCTCAGCCAAGCCACTCGCTCCGGGGCCAGCTCCTGGACCGGCGTCCGGCCCAGGTCCGCGTCGTTACGCTCGGCCAGCGCCTTCAGCCGGGTCGCGTGGCTCGCTTCGAGGTCCTCACTCAGTGCCTGGATAGCTAGCTGGCGCAACTTCGAATCGACCGTCTGCTCCTCTGCCACGGTCAGCAACTGATCGTTGACCTCCGACAGTCGGCAGGCGCGGGCAATACTGAGCGCGGCGGAAAGCACAGGACCAGCTGTATCGGGGCGTAGAAGGGGCCGCAGCTGGGCGGACAGCCCTCGATGATCCAGTCGGTGCAGCAGCCACCGGTCCAGACCCACCGTGTCATCGCTGCGCACCAGGTCGAGGAGCCGGTCCACCACATACTCGCGTTGCCCATCGGGGAGCGCGGTAAGGTCCGCCAGCAACAGCACCTCAGGGTCGTCCTGCAGGACCTCTGCGAACAGCTCAGGATCGTCCACCACCCGCCAGGCAGCGACCTCACGATGCCGCGTCACTACGTGCCGGGACGCTCCGTCACCGATCCACAGCAGCTGCCGCTGCGCCTCCCTGCCTATGCCGTGCCGAGCCAAGAACTGGGCGGCAAGGTATTCCTGGTAGCTGTCGTGGGCGAAGGCCCAGCGCCGCAGCCCGACCTCGACCATCAACCCGGAATCCACCAGCGCCAGCAGTTCCTCCGCCCCACAGCGAAACGACGTACCGGCAGAGCCCGGCTCGTTACCGCCCTCCAGGTCATGCAGCGCCACGTCGTTCAGCTTGGGGTCACCCTGGGTGTCATGCACTGCCTCGCAGTGGCCGAACTGCAAGGCCGCGGCAATGCGGGTGGCGAGTGCGGTCAGATGATCGGGCCCCACCCGGCACCTGTCGCGGTGGCCATGTGAGCACAGCTGCCTGCAAGCATGCCTGTAAGCGTCCGCCACCGTGGCGGGCAGGGCGCGTCCTGCCCGTTCCGCTTCCAGCAGCGGCTTCAAGGTGATCGGGGACCGGGCCAGGGCCACCGCGCCTTTCTGCTGGAGGCGTCGGGTGACCGTACGGCCGTCGAGGCCATCGCAGGCGGCAGCCATCTCCACGTCGGATCGGCTCAGCGGTGTCACACCTACCACCCGCACGGCTCTAGGCGCCCACAGTCGCTCAAGATCTTCTTCAAGACCCCTGGGCCACCGGCCCGAACGGCAGGCGATACGCAACCGAAGTCTCCCTCGCCGCTCCCGGCCGAGTTCCTCCAGGCAGGCGACCAGGACCTCATGCAAGACCCCGAGCCGGTCCAGGCCCTCATCAAGGCTGTCTAACAGGACGTACCCTGGCTCGGCCTCCGAAGCCTGCTCGAAAACGGCGCCCAACTCCTGGCGCGCACCACCCGCTTCGTAGAACCGGCCCCGCACTTTCAGATCGATCAGGTCCACGGTGTGTCCCTCGGACTTCAGCGCCGCGGCTTCCTGGATGAACAGGTCGCTCTTACCGCATCCCCGCTCGCCCAGTACCACGAGCAGTGGGTCCTCGCGTCGCTTGGTCAGCGGGACTTCGGCCCGCGCCCACGGAGACTCGACCACCCACCCGAAGTGGTCGACTTCGGGTGGAGAGCTGATCTCATGCACACGACGTATCCAGGGGTACCGGCTCCCGCCTCTGCCTACCTCGGCTACAGCACCCACGCCGTTCATGTCGGCCGAGAGTACGCGCCTTGTGACCCACCATGGAAGCGAGGTAGGCCGAGACTGGGAGTGCCGCACAGTCGATCACTACCGACCGTAACGGTTGCTAAGGCGGTCAGGGATTTGCTAATCCACTGCTAACGAACGGCCTTCATTGCTAACTAAGTCGCGGATCCTAGATTGAGTGAGAACGGACAAAAGTTCGCCTGGGGCAGACAGGAAAGATCACGGAAGGACTGGCCAACGCTTCCGAAGCATGTCAACGTGGACGTCTTCCCGGAAAAGCTGCAGGTCAGAGAGGTGTCGCCAGTGACCGTGGAGGTTGCCCAGTCCGGGTTCGCTACGACCGTCCATGCCCTACGCCTGCGCTCCTGGAAACTCGGTCCAGGTCAGCCGGCGCTGGTGACCGACCAGTTCACCGATGCCGACTTCAAGCTGGTCGTGGACGACCGCGCCGATGTTCATGTGAACAGCATGGACGGCCGGTTCTACCTCGGCTGGTTCCCGACGGGCCGTCCAGGCACCGATGGTGAGGGATGGGTGATCGCGGTCACCGGCACTGCTAAGACCCGCGGGTACCGGATGTCGTTCGACATCGAGACCCCGGCGGACATCGTCGCCGCCGCCGTGGCGCAAGTCCTGGCCACATCCCAGCCGTGCTGATCGGCGTACAGCCATCGCCCCACGCCTAACGGGGCGCTCGTACGCACTGCATACCCTGCCCTGCCCGACCCTTGGGGCACCCGTGTGTCCGCTACCGCAAGGAGTACCACCGTGGATCAACCGCCCATCCCGGAGATTACCGTCGGCGAACTCATCGAGCTTCTGTCCGCCTGCGACCGCGACGCGCCGGCCCAACTCGCCATCAACCCTCTCTTCCCTATGGCCCACCGCATCGGCGCAGTGATCCCTTCGCGGGACGAGAACGGCACACCGCTGGTCTTCATCGCGGAGGCCAATGACGCCGAACAGATCGGCCATCTCCCGCCCGACGTCGCCGTCGCCCTCGCCTGGCACGAGCCGACCGAGGCTCCCGCCCGCCGCCGACGCAAGGCGACCGGGCCTGACAACGGCAGCTGAACCACCCCCGAGCCCATGGAGGCGCCCCTGAACCCCTATCACCCCCTCGATCCTTCCCACCCCGATTCGCCAGACCCTGTGTACTGGGTCACCCCGCGCCATCTGGCCGGTGACGACGGCGCTCTCGCCGAGCGGATCTGCGACCTCCTGGCCGGCATGGGCTGGCGTATGTGGCCGACGTCCCGTCACACCCTGCTGTACGTGAGCCCGGATGAGCTGCGTGGAGCCGAGTGGATCCTGGCGGGCTATCCGTTCGAACTCGGCGGACTGCCCGTCGCCTGGCAACTCTCCGCCCGGACCCACTCCTTCAGCGCCATGACGGAATGGAACGCCTACTTCACCGCGGGCGTCCCGCACGAGGCGCTTGCCGACCTCCTCCTCGCGCTCGACGCCGGCGAGAGCCCCGACGCCGGATTCGACGAGCCGGAGACGGTCCTGACCGCGCTGGTCGCCCGGGGCTGGATACGGGACGTGGACCGCCCTCGCACGACGGTCACCGACCCCGGCTTCTCCTCCAGCGTGTCGCTGGAGGAGGTGCCGCCTCTGATCCAGGACGCGGACCCGCGCCCCGATCTTGCGGGCTGGCAGGCGTGGGCGGAACCCGTTCTGGGCGCCCCGTATCTGTGGTGCGCCAGCTTCAGCTCCAGCGTCCCCCACGACCTGGTCGCGGTCTTCGCCTCTTCGCTCGCCTCCTCGGCCCCCGTGCCACGGCGCACCCTGCCGGACGGCGCGGAGGGCCGCCTGACCGTCGTCCGCCGAAGCTGACGACGGCACCCTCCGCAGGCGCCCCTTCCAGGAAAGGTCACTTGACCCTGTCTGTTTCACCCATGTCCCCGGGACGCCGTGCGATCGCAGATGCCATCGCGGCGGCCGGACCGGGACGGCACTACCTGCACATTGTCCGACCAGTGATTGCCCGGGAGGTACTTGCCGAAGTCCTCTACCTGGGCGGTAACCGCCTGGCCCTCGGCCCTGTGAGCGCACAGCGGCTCGACCGCCTGGCCCACCTGGTGGATATGGCCTTGTCGGACACGACGAGTCGGTGCGGATCATTTGTGCTGTCGCTGGTCTCGGATGTGCCCACCGGCACGGGCCCGGTCCGCAAGGTAACCCGCTACGTCCTCGAAGACGGCCGGTGTACGGAGGCCGGGGAGCTGAACCGGCGCGAGTACGGCGCCTGCTCCGTGACCCTCGCCCGAATGGAAGCCGAACGAGCCGCCGAGGACGTACGGGTGCTTACCACTCTGCCCAGCCGCTTCCCGACCCTCTGACGACACCACCGTCGTCACCCCATCCCACGCCCGACTCCCGGAGGTCCGCTTGCCCCTGCCCTTGATCCGGCTCGCCATCAGTGCCACCACCGGCACGGCCCACCACGGTGTGCTGCTTGACTCCGAGCCCTTGACGGCCTGCGCCACGCACTCACCCGACTTGGCGCCGATCGCCCCGGACACTGCGCACTCCCTGTGCCAGAGCTGCACCCGGGCCCGTCTCATCCTCACTACGCCGCCGCACTCCGGCGGCGAACCCGAGACCCGGCCCGCCGCCGGCACCGGCAAGGGCGCTGCCGCGCATCTGCCGATCCCGGGCCACCTGATGGGCTACTGCGGCAAATCCCTCGATTGCCGCCGGAGCATGGCCCGACGGGTGTGCGCCAACTGCACCAGCTTGCGCGCTGCCCTCGACCGCTTCCGACGGCGTGCGGGTCAGCTCCTCTTGCCCGATGCCGACCCTTGCCATGGTGACGACACCTTGCTGTGGACTGCCAAGGGGAGAGTGAATCTGGTGACCGGGCACCGGCGCAACTCCGTCACGGGCAACGCCTACTGCGAGCGGCACCTCGCCGGCCCCAACCCTGGGGCCCCGAACGAATGCGCACCGTGCCGACGCCACTATCGGGAAGCCCAGGCCGGACGCCACGCCCACACCCTGCCCCACATGCAGACGCACGCTGCAGGCTGGGCGCAGCGCGCCCTCGATGTCTTCGATGCCCCTGCCTGCTCCCTGCGCTCCGGGGACGCCTACACCCTCTCCGGCTGCTCCCAGACTCACTTCGTGGTCGCCATGACCGACCGTGCCGGTGAGAGCCACACCGACGTCCTCCTCTACCTCCCCGCCGAGGAACGCGTCACCGACGTCCGCGTACGCAGGGACCGTCTGGTCACCATCCAGCGGCCACGGCCCGGCGCCGTGCCGAACCCGCCTGCCTCATAGGCGAATTCCGCTGTCCGCCGTTCAACCGTCGTGCTCGGCAGGCCCATTCGGCCTGCCGGGCTTTTGCGTATCGGGGACCTGCGGGGCACGCTGAACGAAGCGGGCGACGCCCTCACCGGCGGCGATGTGGATGTGCAGGTGACGGTTGTGCTGCTCGTCGCCGATGCTGGTGATCGCCTGACACCCGCCGTGGCGGTCGATGACCTCCGCCGCCACGGTCTGCTGCACCGCAAGGAGCTTCACGGCGGTGTCCGCGTCCAGCTCCAGCAGCGAGCGGACGTGCTGTTTGGGGATGACGATGATGTGCTCGGCGCCGAATCCCGGCACGGGAGGGCGGAAGGCCAGCACGTCATCCGTCTCGCACACCACGTCCACAGCGATATGCCCGGGCAGAACCTGCGCGCAGTACCAGTCCAGTCCGTCTGCCATGACCTGCACCGTAGAGCCGTCACGGCGGCGCCGCGAGCACCGGATACGACAGTGCCCTCTGCCGAAGACAGAGGGCACTGCGGGTGGAAGGTGGTCAGCGTGCGGACTGGGCCTTGTCGAGCGCCTTCTTCAGGTTGGCGTCCACGAGCCCCGGCGAGCCGGAGACGATCACCACAACGGTGCCCGAGCGGAGTGCCGTCTGCTTGACGATGCTGCGCTGCCCGCCAGCGGAGAACGTGAGTAGCTGGCTCCACTGCTCGTCGCCCAGTGCCGGCGCGGCCGTCTCCTGGGTGCGCATGTCGATGGCCGTACTGCCCGACAGCACCTGATAGGCGGGGCATGACACCATCGCGTCGAAGATCTCGCCGATGCCCTTCGACAGCTTCGCCGCGGTGTCGCTGTAGAGCTCCTCGCTCAACTCGGAGCCCGTGGCGCCAGCGTAGGTGAAGGACGCCTTCGCCTTGCGCGGGAAGGCGAGGCTCGTGCCGGTGGCGGTGTCGCCGCCGAGCTTTTCCAGCGCCGGGCAGCCGATCACGGTGACGTCGTCGTGTGCCGCAGGCCGCTGCGGCACACGGGTGTAGTCCTCGCCCAGGTCGCTCTCGTCGAGGAGCCGCTTGTCCAGTGCGGCCGAGGACAACGGCGCGGGCGCGGAGGCGCTCGTGCCGTCCTGCCCTGCTGGGGAGTGGGCCGAGTGCGCCGGGCTGGTGGAGCAGCTCGCCACGGTCAGAACGGCGAGGGCGCTGAGGCTGAGGACGGTCGTGGTGGGAAGGCGCATGCGAAAACCCCTAAGTGGCCTGCGAACGGTCTGACTGGGCCGGCCCTCCGGGCGCCGACGTACGCGGGAATAAGGGGGTTGGGGTTTCGCGGGCTTTAGTGGCCGAGGTGGCGCAGGCCCTCTTCGAGGGTGGGGTGGAAGTGGTCCACCGGACCGGAGTTGCGGTTGTACCAGGCCGGGTCTAGGCCGGGCTCCTTCGTCTCGTGTCCGGCGCGGCAGCGCAGCCAGATCGAGTCGTCGCGCATGCTGAAGATGATCCAGTCCCGGTACGCGCCGCACTGCGGGCAGGCACGGACCTCGCCGTCGATGACGAGCGGACGCTGCCAGCGCATCATCAGCCCCGCCACCTCCGTCCGCGACGGCACCCGCAGGTCCGGCGGCAGGAAGTCGGGCACCACCGTCTCGGCGGCCGGGGCAGGCGCGGGCGGCTCGAAGGACTGAACGGCTTCCAGCAGCGCTTGGCCCGCCTGCTGGGCCTCACGGAACTCACGGTCGGCACGACCACGTTGGAATCCGAACACCCGGTGCCCTTCTTTCGTCTGACAGGCCACAGCGAGAGTGCCTTATACGCCTGACCTGCTTCAACTCTCAGACTCCGTAATCAGCGGGCCTTGCCCGGCCCCTCGCTGCGGCTCGCCCTGGGCGTCGTCCGCCGCGGGGAGCTGGTCGAGGCGCTGCTGGTGTGGTCGGGCATCGTCGAGGCGTCGCCGGGCAGGCCGGCCGTGCGGCGCAGCCGCCACACCAGGACGTCGCTGACCGAGTCGGCGGTGTCCAGTTCCCGCCGCTCGGCGGCCTCGGTCAGGAGCGCGGCCGGGTCGTGGCCGGCGTTCTCGGCGTCGGCGAGGGTGGCCGCCAGCGCGTACCAGCCCGGCTCGGCCAGGATCTGCTCGGCCAGATGCGGCACGGTCGCCCGCAGGTAGGCGGCTTGCTTGTGCCGAAGAGGCTGCGACAGGCGTCGGCCGCGCTGGAACAGCACGCCCAGCGGAACCTCGGCCGCGGCTTGGTAGGCGACGCGCAGATACTCGGTGGCCTGGCGTGCGGCGGCGGCCTGCTGGGCATGCTGCTTCTTGTCATGCCAGTGGGCGGCGGCGGTGACCAGAAAGAACGCCATGTCGATCAGCATCGCCGTGGTCGCCCCGTCCTCTCCGCGGCCGAGCGCGGGGCCGCTGTAGACGAGGTCGCGGGCGGCCTGGCGGAGGGCGCGGTCGTGTCCGCGTTCGGCCTGGATGTGGGAGCGGGTGGCCCGCTCGAACGCGAAGGCCGCCTCGCGCAGTTGGGCACGGATGTGTGCGGCGGAGGTCTGGGCGAGCGCGTCCAGGACTTCCCCGGCTGCCGCGATCTGCGCCGCCACGAGCGTGTCCTCACCGCCATCGATGACCAGCACCGCCTGCCACGCCGCCGCAGCGGCCCGCCGGCGTGCCGTGGCCGGTCCGCTCGGCGCGGGAGCTGCGGTGGTCGGGTCAGACAGGCCGTCGGCGTTCTGGGGTGGGGCGTCGGACGACCAGCGTTTGCGGATGCGGGGCAGGGAGAGGTCGGGGGAGAGGGTGGAGCCCGCGTAGTAGACCGGTTCCTTGTTCCCGTTGCGGTCATCGGGGAGGGCGACCTTGTATCCGAGCAGGTCGCCGGAGGGCGCGACGCGTTTGCGGATCAGCACGCCGGCGGCGGTCAGCCGGTCGAAGAACTCCTTCTCGCTGGTGGCGCCGGCGACCGCGCGGCGCACGGTTTCCCTCAACTCCTCGCGGGAGGCACGGTCCTTGCCCTGGCGTTCGGCCTTGTGGCGTTCGGCGCTGGTGGGGCGCTTGGCGGCGGTGCCGTCCCCCTTGTTGAGACGGCGCAGTCCTAGCTCGGCCTCCAGGAGGCGAGCCTCGGCCTGGACGCGGGCGGCGTCGTGGTCGAGGTCGGGCTTGTAGCCGTCTTCGCGCACCAGGGTGGCGATGATGTGGATGTGGTCGTCGGCGTGCCGTACGGCCGCCCACCGGCAGCCCGCGCCCTGGGCGGGGTCGTCGATGCCGGCGGCGGCAACCATGCGGCGGGCGATGTCGCCCCACTGCTTGTCGCTGAGCAGGGGGTCTTCGGGGGCGTTACGGACGGACAGGTGCCACACGTGCTTCTTCGGCCGGTCGTCCTGGTCGATGGCGTCCAGGGGCTGGTCCAGCAGCCGCTGCAGGTCCTTGTACGTGGCCTGCGGATCGCGTCCGGGATCGGGGGCGTTGTTGTCCCAGGACGCCACGAGGTGCGGGTCGATGTGTTCTTCGTGGGTGCCCGGCCCGTACAAGTAATACAGCAGGCCGATGGTCCGCTTCCCGCGGGCGTGGATCTTGGGAACCATTCGGTGAGGCGACTTTCTAGGACTGGGCGAGGAACTGGTTGGTGGCGTGCTGGACGCGTTGGACGGCGTGTTCGGTGGCGGCGATGACGGCATCGAGTTCGGCAGGCTGGGCACCAGAGTTGAGGGCGCGGGCGACCTGGTTGAGGTTGTTACCGACGTGGCCGAGGTGCCGGCGGGCGGCGAAGAGTTCCGTGATCAGTTCGCGGCGCCCGGCGATGGCGGCGGCACTGGCGTCGAGGTCACTGGCGGCGGCCAGCCCGCTGCGGGCGAGGAAGGCGGGCAGGCTGGTGCGCGTGGCGGTGGCGGCTGCGGTGAGCACGTACTTCTCGTCGTCGTTGAGGCGGACGCTGCACACGTGAACGCGCTTGTTGGCGTGGGACTTCGGGGAGCGTTTGCGTGAACGGTTCTTCGTGGCACGGCGCTTGCGCTGCGGCGCGGGCTTTTCCTGCTGCGATCCGCCCTCGGTCGCTGCCTGTCCGACCTGCGCCCCCCGGTGCCGGTCGGCTCCCGCCACCCCTGGGGCGGGCAAGGCCAAGGACGCCTTCCCCAACGGGGAAGAGTGTCTTGGCCGATAACTTGCTCGCACTGGGAGCGAGTTGGAGACCGGCTCACCAGGGGTGGGGGCGGGGCTTGAGCTCGGGTTCGTCACTGCCCACCGTCCTGAGCGTCGTGGATGATCTCCAGGATGTCGAGGACGAAGTCGAAGGCGTCCTCAACGTCGGTGAGGTGATGGATCTGCTCGGTGGGGGAGATCTGGACGAACCACTGTCCCTCGGGGCCGTCCACGGCCGAGTGGATCAGCCGGTACTGGAGGAAGGTGTGCAGGAACGCCCAGATCAGGCGGTTTCCGAAATGGTTGGGCGCGGATGCGCGTGTCATGGTGTTTTCCTTTTGTGGCGGGAGCGGTGGCCCGGCACGATGCCGGGCCACCGGATCGATTCAGTGGAATGGAGTCGCCTGACCTGTTTCTTTGCAGGTGTCAGCCGCACTCGCGGCAGCGTGCGAAGTGCCGACTCATCGCGCGGGCCATGTTGTGCTTGACCGTGATCGCCTGCTTCGCGCTGGTCTTGGCCGGTGGGGTGCCGGCGTTGCGCTCCGCATAGCTGATCAGGAAGCAGATGTCCTTCTCGAAGTCGGACTTGATGCGCGACATGCGCGGGCACGACTTCACCGTGCACTCCTCTTCTTCGTGGTGGACGTGGCCGTTTCACGGCGCAGACGTTCTAGGACAGGCGTCAGGCGGTCGTTGCGGATGCCGATGTTGTGGGCGCGCATGATCTCCCTGAGCTGGGTGCGCGTGACCTCGGCGTTCCCGTCCCGTTCCAGCAACCCGGGTACGTGGGGGCGGAGCTGGGCGACGAGTTGGTCCACGCTCGGCCGCGGCTGCTTCAGGGACGGCTTGCCTTGCCCGCCTCGGGACCGGTTCCGGGTCGCCTTCGGCCTCCTGCGCGTGGGGACCGCGTGGGGACGGTCCCCAGTCGGGTCGGTCCCCGTCTCGGAGCCGGAGTCTGCGGGGTCCCCATCCCTGTCGTCGGGGACCGGTCGGGGACGGTTCTCGGCGGGCTCGGTCCCCGTGTCGGAGTCGGGGGCACCACGGTCCCTGGTGGTGGGGACCGGCGTCAGGGACGAGCTATCCGCGCTTTGAGCTGCAGTTTTGCCCCCGTCGATCCGCCGGTCCCCGTGGTCCCCGGCCTCGTAATCCTCGTCTCCGCGGTCCCGGTCCCCGCCTGCGTCTGCCCGGTCCCCGGTAGCGTCGATGTCGGGGACTGGGTGCTCCTCTTGGTCCCCGTTCTGTGCGGGCGCCGTCCCCGCGACCTGATCAGGATGGTCCCCATGGGGACCATCCCCGGCCGGTGCGGTGTCTGCGTCGGGGACCGTGCGTGGCTGGCTCGTCTGGTCCCCGGCTGCCGTCCCGTCAAGGGCGGGCCGGCCGAGGGGAGTGTGGTCCGCGCCCGGTGAGGGCTGCGTCCAGGGCGAGGGCAGGTCGATCGTGGCGAGCGCGGTGGCATGTCGGCGGGCGGCGAGCTGGTTCAGGAGCATGCGGAGCTGCTGGGGATCGCTGCCCACGCCGGAGCGTCCGAGGGCCGACTCAAGTCGGCGTGCGATCCATCGGCTCCGCCAACTGTCGCCCTGCTTCGGGGACCGTCCGGCCAGGCGGGTAGCCAGGGTGACCGCGCGGGCGGTGGCGCGGTCGCGGGTGATCTGGGCTGCGTCGCGGTCGCGCTCGGCGATGCCGAGGCGGGACAGCAGGCGCTCGCGTGCTTCCCGTCCGAGGACGGCCAGGATGCCGTGCGAGGCGGCGCCGGGCTTGCGCAGGCGCAGCTCGATCCCCATGGCCTGGTGCCACAGCATCGCCGCCATGACGGGCCCGACGAACGCCCGTACGGTGCCCCCGACCGGGCCGGATTCGGCGTAGGCGGGGATCACCTGGACGCCGGTGATCATCCAGACCAGGATCCCCGGCAGGCCCGGAGCGCCCTGGATGGTGAGGTTCTGGCGGGCCATCAGCGCGGTGGCGAACAGCGCCAGTTCGGCAGCGCCGAACATGGCGGCACGCTCGGCGGTGCCGGCCATGTCGAGGTAGTCGGCGGCGAACCGCCAGCTGGTGTCGGCGCTGTAGGCGGTGCAGCCGAGCGCGGCGAGCGCCGCGACCCACACCGCTGGGGCGGACGAGCGAACCCTGCCCGCGCGGGCACCACGGCGCAGGACCAGCCAGCCGCCCGCCAGCACGGCGAGGCCCGACAGTGCAACGGCGCCGGTGATCAGGTGCGATAGCTCGATGGAGACGCCGGCCAGACGTATGGCGGTGGGGTGGGTCATGCTGCCTTTCCAAGAGCGGTGATCAGCGCGCGGGTCTGCACCTGCCGGGGCACGGGCGAGGAGATGGCCTCGTCCTCGTCCTCGTCTTCGTCGGCGGTGGGGGCGGTCTCGTCGTACAGGCCCCAGTAGCGGTCGCGGTCGGCGACGGCATGGGCCGCCCGGCGCATCAGGTCGCGCGCCCAGTCGAGTTCGAGCTGGAGGGTGTACGCGAGGCGCTCAGGGCTCCATCCGCGGACGTAGGCGTGTCGGACGACGGCCTCGCGTTCGGCGTCGCTGAGGTGCACGTCGCGGCCCTGGAAGGCCGCCTTGACCCGGGCGTAGTCGAGGCGCTTGCTGACCCGGGCGTGCCAGGGGCGGCGCTCGATCTCAGTCAGCCCGCCCCACATCCCGTGGCGGATGTCGTTGTCCAGGGCGTAGTTGAAGCAGTCCTTCTTGACCGGGCACCGGCCGCAGATGGACTTGGCCTCCGCGGCGGCCTCGTGGTCGCGCGGGGCGTGGAAGAACAGCTCGTCGGCGTCCTCGGCGGGCATCCCGTGGCACAGGCCCCGGGCATGCCAGCTGTGGTCGGCGATCCCGCGCAGCGTCGGGCGCGCGGTGTCGTTCGTGGTGATAGTGCGCAAGAGGATCTCCGGGTACGCCTCAGCACTCGCGCGGCGCCGGCGTGGGTGAGGGCGGCGTGGCGCGGAGGTGAGGCGGGGCGAGGGCACGGCGATGCCGCACCGGAGGTGAGGGAGGTGTGCGAGAAGGGCCGGTTCAGCGGCGCTGGAAGCGGCGGTCCGGGCCGTCGAAGTGAACCGGGGTGCACATGCCGGACAGGCGGGACAGGATCCGGTCGCCGATCACCTCGCGCAGGACCGGCTGCCGTGGGGGCATGCCAGGCTCGCGTACGGGCGGCAGGTTCGTGGTGAAGATCGTCGGCAGGCGGTTCTGGCAGCGCCAGTTCACCAGCCGGAAGGTGATCTCCTCCGTCCACGTGCTGCTCTTGGCGGCGCCGAGGTCGTCGAGCAGCAGCAGCGGCACCCGTACGATCCGGCGC
This sequence comes from Streptomyces sp. AK08-02, assembly GCF_033795085.1. Taxonomy (NCBI): domain Bacteria; kingdom Bacillati; phylum Actinomycetota; class Actinomycetes; order Kitasatosporales; family Streptomycetaceae; genus Streptomyces; species Streptomyces sp. AK08-02. The sequence goes on from NZ_JARAZV010000013.1 coordinate 72,851, forward strand.
AACATGTGCTCCGGGTCCACGCCGGACTTCGGGCGCATGTCGGCGTACATGTCGGCGGCGGTGGTCGCGTGCCAGGACACACCGCATCCGGCGGCGGTCAGGGCGCGGATCGCGCCGTACGCCTGGTGGGTCTTGCCCGCCCCGGTGCTGCCCCACAGCAGCAGCGACGGGCCGTGTGCGATCCGCCGGCGTCCAGCCGTGCCGAAGTGCGGATTGAGCCCGCCGGCGTTCGGTTCGACCGCCGCCTCGGTGATGGAGCGGACCCAGGCCGTGACCTCAGGGTGCTCGACCACGGCGTGGCGGTAGTCGACCGGGATGCGCGCCTGTGCGGCCTCCAGGGCCGGGATCGGCTCCGGGGTGTCCGGCAGCGGCGCGGTCGGGTCGATGCCGCGTTCGGCCAGCTTGGCCTCCAGGCGGGCGCGGAGCCGCTCGCCGATGGCGGGCTGGGGGTCGGCGAGATGCGCGCGGGTCACAGGCGGCCTCCAAACGTCGTCGGCTCGGTCGGATTGAGGTAGGGCGTGTAACCGGAGGTGCTGGCCCATGGCCCCGCGCCGGAGGCGGACGACGGCACCGAGGCGGCCTGCGGGGCGGCGTTGACGACCTCGTTCACCAGGCTCGGCAGGACGCTCGGGTGCAGGCCCTTGGCCCGCAGCCGCTCCAGCGCGGTGCCGATGTCCTGCGGGTCGAAGCGCTCGTCCAGGAGCGCCTTGATCTTGCGCCCCAGGAGCCCGAGGAAGTCCTCAGGCGGTCGGCGCTGGCAGTCCCGGATGTACTCGGCCACCAGCTCCTTGGCGGAGACCGATCCGGGGACGGCGTCGGGTGCGGGCGCCTCGCGCCCCGTAAGGAATGATCCAGGATCCAAGATCCTAGATCCAGAGCGGGAGTCCTCCCGTAGTCCTCTGGTAGTCCTCAGTGAGTCCTCCGGGAGATCCCTCTGAGCTGGGCTTTTCGTTGGCGTTGCCGCAGTGGGGGCAGCTAGGCCAGCCAGCGGCACGGACACCGGCTCTCCAGGGTCCGCCGTCGTCCCCGCTGGCTGCGTGGCGGTCGGAACCGGGCGGTGCACCCCGCGCTGAGGGCTCCCGGAGTCATTCGGGAGGGTTCCGGGAGGCGTCATGGATGGCACTATGCGCGTGGGGCAGTCCCGGGTCTGGCACTTGCCGCAGGGGTGGTGGCCCTGGTGGCTGGGGCAGCGCGGCACTCGGGACGCCGTGGGCTTGTTGATCTTCTGGTGCTGCTCCCACGTCATCACGTGGAGCCACGTGCGCCCGTCACAGCCGGTGTAGCGGCAGATCAGCCCAGCGGCGGCCAGTTCCTCCAGGTCCTGGGCGACGTGGGCGGCGGTGTGCTCCGGGCGCAGGGCCCACAGCCGTCCGGCGATGATCGCCGGGTGGTCACGGTGTCGGCCGGAGTCATCGGCCTGCGTCAGCAGCCCGATGAAGGTGAGCATGGCGGTCACCGAGCACTCGGCCAGCGACTCCGACTCGAACATCTCGGGCTTGACGGTGCGGATGCGTGCCATCAGGCATCACCCCCACACTGCCGCACCGACGGTTGATCCGTTGCCAGCCCTTGGCGGATGGAGGTGGAGGGGGCACAGGCTGCCGCGCAGGCAAGGCCGTCGGGCCTTTTGCGCAGGGCAGATCGCATGCGAGAATCTCCTTTGGTGTTGCCGCGCTGAAACGCCCCGTGGAAGGGATCAGCGTGGTGATGGTGGCGATATCCGCCCTTGCCGGGGCGGTTTGTGCCGTGAGGCGTTCGGCGTCCGCGAGTTGCGTCTCTCGGGCGCCGTCGCTGTATGCGGGCTTAGGGAGCCCGAAGTGTGGGCATGCCGCTGCTCCTCGTGTTCGACGTGCCGGGCGGGCTGCCCGGAGGGACGACGAACATACGCACGACCCTGCGTCAAGATCCAGACTTGGCTCTTAAACCCTCTACAAGTCGCACGGTTGGGCGCGACGCGGGGCGGGTGATCATGAGTGGTCCTCGTGCCTAGGGGTGCAGCGAACGCCACGGGTAGCGATGCGAGCAGCATCCCTCGCCACGGCTGCAACACTTTGGTGTTGCCGTACCTGGAACATACGCCAAAGTGATCCCGAGCTGTCAACACCGTAGTGTTCCGCCTCGCGGGTTGGTCTCACGTCAACACTGGAGTATCGTCAGCGCCTCAGGGTGTAGATGGGAGGAGCCGAGTGATGGTGGAGTCCAGCGGATCGGCGGAGGTGCCCTCGGGGGCGTCCGGCGGTCGGCAGCTGAGCCTCGCCGACAAGCTGAACCACCTCTTCGAAACGGTGAAAAACCCGGCGACGGGCAAGAAGTTCACCAATGCGGAGGTGTCTCGCGCGATTCGTGAGGCCGGCGAGGCGGATGGCCTCACTGTCTCGGAGAGCGCCATTTCGCAGCTACGCTCCGGAGCCAAGCCGAACCCGACCGTGAATACCGTCGAAGCGCTGGCGCGCCACTTCAATGTCACGCCCCAATACTTCTTCCCTGACTTCGACGCCGAGGAGTCCGAGAAGATCCGGGCCTCCATGGAGTTGATCGCGGCCGTGGGAGACACCAAGGTGCGAGGGCTCGCACTGCGAGCCAATGGGCTCTCGGCTGACAGCCTCAAAATGATCACGACGGTAATTGAACAGGCGCGTCGCCTAGAGGGCCTTGATAAGCCTGATAATCCCTCAGTAACGTGACCTCTCTCACCCGCTATCCCGTTTTGACGGATATGCCTTCAAGATCCTCTTGGTCGCCCGGCGAGGCTGTGTAAAGCTCCGCTTGGTCGCGGGGGATTCTCCGCATGTCAGTGAGTAAGAGTCGAGTGAGAACCGCGTACTGCGCTTGCTCGGGGGTCATAGCGAGGATCTCGTTCATGTTCAATCGGCGTTATGCGCGGAAAGAAGCGCAGCTGAGGCGACTGTGCGAGGAGCAACTGCGGGGAATCGAAATATCTGACCCCTACGCGGTGGATGAAGTATGCCGCCAGTTGGCGGTCAGGCGTGGGCGCCCGCTGCACCTCCACGAATTGCCCGACCTGGGGGGTGTCAATGCCCCGTGCGGTCTCATGATCTCCTTCGAAAGTGGAGATCACATATTTCATGTGACGGCCACAAGTGAGCGGCATCGCGCGCAAATAGTCCGCCATGAATTGGCGCACCTACTCCTCGGGCATGCAAGCGAGAACACGAGCGTCGTGGAGTCGCTCCTGTCGATCATGCCGCAGGGCGTCGACCCCTCGGCCGTGCTCACAGCGCTCGGACGGACCAGCTACGACAGTGAGACCGAGTATGACGCCGAGATGGCTGCCTCGTCCCTCGGTGAGCTGTTCGAGGAACTGGCCTACTCAGGCCGAGAACCAGGGCGGCCGGGCGCTATGACGCGTCTTGACGATGCCCTCGTGCATCCCCGGAGGAACCGCCGCTCATGAACACCCCGACCCTCGTCGCCGGTTCCCTGTGGCTCGTGACCGTGTGGCGTCTGCCGTCCATCCGTCACTCCCACAAGCAGCGGAGCCTTGCGCTCACGTTCGCGGCCCTGGCTGCGGCCATGACCTTCGAGGTGCCCGCCGTCAAAGCCGCCATCAGCGACAACGCCGGCGTCACCAGCCTTACTCCGCTGCTGAAGCACCTGCTCGGCGTTACCTCCGCGGCCTTCCTCCTGGACTTCATCGTCGCCGTCGTCCGCCCACAGGGCCTGGCCCGCCGCACCAGGCTGGCAGCGATCGCAGCCACGCTCCCCCTCATGGTCCTCTTCTATACGCTGGCCAACTGGATGCCAGGTGGGCCAGTACGGGTCGGCGAGGGCGAGCGCGCCATCTATCCGGTTCTCTACACGGCGGTCTTCACGCTGTACATCGGCATCGCCATGTTCGTCGCCACCTGGCTTTTCCTCAGCGGCGTCCGGCACAGCCGCACCCTCCTGGGCAGGGCCGGCCTCGGCCTCATGGGGCTCGGCACGCTGCTCGGCAGCCTCTATGCCCTGCAGCGCATCGGCTTCGTCACGCTGGACCTCACCACCGGAGTCCGGTATTCGACGCTGGAGTACCAGATCTCCACCGCACTCAAGCAGTTGGCGATTCTGTCGATCGCGCTCGGCAGTTGCCTGCCACCGCTCTCCGTGGCCGTGGAGTACGTCAGATCCTGGATCATGCTCAGGCGGCTCCAGCCTTTGTGGAAGCGCCTGACAGACGCCGCTCCCCACGTGGTGCTCTCCACATCGGTTCCAAAGCAGCGTGTCGGCTTCCGACTTGAACGATGCGTCATCGAAATCGAGGACGCGTGCCTGGCCCTACGTGAATACGTGTCAGTAGATGTCCGCGAGCGGGCTCGCGCGCTCGCCTTCCAAAGAGGCGTAAGTGAGCAGGAAGTTGATGCGGTGACAGAAGCCGCTTGGCTGCACGTGGCCGCTAGTGCCGCTCGAACAGGAAACCAACTTGAAGGTGTTGAGTACCCGCCCCTCGGTGTCACTGGAAGGGACCGGCCGAGTGAACTCGCGTGGCTCCACGGGGTATCCCGCGCCTACGCTTCTTCACCCGTCGTAACAGAATTCACCCGCCAGGAAGTCGCGCTTGCCTCCTTGCCGATAGGCGGACCGGAAAAGGACTCTTCCCATGACAACTGACGTGCACCCCGCGGAGTCCAAACTGGCGCGCCGCATCACCGACTGGCTTGAGCCGAAAAATTGGATTATCGCCGTCACCCTCCTGATCGGCTGGCACACGGCGCAATGGACCGGCGTGGCCTGGGGAGCGGTCGGCGCACTCTTCGCCGCCATCATTCCCATCACCTTCATCAAGTACGGAATTCGGAAGGGCCACTGGGGCGATCGACACGTCGGGGCCAAGCCTGCACGGCTCGTCGTCATGGCCGTCATCCTGCTCTCCGTGGCCACCGGAATCCTCCTCATGGCCGCTGCAGGCGCCCCGCGGACGATGACCGCCCTCGTCGTGTCGATGCTGGTCACCCTCGCGATCCTCGCCGTGATCACGTTCGTCTGGAAGATCTCCGTGCACCAGGCCGTCTCGGCAGGTGCCTGCGCGATGCTCGTACAGACCTACGGTGCGTGGATGACCCTCGGGTTCCTCCTCGTCGTCATCGTCGGATGGTCCAGGGTCGAGCTGCGGGACCACACACGCAACCAAGTCATCGCGGGCACAATCCTCGGCACCGTCGTGGCCGCCGCCGTGTTCCAGCTGGCACGCTGATCAGCCCGCCGTCGGTCTGACGGCGGGCGGTCGGCGCCCGCTACCCCACTCTCGGCGAATCTCAGGTGCCGCGGACGTCGCGTCCCAAAGCAGCCGAGATAGCGCGCTGATGGACAAGTCCGGCGCGTACCAGCCGGGCCTCCGGCGTGAAGCAGTCCACGATCGTCATGTGGTTGGCGGCCGGGCAGATACCGCCGTCCACGATCACGGATGCGCCCACGCCCGTTGTTGTCAGGAAGTGGTTGACCTCGTCGAGGGTGATGGCAGGACCGGGGTCGTCCGGGCCTGCGTCGCCGGAGATGTTGACCGTGGTCGCGGCCACGGGTGCGGTGGAGAGGGACGCCAGGCGGCCGAGGAGACCGGAGTCGTAGGTGGTCAGAGCGGGGGAGCCGACGGCTGTGTACCCGGCGGCGTCGGCCGGATCGCGCCACGGCAGGAGGAGCGCGAGATCTCCGGGCCAGAACGCGTCGGCGAGCCGTCTGGCCTCCGGCGTGAGCTGGAAGCGTTGCTCGCATGCCTCAAGGGAGGGCAGGACGAACGCCAGTGACTTGCCGGGCGGGCGCTTCTTGCCGTCGAAGATGCGCTTGCAGGCATCCGGGTTTCCGGCGTCGGCGCAGATCATGTACCAGCGCTTGGTCGGCACGATCACCAACTCGCCGGCCTCGATCGCGCGTGCGGCGATGTCGAGGTCGGTGGGGTGGATCAGACGCATGGACGTGCTCCTCACGAGATGGCGGTCGGCTTTCATCGGGCGGTCGGCGCGGTAGCCGCGACGGGGGCGAGGGGCGGGTAGTCGAGCCACGGGTCGCGGAGGGCTTCGAGGCGGCGTTGGGCGTGACTGGGATGCGACACACGGAAGTACGCCATGACTCTGGGCGTCGAGGTGTGGTTGCGGCCCACCGCGTGCGGAACGAGGTGGTGCATGAGCAGGACGTCGCCAGGCTTGCCCAGAAAGGCTGTTCCGCTCTCGGTGTCGATCTGCGGGGGAACCTGCTCAGTGACGCCGAGCGACCACTCGGAACGGAACCACCGGGCCATGGCCTGGTGCCCGCCGGGCAGGTACCGCAGCGCCCCGCCGTCCGGATCGCTGATGTCGGAGAGCACCACGCCGACGAGCAGTGAGAAGGTGCGCAGTTCGTCAGGATCGAGATGCGGGCAGGCGACTCCGTCGATGTGCATCGCCTTCTCGGGCTGTGACGTTGGCAGTGCGTCCTCGGGTATCCGGATCTGGATCTGCGTCGTGGTGACCGGCTGGAGGTCACCGAGTAGATCGGTCGCCAGTTCCTCCGCTCCCGAATCCGAGAACAGGCCCAGCAGGTCCGGGTGTTGGCCGAGTTCGGGTGCGAAGGTGCGTTGCGTGTACGCGGAGATCTGCGAGGCGTCCATCTCCTCGCGGACCCAGCCGTCGATGAGGGACGAGGCTCGGGCGATCAGGTCGTCGGGTACGAGGCCGCGTCGGACGGCAACGCCGTCCCTTGCGAAACCGGCCTTCTCTTCATAGGTGAGGGACATTGGTCCTCCGAAGGGTGTCCGGGACATCGGTATTGGGGGCCGCAAGGCGGGCGAGTACCTCCGCGCCAGCGTCCACGGCGCTCGCGATGATCGAGTGGCCGGCGGCGGCGCTGGCTTTTCGGGGATCGCCGCCGATGATGCCGAGTGAGGAGATCGCCGGGTCGCCGGATGACCACGGCCACGCGGTGCCGCGTCGGAGTATGAGCCGCTGAATGTCCTCGCGTCGGCCCGGATCGGGGGTGTGGTCGGCAGGGATTCGGCCGAGGTGCACCGTGTCCGGGGCGAGGGCGAGCATCATCGAGGTCTCGCGGACACCCGCGTGGATCTCGGGCAGCTCGCTGACGGTGGCCTCGGGCGACAGCGAGACGGGGTTGATGACGCAGACGGCGATGCCGTGGGTCTGCTGGAGTTCGTAGGCCAGCGTTTCGAGGACGCCGCGGTTTCCGCCGTGACCGTTGACGATGAGCAGCCGACGGGCGGTGGTGGAGCTGACGTACTGACCGACGATGGTGTCAAGCAGGCCGCTGAATGTCGTGATGTTCAACGAGACGACGCCGGCCGACCACGCGTGCTCCGGGGAGAGCCCGTATGGCAGGGCAGGCAGGGCCCACAGGTCGTGGTGGTCGCTGTAGCGTCCGACCAGCATCTGGGCAAATCGTTCGGCTATGACGGTGTCGGTATTGAGCGGCAGGTGGGGGCCGTGCTGCTCCGTCGAGCCGATCGGCAGGACCAGGACCGAGTGGCGGCTGAGCCGCGCCGAGACGTCCGGCGCGGTCAGCTGGTCATACGTGCGCGATCTCCCGGTTTCCCTCATGTCCGGCTCCGGCGGCCCATCCGGATGAGGAACTCGTTCTCCTCGCCGAACGTGTCGTCGTCGCTGAACTCGGCCAGCGTCGTCTTCACCCTCGACTCGAACTCGCCCAGGCGGGCGCCGAACAGGTGCGGAGCCGCGAAGGAGGTCGAGTACAGGTATCCGAGGATGCTGTCGGCCGTCCAGGTGCGCTGGACCGGAACCCGTACTTCCTCGACCTGGTTGAAGGGTGACTCCTCCATGATCTCGCTGTACGGGCGGTTGTGGTGCTGGAAGGTCCCCTGACCAGCGCGCCGTTCCTCGCCGAGGAACTCCTTGATGACGCTGCGGACGGCTTCCTTCCAGGGACTTCCCGCCGCCCAGAAGCTGTTGTCGCCGAAGATGGCGACAGCTCCGTCCGGGGCGACCTGCGCGTCAAGACCGGAGAGAACCGCTGCCTGGTCGAGCCAGTGGAATGCCCGGCAGATCGTCACAAGATCCGCGCGCCAGCCGGACGGCGGCGTGAACTCCTCGGCCGTGCATTCGACGAGCGACAGACTCGCGCCTTCCGGAAGCGCCGGGCGGAGCGCCGACTCGGCGGCGGCGAGCATGTCGGCGTCGTTGTCGATGGCGATGATGTCGTCGAAGCGGTCCAGGAGCGCTTCCACGACAAGGCCCGTCCCGGTACCGACGTCCAGCAGGCGGCGCGGGCGGTCGGTGGCCGTCGCCCGGTCCAGGACGTCGGCCACCTCGGCCGGGATGCCCGGACGGTACTGCCGGTAGAAGCCGACGGTGCCGGTGAACAGGCTGTTCATGGGATTTCCTCCGTGCGTGAGAATGCTTTGACGTGCTTGGCTGCGGCCGAGAGGTCGTCGGCGACGAGCACACCGTGATCAACGATTAGATCCGGCTCGGGAGTTGGTCGGCCACGCGATATCCAGACGGCCCCAAATCCGGCGTTGACGGCCCCGACCACGTCACAGGCCCAGTCGTCACCGATGTGGAGGATGCGCGCCGGATCCACCGCGCAGTGTTCGGCGACCGCGAGGAACGCCCGCCGATCCGGCTTGGCGTAGCCGATACGGCACGAGGGGAAGAAGTCGCTCACCCACGGCGCTGTGCGACGCCGGAGCCCGTCGGTGTCCGCGTCCGCGCAGGTCACGTTGGACAGGGTCACGACCGTCGCCACCTCGCTCAGCACGCGCAGGGCGTCCATGGTCCCGGGGAACAGCGTGAGGGGAGCCGGTGGTAGATCCCGAGGGAAGTCGGCGGGTGCGACCTGCAGGGCCTCGCACACGTCGGCCACGACGGCGTCGCCGAGCGACGGTTGCGTGTGCAGGCGGTCGCGCATGATCTCGCGCGCCTGCTTCGCCGGCAGGGGGGATGCCGCGGTCAGCCGCATCGTGAGGCCCGGGCCTTCCGCGGTTCCCAGCGTTCCGCCGACGTCGACGCTGATGAGGTGGGGGCACCGTCGGGTCACGCGGCACCCCTCGCGGGAGGCAGTGCGGAGACGATGGCCGCGATGCGGGCGCCACGGATCTCACGCGTCGTGGCCTCGGACAGGAAGGTGAGGGCGTAGCGCAGTTCCGCGTCGTCCAAGGCCTCGAGGATCCGCCCCTCGGCTTCGGCGGCCGACTCCAGGTCCCCTGGTGCCGTTTGCGGACGCAGGCCGTGCGGCAGGTGCAGTGTCCCGGACCAGCGCGCTCGGAGCGCCGGTACGGTTCCGGGGTCCGTGGGGTGCAGGACGGTGACGTCGTCCAGGGTCATGATGCGTACGGGGATGTTCGTACCGTCCAGGTCGAGACGTCCGGACAGGAAGGTGTCGTGCCCGCCGAGGCGTTCGGTCAGCACCAGGAGCGGTCCGTCGGGCGTGCGCCCCACGGATCCCTCGACAGGGAGGCTTACTGATGTTCGCGGCATGGTGTCCTCCTCGGGATGGTGCCGAGACCGGGAGCTTCCGGCAGGCGTAGGTGTCCGTGTTCGGGGAGCCAGGTGTGGTCGTAGAGTCGCTGCCGGCCCGGCTCCCACTGAAGGCGGTACTCGATCGCGGGGACGGCCTCGGGGAACGCGGCGGCAAGGTGGATGCCGGGGACCAGCGAGCGGCCATGCGGATAGACCGGCACCTTGCGGGCGCGAGCAGCTGCCAGGACTTCGACAGCCCTGGTGAGACCGCCGCATCCGACGACGTCGAGTGTCAGGGCCACAGGGCGGGTCGTGTCGAGCACGGTGGCGGGGTCCTCGCGGAGCGAGAGGCGCTCGCCTATGGCCACGGGCACGGGCGTCGATGCCAGTCGGTCGTATGCCCGTAGATCGTGACGCGGCAGAGGATCCTCCAGCCAGATCAAGGCGGACGGATCGACCAGTCCAGCAAATGCCATGGCCAGGGAGGGAGTCCACGTACCCACAGCGTCCACGGCGATCCGGACCCCTGTTTCCTCGGCCGCGTGTTCCACAGCCCTGGCGAGAGCCCGCGCTGCCCCCGTCGCGTCGTGTGGTGTTCGGCAGCGGAGCCCCCACTTGGTGAAGGCCCAACCGCCTGCCAGGACTTCGCTCAGGACCTCCGACTCGACAGGGCCGGTCAGCTCCTGTGTCAGCCACGACGCGTACGCCGGTACGGATCGGCGCGCGGTCTTCGAAGTCAGGAGGTCCGCCACCGGACGACCGTCAAGGCGCCCGTGCAAATCCCACGCCGCGCAGTCGATGGCACCCATGGCCCACGGGGCATGCGGATCCGAACTCGCGACCGCCGGCCCCAACAGGCACTGGCGGAGCGCCTGATGGTCTGTGGCATCGGCTCCGATCACGGTCGGCGCGAGGACCTTGTCCGCGTAGGAGGCGATGGCAGTACTGACGGGGCCGTACCAGCCCGTCTCCCCAGCCGCGTGAAGGGCGATGAACGCCGTGTCATCACCCGTGGGTTCGATGTCCCGTACGTCGACGACTTCGATCCGGTCGATGCGGATCGCGCTCGTCACGCCGCCTCCCGGACCGCGAGAAGGCGATTCGCCGCCTGGGCCAGGCCGGCCGGGGTCAGGCCCAGCGTGTCGGCCAGTTGTGCCTGGGGCATCGGGCCCGTCGGCTCCTGCCAGCCGACGACCTCGATCGGACGGCGGAGCCTTCCCGCCAGCAGCCCCCAAACGGCGGCCGGATGGCCGAGGGTGACCACGAGAACAGCGGCGTGCCGGCCGAAGTAACGAACGATGTCCGCGTCGGACAACCCTCGCGGCCACGTCTTGGGGTCACCCAGCACGGTCAGGTCGAGGAGATTCACCACCCGGACGCGGCACCCACGGTTTCCGCGAAGCAGCGGGATCGCTTCAGCGGCGACGGCCGCCGGGAGGTCGCCCGCGGTGACGATGGTGATGTCCGGTTCGCCGTCATCGCTCAGATGCGGCCAGACGGCGAGCCCGTACGCCTGCTCATCGTGCACCGTGTCAGTGGGGTGGGCGGTCGCGGTGTGCTTGCCCGCCACGACGACGTTGACACCTCCATCCGAATGGAGCACCTCTTCCAAGACGACTGCGGTACGGGTCGGATCGGCAGGTGTGAGCACTCGGACAGCGGGGTCGCCCATGGCCAGGAGCGCTGTGGCGAAGGACGGATCTCCGTGCGTGAAGACGTTGTTCCAGCCGTACGACGTCAGAAGCAGGTTCAGGCTGGGCAGAACCGGCGCCGCCGCGAGGCGGCGCTGTTTGAGGTGAGCAGCGACTCCGCTCAGCAGCAGCGGAGCGAAGGCTTCGTAGGAGACCAGGACTCCGCGACGGCCGCTGGCTGTCCAGCCGGCGAGCCACTCCAGCAGGACCTCCTCAGCCAGCAACTCCTTCGTCCAGGGTTCTCTGGCCAAGCCTCCGAGACGGTTGGAGGCCAGCTCGTCCGGGCTGAACACCTGGAACCCACCGTCCGCAGCGTGGTCGCGGATCACGGTGGTCACGGCGCCGGCGAACGTGCCAAAGCCCATGTAACCGAGCGGCGTTCGGCGATCGGCTGGCCTCTGTTCGGCGTGCGTCGGGCGTAGTCGGCACCACCGGGCCGCTGCCATCGCACGAGCCAGTCCGCCCAGCGGGCGCCCGTCGGGATCGAACAGCTCGTGTGGCGAGTACTGGGCGAGCCACCGCTCCAGGAGTTCCAGCTGGTCGGCCACGCGTCCGGGGGCTGACAGCGGAGTCTTGTGGGCGCGCGGGGTGCCGAGAATCCGGCGGCCTTCCACCGTCTCCGGTCCACCCCAGCCCTTCATGCACCGTAGGAAGACGGCGACACGGCGGCCACGGCTGGTCGCGTCCAGGGCCTGCTGGAACACGTCGTGAAAGGCCGCGTGCTCCTCCTGGGAGCCCTCGACGACATGCACCACTCGGGCGTCCCAACCCTGACCGGTGGCGTACGCGCGCAACTGGTCGTCGGTCATTCCTCCCAGCAGGCTTCGACCGCCCATCCGGAATCCGTTGACGTGGATTACGGGGAGAACCTGTGCGGCCGGCACGACGCCCGTCGCCAGCCACGAGGCCGCCGTCGTGGGCGTCTCGCATTCACCGTCCCCGACGACGGGAACCAGAACGCGGTCGGGCGCGTCGAGCGCTGCACCCTGGGCGAACGCCAGCGCACCGCCGAGCCGCCCTCCGAGGTAGTCACCGGCCCACAGGGCGGGATGGACCTCGGCACCGAGCCCGTCGACATACGGGAACGCCCGTGAAAGCCGAATCAGACCGTCCACGTCAGGCGTGAACTGGGGGCGGATCGCCTGGAGTTCTCCGCTGAGCCAGGCCATCGACAGCTGGACGATCCCCGCATGGCCGGCGCCGAGGATCGGCACCACATCCAGCGACGGGGACGTCCGGCCCGCGGCCAGCGCGACATGCGCCAGTGCCCAGGCCGTGCCCGGAACGGTGCCCCAGTGACCGGAGGGGTCGGGCTTCACGTGCTCGTGGGACAGGGGCTCGGAGAGCAGTACGTTCCCACGGAGGTGCAGCTGGCACACCGAGGCGTATGTCGTGGCTCGCCAGAGGGCGTCGGCCAGGACCGCGGCTTCGGCCATCACCCACCGACCAGGCTCTCGCCGGCGAAAGTGAAGTACCACAAGGGCCGGTAGCACTCCCACGCCACGGGACGCAGACCGCTGGAGCCCATGATCTCCTCGATGGCCCTGCGAGCCTGGAGGAAGAACTCCAGCTCCTGGGCACCCTCGGACCGCAACCCGGCCATGATCGAGTTGTGGGCCTGGTACACCTGGAAGTTCGGGAACTCCGTGACATACGGCGCGAGAGCCGCGACACCCTCGCGGAGTGCTTCGAGTCCGTCTAGGCCGACGATGTACGTGAACGAAGTGCCGTGGCCGACGCGCAGCGCGCGCTGGAGTACCTGCGCCATCTCGGAGGTCGCGAGTGTGGCCTTGCTGGCCTTGAGCAGCAGGTCGCGCCGGGTGAAGCACTCGGCGGTGAGACGAAGCACGAAGGGGGACGCGTGCGTGGCGAGGTCCTCGAACGCTTCCTCGGTGCGCAGCACCGAAGTGAGGAAACCGATCCGTGCGTTGATGTTGTGCTCGGTGAGCACGCTCCGGAGCGATCGGAGGTGGTCGGTCGCTGCCCCCTCGCGTTCGAAGCAGCCGGTCGAGACAGTGATCTCACGAAGTTCGGTCAGGTCGCCGCGGGGATGCTGTTCCGACATCGCCGCCAGCAGCTCGTTCAGCTCCCGCTCCTCCGACAGACGGGGATCAGCGGCGGCCTCCAGGGTGTTGGGGCAAAAGGCACATCCGACACAGCGGCTCCGGGCGTTCGGGTTGAGCGTCGCCGCTCGGCCGCCGTCACGGAAGTATCCGCCAACGGCCTCGTCAGCATCGATGCGTTCGACACTGCCTATCGGCTCACCGCCGAACGTCAGCTGTCCGTCCTCCAGACGGAACGGCGAACGAGCCGCGTTCAGAGGGACGATGACCTGCCAGGGCACGGACGGAGCGGTGGCAAGGCGCACCAGCACGCGTGCCCGGTGGCGTGGGATGTCCGACGAGATCCCGTGCAGGTTGATGGAGATGAGCAGCGCGTCCTCGACGGGAACCGCGTATCGGGCCGCGAGGCGCTCAACAGACGTGAGCGAAGCCGTTGATGCGGGTAGTTCACCAAGCACTGCGGACATGCGCGCACTCCATCCCAGCCAGCCGTATGGGGGTTCTGGTTCTGCATCGGCGGCCCGTTCCACCTCGGGGCCGATGAGAGAAGAGCGTGCTGGAGAACACCGGGACGGCAGAACCGCATCCCGGGACGATCCGAGGACGTCTTGGGACGTTTCAGGGGCGAGCGAACTCGCGAAGCTGAACCATGAGGGCGTCGACGTCGCTCAGGTCAGGCAGAACAAGGTGGGCGCCGGCTTGTCGTAGCTCGTCTTCGCTGTTGACTCCGGATGCCACCGCCACGATGTGCGCGCCTGATGTGATGGCGGCATCGACATCGCGGGGGGTGTCGCCGACGAGCACCACGGCGGTGTCGTCCGGAAGGTCGTAGACGGCCCGGACCCTGCTCCGCGCCACGTCCACCAACGCCGCCCTGTCAGCGGAGTCGGCACCGTAGGCGCCGACTCCGAGGTCCACGAGGGCGTCCAGTCCGAAGGCGCCGAGTTTCACCCGCGCGTTCGCAGCGATGTTCCCCGTAAGGACGGAGGAGACCATGTCGTCCTCCTCTGCCACGGCCTTGAGGGCTTGGCGAACTCCTGGCAGAACCCGGCCCCGCTGGTTGAGGTCCGCTTCACGGCCTGCCCCTGCCGCCTCCAGCGCGACCAGCGCGTCTTCCCACTCAGGCGGTTCCAGGCCGTGATCGTGGAACATGCCCGCGATGATCAACCGGTCCGTCCGACCCTCCGTGCGTGCGGGACGCACCGGCGCCCGACCGGCGAGAGCCGTGAACGCGGCGGCATAAATCTCTTTGCTGACACCGGCGTTGTCGATGAGGGTGTGGTCGATGTCCCAGAGCACGATGAGCGGCATCCTGCCAGCGTAAGCACACCGCTCGCGTACTCTCGCTGAGCCGGTCGTCCTTGCGAGTGTGACCATGGGTGCGATTGGATTATCCGAGTGAATGAACGATTGCGCTCGGCACTCGTCCAGCGGGGGATCACCGAAGAAGATCTCGCCGAGTTCTGTTCCGTCGACCCCAAGACTGTGGGCCGCTGGCTCTCCGGCCGGGTGCCCCACCGCCGGCACCGCTTCGTCGTCGCGAAACACCTGCAAGTGGACGAGGTCTACCTCTGGCCGAACGACCGCCAGCGACCCGTGCACCTCGAAGCACTACGGTCAGAGATCGTCGAGGTCTACCCGAACCGCGCCAGCGTTCCCAGGGACGTCTGGATCTCCCTCCTGCTCGGCGCCGTGAAGCACATCGACGTCCTCGTCTTCTCCGGTACCTTCTTCGCCCAGACCAACCCACACATCGCCCGCATGCTGCAGGAACGTGCACAGGCCGGAGTCAAGGTCCGACTGTGCTTCGGCGATCCATATGGAGAAGCGGTAGCCGTCCGGGGCCGCGAGGAAGGGATCGGTGACACGCTCGCCGCGAAGATCCGGGCGTCACTGACGTACTACCGCGCCCTGGTCGGCGCCCCCGGCTGCGAGGTACGGCTGCACGACACGACGCTGTACAACTCGATCTTCCGGTACGACGATCAGTTACTGGTCAATCCGCACATCTGGGGCCAGCCGGCAAGCGCCAACCCGCTCTTCCAGCTCCGACGCACGGACGGCACCGACTGGTGCGACCGCTACACCGAGAGCTTCGAAGCCGTATGGAACACCGCGCGCCCTTGGGCGCCCGACCGTCAGGAGCACCACCAGCGTGGGCAGGACTGAGTACTACAACGACCCGATGGCACCCAAGGCCAACACCCTGATCCCAGCCAGCAACCTCCTCGTCGTCAACAGCGAAGGCGCGATCCTGCTCCAGCGGCGCCGCGACACCGGACAGTGGGCCCTGCCAGGTGGCGCCCAGGACATCGGGGAGAGCCCCGCGCAGTGCGCCGTGCGCGAATGCGAGGAGGAGACCGGCATCGTCGCCGAAGTCACCGGGTTCCTCGGTGTCTACTCCAACCCGGCGCACATCATCGAGTACACCGATGGAGAGATCCGGCAGCAGTACGAAGCCGCCTACATCGGCCGCCCGGTCAGTGGCGCTCCGACGGTGAACGACGAGGCCGACGGCGTGCGCTGGGTTCTGCCAGAGGAACTCGACGGCCTCGACATCCACGCGAGCATGCGGGAGCAGATCAGCCACTACCTCTCCGGCGAATACCCGTATCTGGGCTGAGCCGGGCCTATACCGTCAGCCCAGCCGCGTCGGCTCGCGCCTGCACCCGCGCCACACTCTCGTGGATGGCGGGTGCGGCTCTGCGGATGAAGCGTCCGACCACGCTGTCCGTTCCGTAGCGACCGAGGATCTCGTCCACCCGCGCATACGACGTCGTTGGCGATCCGTCGGGAGTGGTGGTCATGTCGCAGTACACCAGGGCATCCACCAGGACTTCGTCGTCCAGCTGCGGAAACTCCCCCGCCAGGATCTCCCGCAGCCCACGTTCCTCGGCTTCGAGCAGGGCGAAGGAATGGTTGGCCACCAGCCGCACGACCCGCTCTTCCACCCCAGGCAGCGTTCGCAGGTGGCGAGCCCCGTCCAGAGGGTGGAAGCCCGTCAGCGCCACGACCGGCGCATACCCGATGTCGTGCAGCACCGCGGCTGCGACCAGCGCCTCGCCATCATCTCCGAGTGCCGGCGCCAGCCACTCGGCACGGGCCGCCACCCCGCGAGTGTGAGCCCACCGGCGAGGCAGGGACTCAGCGAGCAGGGACTCCGCGAGTTCGTATGCCCAACCGACCACAGCCATGGCGCGAGCGTACCTTCCGATCACGCGGCGGAGCAGGGATCAGGTGTGTCGGCTCCGTCGTCAACCTTGCACGGGATGTCGCGCCTGGCGGGAGACGTCGTGTCTGCTCACCTCTGGGTCCTTCTCTCGGATGTCGAATCGTTCAGAACAAGGCTGGCTGGTTCAGCGGCACGTTCTCTTCGGAGTCGGCCGGGGCTGGTACACGCCCGGAGCGCTCGTTCTGCAGGTCCCACAGTTCACGGAACAAGCCGTCGCGCTGGGCTAGCAACTCGTCGGGAGTGCCCTGCTGGATCACACGCCCCTTGTCCAATACAACGACGCGGTCTGCGACGGTCACGTTGGTGAGCCTGTGGGTGACCAAGACGACCGCGCGGTCGGCGGCGAGGCGGCGCAGTCCGGTGAAGATGCGGTGCTCGGCCCTCGGGTCGAGGGCAGCCGTCGGCTCGTCCATGACGAGCAGTCCGGCCGGCCGATGGAACGCCCGGGCGAGCGCGATCCTCTGCCACTGCCCACCGGACAGTTCCTGACCGCCCCACCACTCCTTGGCCAGCAGGGTGTTCAACCCGCTGCGCAACCCATCGACGACCTCGTCGGCACCTGCGGCACGCGCTGCGGCGAGCACCGCGTCGTCTCCTTCCTCGGTGGACTGGCCGAGGGTGATGTTCTCCCTCGCCGACAGAGGCCAGTTCGCGTAGGACTGCGGTACGACCGCGACACGGTTCCAGGCGGCATACGCGTCCAAGTCCCTGGTGTCGGTGCCGTCCCAGGAGACGGCTCCTTGATCAGGTAGGTACAGCGCTGAGAGGATCTTGCTAAGGGTGGTCTTGCCTGAGCCGTTCTCGCCGACCAGCGCGACGACTTCGCCTCGCCGGACCTCCAGGGACACGTCGTGGAGAGCGGGTCGGTCGGCGCTCGGGTACTTGAAGGTGATGTTCTCGGCGCGGACGACCATGGGCGCGGTCGGCACCCGAGGGCCGCGGTCGATGCGGTGGCCGCCGGCTTCGTCGATGAAGTCCGCCCAGTCGTCCAAGTACATTCCCGTGCGGAAGAGTTGGGCTCCGTAGCCGACGATCCCGTCCAGTCCCGCGCTGACGCGGCCCAGCGCGAGGAACGCGGTGCCGAGCGCGGCGACCGTGATCTGCCCGGCGGACACCAACAACGCCAACGCCACCCACACGACCGCGTGGGCGAGACCTCCCGCGGCCCCACCCACAAGGGAGATCCTGGCAGAGCGCCAGCTGGCCTGGTCGGTCGTCGCGTCAATCCGCGACCCAGCCGTGCGGTACTTGTCGAGCAGGAACGGAGCCATGGTGCCCGAGCGGACTTGGTCGGCGGTCTGCTTGTCGACCATGTACCAGCGCAGCATGCCCAGTAGCCGCCGGTCCTTCGACGTGGCAAGCGAGGCGATGTAGCTGATACGCGCTGCCCTCACGCTGGCCAGGCCCTTCGGCAGGGCCGCCGTGACGAGCAGAGGCAGAAGGATCGGGTGCACAGCGGTCAGAACGGACGCTGAGGCGATCAGCGATGCCGATGCGGCGAGGATGTACTGGGCTTGGGTGAGAAGGTCCCTGGACACCTCCACTCCCCGGTCGGCCGCGTCCCAGCGGTCGTTGTATCCGGGGTTGTCGTACGCGGCCAGTTCCGCCTTCGTCGCCGCGTCCAGGAGCTTGAGTTCGGCCTCCCGGGCGATACGCGGGGCCAATCGGGCCGACAGCGCGGTGGAGGCAATACCCACCAGGGCGCGCAGACCGATGGCACCCGACAGGACGACAAGGGAAGGTATGGCGGCGCGGAGCTGGTCGCCGCTGATGTGCTGCGAGGCGATCAGCGGCTTGATCACCCCGGTGGTGGCCATCAGCCCGAACGCCTCCAGCACGCCGGAGAGGAGCTGAACGCCGAGCAGCGCGATGACCGCGGTGCGGTCTACCTGCCAGCCCAATGCGAGGGAGCGGCGGATCAGCTGGGGCAGTCGCTTGGCCATCGAGCGGGTCGTGATCGCGTTGGCAGCCTCGATGCGACGATCGCCGGGGATGACGAACTTCAGTTCCTCGTCCGAGACCTCCGACTCGTCCGTCGGCACGGTTGTCCCGGCGGGCTTTGGGATGGTTGTCATCAGCTCCAGCCCTCCGTGGACTTGTGGTGCCCGACCAGGGGAGTACGGGATCCCAGCGCCGCACGCCGTTCGCGGATGAGTAACGGGTGCGGGCCGGTCACGGTTCGATGCGCCAAGAGGTCCCCCTGTGTGGTGTAGGTGGTTGAGGTTGTCGCTCGTCGGTCGTTTCGCTCGGCACGGTGGGAAGCTGACGGCTGGTCACGCCGTGCCTCCGCTCGCTCCGAGGGCGGTGAGCTCGTCTTCGAGGCCCTCAAGGTCGCCGAGCAGGTGGCGGATTGCGATCTGGCGCTCACGCCAGTAGCGCTTCAGATCCGTCTCCGCCTCTCCGGGCAGGTCGTACTCGGCCGTGGTGGCCCCGTAGAGGCTGGACAGCATGTACAGCAGCGCGATCCGAGCGGAGGCCCGCACCTCCCGAATCGGAAGGCTGGGGTGCTCCGAGCGGTAGGCCCTGGCCATGGCCAGGGCGCAAGCGGCCCACTCGGTGCTGGTCGCGACCGTGCGCGGATCGAACGCCGCCCGCCCCAGCTCCCAGGCCGGCAGCGCGCCGGCGCAGCGGAAGTCGATGACACCGGTGACGGCGTCGGCGAGGGTGATCAGATTGGTGCGGGTCAGGTCCGCGTGCAGTGCCTGTTCGAGCAGAGTCTCGGGGAGATGAGCCCTCAACCGGGGGACGTGTGTGCGCAGGTCCTCACGCCGCTGGTCGAGGTCGACACGCAGTTCATCCAGATGGTCGTGGCCTTGGCGCCTGGCCCTGGCCATCACGGTGTCGCATCTCGCTACCGCGTCCTCGACGGGCTCGGTCCGCCAGCGGGTGTGCTGCACGCGCCTGGGCATCGGGTACGCAGCGAGCGCACGGTGCATGCGCCCCATGACGACGCCGATGTGCTCGGCGAGCCGGATCGTCATCGCCGACGAGGTCACCCGGCCGGGAGCCTCGTCGACCACGGCCCATGCGCTGCCTCCCGCGATGGTGACCAGGTTGTCGTCGGCATCGTGCCACACCCGTGGAACGGGAAGCCTCGCGGCCCGGCAGTACTCCGACATGTCCCACGCGTTGCGTGCCGCGTCCAGGTCAGCCATCGAGCGGTACTGCTTGACGAACAGCCGCACCCCGTCGTCCGTCAGGACTCGCCGGTTAATGGTGTCTGTGCCCATGTGCACCGGTTCGACGACATCAGCGACCAGCCCGTACCTTTCCTCCAACACTTCAGCGGCGAGCGTCTCGCCCCAGCCTGCTGCGTCCATTCAGATCACCGACTGCCGTGCACAGAGAGACAGCGGTCCGTGCGAACCGTTCCAGAGAAGGTGTTCACGCACGCCACCCGCCCCACACGCTCTTGCCGGTCTCCAGACGCAGGTTCTCCAGCATGGTGAGTGCCTCGTCGACCAGTCCGATGGCGCGCTGCCTGATCCCCCAGTCCAGGCAGTCCAGGGCATCCAGTGCCCCGTACGTCCGGCACGCGATCTGTTCCTCCTCGGTGAGTGGGCGGCCGTATCCGTGGTGGAAGGCGGTGTTGAGGTCGGGGCGGTTGCACAGGATCCGGTAGCGCAGTCGGCTCAGGTCGCGGTAGGCGGCGGGCCGAAGTTCGGCGCGTTCGAAGTCGATGACCCGCAGGCACTGCTCGGTCTCGTCCCACATCCAGTTCTTGGGCATGTAGTCGCCGTGTTGCGATACCGAGGGAAGGCGGGGAGGAGCCTCCCTGGCGAGCGTGCGCACCATCGCGACGTCGTGTTCCGGCGCGTTCCTCGCCGTACGGCCCAGCAGTCGGGCGACCGTCTCGTCCCAGGCCTCCTCGGTCACTTCCGGCATCGACTCGTCGGCCGCCGCGGTATGGAACCGGGCGAGCAGTTCGCCGGCCTGCTCGTAGGCCGCCCGTTCCTGCTCGGCCGGCAGGCGCAGCGTGTCGAGGCCGCGTCCGGGCACGGCGGTGACCAGGACGGTGCGCGTCTGCGTGTCCGCGGAGACCAGCTCGGGGGCGCGGTCTGCGCCCAGGGCCATGGTCCACTTCTCGTACGCGGTCACCTCGCGTCGGTGGAGCTTCGCGCCCGCGTGGCACTTCCCGAACCACCTTTGGCCGCCAGGCCCGTTGACCTCCCAGACGGAAGGCCGGATGTCTCCGGGCCGGGGATGCTCGGCGACCACCGCGTACGTGTCGGTCGCCGACTCCACCAGGTGGTGGAGCGCGCTGGGCATGTCGGTCAACGGTGCGCCCTTCCGCTCGCCGGGCCGCCCGACCGCGCCACGACGAGTGACAGGTCGGACGCGCTCAGTGTCCTGTTGTGGGGGAGTAGCTTGCCAAGGGCCACTGACAGTGCGGCCTGAGCTGGTCATCTTGGGCTCGGGATGCGATGAGCGGGTCAGGCGGGCACTCACAGAAACCAGAGATCCTTTCGTGGGGAATGGGTCACGCGCGCGCCAGCCACCGCTGCCGCTCGGTATCAGTGACCAGGCCGTGATGGTGGTCGATCTCCAACTGGGCGAGGTGGGCGTAGTGGGCGACCACCTCGGCGCCGAGGGCGTCCTGCGCGAGGGCGCTGTTCCGGAAGGCGTGGAGCGCCTCTTGGAGAGTGGATGGCACCGCTACGGCATCCACGTCATGGGCATTGCCGGTTGCGGCCGCGCCGAGGGCGAGCTGCTGCTCGATGCCGTGGTCGATGGCCGCCAGGACCGCCGACAGAGCCAGGTACGGGTTGGCGTCCGCCCCCGGGACGCGGATCTCCAGGTGCAGGCCGTCGCCGTGTCCGACGACACGGACCGCGCAGGTGCGGTTGTCGTAGCCCCACGTCATCGTGGTGGGCGCGCACGAGCCGGGCAGGAACCGCTTGTAGGAGTTGATGTTCGGCGCGTAGAGCGGGGCCAACTCCGGCAGGACATCGACGAGTCCGGCGATGGCCTGGCGTGCGATCTGCGACAGACGCCCGTCACCGGGCTCGTTGAACTGGCTGATGCCGCCCCTCCACAGCGACACGTGCAGGTGGAGGCCGCTTTGTACACCGGTCTCCGGAGCCGCCATGAACGTGGGTGCCATCCCCGCCCCTGCACCCAGGACTCGGACCGCGTGTTTGAAGAGCAGGTGCCCGTCGCAGGCGGCTAGCGCCCCGCCGTACGGGAAGGTGACCTCCACCTGACCCGGGGCACCCTCAGTCTTGATCGCCTCCAGGGGAAGGCCGGCCGCAGCGAGCGCCCGCTGTAGGCGGCGGAAGAACCGGTGGGATCCAGGCGGGTGATCAAGCGCGTAGTCGAGGTTTTCCGTCGTCATTGGCCTCAGCCCTTGGTCTCCGGATCCGACGGCCTCCGCGTACGTGCCCTGGTAGAGCACGAACTCGGTCTCCAGGCCGGCCTTGACGTGCAGGCCGTGCCGGGCCAGCCGTGTCAGCTGTCCCTGGAGGATCTGGCGGGGCGCGACCTCGATCGGTGTGCCGTCGTGGTGCACCGCGTCGCCCAGTACGACGGCGGTGCCGTCCATCCAGGGCAGCGTCCGCAGCGTCGACAGCGCCGGGCTGACGGCCAGATCCTGGTAGCCGGTCTCCCACGAGGCCAGCGCGAAGCCGGGCACCGGGTTCATGTCGACGTCCGTGGCGAGCAGGTACGCGCAGAACTCGGCTCCGTCATGGGCGACGTTCCTGATGAAGTGCCGAGCGTCGTACCACTTCCCCTTCAGCCGCCCTTGCAGGTCGGGGATGGCCAGCAGCACCGTTCGTATCCGGCCCGCCTTGACCAGGTTCCGCAGGTCAGTGAGGGAGAGCTGGCCTTCCGAGCGGCCGTGCGGCGAGGAGTTGCGACGGGTGGCGAGGCGGGCGACCGTCCCGTTGTCGGAGGAGTGCGCGGCCATCAGACGACCTCGTCCTCATACGCGCCTGCCGCCCCGTCGAGGCTCTGGGCGGGCACCTCGTACGACCGCTTCCCCTTGAATCGCCACGAGATCCAGGCCAGGGCCAGAACTGATACCAGCGCGATCGGCGCGTAGTTGAAGGAGTCGACGCTCACCAACGCGTCGCCCTCGGGGCGGGTCTGCGGCAGGCAGAAGAGCACGGTCACGAATCCCACCCAGACGACAGCGGCCGTACCGACCGTCACACCCCAGCGGCCGAGGTTCCACGGGCCGGGCTGAAACAGGTGCCGGTTCTTGACACGGAGGTAGATCGGTATCGCGTAGGCCGGCGTGATGCCGATGACGTTGATGCTCGTGATCGCCGTGTACGCGGTCGTGCTGTACAGGCTCGGCAGGGCCAGTACGAAGGGCACGGCGACGGCGAGCCACACAGCGTGGACGGGAGTCTGGGTGCGGTGGCTCAGGCGACGCCACGTGTTGGAGAAGGGCAGGGCGCCGTCCCGGGAGAACGCGAACACCATGCGGCTGGCGGAGGCCAGGCCCGCGTTCGCGCAGAACAGCTGCGCCACGATGATCACCAGCAGGAGGGCCTTGGCGGCCGTCGGCCCGAGCGCGTCGAGGAAGATCTGGGCAGGCGGGACGCCGGTCGCGCTGCCCATGGTTCCGGCGTAGTCCTGGATCGCGAACAGCAACCCGGCGAGCAGCACGAAGCCGACGACCCACGACCAGAAGATCGAGCGGACGATACCCCGGGCCGCGCTAACCTGCGCGTGCTCGGTCTCCTCGGAGAGGTGGGCGGAGGCGTCGTAGCCGCTGAAGGTGTACTGGGCCAACAGGAGCCCCAGCAACCCGACGTAGAGGGGATTGCTCCAGCCCGTGTGGTTGGTGAACTCGCCGAACACGAAGCTCGCCGGCTGATGGTGGGAGGGCACGAACGCGAGCGCTCCGACGATGACCGCGACACCGCCGAGGTGCCACCACACGCTGATCGAGTTCAGGATGCTGACCAGGCGTACGCCGAACAGGTTGAGCGTGGCGAGCAGCAGCAGGATGACTGCGAAGATCACCAGCGTCCGTTCCGGGGTGGGGGTGAAGCCCCATTGGAGGTTGAGCCAGGCGCCGGCGAACAGGGCGGTGCCGTAGCAGCCGCCGGCCATCCCTCCCATCAGACCGAGCAGGTTGAGCCAGCCGGTGCCGTAGCCCCAGCGGGGACCGCCGAGCTTGCTGGCCATGAAGTACAGGGCGCCGGACACCGGGTAGGCGGAGGTGACCTCGGCGAGCGCGGCACCGACGACCAGCACCATCAGACCCACCAGCGCCCAGCCCCACAGCATGACGGCCGGGCCGCCCGTGGTGAGTCCGAAGCCGAAGAGAGTCATGCACCCGGACAGGACGCTGATGATCGAGAAGCTGAGCGCGAAGTTCCCGAACGGACCCATGCGTCGGGTCAGCACGGGCTCGTAACCGAGTTCCCTGAGGTACGCGTCATCGGACTTCTGCCGCTGAACGCGGCGGTGCGGAGCTGGTTGGGACACTGGAAGACCTCCAAAGGCATCGAAAGGTGAGGCAAATAGGCAGGTTCATGCCAATCGGCATTGAGTGGGCGCCGACGGTTGATCACGGGTGCGGTCCGGCGCGAGGCCAGCGCTTCCGGGCGTAGGAGAGGGATTCGGCGCGCGCCCGAAGCAGCAGGGTCTCACCGGGGTCCGCCGCTGCCGCGCCGTCGTGCGCCGAGGCCCAAGGCTCGCGTGCCGCGTAGGGGCCCATGGCCTCGAAGACCTCGGCCGCTTCGAGGTATTGATGGCCTGCCCACAACGCATAGGCGAGATGGTTCAGGTCGGCCACTGAGCACAGTTCGGGAGGCGCCTTCCGAAACCAGTCATGGAAGGCGTTCAGTGTGTAGCCGAGCGCGGGATCCTCCGCCCACTGCCGCCGCCACAGCGGATCCACCCGGGCCCGACGCTGCTCGATCTGCGCGTACGCGGGCAGAAGCAACAGAGGCGAGCCGACAGGCCTCTGACCCGCCACCGACCAGGCGAAGTCGACGACCGCCGCCAGGGAGGAAGCCCGAAGACCATCGAGGGAAAGAAGGAACTGCAGCACGCGATGGTAGGCCTCGCGGTTGTACGGATCACGCTGGTTGACCTCGTAGAGGAGCCCCCAGGGGCCGCTGGGAAGCATCGGCTCGGCGGACCTCATCCGGTGCTCCTGCCGCAGTTGCCGTGTGTCCACCTGGGCCAGGGCCACCAGGCACACCCACGGGACGGGATCGTACGGAGCGCGACGAGCCGCCAGCAGAGCCGCACGCCGCGCCCGGGTCTCGAACTCCAGCGTCCGGGGGTGCTGTTGACGGTGAGAGCGCAGCGCCCTCTCGACCGCGACACGAAGAGCCATCAGTTGCGCGTCGTAGCTGTCGGGCTCCTCTGCGAGCCAGACGTCGACCACGTCGGACCGGGCGGCGGCCACGGCCAGTAACTGGGTGCGTGACGTTCGCAGCGTCCAGTGCGTGGCCGTCTTTCCCAGCAGCTCCCGCGCCGACTTCCAACGCCCCGCCTGAAGTTCGACCAAGGCCACACGTAGGTCGTCGTCATGGCCGGCCGGGTGGTAGACGAGACGCATCAGACTCCCTCGGCCCGGACCAAGGGCCGCCGGCGAACGGGATCGGGGCCGTTCGACCGGTGCGCGCGGACTGTACGGGGAGACGTGCTCTCCGAGCTGGAAGGGAATGTCATCGGGGGCCTCAAGCAGGTTGGGGGAAGGGGCCGCTGAGTGGTTGGGACGGACCGCCGGCCGAGATGGAAGAGGGATTCGGAAGCCGAGCCGGGCTCCCTAGAAGCGAATCTGGCCGATCATGTCGGCGACGCCGGTCATGAACCGGTTGATGCTCGGGGCCATGGAAGTACTCGCCAGGAAGAACCCGAAGAGCACACAGACGATCGCGGGTCCGGGTTTCACGGACTTGTTGCGAATCAAAACGACCACGACGATGCCGAGCAGCACCACGAAGGAGATACTCAGAGCCATCAGGAGGCCGCTTCCTCCGCAGGCCCTCGCCGCTCCCGGCGAGCCTGACTCAGGGCTCGGCGCAGAGCATCGGGCCGTGTCAGCGATCGCGGGCCTTGGGGGAAGACGTGCCAGTGCATCCCCGGAGGCGTCGTGCTCTCGGCGGACGGCACGACGACGTGGCACTTCTGCCCCAGCGCGACAGTACCCGGCTCCTCCCAGCGGGCCGCGGTGCCTACGGGAACCAGGAAGTACAGCCGGGGCTCCGGACCTCCGTGGTCCAGGATCACCGCGCCGACCGGTTCGTCACCCTCGCCGAGGATCTCGATCGCGCGTCGGCCCACGGCCTCCACGGCGCGTACGGCATCCCACCACTCTCCCGCCGAGCACAGCTCGGGCTCCTCGCCGATGGGCATCCAGCGCGGCGGGTTCGCGCGGGCCGCGGGATTGTCGTCGGACATGGAAAAGGCCTCCTCACCACTGCGTGTGAAGAGACCATTCCATTCAGCAAGGTGCCCTGCGCGGACAGTCTGTCCGTGGGGTCCGTTCGCCAAAGTTCTTGACAGAAGCTCAGGTTGTGCTAATGCCCGTCCAACTACCGAACGCAGAAAGCTCGTTGGAGGGGTGGGCGTCCATCCTGAGCAGCGCGGCGGTGGTCTCGCGAACGGACGGGTGGAACCGCGTGTGGTTGGGTGCGACCTTCCGTGCGCGCTTGAGGTCCGCGAAGGCACCGTCCCGGTCGTTCTCCGCGAGCTTCGCGGAGGCCACGTCGATGAAGTGGTGGCTCGAACGCTCGCCGACGGTCGTGCTGGGCGGCGCCCACTCGCCGCCGGGAACCGGGGACCATTCGGCGAGGCGGGCGAGAGCCTGTTCGGTGTCACCCGTGTCGATCATCGCGTGCACCTCGTGAATGCGGATGTTCGTCGGGCCGAACGACATCTCGTACGCCAGGGAGTCGCGGTTGCCGGCCATGGCCGCGACCTGCTCCGCCTCCCTCAGGTAGTCGTCGGCGCGATCGGCGTTGTTCTCGCGGGCTTCAAGAACGGCAAGCTTCAGCAGTAGCGCGCCGTCGACGGCGAGCGAGTCCTCCGTGAAGGAACGTTCGGGCTGGAACCGCTCCAACTCGGTCCGCAGTCCGAGGAGCTTGCGGCGCGCCGGAGAGTACGCGCCCTGGCGCAGCATCGCTCCGGCGACGAGGTAGCCGGCGGTGAACTGCAGCAGCGGATCGCCGGAGCGGTCCGCCGCCCAACGGACACGTTCCAACGCCGTGTTCGACAGATCGTGGTGACCCATCTTGTGGGCGAGGGAGTTAACGGCGCGATAGGCGCGCGCCAGGTGCCAGAACGCCTTGGCCCGGTCGCCGTTGTCGCCGCCGAGGGCGACGTGCGTGAGTTCGGTGATGATCGGCGGCAGCAGGGGGCCCATCGGGGCGTAACGGGCGTCACGGCGCAGGGCCGCCACCTGGTCGACCTCCGAGGCGAGCACGGGAAGCGCCCGCGGAGCGACATCCAGGTCGTCGGGGCTGTCGTAGCAGAGCAGGAGACGGCGGAGCTCGGGTATGACGGCGTGGACGCCGTCCTCCGCCTCCGGCTCGCCGTAGTACGGCTGGCCGGTCAGGACCTCGGGGCCGAAGCGCAGCGCCTTGGCGAGAGCCAGCACCAGGGAGGGTGAAGCCTTGCGCGCGCCCGACTCCAACTTCTGCACGTAGCTCGGGGAGACCGCGATCTTCTGTGCCAGTTGGGCGGCAGACAGTTTCCGTGTCCTACGAGCGATACGGAGACGGTCTCCCAGCGTCAGGTTTTCACTCATCGGTGGACCTGTCCCTTCGCGATGAAGCACTTGGATCAGAGTACGGATAATGTCCAAGCCTGCGCCCTTGGTCGCCAACTGTTAACAGAGTCGATGGCCCTGCGCCCACGACATGGATCCGCGGCACGGGCCCGAAGCGGCTTATCGCTCCCTCCTGGGCCTCCGACCGCATGAACGAATCAAGACATACCGCCATGAAGCGGGCGAGAGATGAGTGGGATTGTCGCCCTCCTGTCAAGAGGTCGGCGTCGAAATACCTACGGACAGTTTGTCCGCGCGAATCCCGCAAGTGCCCGAAACCCGCCTTCGGTATCCGGCCGCAGACAGTAGCCAGGCGCTCACGTCGACATGATGGACGGGCGTGACCCACGTACGCTCGCCGCTCCAGAGTGGTCCCGGTCAAGGGCAAGGAGTCGGGAGTGGCTGAAGCCGAACGGTCCCTCGTGTTGTGGGACATCGACCGCACGCTGCTGTACGTCGGCGAGATCGATCGGCAGGTCTACCGCGAGGCCTTCGCTGAGATCGTTGGGCGCCCCGCGGAGCGCCTTCCAGCCCGGGGAACTGGCGTCACCATGCCCCTCGCGATCCGGTCCCTGCTCCTGGACAACGGCGTGTCGGCATCGGACGTCCCCCAACTGCTGCCGCGCATGGTCGAACTCCTGCCGCAACGCCTCGCCGCGCATGAGGAAAACCTGCGCGAGCAGGGCGTCCTCATGCCCGGTGCCGTGTCGGCGCTGAAGGCGGTGCGCGAGCAGACGCATTGCGTGCCGACCGTCGTCACAGGGAACCTCAAGCCCAACGCAC
This sequence comes from Streptomyces sp. AK08-02, assembly GCF_033795085.1. NCBI lineage: Bacteria > Bacillati > Actinomycetota > Actinomycetes > Kitasatosporales > Streptomycetaceae > Streptomyces > Streptomyces sp. AK08-02. Next base: position 100,756 of record NZ_JARAZV010000013.1, read on the forward strand.
TGCTGAAGCTCGAAGCGTTTGGCCTCGACGACTTCCTGGACACCGAAATCGGCGGGTACTCCTCCGACGACGAGCACCGTCCTGCTCTCGTCGCCGTCGCGCAAAGGCGAGCTCAGGCCAAACTCGGGGCAGCCTTCACTCGATCCAACACCGTCATCATCGGAGACTCCCTCGAAGATGTCCGCACAGGAGTTGAAGGCGGCGCTTCGGTGATTGGAATCGCGTCCGGCAAGACCACGGCTCGTGAACTGGCCTCAGCGCTGACGGTCAATCAATCATGGCTACGACTCCCCGCGCTGCCGCGTGCTCTCGTCTCCCCGCCGTTCCACGGCTCCTCCACCGGAGCGCGACTGGCCGAGTAGCGTTCGCGGTCGGGCCTCGGGCCGGTGTGCGGGGTGCGCGAGGGAGTTGCGCAGCCGGATGCCGTTGAACCCGCACGTGCTGGAGGTGATGGTCTCCCAGTACGGCCACAGGATGTCCAGAACCCGCAGCTGGATGCCGGCCTCGGCGTGCAGGGCAAGGAGGTCACCGACGGGCTCGGGTGGGCCCAGCGGCTGGACGGGTTCCTCCGCCACGTGGGCGCGTGGGACGGGCTCCCCGATGGGTCGGAAGGGTGTGGAGTCGAACCGGTAGGCGTAGAGGCGAACGTCGCGGATCTCCTCCAGCCAGTCGTACTCGATCGCGTGTACTCGATCTCCCCCGCCCGGGCCGATGATCCGCTCGCGGTCCGACGGGGACGTGTCGGGTGTCATCCATGCCATCGCCCGGGGACACTGCTTGGGGAACCAGTAGTCGGGGGAACGGACCGCGTCGACGGCCCAGACAAAGGCCCCCCGGTCCTTCGACGTCGGGGAGGCGCGCGGGACGAAGCGGGTGATCGTGGGATCCTCGGAGAAGTGCAGTAACTGTCCAGGCTCTGGCCGCATCGGGGCATCGTAAGTCCCCATGCGCGGTACTCGCCTTCCGCGTTTCCAGGCGCACCACTGCGACGCACCAGAACGAGCCGCCGGGTAACCGGTACAGGAAGCGCCGAGCGTCAGGTGCAACCAACGAGATCCGCTTCAACGACTCCGGGCTGGGCTGCTCCATCGTGATGGGCGGCAGGGTGCGGATCGATGGCAGGGCGACCGCACCATGGACGCGCGTCCCCGTAGGAGATCGTTGAGCACGCGCACCGGAGAAGTCGGGGACAGGACCAGTCGGGCGTCGAGCGCTGCCTCCCACTGCCCGGTCAGCCCGACCATCAGTCGTTTGCGCATGCCGGGCGTGACGTGGGCGTAGCGCGCCGAGACGGAGCCGTCGATGTGGCCCATCCTCTGGTCCATCAGGACCCGCTCAGTGCCGAGGTCCTCCATCACGGTCCGGTGGGTGTGGCGGAGGCCGTGGGGTGTGAGGCCCTTGGCGATCGGGAGCCAGCAGGCCTCGGCCCGATCGCTGGCCGCGCGGCCTCGGGCCGGGACGCCGGGCCACGGCTCTCCGAGCAGGGGTACGGGGCGGGCCGGCTGCGGCGCCTTCTTCGGGTACCAGCCGGAGACCGCAGGGGTGAACAGCCACGTCGCGAAGCCGTTTCGGCGCCAGTGGGCGGCGTGCTCTGGCACCGCACCGCCGCGCACGAATCCCAGGTCTGCGATGGCCTGCTCCACCCTCATCCGCTTGGCTTCGGTGACGCGGTCGGGGTGGTTGAGGACGTTGGACACCGTACCCGCGGAGACTTCTGCATGGCGTGCGACGTCGACGAGTTTCGCGCCTTGGTGGCCGCTGCCGCGAGCCGCGCCCTGCCCGCGGAAAACATAGGTCTTGCCGTGACACAGGCAGGGTCTCGGCTTCGTGCGGGTGACGTGGTTAGCGACCAGGGCCGACAGCCAGTCCATCGAGTCGATGGTCCGGTAGCTGTCGTCCTTGGGCGGGCAGCGCACCAGCTCGCCGGTGTCGAGTTCGTACAGCTGCCACTCGACACGGACGGAGCTCGGGCGGGCGAATTCCGTTTCCAGGCCGACGATTTCGCCCCAACGCATGCCGGTGTACCCCTTCAGGACGACGGCGACGAACTCGTCATCGCGGCCGGCGAGCAGGGCGGCGCGTTCGGCGGTCAGTAGGATGCCGAGCGCGTCGGTGACGACCTTCTCCGGGCCGCGGTTGCGGGAGCGGCCGGCGCGCTTGCCGCGTCCGCGCCGTCTGGCAGCTGGGTTGGTCGTGATCAAACCCTCGTAGATCGCGTCTTCGAAGATCACGTGGAGTGTCGAGCGCCAGGTTCTGACACTGGAGGCCGCGTAGACGGCCTTCTCCTTTTTCTCCCACAGGTCGACGTCCGTGTGCAGGATGCCGGCGAGCGCCTTGTCCTCGAAGGCTGGGAGCAGGTGCTCCTCGATGTGGCGCTTGTAGTTCTGCATGGTCGAGGCGGCCAGGTCCTGTGCCTCGTACCAGCGGTTCGCGTACTCGCCGAAGGTCTCCTGGCCGAGTGCCGGGTCGGGCCAGCCACCGCCCCGGCCCTTGCTCTCGGCGACGGCCGCGGCCCGTCGCACCTCGCCCTCGTCCCTGGCGATTCCGAGCGTGAGCACCTACGTCCTCCTCCCGCGCGAACTCATGGCTCACGCAGGCTCCCCGCGGAACTCCAAGGCCAACTCGACGCGCCGGAGAAGATCACGCGAAAAGACCGACCAAGGTCACACGAAGGGTGCGGAGATCAGCCGAGCAGGTTTGCTGGCGGTTTCCAGCACTCTGTGCCTTCGGCCTGCCGAGTTCGTCCAGGCAGCCCGATAGGACCTCGTCGCGCCTGCGGAGCGCATTCGCGAGGGGTGGCGGGCGTACGCCCGAGCAATCCCTACCGGCCCGAAGCGATCATTCAGGACCTCGGTAACCCTCAACGCTCCGGGAAACAAAGCCTGTTGCTGTCAATAGGTCGTCGGCGAATTCCTGCGGACACTTTGTCCGCTCGTCGCACTCGCGGAGTGGAATCGTCTCTTCACACTCCGTTGCGCGAATCCCCGACGGACCGCACCACCCATGCGCGACCCAGGTGCCTCTCTGCCCGAGCCATCGCTCTCCGCCGCCTATCCCGCACTGGAGGAGTCTTCCCATGGCAGCCCGTACGCGCAGGTCAGAAGACGTGTCCTCGGTTTCGACCGGCAAAATGGTCCCCCTTCAGCGTCAGCGAGGTACGGAGGGAACCGTCGAGCTGGCCGCAACCACGATCTCGCCGAAGATCGCCGTCGCACTGCATGACGGCTACTACGGGTGCACATCGGGCACAGGCTTCAGCAACAGGGCCTTCCTTGAGGTACTCGCGCGGACACTGCCCCGAGGACGCCTCCTGGTCATGCCCGTTCACATCTCACGCACCGACCCCAGTTACGACCCCAGGTGGGTGGCCGAGACGGAGGGAATGCTGCGGCAGGCCGGGGCCAAGGTCGTTCCGGTTCCGGGTGGTCGAGCGGCGACCGCCACCCTCGCGGGCTGCGAAGCACTGTGCGAGCAGGTCACGGAAGCCGCCCGGGAGCGTCTCGCCGACGCGCCCATGGCCCAACTGATCGGCCTGGATATCCCCTTCCTCGGGCTCGGCCCCCATCGGCGCGCCGATGATCCGTTCAGCCTCCTTCTCCTGCCTCGGTCGACGAGCGAACTCGCCTGCCCGGAGGACCGGCGACGCATCCGATGGGAGCACAAGGGGCTGACAGCGGCAGTGCGTGGCGGTGCACGCGTAGCCTCCATCTCGCACCACATGCGCGGCCATCTTGAGCAGGTCTACGGCGTCCCGCGGCACGTGGTGGTCGATCTCCCCAACGGCCTGCTCCTGAGCGACCACGAGGACATGGCCCCGGCTCCGCTGCCGCCGCAGGCCGAAGCGGGGTTCCTGCTGGCCATGGGCCGGGCGGTGGAGAGCAAGGGCTTCGAGGACCTGCTTGAGGCCGTCCGCATCCTCGGTATGCAGGGTGAACGGGTGCCGCACCTCCTACTTGCGCCCACGACGCACACGGAGACTCTGACCGGCTACCAGCAACGACTCCAGACGATGGTCCGCGACTACGCGATCGACGCGACGTTCCTGCCGCGGTTCTCCCCTCAGTACCGCTCATGGCTGCGGAGCCCGGCCCTCCGTGGAGTCGTGGTGCCCTCCCGGGCCGAACCGTTCGGGAGGATTCCTCTCGAAGCCTTCGCTTCGGGGGCCGCGCCGGTAGTGGCGACTCGGGCGGGCGGGCTCATGGAGACCGTCGTCGACGGGGTGACCGGGTTCACGGCGGAAGCTCGTGACCCCATGGACCTCACCCACGCGATCAGGCGGGCGCTTCACATCAGCGCCCAAGAACGTGAGCAGATGCGTGAACGCGGCAGGGCCCTGCTCATGGCCCGGCACGACTACGAGGCCACGATCCACTCCTACCTGCGCCAGTACGTCCCTTGGGCGATGGCGCTCAGCGTCTCCTCGAGGAGTGGAGCGTGACAACCACCGCGCTGGTCGCCATCAATTCCCCTTACCCTTTCTGGCGGTTATCCGATCGGCACGCCGGACAGTTACGGTCCGCCTTTCCCGACGTCCGCTTCCTGATCGCCCACGAGCACGACGTCCCCGTCGAGATCCGCACCGCTGACGTCTATTTCGGCTGGTCCTTCGACGCCGAGTGGTTGAAGACCTCCCCACGGCTCCGCTGGACGGCCACCCCGTCGGCCGGCGTCGATCACTGGCCGGCCGCCGCGCTCGATGCCGCGGGCATCACGCTCACCCGCGGGTACGGCTACCACGGGAGGCCGATGGCCGAGCACGCGATCGGCCTGATTCTTGGCTTCTCGCGGGGCCTGTTCACGAGTGCACGACTTCAGACCCGGTCCGTCTGGTGGAAGGACGTCCTCGCAGACAGCTTCTTCGACCTCTACGGCGAGACGCTCACGATCGTCGGCTGCGGCTCCGTCGGCCTCCGCCTCGCGGAGGTGGCGCAGGCATTCGGAATGCATGTCATAGGAGTACGCCGCAGCGCTCCTCGCTCCGAACCCGACGGGATCGAATGGGTGCCGGCACACCGCGTTCGTGAAGCACTCCCGCGCTCACGCGCCGTCGTCAACCTGCTTCCCGCGACCGACGAGACGCACGGCTTCTTCAACGAGAGCACCTTCAAGGCGTGCCGGCCCGGGACGGTCTTCATCAACCTAGGGCGGGCCAGCACAGTCGACCACGACGCGCTCCTCGGCGCCCTCGATCAAGGCCCGCTGGTCGGCGCCGCCCTCGACGTACAGCCGCGTAAGCCGCCAGCGCTCGACGATCCGCTCCGCCACCACCCGCGGATCGTGCTCACACCGAAAAGCGCCGTCTTCAGCCACGCCTACATGGACCAGGCGGTCGCCTTCTTCGTCGACAACCTCCGGCTTCACCTCGCCGGCCAGCCCCTCAACGGTGCTGTCACCCCAACCCACGGAGGGACACATGCCCCCCACTGACCAGCAGTCGCCCAGGAACGACCTGTTGCGGCGGTTCGCCGAGTCGGGCCGGAACCATCCCTACCTGGCATTCACTCTCAACTCGATCTGCAATCTCGACTGCGTCTTCTGCAAGCCACGGTGCATGCCCGACTACGGGCACAAGGACAAGACGCTCACCGTCTCCGACTACGCGGGCATCGCGAACGAGGCCGGGCTCTGGGGCATCCGCAAGGCGCACTGCTCAGGCGGGGAGCCGACGCTGCGTGCCGACATCCTCGACATCATCGGAGCGCTCTCCGACGGGCTCGGCGACGAGGCGACCGTCGGCATGACCAGCCACGGCAACCTGCGCCGCGGCCTGACAGTGGACGAGTTGCACAATGCCGGGCTCACGTACCTGAACATCAGCCTGCACAGCCTCGATCCCACACGGTCTACCGAGATCATGGGCGGCGGCGACCCACGAGTCGCCCGCGCAACGATCGACCGTGCACTCGAACTCGGCCTCAAAGTCAAGATCAACTGTGTGCTCCAGCGGTCGTACCTGGACGACGCCTTCGGTGTCGCCGAACTCGCCAAGCGACTCCCCATCGCCGTACGGCTGATCGAACTGCAGCGCATCGGACCGGCGGAGGCGCTGTTCCCCACGGAGTTCGTGTCTGAGGCGGAGGTCCGCGAACGCCTCCACGCCTGGTTCGAGAAGGCCGGCGAGATCTCCCGGACCGAGTTGGGAGTGCGAAGCCCGGGCCAGTACCTGCGGCCGCCCGGCTGGGCGGGCTCCATCGGGTTCATCTCCAACTCCTCCTGCGCCACCTGCTCCGACGCCAACCGCATCAAGGTCACACCCACCGGCATCGCCCGGCCCTGCATCCTGCACAACCGCGACATCGCCCTGAAGCAGCACCTCGCGGACGGCACCATGGCCGACGCCTACGCCCACCTCTTCAACGCCATGCTCGAACGGGACAGCAACGAGGCCTGGCAGGGCTTCCACTACGTCGACTACGACCTTCGCTGGGACCGCATGGAGCGACCGCAGGGCGTGCCCGTCCTTCCCTTGCTGCCCGTGGCCAGCGGTACGGGTGGGGGCTGCTCACTTCGCCGACCCGGAGGTGAATCCGAGTGACCAGGGCTCGTTCCACCGCGTCGTACGCGCAGCTCGGCGTCGTCTACGCCGAGCAGTTGGCCGCCCAGGACGTCACCGCGAGCATGCTCACGCACAAGTGGCAGGCCGGCGACCTCATCGCACCGCACTCGGACATCGACATCCGCGTCGTCCTCGACGAGACCCCTGCCTCATGGTGGGAGTGGAATGAGCGGCTGGCCACCGCCCACCACCGGGCGGTACTCCTGCATCCGTCCCACAGCCGACTGCTCGAACATCCACCCGGGTTCGCGTTCACTACGGGCGAGCTCGACCGGAACCAGGTGTCACCAGCCGAGACCTCCACCTGGAGCCTGGTCACGGGCAGCGCGGCCACTCTCGGGCGGTGGCAGTCCCGTGCGCAGATGATGCCCTGGAGCCGCGCGGACGAGAGGTTCTATCGCGGGATCCTCGACGCACGGATCGGAGGCCGCTACCAACTCGACAAGGACAGCGCCGACAACGTCCACCACGACCTCGACGGCTACCGAAGGCACTGCGTCGCCTGGCACTACGTGGCGCCGTGCTGGTTCGCGTCGGCGGCCCTCGCCACCCGTACCCGCGGCCCCGGGAAGACGGCAGCCCTCAGCCAGTGGCATCCTGGCGAACTCGAGGTCCTTGCCGAGGCGATCCTCCGCCTGTCCGCCACGTCCTCGGATCCGGAGCCTTCTCCCACGCAGCTACTGCGCTCGGCCCACGTCGCCGTGGACGCCGTACTGCGACGCACACCGCGCCCCAGGCCGCTGCCGGAGGGGTCGGAAGCGGAGGCGGAGGCCTGGACCACCACCGCCGGCATGCTCCGCGTACGTGCCGCACGCTGGATCTACTACCTGGATCCTCCGCCGGAGACCGCGACCGGCTACTTGATCGCTCGCGAGGAGAAGGAACTCCGTTCCGCCAGGAACACCTTGACCCGCCTCGCCGACCGGACCTCCGGTGACGACGCGCTGCTCGTGAAGGCCATGACGGAGCTGCTGCCACCAGGCCCGACCACGGCGAGCACCCTTCACGACCTCCTCGCCCTGTGGAGTCGTCACCGCTCCGTCGTCGAGGACTTCCTCTCCGCCCACTCCACGTGACCAAAGGGGCTCTCCATGACGTCCTCCGTGCTGTCCAACGCGCAAAGGACCCTCAAGACCGCGAAAATCAAGATCACGACCAAGTGCAACCGCCACTGCGACTTCTGCATCTTCGCCGAAGGCGGCCAAGGCGAGAACATGCCGCTGGACACGTTCAGGCAGGTCCTCGACCGCCTCGGACAGATCCCATTCCGACAGCTGCACATCAACGGCGGAGAACCCACCGTCCACCGCGACTTCAGCGAGCTCAGCGGCCTGGCCCGTGACTGCTTCCCGGAGCAGATCATGGTGCTCGGCTCCAACGCGATCACCCTGGCCCGCAACGAGCGCCTCTTCCAGGCGACCCTCGCGCACTACGACCAAGTCCTGATCGGCTGCGACGAGGAGCACGACAACTACGACGAGGTCAGCGCCGTCGTCCCCGTACTCCGTGACGCCGGAAAGACCGTCGTCATCAACAGCGTGCTGGAGGCCATCGCCCCGGACCGCCTCAGCCAACTGGCCGCCCTGTGCGACGAGTACGGCGCCATCCACGTCACCAACCACGTCCACCACATCGACGTCGGCCAGCCCGCCAACGATCTCGGCGGCCTCTGCGACCGCAACGTCGACCAGCACCTCATGATCGAGGTCGACGGCGACTGCTACCGGTGCTTCAACGCCATGGCCAAGAACGACAGCGAGTTCACGGTCTGGGACGACGACTTCGCCACCAAGGTCTTCGCGCCGCGCCGCGAGCACTACGACTTCTGCCTGAAGTGCCATGAGTACAGGGACTCGGGCCTTCAGGTCGTCCCCTCCCTCGCCCATCGCACGGCTTCCGTCTGACCACCCTCTTCCCGGAGGTCCCCATGCCCGCAGCGCTCGGTCTGAACTTCCACCACGACACCTCCGCCTGCCTCGTCGTCGACGGGCGCATCTACGCGGCCGAGGAGGAGCGATGGAGCGGCGTCAAACACAACCGCACCACACGCAAGGGCATCCTCAGCACCCCCACCCATGCCCTCGACTGGTGCCTGCGGTCCGCCGGCATCAGCGTCGACGACATCGACCACGTGTGGACCCCGTCCATGCGGCCTTCCCCCCGGCATGGATCGTGGGTGTCCACGGAACAGACCGAACTCGCCGCCCTGCTCCCCGAGACGCTCGGGCAGCGGCTGCAGCTCATCTCCCACCACACCGCCCACGTCCTGGCCGGCTATCTGCTCTCCGGCCAGGAACACGCCGCCGGACTGGTTATCGACGCGGGCGGTTCCGTCCTCGGCACGGACATCGGATCGGGACGCGAACGGATCACCGGCTACGACCTGACACCGGACAGCATCGACCGCGTCCACCAGGTCGCACCAGCCATCGCCCCCGGCCCGTCCGGACCCGTGCGCACCCACCCGTCCCTCGGCCACTTCTACCGCAACCTCGCGCTGCGGGTGATTCCGCCAGGCAACGAAGTCGAGGGCAGCATGATGGCCCTGGCCGCGTTCGGGGATCCGGACCGCTACTACAAGGAACTCCGCGACCTCGTCCATCTCGGCGAGCACGGACACGTACACATCGTGGCGCCTTGGGGCTCGTACGACGCCGACACCCCGCTCAGGATCGAAGGCACCATCTGGACCGCGCGGTCTGCCGACTCGAAGCCGCTGGACACCCGCGCCGACCTGGCCGCGGCGGCACAGCGGGTCTTCGCAGAGGCGGTCATCCACGTGGCCCGTCATCTGCGCCGCCTCACGGCCGCCCACACACTGGTCTTCTCCGGCGGCTGCGCCCTGAACTCCCATCTCAACGGCACCCTCACCGAGGAATCCGGCTTCGAGAACCTGTTCGTCGCCCCGGCTCCGCACGACGCCGGCACCGCGGTCGGCGCCGCCCTTTACGCCTGGAACTACATCCTCCGACAACCCCTTCTGCCGAAGCCCGAGGACGCCGACTGGGGCCCGCTCCCCGGTCCGGTGCCCGACGGAGCGCTGGCGGGCGGCTACCGCAGCGTCTCCGGCCTCGGTGAACGGCTGATCCCCACCGTCGCCGCGCTCCTCGCAGACCACCACGTCGTCGGCTGGGTACGGGGCGGCATGGAGTTCGGGCCGAGGGCCCTCGGTCACCGCTCGATCCTCGCCCACCCCGGCAAGGCGGAGACCAAGACCCGCCTGAACGCCCTCAAACAGCGAGCCGACTACCGCCCGTTGGCGCCCTTGGCACTGGCCGAGGAAGCCGACGCGTGGTTTCTCGGCGACGGCGACCCGTTCATGAACCGCGTCGTACGCGCAAGGCACTGCAAGTCCGACCGGATGCCCGCGGTTGTCCACCACGACGGAACCGCCCGTCTCCAGACCGTGGGCCGAGGGCACTCCGGCGTGCGCCCGCTCCTGGAGGATTTCCACCGGCTCACCGGCGTGCCCGTCCTCCTGAACACCTCCCTGAATTTCAAGGGAACGCCCATCCTCCGCACTGCCGAGCAGGCCGTCACCGCCGCGGTCGATCTCGGTCTCGACGCCTTGGTCGTGGAGGACACGCTGGTCCTCGCCCCACATGTGCGGCTCGACACGGCCCTGACGGCCCCCGACGGAACGGACCGCGCATGACCAGTACCCCCGCCGTGACAGACGAACTCGGCTTCAAGGACTGGCCGGAGCCGGAACGAGCACGTGGGCGGCTCGCCGCGATCCTCGCCACGACGGTCTACGCCGGTCACGTCCGTGACCAGGGATCGCCCTACATCAACCACCCAGTGCGCGTCGTGACCGTCCTGAAGGACGAACTGGGTGTCACCGATCCCGAACTGCTCATCCTCGGCTTGCTGCACGACGCGCTGGAGATCGCGCCGTCGGCTGAGCGCCTCATAGCTTCCCAGCTGGGCCCAGCCCTCACACAACGGCTGCGTTCCATGACCCCCGATCACCGGCTGGAGCAGCGCCCCAAGCAGCCGTGGGACTCGGACGTCTGGCACAACAAGATCAGGTGCCTCGGCCCGGAGGAACTGCTCATCCGTCTCGCCGACCGCATCGACAACCTGCGCGACCTTCGACACTCGCCGGACCCTGACCGCCGGGCGCGCTTCCTTGACAGCCTGACCAGCACCTACCTGCCGCTCGCCGAGGCGTCCCGCGATGTGAGTCCACCACTACGAGCCGCGTACGAGGTGCTCCACGCCGACTACCGACAGCAAGCGGAGGCGAGCAGGTGACCCCAGTCGTCCACTCCATGTCGCCGCAGGGCCGCACCGGAGGCCGCGTCTACCTCCGCATGATCCATGAGGTCACAGCCAACTCGATCGAATGGCGCACGGTGCCGGACTACAAACGCACCTACACGGTCCGCCGAGGACGGAAGGTGCGCCACCTGGCCCGCCTCGCCCCCCGCATCCGCGAACTCAGAGACGAGCCGGGCGCGTTCCTCTGGGACGACCTGAGCATCCTGTTCTTCACCCCGGAGATGCGGGCCCGGACCGTCTTCGTCTTCCACCACTACGAGCCCCTCCAGTTCGACTCCTGGCCCCTCGAACCGCTGCTGTGGCGCAGGCTCTTCGCGGTTCTGCCCTTTTGCCGTGCGGTGGTGTGCGTCGCCCCATCCTGGGCGGCATTCCTGAGGGAGCGCGGAGTGGACAACGTCCAGGTGATCTACAACGCCTTCGACCTCGCCGAGATCGACGGAGTCCGCGGCATGGACCCGGCCGAAAGTAAGGCCCGCCTCGGTCTCCCGCAGGACGAGATCATCGTCTACGCGGGCAAAGCTGTGCACTGGAAAGGCATCGAGACGGTCGCCACGGCCATCGAGGGCGAACCCGGGCTCCGTCTCGTGACCACCGGGAGCAACACTATCGGCTCCCCGGGACTCCACTTCGACCTGCCTCGTCCCCGGTACCTCGAACTGCTGCGGGCCTGCGACGTCGGGGTCTTCACCCCACGCATGCGGGAAGGGTGGAGCCGGTGCGCCGCAGAAGCGCTGCTCCTGGGCATGCCGTGCCTCATCCAGCCGATCGCCGGACTCGGTGACCTCGCGCGTCTGACCGAGCAGCCGCCCCTGGATCCGCGTCGGCTCGCTCAGCAGATACGGGATCGGGCGGACGCTGCGCCCGCCGAGTCGAAGACCGCGTACGAGACGCTGGCCCGCTTCGACACGACGTACTTCCGCGACGCATGGTCCCGCCTCCTCGCGCAGGCGGCGGGACCATGATTAGGAAGTGATCAGCCGGCGAGCTTCGCCAGCGCGGCGTCGATCCGGGCGAGCGTGCGGTCCTTGCCGAGGACCTCCAGGGACTCGAAGAGGGGCAGACCGACCGTGCGGCCCGTGACCGCGACGCGCACCGGGGCCTGGGCCTTACCCAGCTTCAGGCCGTGCTCCTCGCCCGCGGCCAGGACCGCCTCCTTGAGGGACTCGGGGCTGGTCCAGTCGGCCGTCTCCAGCTTGGCTCGGGCCGTGGTGAGGAGAGCCACAGGGTCGCCCTTCATCGCCTTGTCCCAGGACGCCTCGTCCTCCACCGGCTCCTTCAGGAACAGGAAGTCGACGTTGGCCGTGATGTCCGACAGGACGGCCACGCGTGTCTGGGCGTGAGGGGCGATCGCCTCCCACGCGGCCTGGTCGAAGTTTTCGGGCGCCCAGTTGGCGTACGGGGCGAGCAGCCACGGCTCGCATGCCTCGACGAACTTCTCCAGCGGCAGGGCGCGGATGTACTCGCCGTTGAAGGCGGTCAGCTTCTTGATGTCGAAGAAGGCCGGCGAGGTGTTCACGTCCTCGACGCGGAACTTCTGCTCCAGCTCCTTGTACGGGCGGAGCTCGATGTCGTCCCCAGGGCCCCAGCCGAGCAGCATCAGGTAGTTGGTCATTGCCTCCGGCAGGTAACCCTCGGCGAGGTAGTCCTCAAGAGCGACCTTGTCCCGGCGCTTGGACAGCTTCTGCCGCTTCTCGTTCACGATCACCGGCAGGTGCGCCCACACTGGGGCCTTCGCGCCGAGCGCCTCCCACAGCAGCTGCTGCTTGGGCGTGTTCGACAGGTGCTCGTCGCCACGGATGACCAGGGTGATGCCCTCGTCGAGGTCGTCGACCACGTTGGCGATAAGGAAGACCGGGGAGCCGTCGCCGCGGGCGATGACGAAGTCCTCGATCGCCGAGTTTGGGAAGGAGGGCTCACCCCGGATCAGGTCCACGACGACCGTCTCGCCCTCAGTGGGCGTGCGGAACCGCAGCGCCCGGCCCTGCACGTACTCCAGACCCCGGTCCCGGCAGAAGCCGTCGTAGCCGAGGTGCTGCGAACCGGTGCGCTCCTGGAGCTGCTCACGGGTGCAGTCGCAGTAGTACGCGCGGCCCTGCGTGTAGAGCTGCTGGGCGGCCTCGCTGTGACGGTCGGCGTTCTGCGACTGGAAGTACGGACCCTCGAAGGCGGGATCGTCCTTGGAGATCCCGATGGACGCGAGCGCGCTGATGATGCCGTCGATCCACTCCGGCTTGTTGCGGGCCGCGTCGGTGTCCTCGATCCGCAGAACGAACTTGCCCCCTGACTGTCGTGCGACGGCCCAGTTGTAGAGAGCCGACCGGGCCCCGCCAACATGGAACATTCCAGTCGGGGACGGGGCGAAACGCACGCGTGTGGAGGCTGTAGACATGCCTGCAAGCCTACCGATTTCCAACGGCTGCTCGACCGTTGCAGACGATCACATTATTCGGCCCGTCGGAGATCTTGTGATGCCGTCCGGCTGAGGTGGGCATCCACCGCGCGCGTGATGCTGCGTCCTGTGGCGATCTGCTTGTTGCTGAGCACGTCGGGAATCACCGTGAAGCCCTGCTGACGGAAGGAAGTCCTCGTCTCGTCAGTGATGGTTCGGCATGCCGTTCAGTTCACCAGGCAGCGTCTTGCCCAGCAACCAAATTGCCCTGGCTGTCCGCGCCGACAGAATCGCTCCACACAGCGCGACCCGGCACATGCATGTTCAGTCTGGAGCTGATCCACGACAGCGTTTGTAGACGTGCCAAGCCGTGGACTCACTGATGCCGAACGCGGCGCCGAGTTGGGCGTACGTGGACCCGCCCTGCTCACGCATCCCTACGAGGTCAGCTTCCTGTTCACTGGTGAGTGCATGTCGTCCGCCCCGCCCGGTGGCTGGAACAGGGGGCGGATCGGTGAGGTGACGCCAGGTTGCCCCCCGTACTGCCGCTCGGACCGTTGCGTACTCCAGGCGAAACTTGTCAGCAAGCGATCGCAAGGAAGCGCCTCCAGCATGCGCCCGCCGCATCTCTCCCACTGACGCCGCGGTCAGGAGCACACCTGGGCGACGCGGCTCTCCGGGGAGGTCCTCCGGGACCTGACCACCGACATGTCCCCAGGTGACGCCCCTGATCGCATCGTGAACAGTGTTGTAGGGAAGGCCGTTTCTCGTTGCGAGATAGCGCACCGACGCGCCATCAGCGTGCTCGCGCCTCAACCTACGCACGTGATCTTCATTCAGGACGGTCGGGCTGGGCTGATCCGGATCAGCGGGCATGGGCCGGCTGATCGGCGGTGGATCGTCCACGCGGCGCCAGGTGGCGCCATAGACCGCCTTTGAGAGCGCTCTACTGCTCACTCCGATCGCACGTGCGAGGTGATCTACCGAAGCCCCGCTTCGTACCTGCCGCCGGGCGTCACGAACCAGCTCCTCCGTGAGAACCCTTCGACCGCCGAGGTGCTCCCGCGGTGAGCCGTCGGAATGCCCATCCGAAGCATGTGGCGACACGTAAACACTCCCCACTCTCAATGCCTGAGCTGGGCAGGACGACTCGGGCTGCGGCAGCATCGCCGTGGAGAGCGATGTGCGGCCCGAGGTCTCCGGCGCGATCAGATGCACGCAGACAAGGTCTACGGGCCTACTCCGACCGTATCCGTCTTCTGCCCACGGTCGGCCCCCCTGCTGGCGATGGGCGCGTTTACCGACGCACTTGCGTGAGGGCTCTCTGAAAAAGTGCAGGCGCGGGTTGGTGCCGATCCACCTACCAGGCCGCCTGCCTCTCGCCTGCACGTCGACACAGCGGGAGCCCGCCCCTTCCGGGGCGGTGGTCAAGGACGATCGCAACTGAAGCAGCCCCCAGGCAGTTCCCTGTTCGAGCGTACGAAATGTCGGCTTGGCAGAAGCGCAGGGCCCCGCGTCGTGCGGGGCCCTGCGGCTAGAACTGCCGAAGGATGAAGTCCGTCACCGCGCGGCCGGCGCCCGCACAGAGGCCCTTCACCGCTGCCGTCACGACCCAGGACCTGGTGGCGGAGGGGGACTTCGAGGTGTTCACTTCAGACTCTGAGCCGGATGATGAAAGCCTCGGTGGGCGGGGCTCCGGAATGCTGGGTGCGGACTCCGGCTCGGCTGGCTGCGCCTTGGGCATGTTGCCCCTCCGTAGTAGGGAGGAGCGGGATTACAACGGCCTCTGATGCGTTCCCACGGGACGGCACGCGTCGTCATCCCGCCCGAGTGAATCAGCGCGAAGACCTGAGATCCACGCTGACGAGCGAGCGGGAAGGGCCTATGCCTCGGTAGTCCATCGCGGTCGAATCAGCGATGGTGCATCGTCCCGGGCCGTGGCTGAACATGGCCCATACGTTAGCCCGTACGGGCGACAGATCGCACAAGCAAGCGAGAGTTGAGTGTCGCGATTTACGCCACAGGCCCGTGACGGAACTCGGCCACCCAGTTGGCCGTTGTTATTCGGGCGAGTTCGTCAAGTGCGTCGGGTTGGGACTCAGCGGTGGCCCGCCAAGGTGATCGTCCTCGATGCCGACGAGGCGGGGTTCCTCGACCGTCCTCAGGCAATGGGGTGGCTCGTTCCTCGACTCAGGGCCACTCGCCCCTGCATCCACCGCTATCCGACAGGGAGGCTGAAAGGGCACCAGGGGGCGGCTCTTCGGGACGGTCCGGAGGGACGGCAACGGCCACTGCGGCCACATGAGTCGGCGCGTTCCGGCTCCCGGTACCCACCTCCTGCCTGCGTGCTCTCGGTCGGGCACCGCTTCCTGTTACCGAGGGTGCGCGACGCGACCATCGCAGAGCCGTCCGGCTTCTCAAAGAGGTGCGCTGGCGCACCTCCCGGACACCTGCGCCAGGGAGTGGCATCAACTCACTGGCGATTGATCACGAAGGACATCGCGACTCCCACAGAAACGGACGCAGTCACGCAGGGGTCGGCAGCGTCAGGCAGCTTGATGCTGCCTCCCAGCACTTGTTGGCACGAAGGACGACCGGGAGTTGGCCGGCGACGCCAAGCGGGCTTGGCGCTCAGTTCGTCGCGCGACATCTGCCGCCGTAGGAGGCGAAGGAGGTGCATCCGCGGAGTTGCGCTCGCCGTCGGTCGAAGGCTCCTGCGTGATCTCGAACCAGGTCGTCTTGCCCGTGGGTGCTGATTGTGTCCCCCAGGCGTCCGCCAAGGCATCAACGAGCAGGAGGCCGCGGCCACTCTCGTCGTTGGGCCCAGCGTCGACAGCGCTCGGCAGTGATGGATCGGTGTCCGTCACTTCGACACGAAGCCGTTCGTCGGTCCGTGTCACAGCGACATCGCACGGAGCATCTGTGTAGAGGACAGCGTTGGCGATCACCTCGCTGGCCAGCAACTCGATGGTCTCCAGCATCTGGTCCGACACGGGAAGACCCAGATTCTTGGCCAGTGCAACGACTTGGCGGCGTGCCGCCGGAACAGCCTCGACAGCAGCCGCAACCGTGAATCCATACGTCGGACGTTCGGGATTGCGACGCGCCATGACGACTACCTCACCTTGGGAGCGGCCTCAGTGAAATGAAGCCTTCCACCCGGCAAGAGCCCTGTGAGGACAATCTGTCCACAGGTACGCAACGCAGGAGCCTTGACGTTTCGGCGAGTTGTGATGCAAGCAAGCTAGCGAGCCAGTCGATACGGGGCGACAAACGTCGCTGACACCGTACCCCGCTGAGACTCGTATCAGACCTTCTCCTTGGCCGCTCGCGACTCAGGATTCGCTGTCAGTCCCCACCAGTCCAGGTCCTGAGTGACGTCAGGGTCGGGCGAGACGCACCGCGACGTCCATGCGCGGGTCCGTCCGGTGGGACCGGGATGCGCGAGGCTGGCGCCGCAGCGCCCAGTTGAGGGGGCATCGGCTGGTGCAGCCCCAGCAACTGCTCGGCCAGAGCGCCAAGAAACTGATCCAAGGGGGCAAGCCGGTGCAGCCACCAGAGCTCAATAGCCGTGCGGGAGATCGATTTCGCCCACGGCAGACGAAAAGGGGCTCACAAGACTGGAACGTTCCTGCAACCCATGTCAACGTACAACGTCCCCGAAAACACCAGGTCAGCGCACAGGGAAGGCGTGCGGGCTGTCGTCAAAGAGATTGCCAGGTCTGTCCGCAGTGCCTACCCGCGAGCTGGCCCCCTGCCACATCCGCGGCCCGACTCAAGGAGTCCACCCCGCTGAATGCTCGACTCCGTCATCGCCTGGACTGCCTAACGGAGCTACGACTTGGTCACCCTGTCCACCGTGCGCTGCCTGTGCGTGCCGCATCCGTCCTTCTCGGAAAAACCTTCTGTAACCCGACTACCGTCGTGACGGCTCCGTCCTCGTCCATGTCGCGATCACCCGGTGCCCCGACCGAGCCCCCTCCGCTTCGGACTCCACGTAGTCCGGGCAAGCTGCGAGCGATATATAGCCCATGATCCCCGGTTAGCAAAACCGGGGATCGTCCAGAGCATTGATGGTGTTCGCACTCGGCTGTGCTTGGCGGTGGAGTCGTAGCGGACTCAGTAGGCAGTGCCGCAAAGACACCGAGGAGGTATTCGCGGCCCACGCCCGCTGCTGACCTGAAATCCGCAGCGCCTGTTCGCTGAAGTTCAGCGGGTCTCCGCTGAGTCGGCGTGGGATGCAGGCGTTGTTGGTTCCGCTCTGTCGCCCCGCGCGCTCCCTTGCAAGGAACACCCAGCCCATGCGCCGATCCGCAATACCCCCTACCCATTCTCGCCCCGGGATGTCAGGCCCGTATGTCTCCCTCGCCGATTTCGAGCCCCGCAATTGCGAGGTGGCGCCTTGACCGCCGGGGGGAGCAACCGGCTGCTCACCCCGGAAGAAGTGGCCGCATGGTTGAAGGTCAGCGACATCACGGTGCGGAACAAGTACCGCCACTGGGGGCTGAAGGCCCAAAAGGTCGGGCGGCTCCTGAGATTCCGCGAGCGCGACATCGTCGCGTACCTCGAAGACCACTACGGATGACGGCAGCCCGCTGCCTGAACTGAGATAGGAGGCCACATGGCCGCGGTGTTTCAGAAATGCAAGACCGACCCGCAGAACAATGACTACCCCTGCGAAAAGGGGCGATGCGGACACAAGTGGACGGTCCGCTACCGAGAGCCGGGCGGGCGGACCGCGCGCCAGCGGGAGAAGACCTTCGACAAGAAGACCGGCCCGGACGGCGCTGATGCCTTCGCCTCCAAGGTTGAGCACGACAAAGGGATGGGGATCTACCTCGACCCCCAGCGCGGCGCTATTACCCTTCGCGCCTGGTCGCGGGAGTGGCTCGACAGGCAGATCCTTGCCGAGGGCACCATGCGTAACTACGAGGGGTTCACGAAGAACCACCTTGTTCCCCACCTCGGCCGTAAGACCCTGGCTGGGCTCGCGACGGGCGACTTCGAGCGCTTCATCGCCACGCTTCACCGCAACGGTGAGGGCATGGCTGCCTCCACGATCAACGACCGCCTGAAGTTCGTGGCGGCCATGCTTGAGTCCGCCGTCACCGAGAAGCGCATATCCGAAAACCCTGCGAGGGGCATCAAGATCCCTCGGACGAGTTCGCTCGCTGTGGACGAGGACGAGATCCCCGACCTCGGAGAGGTCGAGTTGCTCGCGAAGCACATCTCGCCCCAGTATCGGCTGACCGTCTACTTGCAGTCGGGGGCCGGGCTCCGGATCAGCGAGTGCCTCGGATTCGCGAGCGAGTGCCGGCGGCCGGAGTTCATCCGTGTCCGCTGGCAGGTCAGCTCGAAGGCGAACCGTGGAGACTGCCGCACCACCTTCGTGCCGCTGAAGCACCGGGCCGAGGGGGAGTACCGAGACATCCCGATCGCCCCCTTCATCGACGAGGAGATTGACGCCCACTTGGAGCTGTGGGACCCGATTCCCGTGACGTTCAAGGATCAGGCGGGCAAGGATCGGCAGCTCGACGTCTACTTCGCACCCCGCGAACGAGGCAAGGGCACCATGCCCACGGCCACGACGTACGCGTACCACTTCAGGAAGGCGTGCAAGGCTGCGGGCCTAGTCGACGTCAACGGTAAGCCGAAGTACACCCCGCACTCGCTGAGGCACTTCTTCGCCTCGACAGCCCTGGCGAACGGCATCCCGATCCACGAGGTCTCGCGCTGGCTCGGCCACAAGTCGATCAAGACCACGGTGGACATCTATGGACACCTCGTGCCAGGCGCCTGGCACCGCTGCCGAGAGGTCATGCAGAACGCCATGCGGCCCGTGCCGGTGGAACTGGCGGCCGAGGCATCCGAGTCGCCCGAGGGGTACGACAGGGCAGTGTGACGGGGGTCCGCGCTCGGCTCACCGAATTGGCCCACCCCGGGGGGCGGAGGGGGGCTAGCGCGCCTAGGTTGATCCGAGACCTGCGGCATCGGAGCACCCATGGCCCTGAGCATTGCGGAACAGCGCGACGCAGCGAACATCGTTGCAACCTGCACCCGCCTTCTGGAGCTGGACGTGATTTGGACAACCAACTTGGAGCAGGGTGTCCCGGAGGGGAAGACAGATGCTTCACGCGCCCTGATCAAAGTTGGTCTGGACATGGCGACTGGCCTGGGGCGAGTTCACGAGCGAGTGTCGCTTCTGCATCGGTTCGCCGATGAGCTTGAGGTGCTCTTTCTGGAGGAGTTCGATCACTTCAAGGGCTGGACTCTCGACATCAGCCCCACGGACGTACCCGCACTGCTCCACGATGCGGCGAAGGGGCTGGATGGGCATGCATCCGCGGAGATCAGAACCCTCCTGACCAAGATCGAAGGCCTGGAGGGTGGGCAGGCTGTGCAAGGTGATCTACCCAGAAAAATGCGCGGATGGATCTACATCGTGTGTGCAGCTGTGTCGCTGGGCTTGGGGACCCTCGCCGCCGCGGGTGGCGGCCCGCTCGGTATTGCGCTTGGCGCGGCGGGTCTGGGGGTGGCACTCGTGCTGTTGCAGCAGGGGCTCTCCGACGTACACGCGTGACGCGCCTCGGAGCTTGAGTGCTGACCTTGTGTTTCCGTGCTGATTCTGTGCTGACTTGGACCTCTCGGAACCGCGTTTCCGCAGGTGGGAGCGTTGTAGTCAACGTTCCGCTTCAATGTGTAGCGGGTGACGTACCGCCACGTCACTGATCTGGCAAACATGCAGGTCAATAGGGGTTCGGCTCTTCGGGGTCGGGCCCCTGGTTTTTTTCCGTGCTGGGATGGTGCCAGGAAACCTGACCCGTCGTCACCTGCCGTCACCCCTACTCATCCCTACCGTGCTGCGGTTGTGCCGGGATGGCGGTCGGCTCCGGTGCCGAGTCCCAGGCGCGGGCCGCAGCGCTTTTCCTACTCGTTTGACACGCTTGGGGTCATGGCTGAGACGACGTACGGCATCGCGGAGGGGCCAGCGACGCGGGTAAACCTGTCGCTGCCGGAGGGGACCGCCGAGGCGATCCGGGCGCGGGTGGGCAAGCGGGAGTTCTCCGCGTACATCGCCGCGGCGGTCGAGCGTGAGCTGCGCGGCCAGGTGCTGGACGAGTACCTGGCGGACTACGAGAACCGTAAGGAGCCGGGCTCCGAGCAAGCCCGGCAGCGGGCGCGGCACGTCTTCGACGAGGTGTTCGCCGAGGAGGCCGAGTGGCCCGCCGCAAGCTGAGTCACGAGGGGACGCTGGTCCTCGGCAGCGGGGGGTTTCGAAGCTGCTCGCCGACGACGAGCAAGTGGTGGCTCTGGTTGCCGAGGCCCGCTCGCGCGGCATGGAGGTCGTTATCAGCGCGCTCACCATCATCGAGGCCGTCCACGCCCGTACGAACATGTCTTGCCTGAACCGGGTGCTTTCCGGACTGCGCGTAGTCCCGGTGGGCGACGAGGAGGCGCGGGCGGCCTCGAAGCTGTTGATGGATGCCGGCTTGCGCGGGCACACCTACGCGATTGATGCGGCGGTCGCCGAAGCCGCGCTGCGACAGCACCGCCCTGTGGTCATGTTGACGGCCCCGGCGATGTGCTGGCTGCTTGGCCGCTGGGAGTGGTGGATTGCAGGCGGTACGGGAGTTGGTGAGCGCGATCAGGCTGCAGACGTTGCGCTTTGACCAGTGGGCGCCATGTCCGACGCCGCCGGGTTCGGCATTCAGGTGCCCGCCCATCTGCCCTGGTCCGCTACGGTGACTCGCATCTGGTCAGGCAGTGCGCGCCATAGCTGACCAGCGTCGACGCCGACGCCGACGGGATTGGCTGGCGACCGCCCAGCTGCTGCTAGAGCGAATCGAGTCACGGTGAGGGCGCGCAGGCTCCGGCCTTGGGAGACGTCGTCAGCCACACCTGCGGCCATTCCCACCTCGTCTTCCTGGAGGAGTTCGACAGCCGCCGGCACTGGCGGCCGTCGAGCAGATGCTGCGGGGCGGGGTTGTAGACGCCTCATCACTTCACTGGTGGGGGTAGAAGTTGGGGCGCTGGTCGACGTTGTCGTAGTAACGGTGGAACACGGGGGTGATGCCGCCGGAGAGCGGGGGGACGATCCAGCTCCAGTCTGCGGATACGGTGCGGCCCTGGCGTTCCTCCTTGGCCAGGTGGGCGAGGAAGCGCCGGGACTCCTCGTGGTGGTCGCTGATCCGGACACCTGCGGCCTCGAAGGAGTGCAGGACGGCGACGTTGAGCTCGACCAGGGCGCGGTCGCGCCACAGGGTTGACTCGCTGGTGGTGTCCAGCTGGAGGCAGGCGGCGACGGCGGGGAGCATGTTGTAGCGGTCCTCGTCGACGAGGTTGCGGGCGCCGATCTCCGTGCCCATGTACCAGCCGTTGAACGGGGCGAGCGGGTAGTCCATCCCGCCGATGCGTAGGCGCATGTTGGAGATGACGGGTACGGCGTGCCAGCGCAGGCCCAGTTCGGCCAGGCGTGGGACGTCGGGGTGGGTGATAGGGACCTCCAAGACCAGCTCCCGCGGCAGCTCGAAGAACCGGGGTTTGTCGTCGGGGGTGTCGATGACCAGGGGCAGGACGTCGAACGGCCCTTGGGGGCAGCCCTGCCAGCCGAGGCGGAGGATGGCCTCGGTGAGGTCGGCGGTGCGCGGGTCACCGAGCACGGTGCCGTCGTCGCGGCGGTAGCCGGCGTACCGGATGAGCTGCTCGTTCCACACCCGCGGGCCGGGCCGGCCGGGGGAGTCCGGGGCGAAGACCGAAATCACCGGCCTGATGCGCCCGCCGTTGGTCGCCTGGCGCAGGTGCGTGCACAAGTGCCGGTGGATCTCATCGGGGGCTGTGGCGTCCCGGCGGTCCAGGACGCGCAGGCTGTTCCAGTACAGGCGGCCGATGCAGCGACTGGAGTTGCGCCACGCGACGCGGGCACCGTACACGAGCTCGGCGGTGGTGTGCCGGTAGGTGCCCGTGGCGTCGATGGCGGCGCGGACCTGCTCCAGGCGCCGGGCGAGCGGGACGGGCTGATCGGACTGCTCCGCGTGGAACTGGCGCAGGAACTCCTCAGCCTCATTTGGATCGGCGACGCCGCAGGACTGCGGCGTCGCCGGTTCCGCCGACGGGACCGGGCCAAGGGACGAATCGGGCCCCAGTGCCGGGCACGCTGTCGGGGACGGGGCGGGCAAGGAAGGGCCCAGAGCGACTTCGGAGGTCACGATTCCTCGCAGGGGAGTAGAGCGCTGACCTCGTCAGCGGAGGCTGAGCGGCAGGGAGCGAAGGGAGCGGAATTCGAGGTTCTCGTTCCAGATCGGCTCGCCCGCCGTCCGGATGCCCGGGAAGCGGTTCAGCAGGGCGACGTAGAACCACTTCAGCTGCAGGGAGATGAGCTGCGCGGCGAGACAGGCGTGCACCCCTTGGCCGAACGACAGGTGCCGAGCGCTGTTGGGACGGTCGAGGTCGAAGTCGTTCGGTCGCTCGAACATGTTGGCGTCCCGGTTGGCCGAGCCCAGGAACAGGGCGAGAGTCTGCCCGGCCTCGATCCGTACGCCGCCCATCTCGACGTCCTTGGCCGCGACGCGCCAGGTGAACTGGTTCGAGGCGTTGTAGCGGAGGACCTCGTTCGCCGTGTTGTCCACGCACGCCTGGTCCGCCAGGAAGCGTTCGACCTGCCGCGGGTTGCGGGCGAACGCGAGCGTGCCGCTGCTGAGAGAGCCCGGCGTCGTGGGCGCGAACAACGCGATGAACACCAGCGCCAGCTGGTGCACGGTCTGTTCCGGCGTGGTCTCGGTCAGGCCGTCCTGGGCGGCTGCCAGGCGGGCGATGACGGTGTCCGGCAGGACCTTGCCCCGCATGCCCTGGAGGAGTTCGGAGGCGTACGTGTGCAGGTCGGTGAGCTTTTCCAGGATTATCTCCTGCGTCACCGGCTGATCCTTCGGACCGGAGTGGTACGTCATGATCGTATTCACGCGCGGGATGAGGAATCCGAGGTCCTCCTCGGGGACCCCGAAGGCGTGCACGGCGGAGCGTACGGGGAGTTCGGCAGCCAGGGCGGGGACGGCGTCGATCTCGGTGGCACCGGCCGGGATGGAAGCGACCAGGTCGTGCGCGACCTTCTGGAGGACTTGGTCGTAGTGCTGGTGCGCGGCACGGGTGAAGCCTGCCCGGACGGACCGGCGCAGCGCGTCGTGGAGCGGCGGGTCCGTGTACATCACCACGTTCTTGGTCCAGCGGTGGAAGATGTTGTCCGGCGGCAGCGGCTGTCCGGGGAACTTCGCGGCCAGCACTTCCGTCCCCCGGTCGGCGGTGAACCGGGGATCCTTCAGCCCGGCGGCGCAGTCGGCGTACGTCAAGACCGCCCAGGCGTTCAGGCGCTCGACCCAGTGGACGGGGCGGCGCTGGGCCAGGTCGGCGTAGACGGGGTAGGGGTCGGGCACGATGGACGGGTTGGCGAGCGGCGAGGGGACGGTCACAGGGGCTTCCTTGGGGTAGTCGAAAAGGGATGCGGAGCCGGGGATCGCGGCAGGAATTCCGGGATGGGAGGCGAGCCCTCGATCCCGTGGTTGTCAGTCGCGGCGCATACGTGTTGACAGGGCGGGCGGCGCGGCATCGCCGGGCGGGATCTCCGGCGACGGGGCGAGCCCGGCCACGGAGCGGAGGAATCCTGTGGCGAGCGGCGGTGATTCGCAGGTGCCGTTCGGCGCGGAGATCGGCTTCTCCGACGAGGACCTGAGCCACTGCGTGTGAGCAACGGGGCTGCTGGATCAAGAAGCGGCCCACAGGAGAACCACGCTCACATGTGTTGCCTGTCCTGGTGACGGAGGCGCCGTGGCACCGGAATTCCTCTCTCTTGAAGATCGTGCGCCGGCACACCTTCATCATGGATAGGCATCCCCGACGAAATCTTGTCGATCGGTGACCGATCCTTAGCTGTTGGATGCCAGTTCCGCTGTGCCCCTTCGATGCCTTCGCGAACAGGGGGGCCTGCGCATGGCGCGAGGTGCCGACGAAAGCTGCCGCACCACGAGGCGCCTTGTCATATCCCCGGTAAAGCCGGGAGGGAATTGGAGGTTTTCCCTCGTCCTGACAGCGACTGAGCTTGTGAGGTCGTTGGCGTGAGGGACGGACCGGTTCCGGCGAGGCATCCGTCGATGAGTGGGAAACATACCGGATTTCCTCATTCCGTTTCGATGGTCCGGCTGAGGTGCTCGGAGAGTGGTGAAAGCGGTGCGGGACCGCAGCGGCGACCAGAAGCCTTCCGCCGGGTTGAGGCCGGGTGCGTTGGAGACCAGCCGGTAGCGGGTCGGCCAGTCCTGCCGGGCGATGAACTGCCGCATTCCATAAGCGAGATGAACGTTCAGGATGCCCCGATGTTGCGGCAGGCGGCAGAAGACGAGGCGGCGAGGAAGGTGGCGGTTGCATCTGACCGTATATCTCACGGGTGACGTAGCGTCTGAGACGCCGGATGTCGATGGACCGGCTCAGCCTGGGAACACGCAAGCCGCAGTCCGGCCGCACTTTCCCCGGCCGACCCGCAGACCGGGCTCTCCTGGGTCGAGTTGGTCCGTGCCGTCGTGGCTCGTTCCGCCCTTCTGCCCGGCCCGCCGCCGGGGAAGCCGCCGCTGGTCGCCCTGCACAGGCCGGCGGTCGCGGACGAGGTGTTCCGGACGCGACCGCCGGAACCTTCCGGCCTGAGACCTGGCACCGAAGGCACTCACCGTGTGTATCCGGCCGGGCCAGGCCCTCCGGCTCCGCCGAACCGGCCCACCTGGTAGGAGCCGGCCGGCTGCCGGGTGATGACCAAGGGATCGCCGTGGAGGACCTGTCGGTGGCGGGACTGGCCCGCACGAAGCTGACCAAGTCCGTGCACGACGCCGGGTGGCCATCGTTCCTCAGCATGCTGGAGTACAAAGCGGAACGGTACGGCCGCACCCTGGTCAGGATCGGCCGGTTCACACCGACCTCCCAGACCTGCTCCAGGCCGCGAGGGAGTTGCCGTAGCAGTCGAGACGCGGATCCATGGGGATCCCCTGACCGAGTCGCAGTTACGCCCTACTGACCGCGCAGCCCCGCAACGTGGGACACCGAAGGCTGTGTGATGTGGCGGGAGTTCGCGACCGGGCCCGCAGGCGGTCGGCAGTGCATGAGCTGCATGACGGCTGTGCCCAGGGCCATCGATCCGTGCCGCCTAACCCCGGGCCGCGTAGTGGCACAGCAACGATCGAGAAGGCGGGGACCCTCCGGCTTCAGCCCGAGGTGCAAGTCACATCACCTGGCCAGGAGTGCTCGTAAGTTGCGTGCGTGCCGGTGGAGGCGTCCACGGTGTCCGATGCTTCGCGCAGTGCGGGCACGTCCCGGGTGGGCGACCGAAGAGCGCATGCGAGGAGGTGCGGCGTCGGCACTCCGGTGACCAGGACGCTCCCCTTCGTCCCGGTGGAGTGACCGAGGTGTGTCGTGTGGTGGCGTCTGAGCTGCATGGTGCGGGGGCAGGCCTCCCGTGCCGGGACCGTGCTGACTCGGCTCGTCCACGACCACGTTTCGGGGCCCTGGTCCTTTCTCGGGCCGGGGTGGCGCCGGGAACCCCGTGCCGAACCGTGGGCGACACGTCGTCCCTGCCGCCGTCATGCCCTCGCCGTTTCAGGTGAAACAGTGCTGCTTCCGGTAATCGCGGGGCGACATTCCGTAGGCGCAGCGGAAGTGTCTGCTCAGCATCGCGGCATCCAGCATCCCCCAGTCCGCCGCCAGCTCATTGATCTTCCGGTGCCCCAGGCTCGGATCCCTCAGATCGCATGCGAAACGCTCCAGGCGACGGCGTTTGACGTAGCTCATGACGCTTTCCCCGATCGGTCCGAAAATTCGATGTAACTGACGCACCGATATGTTGTGTTCGGCCGCGAGGGTCGCCGGGCTGATCTCGGGGTCGGCCAACTGCCGGTCGATCGACTCCTGAACCGCGATCAGAAGTGGATCGCATCCCCCAGAGTAATGCTTTCCGAGCTCGGCATATGCGATTCGCGTCGCGGAGATCGCCAGGATGCGCACGACCTCCTCCATATACGAGGACAGAATCCCATCGGTTTTCATCATCTCCACAGCCAGGGTATTCAAGAACGAAAAAAGAAATCCGGATCCGGGACCCTTGGCAGCATCCGTCACGATAAAAGTCCCCCGAGGCGACACCGGGAGTCCATCCTTCGCTTCGTCGGCGAAACGCAGTACGAGGAGTCGCGAAGCAACGGGCACATTCATCGAAAAGGGAACGTCGCCGTCCGTCATGACCAGCGTCCCCGCGTCGATCTCCGTACCATTTCCGGTACCAGCGATGAACGCCATTCCTGACAGTACACATATGACTGTTCTCTGCGGCGTCAAGGCCGCCTCCGAGTTGATTGCCTCGAACTCGATGACAGCTGGACCGGAATCTATGATCGTCGCCTTGACCCCGCCGGCCTTGAAAGATTTTATCTGCATGCCTGAGCTCGACAAAAGGCAGTACCTTGCGCTCGGCGCGTCGGCCGGAAATCGAGTGAAGCAAGATGCTTCCCCCTTCTCGGCTCCGAGCGCGACAAACAGTTCAGAACAGGCCACGGCGAGATCCTCCGCAAGGAACGAACCCAGTCGTTCACCCGCTTAGTTTGATTGAAATTTCAACTACCAGGTCAATCGGGTCTGGCGTCGGAGGCGGGAGAGTCCTGGTCACAGCCCGCGGGTGCGATCGATGCTCCTCGCGCGCCGCAGACGGGTCAGGTGTGCTGACATCCCGCTGCGGACGTCTCCATCGTGGGTGCGTGGACCCTCGGATCCACGTTGAGTGACTTGCTCACCCGCTGCGTCGACCGAGGGGAGGTGTGATCTGGCAGGCCTGTGGCCAGCCGTCTCCGCCGGCTGGCGTCAGGCAGTCACCCGGGTCACTGCATCGCACCGCATAAACGCTCCTGCGCCGGAGTCCGTGGCGACGCCCGAGCGAGCCTCGCTCGCACGGTATGCCGCCGCCCGGGCCAGGGTGGCCGTAACGGTCGCGCCCCGTTTCTCCATGCCGTGGCCAGCGCCTCCGGAAACAGTGCGGAGAGAGAAACTCCGTCGCCGCGATCGGGTTTCCAGGTCTGTCCGAGGCAAATTTGTCCATCAGGTTTTCCTCACTCATCACGAGGCCACGAACGGCCGTAAGGGGAAGGGGCCGTGCGCGTCTTCGCTTACTGAGTCCGTGCGAGTCCGTCACTGCTCATCAGGAGGTGCTGCGCTGTACAAGAGAGCGCTGTGGGAGCGCTCCCGCTTATTGACAGTGCCCTGCGGGTGGCAGTCCAGTCAAGTACCTACTGATTGACCGGAGTTGTGTGTTGGCTCCTGAGGGTGCGCACACAGGAGCATTGTCTTGGCGGGCGGTGCGCAAGCCACCTGCGGGATTGTCGGCGCAGCCGTACGTGCGTTCATCGAACTCGCCCGTTGGGTTTACCTCACCAGCTACCCGCTCAACTGCACTCACTCGCTACGCCGGGGTGGTTGACTGAGGCGACGGCCCGCCGGACGGACGGAGTCGTCGAGCGCGAGCGCTGCCGATGCGGGAAGTCACAGGCAGCTCCCTGCGCTTTCCTCCGGTCGCGGAAGTCTGGTCTTCCTGTGTCGAATTTGTTTGTCGAAATTTTGCGAGGTGGCGGGGGCTGCAGGACCCCGGGCGCGGATCACCACCTCACCGTTGCCCGACCCCGCTGGATCGTCGGCACGTGGCCTCCTCGCAGTAGCTCCCGCTGCAAACGGAAGCCTGGCGTCCAGAGGCAACGACGCGGTCACTGACCGACAAGACTGCGCCGCGGAAACAACCCCATGATGCTTATGTTCCAACGTGCGAGAACCATTCACAGGGGGATTCCCGGTGCTACGACACCTGCTTCATCGGGACGGACAAGACATTCTGAGAACGGTTCTCCTGCAACCGCTTCTCGATCCGGCGGCCCGTCGGCCGCACGCGGTGGCTCGGGTTCTCGTAGGAGAAGCCGGCACCCGTACCCCGTGGCCCCCCGAACCGTCGTCGCTCACCACTCCTGGCGCCACTCGGCCCCACGTAGGCCCGACGTCTTTCCCCTCCCCTGCTTCCGCTTTCCATGCCATCGGCTTGAGCGCGCCCACGGGCGGCTCGACGACAGAGAGGAACGGATACCTGTGTCGCACCTGACCGGTGAAGATCTCCCGGAGGGAGCGCTCGCCACGACGTGGCCGAGTCTCCTCGAAGCGCGGGTGGCCGACACACCTGACGCCATCGCGCTCGTCGCCGGGGACACGGCGCTCACGTACGCGCAGTTCAATGCCCGTGCGAACCGGCTCGCCCGGTGGCTGAAGTACCTCGGCGCCGGGCCGGAGCGGTCGGTCGGGCTGGTGCTGGGCAGGTCCGCGGACTTCTTCCTGTGCGCGACGGCCGTGCTCAAGTGCGGGGCCGCGTACCTGCCGCTGGATCCGAACTACCCCGTGGAGCGACTGTCCTTCATGGCCCGGGACGCAGCACCCGTGGTGCTGGTGACGACGTCGGACGTCCGGGGCGACCTTCTGGGCCAGCTGCCCACCGGCAGCCTCGTGGTTCTGGACGACGAGGCCACCGAAGACGTACTGCGCCGTCTGCCGGACCACGACATGGAGGACGGGGAACGTTTGGAGCCACTGCGCCCCGCGAGTCCCGCCTACATCATCTACACCTCCGGCTCCACGGGGATCCCCAAGGGAGTCGTCGTCACCCACCAAGGCGTCGCGAGCCTGATCGCGACCCAGCGTCGTCGCCTCGCCGTCACCGGCGCCTCACGCGTGCTCGCCTTCTCGTCCCCGAGTTTCGACGCCAGTTTCTGGGAGATGTCGATGGCGCTGCTGGCCGGGGCCGCGCTCGTGGTCGGCAGGCCGGGGCGGCTGCTGCCCGACGCCGAACTGGCCGCGTTGATCGCGGACCACGGAGTCACTCATGTCACTCTCCCGCCCTCGGTCGCGGGTGCGCTGGGCCCCGACATGCTGCCTCCGAGCGTGACGCTGGTCGTCGCGGGCGAAGCGTGCCCGGCGGCTCTCGTGCAGCGCTGGCGCCCGCACCGGACGATGGTGAACGCCTACGGCCCGACGGAGTCCACCGTCTGTGCCACCATGAGCGATCCGCTGGCCGACGACGTGGCGCCGCCGGTCGGCCGGGCGGTGGACGGCACCCGGATCCATGTCCTCGACGACCGCCTCGCACCGGTTGTGCCGGGAGCGGTCGGCGAGATCTACATCGCGGGGCACAGCCTGGCACGCGGGTACCTCGAGCGGCCGGGTCTGACCGCGCAGCGGTTCGTGGCGGACCCCTTCGGCCCGGCCGGCAGCCGTATGTACCGCAGCGGTGACCTCGGCCGCTGGACCCGTTCAGGAGACCTGGAGTTCGTCGGCAGGGCGGACGACCAGGTCAAGGTACGCGGCTTCCGTATCGAGCCGGGCGAGATCGAATCCGTCATCGCCGGGTGCCGCGGGGTCCGGCAGGCCGCCGTCGTCCTGCGTGAGGACCGGCCCGGAGAGCCATACCTCGCCGCCTACGTCATACCCGAGAACGCGGCCGCCGACGAGGCGGCCGGCGAGGAACCGGACGGTCAACTCGATGCCTGGCGACGGCTCTACGACGATCTGTACGGCCGAGCCGACACCGCCGACTTCGGCGAGGACTTCTCCGGCTGGGTGAGCAGTTATGGCGGGCGGCCGATCGAGGGGATGCGCGAATGGCGTGAGCAGACCGTGCGGCAGATCCGCGAACTGGCTCCGCGCCGCGTACTGGAGATCGGCTGCGGTTCCGGTCTGCTGCTCTCGCAGCTGGCGGGTGACTGCGAAAGCTACTGGGGCACCGACATCTCCGGGGCCCTGATCGAGCGGCTGCGCGGGCAGGTCGCCGAGCGCCCCGGCCTCGCGGACCGGGTCGTCCTGCATCAGCTCTCCGCCCATGAGCTGGGGAGTCTGCCCAGCGGCGGCTTCGACACCGTCGTGCTCAACTCCGTGATCCAGTACTTTCCCTCAGGCGATTACCTGTTCGACATACTGCGCGAGGTGTCCCGGCTCCTGGTACCCGGGGGCGCGGTGTTCCTCGGCGACGTCCGTAACCTTCGTCTGCTGCGCACCTTCCACGCCGGGGGGCTGCTGGCGGCGGCCACGCACACCGACACTCCGCAGACGGTCTGCGCGGCGATCGACCGGGCCATGGCGCAGGAGAAGGAACTGCTCGTGGACCCGGAGTTCTTCACGACGGCCGTCGGCGCGCTGCCCGGTATGACGCTGGAGTCGTGCACGCTCAAACGGGGCGGGTACGACAACGAACTCAGCCGCTATCGCTACGAGGTGGTGCTGCGCAAGCATGCCGGGCCTGCCGATGACACCGGGCCCACGGACGACGCGGGGCCGGTCGTGCGACTGCGGTGGGACGGCGAGATGGCGAGCCTGGCCGACGTCGCCGATCGGCTGCGTCGTGGGAAACCGGAGCGGTTGTGCGTCACCGGGATCCCCAACGGCCGGGTGGCCGGCGAGCATGCCGCGACACTCGCGCTGTTCGACCGGCGCCCCCTGCACGAGGTGCTGTCCCTGGGGCAGGCTCCGGCGGGCGTGGCACCGGAGGACCTGCGCCGGCTGGGCGCGGAACTGGGCTACCGGGTCGACTGCACCTGGTCGTCCGAGGACGACGCCCTGATCGACGCTTCCTTCACACGCGCCGGAGCGCTCGTGCCGCGTCCCGCCCCCCGGACCGACGCGGAGCCGGACGGTTTCTCCCCGGCCCGGTTCACCAACAGGCCGGCGTTCGCCCGCCCCGACTCCCAGACGATGGCCTCTCTTCCCGGGCAGGTCGCGGCGAAGCTGCCGGCCTTCATGGTCCCGGAGGTCTTCGTCCCGCTCGACAGGCTGCCGGTCACGGTGAACGGAAAGCTCGACCGCGGCGCCCTGCCCCGGCCGCGGCGCGCCGCCCATGCCTCGGGACGTCCGCCCAGGACCGCCCGCGAGGAGGTACTGGCGGCGATCTTCGCCGACGTACTCGCGACAGCCGACGTCACAGCCGACAGCGACTTCTTCGCCGTCGGCGGCAACTCCCTGCTGGCCACCCGACTCGCCGCCGAGGTCCGGCGGCGCCTGAACACCGAGATGCCGCTGTCGTGGCTGTTCGAGTCGCCCACCGTCGGCGCGCTCGCCGCCCGCTTCGACGCGGGGGACGAGGCCAGGCCGCTGCCTGTGCCGAGCGAGTACGCCTCCGGCAGCACGGCGCCGTTGTCGGCCCAGCAGATGCAGATGTGGCACGAGTACCGCCGAAGCCTGTGTCGCGACATGTTCAACGTGCCGCTGTCGCAGCGGCTGACCGGTGCCGTCGACGCCGAGGCACTGCGCGCCGCCCTCGCCGATGTCGTCACCCGGCACGTTCCGCTGCGCACGCTCGTCCAGGACGACGGCAGCGGTCCGTGTGCGGTGATCACGGAAGCCACCGCGGACGACATCCCATGGACGGAGACCAGGACCACGCCCGAGCGGCTGTCCGAGGATCTCGCGCACGCCGCCCGCCGCCACTTCGACCTCGAGACCGAGATCCCGCTGCGGGCCGTACTGTTCACGCTCGGCCCGGACGAGTCCGTACTGCTGCTGGTCATGCATCACATCGCCGCCGACGGCTGGTCCTTCGGCCCCCTGCTGGAGGACCTGGTCCGCGCCTACCGCGCCCGGACCGAGGGGCGCGCACCACAGTGGGAGCCGCTGTCCTTCGGCTACCTCGACTACGTCGCCTGGCAGCGCCGGCTGCTCGGCGCCACGGACGACCCGAGCGACGTCGCGCTGCGCCAGGCGGAGTACTGGAGGAAGACGCTGCACGGTGCCGACGACAGGCCGGTCCTGGAGACCGACAGCCCGGCGCCGGCCCAGCAGGACTTTGCCGGCAGGTCCCTCGATCTTCCGCTCGAAGTCGGCGGCCACCGGGTGCTGACAGCCGCGGCCCGTGAGCACGGTGTCACCGTCTTCATGATCCTGCACGCCGCGCTCGTCGCACTGCTCGCCCGCAGGGGAGCAGGAGGGGACGTCACCGTCGTGACCGCGGTGGCCGGCCGGACCGACACCCAGTTCGAACCGCTGGTGGGCCTCTTCGCCAACACCTTGGCGCTGCGCACCGACACGTCGGGCAACCCCACCTTCCGCGAACTGCTGGACCGGGTCCGCGTGACCGATCTCGGTGCCTATGCCCACCAGGACCTGCTCTTCGAGCGCCTGGCCGACGTGCCACCGCCCCAGGTGTCACTCGTCCTGCGCACGGTCGCAGCGCCGCCGGCCGACCTGCCGGGCCTCACCATCAGTCCCGGCCCACGGCCGGCGAGCGAATCCGCCCGCTATCCGGTGCTGTGGACCGTGGAGCATCTGACCTCCGCCGCGGACGGCGGGACGCTGCGCAGCCACATCCAGTACCAGAGCGGGCTGCTGCGCGACGACACGGTCGTCCGGCTCGCCCAGCAGTACGAAGTCGTGCTGTCCCTGTTGTTGAAGGATCCCGATCTCCGCGTCCAGGACCTCCCACTGCAGTGACTCCCAGGGCCAGCCCGTCCGATCCCATCATCTGTGAGGTCCACTCGATGTCCATGCTGCCGCCGGGGCGAAGCCGCACCACGGCCTCGCCCGCCGGGGCCCAGGCCGGCCCCGAGTTCACCCCCGGCCTATGGGGACAGCTCTTCGAAGCCCGTGTCGACGCCGCCCCCGAATCCACCGCGATCAACTCCGCGAGCGAGCGGCTGAGTTACGCCGAACTGAACCGGCGGGCCAACCGCCTCGCCAGGTTGCTCATCGCACGTGGCGCCGGCCCGGAGAGCCTGGTCGGTCTCGCCCTGCCGCGCTCGACCGACTTCGTGGTGGCCGTGGCGGCCGTACTGAAATCGGGCGCCGGCTACTTCCCGATGGATCCGGACTATCCTCCGCAGCGGCTGGCGTTCATGCTCGCCGACGCCGCTCCCATGCTGGTGCTGACCAGGAGTGACATCGAGCCCGAGCTGCCGGCCGAGGCGGCCTCCCGCACGGTGGTGCTGGACGACCCGGCCGTCGTACGGACCCTGGCCGACTGCTCCGCGGCGGATGTGGCGGACGACGAACGCGGCGCCCCGCTCCGGACCCGGCATCCGGCCTATGTCATCTACACCTCGGGTTCCACCGGTACTCCCAAAGGAGTGGTCCTCACCCACCACGGCATCGCCAGCCTGGTGGGCAGCCATGCGCGGGACCTGGGGATCGGGTCGTCCAGCCGGTTGCTGCTCTTTTCCTCGCCGAGTTTCGACGGCGCCTTCTGGGACGTGTCGATGGCCTTGCTCACTGGCGCCACGCTGGTGGTCGCACCGCGTGAACGGCTCCTGCCCGGACCGGAGTTCAGTGCGCTCGCCGCCGAGGAGGGCATCACCCACTTCACCCTGCCGGCCTCCACGCTCGCCGCCCTGCCGGACGGCGCTCTGCCCGCCGGGGCCACCGTCGTCAATGTGGGCGAGGCCTGCAACAGCGAGCTGGTGCGCCGCTGGTCGCCGGGCCGGCTGCTGGTGAACGCGTACGGACCGACCGAATCGACCGTCTCCGCGACCATGAGCGGACCGTTGGCCGGGGCAGGCATCCCGCCCATCGGCCGTCCGCTCTCGGACACCCGCATCCACGTCCTCGACGAGCGGCTCCGGCCGGTACCGCCGGGAGCGGTCGGAGAGATCCACATCGCCGGAGCGGGGCTGGCCCGCGGGTACCTGGGGCGGCCCGCGCTGACCGCCGAGCGGTTCGTGGCCGACCCCTTCGGGACGCCGGGCGAGCGGATGTACCGGACCGGCGACCGGGTGAGGGTGCGTGACGACGGGCAACTGGAGTTCGTGGGCCGGGTCGACGACCAGGCGAAGATACGGGGTTTCCGAGTGGAGCCCGGCGAGGTCGAAGCCGTGCTGCGCGACCATCCCGAGGTCGCGCAGGCCGCGGTGGTGGTCCGGGAGGACACTCCGGGAGACCAGAGGCTCGTCGCCTATGTCGTGCCGGACCACCCGGCCGTGCGGCAGGCCGACGACACCACCTCGGAGCACGTCGAGGAATGGCAACGGCTCTACGACGAGGTCTACAGCGCAGTGGGAGCGCTCCCCCTGGGGGAGGACTTCAGCGGCTGGAACAGCACCTACGACGGCGAGCCCATTCCCGTGCCTCAGATGCAAGCCTGGCGGGACGCCACGGTCGACAGCATCCGTGCCCTGCGACCGCGCCGGGTACTGGAGATCGGCGTGGGCACCGGGCTGCTGCTGTCCCGCCTCGCCGGTGACTGCGAGGCGTACTGGGCCACCGACTTCTCCGCCGAGGTGATCGAGACACTCGGCAAGAAGGTGGACGTCGACCCGGTGCTGCGGGAGAAGGTCCACCTGCTGCACGGTCCCGCACACGACCTCCCCGGCCTCCCCGAGGGGTACTTCGACACCGTTGTCCTCAACTCGGTGATCCAGTACTTTCCGTCGGCCGACTACCTGGTGAGCGTCCTGGGCGAGGCGGCACGCCTGCTGGCGCCGGGCGGCCGGGTGTTCGTCGGCGACATCCGGCACCTGCGTCTGCTGCGCCCGCTGCGCAGCGCCGTCCGGCTGCGCTCCGCCACCCGGCGGGAAGCCTCTGCCTCCGCCGTCCGCGCGGCGGTCGAGCAGGACCTGGTGGATGAGAAGGAGTTGCTCCTCGACCCCGCGTTCTTCGCCGCGGTACCCCGGTGGATCCCGCAGCTCCGCGGGGTACGCACAGCGGTGCAGCGCGGCACGCACCACAACGAACTGACCCGCTACCGGTACGACGCGGTGCTCATCAAGGAGCCGGTGGAAACCGGTACCGCTGCGCCGGACGCGCAGACACTGACCTGGGGCACGGATGTAAGCGGACTGCAGGAGTTGTCCGGCCTGCTGGCCCGCACCCGCACGTCGCTGCTGCTGCGCGGCGTGCCGAACAGCCGGATCCTCGGTGAGGCATCGGCCGCGACGGCGCTGACCACGGCCCGGTCGCTCGACGAGCCGTTGCGGTTGCTGCAAGAACCGGCGGCAGGGATCGACCCCGAGGAACTGCACGCCCTGGGCGGGGGCGCCGGCTGCGAGGTCCACCTCACGTGGTCGGCGCAGGACCCCACGCGACTGGACGCCTGTTTCACACCCGTGGGCGGTGAACCGGGCGCCGTCCCGCTGGCGGAGTCCGCCGACAGCGGCAGGACGTCGCCCGGTGACCACGCCAACCAGCCGACCACGCACCGGACCGGCAACGCCCTGATGGGCAAGCTCCCCGGCTATCTGGCCGCCAGGCTCCCCGCGTACCTGCGGCCCAGCGCCGTGGTACGCATCGCGTCGCTCCCCCTCACCGTCAACGGCAAGCTCGACCGCGCGGCGCTGCCCCCTCCCGCCCTGTTCCCGCGGGCTGACGGGCAGGCGCCCCGCACTCCGCGCGAGGAGATCCTCGCCAATCTCTTCGCCGATGTGCTCGGCCTGCCCGGGGTGCCGAGGGACGCCGACTTCTTCGCCCTGGGCGGCAACTCGCTACTGGCCACGCGCCTCGTCGGCCGTATCGCGAAACACCTCGAAGTCGATGTTCCGATCGCCTGGATCTTCGAGACACCGACCGTCGAGGGCCTGGCCGGGCGTACCGCTCCGGCGAGCAGGCTCCGCCCGCTGTTGCTCTGCCGCGACGAGTACCACGCGGCGGTGCCGCTCTCGCACAGCCAGTACGGCATGTGGTTCATCAACCAACTCGGCGGACCCGCGAGCCGGATCTACAACGTGCCGTACTGCCTGCGGATCACGGGCCGGGTGGACACCGGGGCGCTGCGGACCGCACTCGATGACGTCGTGGCTCGTCACGAACCCCTGCGTACCGTCTTCCCCGATGACGGTGACGGCCCCCGCCAACGGGTCCTCGCCCCCGAGGACGCCGCGGTGGTCCTTCATGAGACCGACGCCGCCGAAGACCGTCTGGCCGGCCACCTGGCGCGGGCCGCGGCGGAACCCTTCGAGCTCAGGACGGACCTTCCCCTGCGCGCACGCCTGTTCCGGCACGGACAGGACCGGTACACGCTCCTGCTCCTGATGCACCACATCACCGTGGACGCCTGGTCGCTGGCCCCCCTGACGGCGGACCTGGCGCACGCCTACCGGGCGCGGCTGGGGCAGCGGGCCCCGCAGTGGCAGCCGCTGCCGGTTCACTATCGCGACTACGCCGTATGGCACAACGAGCAAGCAGCCGAGGCGCAGGACCGCGGCAGCGGCTTCGGGCGCCAGCTCGCCTTCTGGGAGCGGACGCTGCGCGGTCTTCCGGTCGAGACGCGGC
The DNA here is from genome assembly GCF_033795085.1 of Streptomyces sp. AK08-02. NCBI lineage: Bacteria > Bacillati > Actinomycetota > Actinomycetes > Kitasatosporales > Streptomycetaceae > Streptomyces > Streptomyces sp. AK08-02. The sequence goes on from NZ_JARAZV010000013.1 coordinate 137,271, forward strand.
TGCCGGCCGACCGGAGCCGTCCGGCCAGACCTACCTATCGTGGCGACACCGTCCACACCCACGTCGAAGCCTCCCTCCATCAGGAACTGCTCAACTGCGCGCGGGAGACGGGCGCGACGCTCTTCATGGTGCTGCACGCCGCGCTCGCGGCACTGCTGACCCGGCTGGGCGGCGGCACCGACATCGTCGTCGGCACCGCTGCCGCGGCGCGCACGGACCCCGCGCTGGACGACCTCGTCGGGCTGTTCGCCAACAGTGTCGTCCTTCGCGTCGACACCTCGGGCGACCCGACGTTCCGCACCCTGCTCGCTCGGACCCGGGCCGTGGACCTCGACGCCTTCACCCACCAGGAGGTCCCGTTCGACCAGGTGGTGGATCGCGTCAACCCGGCACGCCACCCGGCACGTCACCCGCTCTACCAGACGGCCCTCGTCCTGCACGCACCGCCCGGCGACGGCCATCGGGCCGACTCCGTCACCCTCACCCCCGAACCGCCCCCGAACACCGGAACGGCCCGCTTCGATCTGATGTTCAACTGGGACGAGAGCCGGGACAGCGCCGGCCTCGCCCAGGGCCTCACCGGCCGTACCGAGTACAGCTCGGACCTCTTCTCCCAGGAGACAGTCGAACTGCTCCTGGAGCGGTATCTCCTGCTGCTGTCCGCCGCGGTCCGCGACCCGGACGCACGCCTTCACACCCTGGACATCCTCACCGAGCCGGAACGGCGGGCCTTCTCACCACGGCCGTAGCCGTCCGACCCCGAATCATCGCGAAAGCCACCGAAAGCACCGTCAATTCCCGGTGCCGGGCCCTCTTTGCCGACTAGGAGAAATTCACCGTGCCCTCACCCTTCGACGACCATGACGGGCAGTTCCATGTGCTCCGCAACGAGGAAGGCCAGTTCTCACTCTGGCCGAATTTCGCCGACATCCCCTCCGGGTGGCGTTCCGTGAGCGGGCCGAGCCCCCGCGGAAGCGCCCTTGAGTACATCGAGAAGGAATGGACGGACATGCGCCCGGCGTCCGTCCGTGAATGACCCGGCCAATAACATCGAGCGGGGCCACGGGTCGCCGAGAACCGGGCCGTTTACGGCTGGCTCGGCTGGGCGACCGCCGATTCCGAGGACGTGGTGTCCCTGCCGATGGTCTCGTACGGCACCGACGCCGCACCGGCTCCGGTGGTGGTCCCGAAGGCCGGCCGGGGCCGGGCGAAGCGCTTGGGCGGTGCTGGACCGGCTGGGTGGGGCACGTCGGTGCCCCACCCAGCCGAACGCCGGACGACGGAGACGGACTGTCTCCGCGCGATGCTGGAGACCTTCCGGAAACCCGGCGAGTCCGGCGTAGGTGCCGACGAGGGTTCGTGCCTGCCATCGGGTGGGCACCCGGGAAGGAGCGCGCCTGCCACGTGTCGGCTCCGCCGCCATCAAGGGTGACCTCCATTCCGCACCCGTCGCCGGTTCTGTCGTAGACGCCGTCCTCGGCGTGTTCACGGACGGCGCGCGCAGCGGTCACAAGCGTGTGATGGCCGCGTCGACCCGGCCGCGACGGCGTCCTGGCACCTGGGCGCGCAGTACTTCCTGGGCAGCCGACCGCGTCGCACAGCGCCGGCGTCTGCGGCACCTACGGCGGATTCACCGAGCCGGACCTGCAGGACTGACGTGAGTACTACCGCGACAACGCCGCCCGGCTCTCCCGGGTCAAGGCGGCCTGTGACCCGGACCGCTTCTTCAGTTTCGACCAGGCGGTATGACGCGAGACGCCGTCACGACGCCGCACGGCCCAGGCCTGCGGTCTTGGAAAGGAAACGACACCATGGAATCTCCGGCCACCCAGGTCGACCCGGCGAACTCGCCGTTGGAGCCCTATCACATCTACCCGGAGGCCAAGTCCTGCCCGGTGGCGAAGGTCGGTCTGTGGAACGGCACGCCGGCGCACGTGTTCTCCGGGTATGAGGATGTGCGGACCGTGCTGCAGGACAGGCGGTTCAGCTCGGACTCGCGCCGACCCAACTTCACCGAACTCACTCCGACGCTCCAGTCGCAGGCCGCGGCACCGCCGTTCGTACGCACCGACAATCCTGATCACCGGCGCCTGCGGGGCACCATCGCACGCGAGTTCCTGCCCAAGCACATCGAGCTGCTGCGCCCCGCGATCCGCGAGATCGTCCAGGGTGTGCTCGACGGGCTCGCCGAGACCGCGCCTCCCCAGGACATGCTCGAGGCCTTCGCCGTACCGGTCGCGTCCGCGACCGTCTTCCGGCTGCTGGGGATTCCGGCCGAGGACCGCGCGTTGCTCACCCGATGCGTCAAGGGCGTGGTCTCGGCGGTGGGGAGCGAGGACGAAGGTGCCGAGGTGTTCCGGACACTCGGCGAGTACATCGGCGGGCTCGTCCAGGACCCCTCCGAACTGCCCGAGGACAGCCTGATCCGGCGCCTGGTGACGGGCCCGTACCAGGAGAAGCAGCTCACCTTCCACGAGACCATCGGCGTGATCCTCATGCTCATCGTCGGGGGCTACGACACGACGGCCAGCACCATCTCGCTGTCCTTGGTGAGTTATGCACTGCAGCCGGAGAAGTTCTCCGTCGTCCACGAACACCCGGAGCGGATACCCCTGCTCGTCGAGGAGTTGCTGCGCTATCACACCGTCTCGCAGCTCGGACTGGGCAGGATCGCCACCGAGGACGTCGAGGTGGGCGGCGTCACGGTGCGGGCCGGCCAGATGGTGGTGGCGGCACTCCCCCTGGCCAACCGGGACGAGAGTGTCTTCCCGAACCCGGACGAACTCGACTTCGACCGCCCGTCCGTGCCCCATGTCGGCTTCGGTTACGGACCCCACCAGTGCGTCGGCCAGGCACTGGCCCGAGTCGAACTCCAGGAGGCCATTCCCGCGGTGATCCGACGGCTGCCCGGCATGCGGCTCGCCTGCGCTCTGGAAGACCTGCCGTTCCGGCACGACATGGCCACCTACGGCATCCATGAGCTGCCCATGACCTGGTGACCGGGCCTGCCGCGAGGCGAGCACCAGTGTCACGTGCCTACGACGCGTCGGCCGAGGGAGCGGCGCAGCGGGCGGTCATACCGGCGCGCCCGCCTCTCGGCGTCGCTCGAATCCTGGTTCTGGATCACTATCAGTGCCAGGGCCACGGAGGGCCGACAGTGACCCACTTGGTGATCTTCGCCCGAACCTGATCTTGATCTGAGGTCAGGAGGGAGAGGGTGATCTGCGTGGAGGACTGGGCGGAGATTCGCAGGCTGCACCGGGCCGAGCAGATGCAGGTCCGGGCGATCGCGAGGCATCTGGGCATCTCGAAGAACACGGTCAAGCGAGCATTGGCCAGCGACCGGCCGCCGAAGTGCGAGCGTCCGGCCAAGGGCTCGGTGGTCGACGCCGTCGAGGTAGAAGACGGTCCTCGGGGGGCCGTGCTGATTCTGTGCTGACTGGAATCTCTCAGAACCCCGTTTACGCAGGTGAGAGCCTTACTGTTAACGTTCCGCTTCAACGTGTAGCGGCCGACGCGTCACTACGTCGCTGATCTGGCGAACCCGCAGGTCGTAAGGGGCCCGATTCTTCGGAGTCGGGCCCCGGGCTCTTCCCGTGCCGTGGCTCCGGTCGTCGTCCTGGTGTGATCCGTCAACGGCGCACCCTCTCGCAGGGCCGGCCGGTGAACTGCTCGCCGTCGCCGAGGACTGGTCGGGTTCAGTGTGGGCGGGGGAACAGGCGCTCGACGGCGGTGACCAGGGCCGCGCGGCGTGCGCCGACGGAGGTGTCCGTGGCCAGCTGGGCCGCGGCGGCGCCGATCTCGGGCTGGCCTGCCCAGGTGGTGGCGATCTGGTTGATCAGGGCGAGCACGTCGACCGGATCCCAGGCGGGGTCGAGCAGGCCGGCGCGCTGAGCGTCGCGGAGCTGTTCGACCTTGCCGGTGATGGTGGTCAGCATGGGGTCGGCCGTGTCGCTGTCGGCTTCACCGTCGGCGAGTTCGAGGCGGCCCCAGGTGATGAGCCGATAGTGGTCCGGGTGGGCCGTGAAGTGGTCGAAGAGGATGCCGGCGTAGCCAGGCAGGTCCGTCGGGTCCATACGGGTGGCCTCGATGAGCGCGGCCGTTTCGTGCTCGGTGATGTGGTGGTAGAGGGCCTCCTTGCTGCTGAAGTAGGCGTAGACCCGTTCCTTGCTGGTCCGCGCCTGCTTGGCGAGGCGGTCCACTCGGGCGCCGGCGATGCCGTACCGGGCGAACTCCTCCTTCGCCGCGGCGAGGATCCGCTGTCGGGCGTCGGCGGTGGGCGAGTTCGGGGTCTTACGGGAGACGGCGGAGCGAGGCATAGGGACACGATAGGCGGCCAAACGGTTCGGTTTGGATTCGTTCATCGGAAACGAGCGCCTGCTGCCCGGGGCGCTCCGCGATCGGCGGTAGGTCGGTGGCGGCGCGGCGACCGCTGAAGAGCCCCGCGGTACTCGGCCTCTCCGTTCTCCGGGTCCGCTCGATGCGGACCGCGGCTGTGTCGACGTGTTCGAGCCAACCGCCGAACAAGGTTGTGCATTATCTTGACGGCCGCAAGAAATCGGCCCTACATTCCTGCACGTCTTCGTTCAGTGCGCTGAGTATCTGTTCGCAGACTTCCGGTCCCGCTCCGTAGGCCCCCCTCCCTCCCCCACGCAAGGAGCCCGCCCATGTCCGGTACCCGCTCGCGCATCGCCCTCGCCGTTGTCGCCACGCTGACGTCAGTCGCCCTCACCACCCTCCCCTCCTCCGCCGCCCAGCCGGACGAGGACGCGGCGGTCTCCGGCCACCTCACCGGCACCCTCTCCGACGGCGCCACCTGGATCGCGGACGTGCCCGACGACTGGAACGGCACCCTGCTGGTGTTCAGCCACGGCTTCGGCACCCTCGTCGCCAGGAACGCCCCCACCGAGGCCGTACGTGTGGAACTGCTCGCCAAGGGCTATGCGCTGGCCGGATCGTCGTACGACCCGGGCGGCTCCATGTGGGCCCTGAAGAGCGCCGCACGCGACCAGTTCGCCACCATCGACGCCGTCACCGCGAAGATCGGCAAGCCCTCGCGAACGCTGGCCATCGGCAGCTCGATGGGCGGGCTCGTCAACGCTCAGCTGGCCAGGGACGGCGGCGGGCGTATCGACGGCGCGCTCGGTCAGTGCGGGCTGGTCGCCGGCGCCACGGACCTGGACAACTACCAGCTGGACGCCGAGTACACGATCGCCCGTCTGCTGCTGCCCGGACAGGACGTGAAGCTCGTACGGTTCGGCACCTCCGCCGAGGCCGCCACCACCGCCGACCTGCTCTCCAAGGCCGTCAACGCGGCCCAGGCCACCCCGCGGGGCCGCGCCCGGATCGCGCTGGCCGCCGCCTTCCTCAACCTCCCCGCGTGGGCGCCCGGGAAGGACCGGCCCGCCGCGACCGACTGGGCGGGGCAACAGGAGCAGCAGTACGCGTGGTTCGCGCAGGGCATCCTGTCGTTCGTCGAGGGTGGCCGGTACGCCATCGAGCAGTCCGTCGGCGGCAACAACTCCTGGAACCGGGGCGTCGACTACGCCGACCTGCTCTCCGACTCCCAGCACGCGCCCCAGGTCCGGGCCCTCTACCAGGCGGCCGGTCTCGACCTGCGCGCCGACCTGCGCACACTGACCGCCGGTGCCACCATCACCGCCGATCCCGCCGCCGTCCGCACCGCGCAGCGGACGTCCTCCGCGGGGCAGGGGCTCGACGTACCCCTGCTCGACGTCCACACCACCGCCGACAACCTCGTCCCGGTGGAACAGGAGACCCGCTTCGCCGCCCGTGTGCGCGCCTCCGGTGACGGTGCGCTGCTGCGGCAGGCCTACGTCGAGCGGCAGGGCCACTGCGTGTTCACCACCGCCGAGACCGTGGCCGCCCTGCACGCCCTCGAACACCGCGTCGACACCGGCCGCTGGGACGAGGTCGCGACCCCGGCCGCGCTCCAGAAGTCGGCCACCGCGCTCGGTCTGGACGGGGCCGCGTACATCCCGTACCGCCCGGCACAACTGTCGGTCGGCCGCGACGGATCGGCGCACCCGACGGCTCGGCACTGACGAGGAAGGCCGGGGCGCGTTCGCTCGGGAGCGTGCCCCCGGCCTTGGCGGGCACCGACGACAGCCTCGACTCGCGGGCCTCCTCGGGCCGGCCCTCACCGCGGACCCTCGTGGTGGGTGCGGTCGAAGCCGCGCAGGTGCGTGGTGACAGCACCTGGTTTCCTCCGGGCCTGTTTGAGGGGTGGGGCCCGGGGCACCTGGTTTCGCAGGTGCTTGGGATCACAGGCCCACCGCGGGAGCGGCCGACAAGCGGTTGCCCTCGGCTGCGTGTCACCCGGAGCCCTCCCGCCGTACCCCCCCCGCCTCGTCAAGGGAGAGCTCTCGTGTTGATGGCCCACCCCACCGTCCTCGCCGACCTGCTTCAGCGGTACGAAGCCCTGCGGGCCCGCCACGCCCAGGAGGGCGGCGCCCAACTGCTTCAGCGGCTGAACGACGTCTCCTACACCCTGTGCGTCGCCACCGGCACCCGCGATGTCGCCGCCGCCCTGACAGCCGCCCGCCGCCGCCTTTCGGGCACCCGGGCCGAGGCGCACGCCGTAGGAGCCGACACCTGAGAAGGCACGAGCGGGCGACGAGAGTTTCCCGCTGGGGTGGAGGGGGACCCGGGGACATGACCGGGCGAACCAACCGGTGACAGCAGACCTACCCGGCCCCCATCAGGCCGGACGCAGAAGGAAGATGAAGCACCGTGAGTGCGGAAGTCAAGGAGACGAGGACCACCGACCGCAGGGCCGAGACCGGCTGGGCGAGGGCCCGCCGACTGCGCGGATCCGGCCTGCGCACGTGCGTGCGGGCGACGCTCGACGGAGAGGCGGGGGACGTCGGCGAGACCTGGCCGGGGACCGAGGGGAACGTCGTCAGGGGTGTGGACTGAGCCTCCTGGGGCCGCCCCGCCAACAGCCCCGGGTCCCATTTTCGGCCTTGTGAAGGTGTACGTCACCCGATGGAAGTCGCTGTCCGTCTAGGCTGCTGCCCCCGCATCCGAGCGGGTTGGCGCAGTGACGGACAGTGGTCTAACGGGAGGGCTGACCTCATGAGCAGGGTCTGGTTCATCACCGGTGCGAGCAGTGGCTTCGGGCGGGCGATCGCCGAAGCGGCGGTAGCCGCGGGCGACGTGGTCGTCGGCGCCGCGCGGCGGACGGGCGCGCTGGACGCCTTCGTCGCCGCCCACCCCAGGCAGGTCCAGGCACTGCGCCTGGACGTCACCGATCTGGCCGCGGTCGAGACCGCCGTGGAGGACGTCCTCGCCTGGCACGGGCGGATCGACGTGCTCGTCAACAACGCGGGACGTACGCACGTCGGAGCCGTCGAGGAGACCACCGACGCCGAACTGCGCGACCTGTTCGCCCTGCATGTGTTCGGGCCCGCCGCACTCGTACGGGCCGTGCTGCCGCACATGCGACAGCGGGGGTCGGGCGCGATCGTGCAGATGAGCAGCGTGGGCGGGCAGCTATCCGCCCCGGGCTTCGGGGCGTACAGCGCGACGAAGTTCGCGCTGGAGGGCATGTCCGAGGCGCTCGCGGCGGAGGTCCGGCAGTTCGGGATCAAGGTGCTGATCGTCGAACCGGGCGCTTTCCGGACCGAGTTGTTCGACCGCGGCCGAGCGGGCGCCAGCCGGGACCTGGGCGTCTACACCGGTACGGTCGGCGCGACCCGCCGGATGGTCGCGGCGGACGACGGGGCCCAGAGCGGCGACCCGGCGAAGGCGGCGGCCCTGATCCTCGCCGCCCTGGACGCCGACGCCGAGCACGCCCCGCTGCGCCTGCCCCTCGGCGACGACGCGGTCACCGGCGTACTCGGTCATCTGGAGCAGGTACGGGGTGACGTCGTCGGCTGGGAGAAGCGCGCGCGGGCGACCGGTTTCGACGACGACCGAACCGCGGGTGACCGGCTGTCAGGCCGGTGACGCCAGGCCCGTCTTGAGCCCCGCCCCGCACAACGGCACCACCGCCGTCCGGGTCCCGAGCGCCCCGTCCCGTACCGCCGCCCAGCAGGCCACGCCGGTCGACTCCACGTACAGCCCCTGGGACGCCAGGTCCCGCTGCGCGTGCCGGATCTGATCCTCCGTCACCGTCAGGAACGTGCCGCCGGAGTCACGGACCGCGCGCAGGATCTGGCGGGCCCGGGGCGGGGCGGGGATCGCGATGCCCTCCGCGAGGGTGGGCTCCGGCGGGGGCGGGGTGCTGCCGGTCAGGTCGGTCGCGCCCTCCGCCCAGGCGTGGGCCAGCGGGGCGACCGCCGCCGACTGGACGGCGTACAGGGCGGGCCGTCGGTCGATCAGCCCCGCCGAGTGCAGCTCGGCGACGGCGAGCGCCGCGCCCAGCAACAGGGTGCCGTTGCCGACCGGCACGACGACGACGTCCGGGAGACGGCCTCCCATGTCCTCCCACAGCTCGTGGACGTACGTCTTCGTGCCGTGCAGGAAGTACGGGTTGTAGACGTGGGAGGCGTAGAACGTGCCCGGCGCGTCCGCCGCCTCGCGCGCTGCCGCCGCCGCGGCCTCCCGGTCACCGTCGATCACCCGCACCCTCGCCCCGTGGGCCTCGATCTGCTCCAGCTTCTTCGCGGAGGTGCCCTCGGGGACGTACACCGTGCAGGGCAGCCGGGCGCGGGCGCAGTACGCGGCGATCGCCGTACCCGCGTTGCCGCTGCTGTCGGCGACCACCTGGTCCGGCCGCAGCCGGAGAGCCAGCTCGGCCAGGAGCACCGCGCCCCGGTCCTTGAAGGAGAGGGTCGGCATGAGGAAGTCGAGCTTGGCCGAGACGCCGTCGTGCAGCTCCACGAGAGGGGTGCGGCCCTCGCCGAGAGTGGTGGTGGGGGTGGTCAGGGGGAGTGTCTCCGCGTAGCGCCAGAGGGAGTTGACCCTGCCGGTGAGGGACTTGAGGGGCGCCGGGGTGGGTGCGAAATCGAGGTCCAGGGGGCCTCGGCACAGGGGGCAGCACCAGGCGAGGGTGCCTGCGGGGACACGGGTGCCGTCCACGGGGCAGTAACAGTCCGGCAGTGGGGTCATATACGCAGCGTAGTTGGGTGGGGGGTTTCCCACCTGCCCGTCTGTTCGCCGCGTCCGTCCCGCGCGGGGCCGCACGTCCAGCCTGCCCGGGAACGGCGGTCTCCAGGGACGGGACAGGTAGGGACGGCGGGGGTGAAACTCCCTTACCATGCGCCAAGTCGCACGCCAGTTCACATCACCCGACGAGGAGCCCGGCACTCGTGGCCATACCCCCGCCCCCTGGACCCGATCAGCCGTCGTACCCCTCGTATCCGGGCCCCTCCCAGCATCACCCCCAGGCTCACGCCCAGTACCCCCAGCAGTACCCCCAAGGCCCCTACGCCTCCTGGGCCCAGGGCTACTCCCCGTACAACCGCCCGACCCCCGTCAACGGCTTCGCCATCGCCTCCCTCGTCCTCGGCATCCTCTGCTTCCTGCCCGCCGTCGGTCTGATCCTCGGAATCGTCGCGCTCGTGCAGATCCGGAAGAGGGGCGAGCGCGGAAAGGGCATGGCGATCACCGGATCCGCGCTGTCGACCGTCGGGCTCCTGCTCTGGACCCTGCTGCTCGCCACCGGCGGTCTGTCCGCCGCCTGGGACGGCTTCAAGGACGCCGCGAAGGAGGACAACAGCAGCTTCTCCCTCACCAAGGGCGACTGCTTCGACTCCCTGGACGGCTCCCTGGAGGGCCTGGCGTACGACGTCGACCCCGTCCCCTGCTCCGGAGCGCACGACGGCGAGGTGTTCGCCAGTTTCCGGATGCCGGCCGGTGCCTACCCGGGCGACGACCGCGTCACGGAGGTCGCCGACGACAAGTGCTACGCCCTTGAGGACCGGTACGCGATGGACGCGTGGGCCGTCCCCGACGACGTCGACGTCTACTACCTCACCCCGACCCGCCAGAGCTGGAGCCTCGGCGACCACGAGGTGACCTGCGTCTTCGGCAACGTCGACACGAACGGCAGCCTCACCGGTTCGCTGCGCAGGGACGAGACGACGCTCGACGCCGACCAGTTGACGTACCTCAAGGCCGCCCACATCCTCAACACGGCGATGGACACCGCGCCCGACGCGGAGTTCGTCGAGGACGACCTGCCGGGGCACAAGAAGTGGGCCCAGCGGGTGACGAACGCCCTCGACGAGCAGACGCGTCTGCTCACCGCGCACCGGTTCGCCGCCACCGCCGCACCCAGCGTCGCGGCGCTGGTGAAGGACCTGCGCGGCGCACGCGAGGATTGGGCCGCGGCGGCCCGGGCGACCGACGCCGACACCTTCTACGACCACTACGACACCGGCAGCGAGCTGCTCGACGTGGACCGCACGGTCACCCCGCGCAAGGCCCTGGGGCTGGCGACGACCCCGCCTCCGTACGAGTCGAGCGGTGACAGCGGTGGCGGCGAGGGGGGTACCGGGAGCGGCGGGGAAGGGGACGCCGGGATCGAGGTGTGATGTTTGTCGGCGGGAAGTGTCATCACATCGAGTGATTCCCTGGCCTTCGCTTGCATGTCACAACCCATGGTTGCCAGGCTGTTGCTGTCTGTACAACCTGATGGGAGCGGCCCGTGGCATTCGGTGAGCAGCCGGCCTACCTGCGTGTCGCGGGTGATCTACGAAAGCAGATCGTCGACGGTTCACTCCCACCGCACACCCGTCTTCCCTCCCAGGCCAGGATCCGGGAGGAGTACGGCGTTTCGGACACGGTCGCGCTGGAGGCGCGCAAGGTGCTCATGGCCGAGGGCCTCGTCGAGGGCCGCTCCGGATCGGGCACCTATGTGCGTGAGCGTCCCGTGCCGCGCCGGATCGCCCGCTCCGGTTTCCGTCCGGTCGGTGGCGCCACACCGTTCCGCCAGGAGCAGGCCGACGCCGAGGCGCGCGGCACCTGGGAGTCCAGCAGCGCGCAGGTGGCGGCGAGCGGGGTCGTCGCCGAGCGGCTCGGCCTGCTGCCGGGTGACCGCGTGATGTGCACGAAGTACGTCTTCCGGGACGCCGGCGAGGTGATGATGCTGTCCACCTCCTGGGAGCCCCTGGCCGTCACGGGTCGTACACCGGTGATGCTGCCCGAGGAGGGCCCGCTCGGCGGGATGGGTGTCGTCGAGCGCATGGCGGCCATCGACGTGATCGTCGACAACGTCACGGAGGAGGTCGGCGCCCGCCCCGGCCTCGCCGAGGAACTGCACGCGCTGGGCGGGGTGCCCGGGCATGTGGTGATCGTCGTGCAGCGCACGTACTACGCCTCGGGGCGTCCGGTCGAGACGGCCGACGTCGTGATCCCCGCGGACCGTTACCAGGTGGCGTACCACCTGCCGGTGAAGTGACCCCGCCGCCCCCGGACTTGGTGAAGTAGCCCACACCCGGGGGCGGTTGATCTCCCGAGCGCTCCCCCTGCCGCGCCGCCCCGCCGACCACCGCAGCCCACCGGGCCGGTGGATTCTGGCCGTTCTCGCAGGTCGTCCCAAGGGGCGCGGTGTGCCGCTGACCGGACACACCGTGCTCTTTCGACGGCGCGTTCGATGTCGTGCGCCCCTCACCCCTGGCCGGTTGGCGTACCTCTTTGTGAAAAGCCGTATTCGCTGCGTGAAGGTTAGGCGTAGGGTCGGGCATATGCGGATTGCGGTTTCCTTAGCGGGTGGGGCGCGGCGCAAGCCGGGGGCGGGAAGTGGAGGGGCGCCATGAGCGACGGGACGATCACTCTTCCCTGGCTCGTCATACGGCAGGACGACAACGGCAATCGCTACCGCGTGGGCCGGTACGCGACCCGTGCGGAGGCCCAGAAGATCGCCGACAGCCTCGACGAGCGCGGCCACAAACAGCTCTACTGGGTCGAGCGGATCGGGCAGAACGGAACCCGGTGATCCGGCTCCCGTAGGCTCCGGCCATGACGGAACGGACGGAACCGGCGGCGGATTCGGTGGCGGATTCAGTGGCGCGAACGGCGGCTGAGCCGGAGTGCGTGGCCGAGCGGGTCGTGGTCGTGGGCGCCGCCCTGCTGCGCGACGGACTCCTCCTCGCCGCCCGCCGCAGTGCGCCCCCCGAGCTGGCCGGCCGCTGGGAGCTGCCCGGCGGCAAGGTCGAACCGGGCGAGGCGCCGGAGGACGCCCTCGTGCGCGAGTTGCGCGAGGAACTGGGCGTCGACGCGGAACCCGTCGAGCGCATCCCCGGGGAGTGGCCGCTGCGGGCGCCGTATGTCCTGTGTGTCTGGACCGCGCGGCTCCAGGCCGGCTCGGCCGAGCCGAAGTCCCTCCAGGACCACGACGAACTGCGCTGGCTGGCCCCGGCCGAGATCTGGGACGTGGACTGGCTGGATCAGGACGTACCGGCGGTGCGGGAAGCGGCCCTCCGGCTGGGGTGACGCTCGCGGGTCGAAGCGAGGTCGCCGTGAGGTGCGGGCGCGCGTCGATGCGTGAGCCGAAGCGGATTTGTGTGCGGGCTCGTGGGGCGTGTGGGGTCTGTGGGGCGCCTGATGTGCGCGCCCCGTACGCCGTTCGTGCCACAGTGCGCCCTCAAGGGCGGTAATCGACACCGAATACCGGGTATGTGCCCATTAACCCCACGAAAACGGACATGTGTGGGTCGCTGGCCTGGGAAGTGATCGGCGTGATCGACACCGAAGGCGACTGTGCCGAGTGGAGCTTTCCCGCTGAGCCCGGCGCGGTCCGTGGAGCTCGCGCGGTCGTCCGCGGACAGCTGTGCGGCTGGGGGCTCGACTCCCTCGGTGATCTCGCCGCGCTGCTGGTCAGCGAGCTGGTGACCAACTCGCTGCGGCACGCCACGGGGCCCATCGGGGTACGGCTGGTGCGGCCCGTCGGGAGCGCCGCCACGCTGCTGGTGGAGGTCTCCGACCCGCTGCCCGACCCGCCCCGTGAGCGCGCCGCCCGCCCCGACGAGGAGGGTGGCAGAGGGCTCCAGCTGGTCGCCCACTCCTCCAGTCGCTGGGGCACCCGCCCGGCCGACGCGGGCAAGACGGTGTGGTTCGAACTGTCGGTGCCGGGATGAGATCCGACCGAGCGGGGAACCCGGCACGGTGACGACCGCGAACCGTGCGCCGGAGTGAACCGCGGCTGTACGTCCGCCCCCGCTCTGTCGACCATGTGGTTCAGGCCACTGGCAGTTGTCATGGATCGGGGTTCGACCGGTGGTCCCCTGGTTAGAAGACTGGGAGTGTTGTCGCGGGCCGGTCCGAAAACCATCGGGATCGTCCTGTGATCGTGAACACCGTGTTGTGGGGCGCCGTAGTGCTGGATACTGCGGGCAGCCGCCCCCGGTGACTGGTGCCGGACGCGGTGAGCTGGAGGGGACGGTTCGCGTGAGCGAGATACCAGCGAAGGCCGCGGAGTCCAAGGACCCGTCGGGCGGCGCGAGTGCGAGGGCCACGGGTGACTCCGCGGCCGGTGTGCCACGCCGTGCGTCGGGTGTCAGGGGTCCCGCCGACGGGGACGCGATACGCGATGCGACACGTGAAACCACGCGTGGCACCATGGGCGATCCGGTGCGCGATACGACACGTGACACCGCGCAGGACCACGCGCGTGATGTGACAGGTGACCCCATGTGGCAGAGCAGCCCACCCGGCTCGATCTACGACTACATCAAGGTGGCGTCGTTCTCCATCGGCGCCGACGGTCTCGTCGACCAGTGGAGCCTGCGTGCCGAGAAGATCTTCGGCATCTCCGCCGCGCGGGCCGTGGGCATGGACCCCATCGAGGCCTTCATCGACCCCGATCTGCGTGAGCGGGGCCAGCGGAAGATGGCGGAGATCCTCGACGGCCGGGAGTGGACCGGCGTCGTCCCGTTCCGCATCCGCGCGCCCGAACTGGGCGAGGAGGGCCGGCGCGAGGGGCTCGCCGAGGTCTATGTGATGCCGACGCGCACGGAGGAGGGCGAGAAGGCCGCCGTATGCATCGTCGTCGATGTCCGTACGCTGCGTCAGATCGAGACCGACCTTGCCGCCTCGCAGGCGATTTTCGGCCAATCGCCGTTCGGTTTCCTGCTGATCGACACCGATCTCCGGGTCCGGCGCGCCAACGAGCGCTTCGCCTCCATCTACGGCGGCACGGTCGATGACCACCGGGGTCGCGGGGTGTACGACTACCTGATCTCTCCCGAGGCCGAGCGGGTGTCGGCGACGCTCCGCCGGGTCCTGGAGACCGGTGACTCGATAACGGACATGCACATCACCGGCCTCGTGCCCGGCTCCGACGAGCGCCGGCACTGGTCGATCAACCTGTACCGCGTGCACAGCGGCACCGGCCGCCCCATCGGCGTGGCCTGGCTCGGCCTCGACATCACCGCCCGCCGCGCCGCCGCCCGCGAGGCCGCCGCCGCACGGCGCAATCTCGCCCTTCTGAACGAGGCCGGCTCCCGCATCGGGAACTCCCTGGACCTGGAGACGACGGCGCGCGAACTGCTCGACGTCGTCGTCCCCGGCTTCTGCGACCTCGCGACCGTCGACCTCTACCAGGGGCTGCTGGCCGGCGACGAGACCCCGCCCGGGCTCGCAGACGGCAGCGCCGAACTGCGCCGCGTCGCCTTCGCCAGCGCCGTCTCCGACGCGCCCTTCGCGGGCGGCGGGGATCCGGTCTCCATGGGCGCAGTGCACCACTTCCCGTTCAACTCGCCCTGCGCGGACGCCCTGCGCACCGCCCGCCCACAGCTCGTCCCCGCCGAGGACAACGGCGCCATCCAGTCCACGCTGGCCGTCCCGATGGTCGCCCACGACACCGTCGTAGGCCTCGCGCAGTTCTCCCGTACGAAGGGCAGCGAGCCGTTCGGGGAGCGGGACCGGGCGCTGGCCTGGGAGTTGGCCGCGCGGACCGCCGTCAGTATCGACAACGCCCGGCTGTACCGGCGTGAGCACGAGCGCGCGCTGATCCTCCAGCGCTCCCTGCTGCCGCCGGGCGACCCGGAGGCCTCCGGCCTCGACATCGCCTGCCGCTACCTGCCCGGCAACGCGGCCACCGAGGTCGGCGGTGACTGGTTCGACGTCATCGAACTCCCCGGCAACCGCACCGCGTTGGTGGTCGGCGACGTGATGGGACGAGGGCTGCGCGCCGCCGTCGCCATGGGTGAACTCCGTACCGCCGTCCGCACCCTGGCACTCCTCGACCTCGAACCGGCCGAGGTCCTCTCCGCGTTGGACGAGATCGCGCGCGGCCTCGGCACGCCCGGCGGCGTCCAGCAGGCCACCCGTGCCGCCCGCCAGCCCCGCGACGCCGACCTCTCCGAGGTGTACCTCGCGACCTGTATCTACGCGGTCTACGACTCGGTGACCCGCAGGTGCACCTTCGCCAACGCCGGACATCTGCCGCCCGTGCTCGTCGAACCCGGCGAGGACGCGCTGATGCTCGACGTGCCGCCGGGCATGCCGCTCGGCGTCGGCGGTGAGCCCTTCGAGGAGGTGGAGGTCGAACTACCCGAAGGTTCGCTGTTGGCGCTCTACACGGATGGACTGGTCGAATCCCGCGACCACCCGCTCGACGAGGGCCTGCAGGCGTTCGTCGGCGCCCTCCGCGACCCCTCCCCGCAGTTGGAGGACGTCTGCGACCACGTCCTCAGCACCCTCGACACCCACCACGGCGAGGACGACATCGCCCTCCTGATGGCACGTGTCCAAGGACTGCCGGAGGACTCCGTCGGCGACTGGACCCTGCCGCGCGAACCGCGCAGCGTGGGCCGCGCCCGCGAGTACACGCGCACCCAGCTCACCGCCTGGGGCCTCGAACCCCTCATCGACACCACGGAGTTGCTGGTCAGCGAGCTGGTCACCAACGCCCTTCGCTACGGCGAGGGCGAGATCCGGCTCCGGCTCCTTCTCGACCGCATGCTGGTGTGCGAGGTGTGGGACGCCGGTCTCGTCCAGCCGCGCCGCCGCCGAGCCCGCGACACCGACGAGGGCGGACGCGGCCTCCAACTGGTCGGCCTGCTCAGCGCGGCCTGGGGCTCCCGCCGGACCCCCCGGGGGAAGACGGTGTGGTTCGAGCTTCCCTTGCCGGACGCGGGAACGGTTCTCGCGGACCCGGCGGAGGCACTGCTGAGTCTGTTCTGACGAGGCCCTGCCGGGTTCGGCTGTATGGAACCTGCGGGTTCGTCGTGGCTTGTCGCGCCCACGTGGCGGAGCCGCAAATGTCACAGCCCCGCGCCCCTTGGAGGGGCCTGCGGCCCCGTCGCCTCGGCCCGCTCAGGCCCTCTTACGGGATTCCCGGCGAGTTCTTACGCGGCGGAGCCAGGCCCCGCCGCGCACGTGTGGCCGGCCCGCCGAACGAACCCGGCGCGCCCCCGGTCAGCGCCTCGGCCGCCGCGTCCGGCAGATCGCCGAGCAGGATCCCGCCGAGCACCGCTCCGGCGACCCCGTTCGTGTGCTCGGGCCGCCCGCCGTACGGATTGCCGTGCGCGCGGACGTCCCGCTCGGCCAGTTCCCGGGCCTGCCGGGCGAAGATGTCGGCTTCCGCGGGGTCCCGGTCCAGCAGCCGGCGTGCCTCGGCAAGCCGGGTCCGGGCCTCGGCGCCCACCGCGCCCCGGTGCGTGCCCACGAAACCGTCGGCGGCGTCGGTGGCCCGGCGAGCCACGAGCCGGACGGCGCCGGGCACCGTCCCGAGGGGCGCGGACACCACCGCGACCCGATGCAGGGCCTCCAGGGGGTCGTAGGGCCCGGCGGCGGCCTCTTCCCGTACGGCGGACAGGGTGGCCCGGGCGCGGCTCACATGACCCTCCAGGGCGCCGACGGGCACCCCCTCCGTCGCACCCTCCGCCAACCGCTCCCGTGCCTCCACGACGGCCGCCTCCGCCTCGTCCAGCGCCTCGGGCAACGCCTGCGCGGCGGCGGCCAGCGCGGACGCGAGGCGGTCGACGCCGTCCACGAACACCTCGGCCTGCGCGATCGCGCCCTCGGCGGCGCGCAGTTGCAGCACAGCCCGGTCGAGGTGAGCCAGATCGGCGGACTGACGGGCCCGGTTGAGGCCGGTCGTGGCGAACACCAGCCGGTCCTTGGCCTGTTCGACCTGGCCGGCGACGAGGAGCGGGGCGGTCGGCGCATACCGCTCGCCGAGGTCGGCAAGGGTTGCCTCCGCGGCACTCGTACGACCGGTCAGCTCCCGGAAGCGCACCTCGGCGTGCCGGAGCGCACCGCTCATGTCCTGCTCCAGAGCGCGCAGTTGGTCGAACCCGGCGGCCTCCGCGTCCAACCGCCGACCCGCGTCCACACAGCGGGCGACGATCTCGTCGAGGGTGGCCGTGGAGACGTCCGCCGGGTTGTCGTCGTACGCCTGACGCAGCTGGAAGGCGGCCGACAGCTCGGCCTCGGCGTAACGCACGGCCTCCGTGAACGGCGCGACCGCGTCGCTCCCGTGCAGCCCCTGCACGAAGCCGAGTTCCTCGCGGCTGGTGCGTACGCTGTCGTCGGCGGCGACCAGCGACTTGCGGGCCTGCCGGTCGAGTTCGGGGGTCGTGGCCCGCGCGACAGGAGGCAGGGCCGAGGGCGTCGTGGGGGTTTTGGCACGGCGTCTGCGGCGGGTGTAGCCGTACGCGGCCACCGCGACCGCCGCACCCGCCACCACGAGGGGCAGGACCAGATCGCCGGTGGAACTCTCCTCCTCCGGGGCGGCGGCGGCCGAAGGGACCGAGGCGGGGGACAGGGCCGGCGCGCTGCCGACCGCCGACACGGGTACCTCGTACCCCTCGGGGTCGGCCGTCACCCCGGGCAGCACCAGCCACATCACTCCGATCACCCCGCCCAGGGCGGTGTGGGCCACGCGCACGGGTATGTGGGACGCGGCTCGCCGAGGCCGGCCCCTGGTAAGGGAGGGCGTCACGTTTGTGAGCGTATGGGGGTGATCGCGGGTGCGCGACCGGGGAGGGGCAGGGGTGGCGGGAGAGTAGGAATGGGTAAGGTCCCCGCAGACGTGTTCGAGGGGGGCGAATGTTGCACTGGTTCCTGTGGGGGACGGCCGCGCTGTTGCAGGGTGGCCTGGTCGTTTGCGGTGCGGTGGCGGTCAGAAGCGGTTGGCTGCTGCCCTGGCTGCGGCGCAGGACTCTGCGCCCCGAACTGTGGGGCTAGGGAGCGATGCTGTTCGGTACGGGCATGTTCCTGCTCATGTCGTGGGGGGAGCTGGACGTGTTCGACGGCATCCCTCACCTCGGCGGCGCCGTCGCAGTCACGGGTGTGCTGTCGATGGCGGCGGGCTCCTACTTCCAGCTGCTGTCCTCGCGCTCCCGCCTCGACGTATGACCGGCACGACCCGCAGGCAGCTCACGATCGCCGACCTCGCGCCCCTCGCCCGCGCCGCCCTCGGCCGAAACCGTCTCCTCACCGGAGTCACCCGGGTGCGCGGCGGCAGCAAGAAGGGCGTCTACCGGCTTGCCCTCGACGACGGCACGACGGTGATCGCGTACGTCTGGTCGCCGGACGAGGATTTCTGGGACGCCGGCCCGATCGACCACCGCGACCCCCTCGCCCATGCCACCGGCCTCGACCTGTTCACCGCGTCCCACGACCGCCTCACGGCCGTCGGCGTCCGCACCCCGCGCCTCCTGTACGCCGACCCCGCGCACACCCACCTCCCGGCGGACGCGGCGGTCGTCGAGGACGTACGGGGACACCCGGGCGGCGGCGACCTGGAGGTGCTGCTCGCACGCGACCCGGAGACCGGCGCCCGGGTCCTGGACCGGCTCGGCGACCTGCTCGGCGTGCTGCACAGCACCACAGGACCCCGCCTCGGAAAGGTCGGCCTCGTCGACCGGGGCGGGGTGTCCCACGGGAGTTCGTGCGAGCGGATCATCACGGACCGCGCCCTGCACGACCTGGACGACCTCGTCGTACGGCAGCCGCGAGCCGCCGCCCTGCACGGCGAACTGGCCGCGCTGGTACGGCACCTGGCCGCCGAGGTCCGCCCCCGGACCGGCCCGCTGTCCCTCATCCACGGCGAACTCGGCCCGGACCACGTCCTGGTGACCCCGGACGGCGAACCGGCGCTCATCGACATCGAAGGCCTGCTCTACTTCGACGCCGAGTGGGAGCACGTCTTCCTGCGCCAGCGGTTCGGGACGCTGTACGACAGGTTGCACGACAGGCAGTACGAGAGCCTGGCTGTCCCGGACCTCGACCCGAACCGGCTGCTCCTCTACCGGCTCGCCATGCACCTCTCCCTGGCGACCGGCCCGCTGCGGCTGCTGGACGTCGGCGCGTTCCCGGACCCCGCCTTCATGCGCGGGATCGCCGAACACAGCCTCGAACAGCTCATCGGCATCCTCACGAGCCCCCGGAACTCATGACCGCCTCCTGATCTTCGAGCCCAGCCACACCAGCGGGTCGTACTTGCGGTCGACTGCTCGTTCCTTCAAGGGGATCAGCGCGTTGTCCGTGATGTGGATGCCCTCCGGGCACACCTCGCTGCAGCACTTGGTGATGTTGCAGTAGCCGAGGCCGTGTTCGTCCTGGGCGGTGCGCTTGCGGTCCAGGCCGGACTCCGCCGCCGCGTCCAGCGGGTGCATGTCCAGCTCCGCGACCCGCATCAGGAAGCGCGGACCGGCGAACGCGGGCTTGTTCTCCTCGTGGTCGCGGACCACATGGCAGGTGTCCTGGCACAGGAAGCACTCGATGCACTTGCGGAACTCCTGCGACCGGTCCACGTCCTCCTGCATCATCCGGTACTCGCCGGGGCCCACTCCGTCCGGCGGCACGAAGGACGGGACCTCGCGGGCCTTGGTGTAGTTGAACCCGACGTCGGTCACGAGGTCCCGGACCACGGGGAAGGCCCGCAGGGGAGTCACGGTGATCGTCTCCTCGCGGGTGAACACCGACATCCGGGTCATGCACAGCAGCCGGGGACGCCCGTTGATCTCCGCCGAGCACGAACCGCACTTGCCCGCCTTGCAGTTCCAGCGGACGGCGAGGTCGGGGGCCTGGGTCGCCTGCAGCCGGTGAATGATGTCGAGGACCACCTCGCCGTCGTTCACCTCGACCGCGAAGTCCTTGAGCCCGCCGCCCTTCACATCACCGCGCCACACCTTGAAGTGGGCCTCGTAACTGCTGCTCACGCTGCTGGTCACTCGTAGAGCTCCTCGTCGGTGAGGTACTTGACCAGCTCCTCTTTCTCGAAGAGGGCGAGCAGGTCGGGACGGACGGGTTCGGTGGTCTCGCGGGTGAGGGCGATCAGGCCGGTCACCGGGTCCGTGGCCGCCAACCCGGCGGCTGGATCGGAGAGTTGGCACAGCAGGTTCACGTTGCGCCACCCGCGGTCCATCACCGGATGGTCCTCACGGGTGTGGCCGCCACGCGACTCGGTGCGCTCCAGCGCCGCCAGGGCCACGCACTCGCTGACCAGCAGCATGTTCCGCAGGTCGAGAGCGAGATGCCAGCCCGGGTTGAACTGGCGGTGTCCCTCGACTCCGGCCCGGTGGGCCCGTACCCGCAGCTCGGCCAGTTTCTCCAGCGCCTGTGCCATCTCGCCCTCGCGGCGGATGATGCCGACCAGGTCGTTCATGGTCTGCTGGAGCTCCTGGTGGAGGGTGTAGGGGTTCTCCGCCGGGCGGCCGGCCTCCCCGCTCGGGGTCGGTTCCTCCGCCGAGAAGGGGCGCAGGGCCTCCGCGGCCGCCGCGTCGATCTGGTCGTCGTCCACGGGGGAACGGGCGGCGGCCGAGTTCGCGTACTCGGCCGCGTGCAGGCCCGCACGGCGGCCGAACACCAGCAGGTCGGAGAGGGAGTTGCCGCCGAGCCGGTTGGAGCCGTGCATCCCGCCCGCGACCTCACCTGCCGCGAAGAGGCCCGGTACGCCGCGTGCGGCGGCGGACTCGGAATCGACCGCGATACCGCCCATCACGTAGTGGCAGGTCGGCCCGACCTCCATCGCCTCGGCGGTGATGTCGACGTCCGCCAGCTCCTTGAACTGGTGGTACATGGAAGGCAGTCGGCGCCGGATCACCTCCGCCGGCATCCGCGTCGAGACGTCCAGGAAGACACCGCCGTGCGGGGAGCCCCGGCCCGCCTTGACCTCGGAGTTGATGGCGCGGGCCACCTCGTCCCGGGGGAGCAGCTCGGGGGGCCTGCGGTTGTGGTCCGGGTCCTCGTACCAGCGGTCGCCCTCGGCCTCCGACTGGGCGTACTTCTCCTTGAAGACGTCCGGGATGTAGTCGAACATGAACCGCTTGCCCTCGGAGTTGCGCAGCACCCCGCCGTCGCCGCGTACGGACTCGGTGACGAGGATGCCCTTCACGGACGGCGGCCAGACCATGCCCGTGGGATGGAACTGCACGAACTCCATGTTGAGCAGCGGCGCCCCGGCGAGCAGCGCCAGCGCGTGGCCGTCGCCGGTGTACTCCCAGGAGTTCGACGTCACCTTGAAGGACTTGCCGATCCCGCCGGTCGCGATGACCACGGACGGAGCCTCCAGGACGAAGAAACGGCCCGTTTCACGCTCGTAGGCGAAGACACCGGAGACGACGTCGCCGTTCTTCAGGACCCGGGTGACCGTGCACTCCTGGAAGACTTTCAGCCGGGACTCGTAGTCGCCGGTCTCCTTCTTGTCCTGCTGCTGGAGGGAGACGATCTTCTGCTGGAGGGTGCGGATGAGTTCGAGTCCGGTGCGGTCGCCGACGTGCGCGAGCCGCGGGTACTCGTGGCCGCCGAAGTTGCGCTGGGAGATCCGGCCGTCGCGGGTGCGGTCGAAGAGGGCGCCCCAGGTCTCCAGCTCCCAGACCCGGTCCGGGGCTTCCTGGGCGTGCAGCTCCGCCATCCGCCACTGGTTGAGGAACTTGCCGCCGCGCATGGTGTCGCGGAAGTGGACCTGCCAGTTGTCACCCGAGTTGACGTTGCCCATGGCGGCGGCGATCCCGCCCTCGGCCATCACGGTGTGCGCCTTGCCGAACAGGGACTTGCAGATCACCGCCGTACGGGCGCCACGCTCGCGTGCCTCGATGGCGGCGCGGAGTCCGGCACCGCCGGCGCCCACCACTACGACGTCCCATTCCTGCCGATCGACCACGGACATCAGAAGGCACCTCCCAATCTAAAAGAAGCGCGGATCATCGAAAGCGCCGGAGGCGACCAGGTACACGTAGAAATCGGCGACCCCCACGCTCACCAACGACGCCCAGGCGAGCTGCATGTGACGGGCGTTCAGCTTCCCCACCCACTGCCAGGCGCGGTACCGCACGGGGTGCTTGGAGAAGTGCTTGAGCTTGCCGCCGACGATGTGCCGGCAGGAGTGGCAGGAGAGCGTGTACGCCCAGATCAGCGTGATGTTGAGCAGGAAGACCAGGCTGCCGAGGCCCATGTGGCCCCAGTTGTAGTGCTCGTCGCGGAAGGAGAGCACCGTGTCGTAGGTGAGGATGCAGGCGACCAGCAGCGCCGCGTAGAAGAAGTAGCGGTGGATGTTCTGCAGGACCAGCGGGAAGCGCGTCTCACCCGTGTACTTCTTGTGCGGCTCGGCCACCGCGCAGGCGGGCGGGGAGGCCCAGAAGCCGCGGTAGTAGGCCTTGCGGTAGTAGTAGCAGGTCAGACGGAAGCCCAGCGGGAAGATCAGGATGATGATCGCGGGGGAGATGCCCCACCAGCCGCCGAAGAGGTCGGCGTTGGGCCCGTGCCGCATGGGCGCGCAGTTGTCCGCCAGACAGGGCGAGTAGAACGGCGAGACGTACGGGGCCGAGTAGTAGTCGGCGTTCGCGAACGCCCGCCAGGTCGAGTACACGATGAACGCCAGCAGACCGGCGGCGGTGGCGGCGGGCGCCAGCCACCAGCGGTCGGTCCGCAGATGCGGGGCGTCGATGGCGGCGCGCGTGGGGGTCCGTACGCCGCCTTTCGGAAGGGGGTCTGTGTCGGAATTCGGATCGGTACCGCTGTCGGTACCGGTTTCAGTGGCCAAGGAGAACTCCGGTCGGATTCTCAGGGGGCGTGGCGGTCGCGGGCGCCGAGTCCTTCGTCGTCCGAGTCCGTCCACAGGCTGTTGTCGTACGGGGTGTCGGGGATCGTCACGAGGTCGGGGCGCCGGGGCTGAGCGAGCGCGGGGGCGGCCTCGCGGAGCAGGGCGAGGCTTTCGCGCAGGTGGTTGGCGTCGCTGCGGAGGCGGCGCATTTCGAGACCGCCCTTGCCGATCTGCTGTTCCAGGCGGCCCATCGAACGCAACAGGTCGTCCAGACAGCGCTGTACTGACGTCAGTTCGTCGTGCACGGACATGAGGTGACCTCACTTCCGGGCGGCTCGGCCCTGGGTGGAGACGTTCATGCGCCTGAGAGTGTTGCGTGTCACACCTGTCGGTGGGAAGCGGTGTGCACGGATTGGCTGGGGGAAGGGGGGCGCGGGGGTGCGTTGGGGTGCGCGTCCTGGGCGCTCCGCCCCCAGCCCCCGGCCGCGCTGAAGGCGCTTGTCCTCAATCGCCGGACGGGCTGGAAATGCGGAAATGTTGTTGCGCCAAACGGTTGGGCTTCGTGGCCCCCGCCGCCGTGTCGTCCTCCGCTGCCGAACCCTTTCCTCTTCAGTGGCCGTACATCTGATCAGCCAACTAACGCGCCACCGGAGGTAGACCTCATGTCCCACCACGGCGTCGGACTGCGCGCGGTGACGCGCTCGGTCGCCTTCCTCACCGCCGGCGTACTCGCCGTACCCCTGCTCACCGCGTGCAGCGGTGACCAGGAAGAAGACAGCAAGCCGCTCGCCGGGCAGGACATCGCGCCCGCCGACCGAGCCCTGCTCGCCGACGGCGGCACCCTGCGCTGGGCCGTGGACTCGGTACCGGAGACGCTCAACACCTTCCAGGCGGACGCCGATGCGACGACCACCCGTGTCGCGCAGGCCGTGCTGCCGTCGATGTACCGGCTCGACGCGAACGGGCGGGCCAAGCGCAACGCGGACTTCCTGGAGTCCGCCAAGGTCGTCGAGACCGAGCCCAAGCAGGTCGTCCTCTACAAACTGAACCAACAGGCCGTCTGGAGCGACGGCCGGGAGATCGGCGCCGCCGACTTCGCCGCCCAGTGGCGTGCCCTGTCCGGCAGGGACTCGGCGTACTGGACCGCGCGCAACGCCGGGTACGACCGCATCGAGAAGGTGCAGCGCGGCGCGAACGACCTTGAGGTCAAGGTCACCTTCAGTCGGCCCTACGCCGACTGGAAGTCGCTGTTCTCGCCCCTGTACCCCAAGGACGTCATGGGGACCCCGGACTCCTTCAACGACGGGGCGCGGCGCAAGCTCAAGGTCACCGCGGGGCCGTTCAACCTCAAGAAGGTCGCCAAGGCGGAGGGCGACGTCGTCCTCGTCCGCAACCCGCGCTGGTGGGGGAGTGCTCCCCGGCTCGACGGGATCGTGCTGCACGCCGTCCCCCGCGACAAACGCGCCGAGGCGCTCGCCGGCGGCAAGGTCGACGTGGCCGAGATCGATCCCGCCGAGGCCGAGCGCATCGTGCTCGCCGCACGCGGCAAGGCCACCCCTCTCCAGGGCCCCGGCGCCGCGCTCACCCCGGCCCGCGCCCTGCGTTCCTGGGCCCTCGCGCACGGTTCCGACGACCAGGCCGCCGGGGCGGAGAGCAGCGCCCGGCGCAAGCAGCGGGACGCGGTCACCAAGTACGCCGAGCAGCAGCAGGCGCTCAGCGCGTTCGAGGTGCGCAAGTCCCTCGAACCGGCCTACACACAGCTTGCTCTCAACGGCTCCGACGGCCCCCTCGCCGACGAGCGGGTCCGGCGGGCCGTCGCCCGTGCGCTGGACCGCGAGGAGCTCGTCGGCCTCGTACTCAAGCCGCTGGGGCTGCCCGCCGTACCGGTCGGCAGTCATCTCGCGCTCTCCGGACAGGTCGCCTACGCCGACAACAGCGGCGCGCTCGGCGGCCAGGACACCGACGAGGCCGAGGCGCTGCTCGCCGACGCGGGGTGGGTGCGGGGCGGCCCGCTCGGGAAACCGACGAAGAAGGACGGTGAGAAGGCCGCAGGGGCAGCGGGCAGGAAGACCGGCGGCCAGTCCGCCGAGCCCAAGCCCAAGCCCAAGCCCAAGGCTTCCCAGGACGACGGCAAGGACAGTGGCGCCGACGACGGGACCTATGTCGTCGGCGACGACGACAAGCCGTACGGCGAGCCCGTCCGTGAGAACCACCAGGACCCTCAGGACCCCCAGGGCCACCAGGGGCACCAGGACGGCGCGGGCAAGGAAAATCTCGCCCAGGACGGCAAGCGGTCGCTCCGGAAGCACCCCGAGCAGGGCGGTGCGCCCGGTGCCTACGCGCCCAAGGGCACGCCCGCTCCCGCCGGGGCGGCCGGGGCGCTCGCCAAGGACGGCAAGCCGCTGACCCTGCGGTTCGTGCTGCCCTCGGGGCCGGGGTCCGCCACCCTGCGGGCCGTGGGCGACCGGATCGCGCGGATGCTGGACCGGGTCGGTATCCGTACCGCCGTCACCAAGGTGTCCGACGACAGCTACTTCAAGGATCACATCGCCGGCGGCCAGTACGACCTGGCGCTGTACTCGTGGCCCGCGTCCGCCTTCCCCGCCACCGACGCGCGGCCCATCTACGCCAAGCCGGTGCCCGCCGCCGACGGGTCGCTCAACGTCGAGCAGAACTACACCCGCGTCGGCACCGACCAGGTGGACCAGCTCTTCGACCAGGCCATCTCCACCCTGGACGAGGGCAAGTCGGCCTCGCTGGTACGGAAGGCGGACGCCCGGATCTGGGCGGCCGGCGGCTCCATCCCGCTCTTCCAGCGGCCCCAGCTCACGGCCGTGCGGAAGAACGTCGCCAACGTGGGAGCCTTCGGTTTCCAGACTCCCCTCTACGAGGACATGGGCTTCCTGAAGAAGGGCGTGACAGCGGGCAGCAAGGCCTCACCCCGACCGTGACGGTCGCCTCACCCGTACGGCCCGGCGAGCCCCTACCGCGCCGGGCCCGTACGATGGGGTAAGGCCGTGGCATGTTCAGCCCGGCAGGGTCCGCGTAACACAGATGTACGCGCAGGCCATCCACTCAAGCCGGGAGTACGCCGCAATATGGCCACGCGCCACGACATCCGCAACGTCGCCATCGTCGCCCACGTCGACCACGGGAAGACGACCCTCGTCGACGCCATGCTGAAGCAGGCCGGTGCCTTCGCCGCGCACGCCGCCGAGTCGCTCGACGACCGCATGATGGACTCGAACGACCTGGAACGTGAAAAGGGCATCACGATCCTCGCCAAGAACACGGCGGTGAAGTACCACCCGAAGAGCGGGGGGGACGTCATCACCATCAACATCATCGACACCCCCGGCCACGCCGACTTCGGCGGTGAGGTCGAGCGCGGTCTGTCGATGGTGGACGCCGTGGTTCTGCTCGTCGACGCCTCCGAAGGGCCGTTGCCGCAGACCCGGTTCGTCCTGCGCAAGGCGCTCCAGCAGCGCCTGCCCGTCATCCTCTGCATCAACAAGACGGACCGCCCGGACTCCCGGATCGACGAGGTCGTCAACGAGACCTACGACCTCTTCCTGGACCTGGACGCGGACGAGGAGCAGATCGAGTTCCCCATCGTCTACGCGTGTGCGCGTGACGGTGTCGCCTCGCTGACCAAGCCGGAGAACGGCACGGTCCCGGCGGACAGCAACAGCCTGGAGCCGTTCTTCTCCACGATCCTGTCGCACGTCCCGGCCCCGTCGTACGACGAGGAGGCCCCGCTCCAGGCGCACGTCACCAACCTGGACGCCGACAACTTCCTCGGCCGTATCGCGCTGCTCCGGGTCGAGCAGGGTGAGCTGCGCAAGGGCCAGACCGTCACGTGGATCAAGCGTGACGGCACGATGTCCAACGTCCGCATCACCGAGCTGCTGATGACCGAGGCGCTCACCCGCAAGCCCGCCGAGAAGGCCGGCCCCGGTGACATCTGTGCCGTCGCCGGTATCCCGGACATCATGATCGGCGAGACCCTCGCCGACCCCGAGAACCCGATCGCGCTGCCGCTCATCACGGTCGACGAGCCGGCGATCTCCATGACCATCGGTACGAACACCTCGCCGATGGTCGGCCGCGGCGCGACCGGCAAGGGCGCGGACGCCAAGGCCGTCGTCAAGGACCGCAAGGTCACGGCCCGCCAGGTCAAGGACCGTCTCGACCGCGAGCTGATCGGTAACGTCTCGCTGCGGGTCCTCGACACCGAGCGTCCCGACGCCTGGGAGGTCCAGGGCCGTGGTGAGCTGGCGCTCGCCATCCTGGTCGAGCAGATGCGCCGTGAGGGCTTCGAGCTGACCATCGGCAAGCCGCAGGTCGTCACCCAGGTGATCGACGGCAAGGTCCACGAGCCCGTCGAGCGCATGACGATCGACGTGCCCGAGGAGCACATGGGCGCGGTCACGCAGCTCATGGGCGTCCGCAAGGGCCGGATGGACAACATGTCGAACCACGGCTCCGGCTGGGTCCGGCTGGAGTTCGTCGTCCCCTCCCGCGGTCTCATCGGCTTCCGTACCGAGTTCCTCACCGGTACGCGCGGCACGGGCATCGCCCACTCCATCCACGAGGGCCACGAGCCGTGGTTCGGCGTGCTGACGACCCGTAACAACGGTTCGCTGGTCGCCGACCGCTCGGGCGCCGTCACCGCCTTCGCGATGACGAACCTCCAGGAGCGCGGTGTGCTGTTCACCGACCCCGGCACCGAGGTGTACGAGGGCATGATCGTCGGCGAGAACTCGCGCTCCGACGACATGGACGTGAACATCACCAAGGAGAAGAAGCTCACCAACATGCGCTCGGCCGCCGCCGACTCGTTCGAGGCGATCGTGCCGCCGCGCAAGCTCTCCCTGGAGCAGTCCCTGGAGTTCTGCCGCGACGACGAGTGCGTCGAGGTGACTCCTGAGGCCGTGCGTATCCGCAAGGTCGTGCTGGACCAGAAGGAGCGCGGTCGCACCGCGAGCCGCGCCAAGCACGGCTGACCCGGCGACGATGTGATGTCATGAGGACCCGGTTCCCGTAGACGGGGGCCGGGCCTCAGGCATGTCCGCGTTGCCCCGCCGCGTACAGGTTCGTCCCCCTGTCGGAATCCCTGTCCGCGCGCTGTGCGACGCTGTTCGCATACCGGTGAACCAACGATCAAGTTTCGGACATGTAAACAGAAACCCATCCCTTTATGTCCGTTTGGTGGATTTACTGTTTGACGTGTCAAGCGCGCGCAGGTGTCAATCTTTGCAATTTTTGCTCAAAATTTCGACGGTAGGGAGATCCCTATGCCTTCCGGCCTTGACGCGCGTTGACTTACTTGGCGAAAGTTCCCCCAAACCACAGAACCCGCCGGTATCTGTGCTGCGCTCAGCTCTCCAACCCCCCGGGGGAAGAACACACATGACCAGTCCAGCCAAGGCCGATGGCTCCGGGCCCTCGATCGCCTTGGACCCCGAGCTCGATACGAACACCGAGCCCGTCAAGGGCCCGAAGCAGCTCGAGGGTCGTTCTCCCGGGCAGCTGATGTGGCAGCGCTTCAAGCGTGACCGTACCGGCGTGATCTGTGCCGTGGTAGTGATTTTCTACTTCGTCATCGCCCTCGCGGCACCGCTGCTCACCAAGCTCAGCGGGACGAACCCCTACACGCTGTACGGCCAGGACCCCACGTACGCGGACCGCCCTGTTCTGGACGACTTCGGGCTGCCGCTCGGCTACTTCGGCGGTGTCTCGGGTACCCACTGGTTCGGTGTGGAGCCGCAGTACGGCCGTGACCTGTTCGCCATGCTCATGTACGGCATGCGTACCTCGCTGTTCATGGCGGTGGCCGTGACCGTGCTGGTGATGGTCACCGGTGTGTTCATCGGTCTCGTCGGCGGCTACTTCGGTGGCCGGGTCGACTACTGGGTCGGCCGGGTCACGGACTTCTTCCTCTCCTTCCCCTCACAGCTGTTCTTCATCGCGTTCATGCCGGTGGTCACGGCGTTCTTCGTCGACCCGCAGGAAGAGACCCCCACGTACTTCCGCGCGCTGGCGATCCTCATCGTTCTCTGGGTGCTGGGCTGGATGGGCATGGCCCGCCTGGTCCGTTCGACCGTGCTGTCGCTCCGTGAGCGCGAGTTCGTGGAGGCCGCCAAGGTCTCCGGAGCCTCGCCGATGCGGATCGTCCGCAAGGAGATCCTGCCGAACGTGGTCTCGCCGATCCTGGTGCAGTTCACGTACCAGCTGCCCAGCACCATTCTGACCATCGCATTCCTCTCGTTCGCCGGTGTCGGGTTCGTCGAACCCACCCCGGACTGGGGGCGGCTGTTCGCCGCCGCCGCCGGATACGCCAAGCAGGATCCGGCGTTCATGTTCTTCCCGGGCACGGCACTGGTGATCTTCATCCTGTGCTTCAACCTCCTCGGGGACTCCGTTCGGGACGCGTTCGACCCCAAGTCAGGGCGCTGATCGTCCATTGGTGGGGGGTGACTGCCGCCCCCGCGTCGGCCTACCAGCCGGGCGTCAGGCAGTACTCATGGATAACAATCGACAGGTAGGTGCTTCAGCCTCATGAAGTCGTTCAACTCGCGCAGAACGCAGGCCATCGTGGTCGCCATCGCGGCCGGCTCGCTTGCGCTCACCGGCTGCTCCGACAACAAGGGCGGCAGCTCCGGCAAGGACTCGAAGAAGGACCAGGCGGAGGCCTCCGAGCAGTCGAAGGCGGTCGTCTACGGTGACGCGGCCGCGTCGACCGGTCCCGCCGAGGAGGTGCCCGGCGCCAAGAGCGGTGGCACCATCCAGGTCTACCAGGAGGCGGGCCTCTCGCACCTGGACCCGGGCCAGATCTACGTCTCGGACGCCGGCCAGGCCGCCAACCTGCTCTTCCGCGGTCTGACCAACTTCGAGGAGGACGGCAAGGGCGGCACGTCCGTCGTCGGTGACCTCGCGACCGACTCGGGCAAGTCCTCGGACGGCGGCAAGACCTGGACGTACACGCTGAAGGACGGCGTGAAGGACCAGAACGGCAACGTGATCACGTCCGCCGACATCCGTCACACCGTCGAGCGCCAGTACGCCGCGTTCATCTTCGACGGCCCGACCTACCTGCAGACCTGGCTGAGCGGCCCGAAGTACCGCGACGCGCTGAAGGACGGCGGCTTCGGCTCCAAGCACCTGCCGGCCACGGTTCTGGACACCCCGGACCCGAAGACGGTCATCTTCCACTTCGACACGCCGCGTCCGGACCTGCCGCAGACGCTGGCCATGCCCGGCTACTCGGTCGTCCCCGCGAAGGGCGACACCAAGGCGAAGTACGACACGGCCCCCGTCGCCACCGGCCCGTACAAGATCGCCGAGTACAAGGCCGGCAAGTCCATGAAGCTCGTCAAGAACACGAACTGGGACCCGAAGACCGACGCCGTCCGGCACCAGTACGTCGACGGCTTCAACTTCGACTTCGGCGTCACCGAGTCCACCCAGACCAGCCGGCTCATCGCCGACCAGGGTGACTCCAAGAGCGCGATCCAGTTCACCGGCTCCGTCGACGCCACCCAGATCCAGGACGTCATCAGCAACCCGGCCGTCAACAAGCGCACGATCAAGGGCTACCAGCCCTACGTCATGACGCTGACGTTCAACCTGGACCGGGTGAAGAACAAGGCGGTCCGCGACGCGATCACCTACGGCGTGAACTCCAAGTCGCTCATCGCGGGTGAGGGTGGCGCCTACGGTGGCGACCCGGCCCCGAACCTGTTCGCCCCGACCCTGCCGGGCTACGAGGCCAGCTACGACCCCTACGGCCGTCTGAAGACGCCGGCGGGCAACATCGCGAAGGCCAAGGAGCTCCTCAAGGACGTTCCGGCCGCCGAGAAGAAGCTCGTCTTCGCCTACTCCAGCTCCGAGGCCGGCCAGAAGCGCAAGGTCGCGATCGAGGACGCGCTGACCAAGATCGGCATCGACGTGGTGGCCAAGGAGGTCGACTCCGCGAGCTACTACGAGCAGATCGGCAAGGTCAAGAACCCGTACGACATCTACATCTCCGGCTGGGGCCAGGACTGGCCGTCCGCCGCCACCGTCATCACGCCCATCTACGACGGTGACCAGGTCGCCGACGGTGCGCCGAACTACTCGCACATCAACGACCCGAAGGTCCAGGAGCTCATCAAGAAGGCCCTGACCCAGGAGCCGACCGAGGCCTCCAAGACCTGGACGGAAGCGCACCACTACATCCTGGAGAAGGTCAACCCGGCCGCTCCGCTCTGGTACACCAAGCAGTTCCAGCTCTACGGTTCGAACATCGGCGGTGCCCGCTACAGCACCGAGTCGAGCTACATCGACGTCACCCGACTGTTCCTGAAGTCGTAACTCGCTACGGCTGATCGCGGGGGTGCGCACCAGGCGGAGCGCACCCCCGCGGTTCCGTGAATCCGGTCCCATCCCGACTCCGCACGTCTCCGCAGAGAGCAGCCCCCCGCCATGTTTCAGTTCATCCTCCGGCGCACGGTCGGTGCCGTCGTCACTCTTTTCCTGATCGGCGCCGTCACGTTCTTCCTGTTCGTCGCCGCGCCCTCCGACTACGCCTCACTGGCCTGTGGCAAGGACTGTACGCCCGCGAGACTCGAGGACATCCGTACTGCGCTCGGGCTCAATCTGCCCATCGCGCAGCAGTTCTGGGACTTCATGTCCGGCATCGTGATGGGCCGTGATTTCCCGACCGGCCACTGCTCCGCACCCTGCCTCGGTCAGTCGTTCTACTCGGGCGACATGGTCTGGGACACGATCATGGACCGCTTCCCGCTGACCCTGTCGCTGACGGTCGGCGCGCTGGTCGTCTTCCTGGTCGTGGGGCTCGGCGCCGGCATGATCTCCGCCTACAAGCGCGGCACCCTGGTCGACAAGGTCGCCACCGGCTCGTCGATGGTGCTCAGCTCGTTCCAGATCTACTTCCTCGGCCCGATCGCGCTGATCGTCCTCGTCTACCAGACCGGCTGGATGGAAGACCCCAAGTACGTGCCGATCACGCAGGACCCGATCGGCTGGCTCGTCGGACTCTCCATCCCGATGGTCGTCATGGCCACCATCTTCACCGCGCAGTACACGCGTATGGCGCGCGCCTCGATGATCGAGCAGCTCGCGGAGGAACACGTCCGCACCGCCCGCGCCAAGGGCATGTCACAGAAGTACGTCTTCTTCCGCTACGCCTGGCGCGGTTCGCTGATCCCGATCGTCACCGTGCTCGGCATCGACATCAGCGCCCTGCTCGGCGGCGGTGTCGTCACTGAAATCACCTTCTCCCTCCAGGGAATCGGCCGCCTCGCCGTGGACGGCGCGGTCCAGAAGGACCTCCCGCTGACGATGGGCGTCATGCTGTTCGGGGCCTTCTTCATCCTGCTCCTGAACATCCTTACCGACATCGTGTACGCCTATATCGACCCGCGCGTCCGGCTCTCCTAGGAAGAAAAGAACCACCGTGACCACACTGACCAAGCCCGAGGGCGCACCGGCCCCGACCGGTCCGGACAGCTTTCTCTCGGTCCGCGATCTCAAGGTGCAGTTCTCCACCGAGGACGGCATCGTCAAGGCGGTCGACGGACTCTCCTTCGACGTCGAGCGCGGCAAGACCCTGGGCATCGTGGGTGAGTCGGGATCGGGCAAGTCCGTCACGAACCTGACGATCCTCGGCCTGCACAACCCGGTGAGCACGACCGTCGACGGCGAGATCATCCTCGACGGCAAGGAGCTCGTCACCGCCACGGAGAAGGAGCTCGAACAGCTCCGCGGCAACAAGATGGCGATGATCTTCCAGGATCCGCTGACCGCGCTCTCCCCGTACTACACGGTGGGCCGCCAGCTGTCCGAGCCCTACATGAAGCACACCGGCGCCTCCAAGAAGGAGGCCAAGGACCGGGCCGTGCAGATGCTGGAGAAGGTCGGCATCCCGCAGCCCAAGACGCGCTTCGACGACTATCCGCACCAGTTCTCCGGCGGTATGCGCCAGCGCGCGATGATCGCCATGGCGCTGATGTGCGACCCCGACCTGCTGATCGCCGACGAGCCCACCACCGCGCTGGACGTGACGGTGCAGGCCCAGATCCTGGACCTGCTCAAGGACCTCCAGCAGGAGTTCGGCTCCGCGATCATCTTCATCACGCACGACCTCGGCGTCATCTCGAACATGGCCGACGACCTGCTGGTGATGTACGCCGGCCGGGCCGTGGAGCGCGGCTCCGTGAAGGAAGTCCTCCGCACGCCGCAGCACCCGTACGCCTGGGGTCTGCTCACCTCCATGCCGCGCCTGGACGGTGACATCGACGAGGCGCTGATGCCGATCCCCGGCTCGCCGCCCTCGCTGCTCAACCCGCCCTCGGGCTGCCCCTTCCACCCCCGCTGCGCGTTCACCAGCGAGGTGTCGGGCAGCCTCTGCACCGACGTACGGCCGTCGCTGGGAGCCGGGCGCGACTCCGCGTGCCATCTGTCGGCGGAGCAGAAGCAGACCATCTTCATCGACAAGATCCAGCCCCGGCTGCGCTAGGGAGCACCGAGACATGAGCGACAACCTCACCCTCCCCACACAGCAGGATTCCACCGGTACGTCGACCGAGGAACTGCTCAAGGTCGAGGGACTCACGAAGCACTTCCCGATCTACGGCGGCTTCCCGATCAAGCGGAAGGTCGGCGCCGTCCAGGCGGTCGACGGCATCGATCTGACCATCGGTGTCGCCGAGAGCGTCGGCATGGTGGGCGAGTCGGGCTGCGGCAAGTCGACCGCCGGCCGGCTCATCACCCGCCTCCTGGAGCCGACCGGCGGCAAGATCACGTACTCCGGCCAGGAGATCACGCACGCCTCGCGCAAGCAGCTGGCGCCGGTCCGGTCCGAGATCCAGATGATCTTCCAGGACCCGTACAGCTCGCTGAACCCGCGCCAGACCGTCGGTACGATCATCAAGGCGCCGATGGAGGTCAACGGGATCGAGCCGTCGGGCGGCCGGGAGAAGCGGGTCCGGGAGCTGCTGGAGCTGGTCGGGCTCAACCCCGAGCACTACAACCGCTTCCCGCACGAGTTCTCCGGCGGTCAGCGTCAGCGCATCGGGGTGGCCCGCGCGCTCGCCCTGCAGCCGAAGCTGATCGTGGCGGACGAGCCGGTCTCCGCGCTGGACGTCTCCATCCAGGCCCAGGTGGTCAACCTCCTCAAGAAGGTCCAGGAGGAGATGGGCATCGCGTTCCTGTTCATCGCCCACGACCTGGCCATCGTGCGGCACTTCTCGCAGCGGGTCGCGGTGATGTACCTCGGCAAGATCGTCGAGGTCGGCGACCGGGACTCGATCTACAACCGCCCGCGTCACCCGTACACGCACGCTCTGCTGTCCGCCGTCCCCGAGGTGGCGATGGACGACGAGACGGAGGGCCGCGAGCGCATCCGCCTCGCCGGTGACGTCCCCTCGCCGATCCACCCGCCGTCCGGCTGCCGTTTCCGTACGCGCTGCTGGAAGGCGCAGGACAAGTGCGCGAGCGAGGAGCCCCCGCTGGTCCAGATCTCCGGCAACCGTGAGGGCCATCTGACGGCCTGCCACTTCCCGGAGGACCCGACGACGGAGGCCCGTGACGCCGACGTCGTCCTGGACCCGGCGCTGAAGGCGCTGGAGACGGACGCCACGGAGGACTCCGTCGGTAAGTAGTGACGACGACGGCGTACCGCTGTTGACGTGCGCGACCGGGGGCGGAGCCGTGTGCTCCTGCCCCCGGTCGCGTCCGTGTTTTCGCGTGGTGCTTATTCGCTCGACAGGCGGGTGCCGGGTCCGGGACCCTCACAGCTGCTGTGCTGTGTCCCTCATATGGCCCGGAGGCCTCGTTGTCCTTTCCCACGATCCACAACATCACCTTCGACTGCACCGGTGACCCCTACGACCTCGGCCTCTTCTGGAGCGCGGTGTTCGGCCGCCCGCTGGCCGACGACGACAAGCCCGGCGACCCCGAGGCGCTGATCAAGGACCCGGCAGGCGGCCCCACACTGCTGTTCATCCGGGTGCCGGAGGGCAAGTCGGTGAAGAACCGCGTGCACCTCGACCTGCGACCGCACGGGCGCACCAGGGACGAGGAGGTCGAGCGGGTGGCCTCCCTCGGGGCCCGGGTCGTCGCGGACCACCGCAGGCCGGACGGCGGCGGTTGGGTGCTGATGGCTGACCCGGAGGGCAACGAGTTCTGCGTGGAGCGCGGAGAGCTGGGCTGACCGTCGGGGGCGTTCAGCGCGGGCTCGTTGCCGGCTTTCCCGTAGCGACGGAACGCGTCGGTCTCCACGGTCCATGGACCGACCGGCACCGAGTCGCCGAAGATGTAGCGGTCCCCGCGCTCGTAGCGGCCCTTGCACGGGTCGGAGTGCACCTCGATGGTGCCCGTGCGGGGATCGACGATCATGTAGTGGGCGATGCCCATCGCGGGATACTCGGTCAGCTTCTCGCCGTAGTCGTAGCCGTAGCCACTGTCCGGGCTGGACGGCGGGACGATTTCGATGACCGCCAGCACCTGGGTCGCGTCGACGGCGAGTCCCTCCTCGTCGAGGACGTCTTCGGGAATGACGACGGCGTCCGGCCGGCGCATGCGGCTTGTGGCCGGGTGCTCGATCACGGGGCCGTTCGCGCAGATGTAGCCGGGGTGCGTGGCGAGGACTTGCTCGTCCAGCTGGGTGCGGATGCGGCGGACCGTACCCTCGCGACGTTTCGACGGGCTCACCATGGTCAGGAAGGGGCCCGAAGGGCCGATCTCGACCTTCCAAGTCCCTTCGAGAGATTCGGCGAAGGCCGTGAGCTTCTCGGCGATCGCGCGCATCTTCACGTAGTCCATGCCCGGGGCGTAGCGATCAGGCCCCCCGTGTCATCTCGCGTCCGCGCCCACGTAGTCCAGGTAGAACTGCCCGCGCTGCGCCGGCGTCAGATGGCAGGCCGCGCCATGGGCGGGTGCACGGGGCAGGAGTGGGCGCTTCGTCGCGCAGCGGCCCGTCGGTACCTGCTCCCGGAACGCGCAGCGCGGCTCGAAGCCGCAGCCCGGGGGCGGGTCGAGGAGTGACGGGGGTGTGCCCGGGATCGGGGACAACGGGACGTCGACCGGGGCGGTCAGGGTGGGCGCCGAATCCAGCAGGCCCCAGGTGTACGGGTGTTCAGGCGTCCTCAGTACCTCGGCGCGGGTGCCTCGCTCCACCGCCCGGCCCCCGTACATCACCAGGATGTCGTCCGCCATACGGGAGATGACGCCCAGGTCGTGGGTGATGAAGACGATCGACGTGCCGAACTCCTGCTGGAGGTCCCCCAGCAGGTCCATGATCTGGGCCTGGACGGTGACGTCCAGGGAGGTCGTCGGTTCGTCGGCGACGAGGAGTTCGGGGTCGCAGACCAACGCCATGGCGATCATGACCCGTTGGCGCATGCCGCCCGAGAACTGGTGGGGGTAGTCGTCCGCCCGGAGTGCCGGCCGCGGGATGCCCACGCGCCTCAGCATCTCCATCGCGCGGGCCCTGGACTCCCTGCGGGACGCGCCCGTGTGCTTGGCGTACGTCTCGGCGATCTGCCGGCCCACCGTGTGGAACGGCGACAGGGACGACAGCGCGTCCTGGAAGATCATCGCCATCTTGCTGCCGCGGAGCTTCTCCAGTTCCCGTTCCCGCGCCGTCAGCAACTCCCTGCCGTCCAGCACGATCTCCCCGGCCAGCGTCGTCCGCGTACGGTCGTGCAGGCCCAGGATCGCCAGGTTCGTCACCGACTTGCCCGAGCCGGACTCCCCGACGATGCCCAGGGTCCGGCCGCGCCCCACGTCGAAGGAGAGGCCGTCGACCGCCCGTACCACCCCGTCGTCGGTGGCGAAGTGCACCTTCAGGTCCCGTACGGACAGGAAGGGATCGGCGGCGGGGACCGCGACCGCGACCGCGGCGGCGGTCGGCTCAGGCATCGAGGCCATCGGGGTCATCGGGGTGTTCCTACGCGAGCCTGATCCGCGGGTCGATCAGCGCGTACACCGCGTCCACCACGATGTTCGCCACGACGATCGCCGCTGCGGCCACCAGGACCACCCCCAGCAGCAGCGGCAGGTCGTTGTCCCGTACGGCCTTGATGGACAGGGCGCCGATGCCGTGCAGGCCGAAGGTCTCCTCCGTGATGATCGCGCCGCCGAGCAGATAGCCGATGTCGAGGCCCAGGATCGTGACGATCGGGCCCATCGCGCCCCGCCAGGCGAACCGGAAGAACACCGTCCGGCGGGACAGTCCCTTGGCGCGGGCCGTACGGACGTAGTCCTCGGCGAGGGTCTCCACGAGCTGGGAGCGGGTCATCCGGGTGTAGTTGGCGGTGAAGATGATCGCGAGGACGAACCAGGGCAGCAGCAGGCCCTTGAACCAGGCCACCGGGTCCTGGCTGAAGCCGATGCTGTCCTGAGGGCGGGGGAGGATGCCCCACTGGTCGGAGAGGTAGTACATGGCCACCACGCCGACGATGTAGATCTGCAGGGACGAGCCGATCAGCGAGACCGACGACGCGATCTTGTCCAGCGCCTTGCCCTGCTTCACCGCCGCCAGCATGCCCGTACCGACACCGAGGACCACGAACACCACCGTGCTGCCCAGGGTGAGGGACAGGGTGGTGGGGAAGCGGTTGGTGATCAGGCCGAGGACCGGCTCGTGGTTGGTGAAGGAGTAGCCCAGGCAGGGCGCCGAACAGTGGCCGAGGCCCGCGTAGTCGCGGCCCACGAACACGCCGGCCAGCCAGTGCCAGTACTGCACCGGCAGCGGGTCGTCGATGCCGAGGTTGCGCCGGACGAGCGCGAGCGTCTCCGGGGTGCAGAGCTTGCCGCAGGCGCTGCGGGCCGGGTCGCGCGGGGCGACGTAGAAGAGGACGAAGGTGATCGCGCTGATGACGAGGAGGATCATCAGCGCGCTGAGTGTCCGGCGGAGGATGAAGCGGTACATGGCGATCGGATTCCCTGGCGGAACCCCCGGCACCGGTCCCTGGTGGGCGGGACCGGTGCCGGGGGTGGTCGGGTGGGCGGGTGAGGGGTGCCCCTGGGGGCGCCCCGACAGGGGCGCGGGGAACTGCGCGACCAGCCCCCACGGGCCCGCAGAAAGCGAACGACCTACGACTTCGCGTACAGCTTGTAGAGGACGAACGACGAGTTGAGGGGGTCGTACTCGGTGCCGCCGACCTTGCTGCCGTACAGGTAGAAGCGGCGCTGGTAGGTCTCGGGGATGATCGGCGCCTCCTTCTCCATGAGCTCCTTGTCCAGGGCCGCCCAGGCCGCGTCGGCCTGCGTCGGGTTGGTGATGGCGGCGGCCTTGTCGATCGCGGCGTCCACCCAGTTCACCTTCAGCTGGGAGACGTTGTTGGCGCCGTTGGCGATCACCCGGCCGTCGAAGAGGGGCTGGAGCATGGTGTAGCCGGTGGGCCAGTCGGGGGACCAGCCGAACCACATCACGTCGAACGAGTTGTCGATCTGCTGGATCTGGTCGTAGTAGCTGGTCGACTCCACCGGCTTGACCACCGGGTCGAAACCGGCCTCCTTCAGGGCGTTGGCGATGACGACCTTGGTCTTCTCGTAGGCGTCGTTGCCGCCCTGCGGGTAGGTGTAGACGATCTTCTGGCCGAGCTTGCCGGCCTCCTTCAGCAGCGCCTTGGCCTTCGCGGTGTCGCCCTGCGGCTTGGTGAGCTTGCCGTAGATGTCGAACTTCACCCGGCCGGCCATGTCCGGGCCGAGGATCGTGGTCGCGTAGTCGCCGGCGGAGGGGCCGCCGTAGATCGTCCGGATCTGCTGCAACGGCCAGGCGTAGTTGAGCGCCTGACGGACCTTCAGGTCGGTGATCCGCTTGCAGTTGATGGCGTAGTAGTACAGACCCGTGAGGAGTCCGTCGACGGTACGGCTCTTCAGCGCGGGCGTCGTCAGTACCTTCTGGATGCGCTCGGCGGGCACCCCGCTGTACGCCATGATCGCGTACTGGTCGGTCCCGGAGTCCGCGATCAGCCGGTCGGTGCTCTGCAGGGCCTCGGGGCCGAACTCGAAGGCGAAGGAGTCCGGGTAGGCGTTGCGGATCGGGTCGGTCGCCGGGTCCCAGTGGGTGTTGCGGACCATCGTCAGCGACTTGTCGACGGAGTGTGCGGAGAGCCGGTAGGGCCCGCAGGAGAACGGGTCCTTGTCGTACTTCTCCTTGGTGTCGTGCTTGGCGGACACCGCTCCGTACGACTGCATGGCCAGCGTCCAGTTGAGGTCAGGGCGGGCCGTCTTGAGGTGGAAGGTGATTGTCTTCTTCGCGGTGTCCGTGACGACCGAGTCGAGGTGCTTGCCGTCGTACGGGCCCTTGTAGACCGAGCGGAAGTCGTTGGTGCCGGTCAGCGCGGCCTGGAGGTAGGTGGCGCCCTCGGTGGTGAAGCTGGCGAAGCCGCGCTCGATGCCGTGCCGTACGTCCTCGACGGTCAGCTCACTGCCGTCCTCCCACTTCAGGCCGTCCTTCAGGGTGTACGTCCAGGTCTTGCCGCCGTCCGACATGGTGCCGGTGTCGGTGGCGAGGTCGCCGACGAGCTTCATCGCGCCGCCGTCGATGCGGTAGCCGGTCAGACAGCGGATGTAGAGGTTGCCGATCTCGGAGTTCCACGAGTAGTAGATGCGCTGCGGGTCGAGGTGCGAGAAGTCCTGCGGGCCGATCGGCCGGATCGTGCCGCCCTTCTTCGCTCCCGGGATCTCCGGCGCGGGCCCCGTGGAGTCCTTCGCGGTGCCGATGCTGACCGACGCGAACTTGCTGGTCCCGGCCGCGCCGCCCCCCGACGTGCCGCCACCGCCCCCACCACCGCTGCTGCACGCGGACAGGGCCATGGAGCCGCCGGCGGCGACCGTGGTGGCGATGACGAAGTTTCTGCGGGAGAGAGACATGGGTTGTCCTGCCTGAATCAGGGAGAAGGGGTGTTCCCGGTGGTTCCGGTTGTTCCGGTGTTTCCGGATTTCTGCGGTGCGGGTTGCGGGGTGCGGGTTGCGGGGTGCGGGTTGCGGGGCGCGGAGTACGAGGTGGTGCCGGTGCGGGCGGTGGCCGGGCCGCTGTTCAGCGCCTGATCTTCGGGTCCAGCGCGTCGCGCACGGAGTCGCCGAGCAGGTTGAAGGCGATCACGAAGATCACCATCGACAGACCGGGGAAGAGCATGTACGTGATGTCGTTCTGGTAGACCTGCGCCCCGCGCTGGATCATGACGCCCCAGTCGGGCGTGGGGTCGCTGAGCCCGACCCCGAGGAAGGCGAGCGCCGCCTCGGTGGTCACGTACATGGGCAGCGCGAGGGTGGCCTGGATGAGGATCGGCGTCCAGAGGTTGGGCAGCAGTTCCTTGAAGACGATCCGGGCCGGAGAGGCCCCGGTGACCTTGGCGGACTCGACGAACTCCCTTTCACGCAGGGCGAGTACCTCACCGCGCAGCAGTCGGGCGAGGGGTGCCCAGCCGAACGCGGTCATCACGGAGACGAGGCTGACGACGGTCAGCCAGGTCGGGGTGTTCTCCTCCGGCGACACGAAGATCGAGATCATCACCGGCCAGAAGGCGATGAAGAACAGGGTGGAGGGGAACGCCAGCAGGATGTCGATGACCCGGCCGACGAAGCTGTCGATCCGCCCGCCCAGATAGCCGGCCGTGAGACCGACGGCGATGCCGAACAGGGTGACCAGCAGGGTCGTCACCGTGGCGATGAGCAGCGAGTTGCGGATGCCGTAGAGCAGCAGGGTGAAGACGTCCCGGCCGAGTTGGGGCTCGACTCCGAACCAGAAGTCGCCGCTGATACCGCCGTTGGGCCGGATCGGGAAGCCGAACTCGTTGAGCAGGCCGGTGCCGTTCTGGCCGTACGTGGTGTACGGGTCCTTGCCGTAGATCTTGGAGATCAGCGGGGCTCCGATGCCCGCGACGAAGAACACCACGACGACGACGGCGGAGACGACACCGGTGCGGTCGCGGCGGAAGCGCAGCCAGGCGATCCGGCCAGGCGAGCGGCCGGTGCCGCCGCGGGCCGGCGCGGTGGGCGTCGGCGGAACGGCTCCGGAATCGGCCGTCACCTGGGGTGCGGTGGCGGAAGGTATAGACGAGGTCACATTGGGGACTTTTCAGCGCCGCTTCAGCCGCCGTCAATGTTTTGTTGACGCCTTTGATCTGGACTTTTGCCCTTTGACTCAGGGGTGGGCCGCCACTTGGGTCGGCTTTGGACGGCCATGACCAAAGCGGGAGGGAAGCCGGAGCGGCGTCGGAGGTGAGGCGGAGCGGTGTCGAGGTGATCCGGAATCCGGGACGATCTTGCCGACGAATGGAAATAACCATACAAAAGCACGCGAATCGCGTTAACACGCAGGCAACTTCGCCGACCCGGTCTCGATATATGGACGGGCCACTCTGAGGAACGTACGGCCGTGCGGGTGCCGTAAACGGGCCGGGGCTCGCCATGTAGCCCCGGCCCGTTGCCGTGCCCGCACCAGCTCGGCGCGGGACTTGTGCGGGACCTACGCGAGCCCCAACGCCCGCTTCAGGAAGTCCACTTGAAGCAGGAGCAGGTTCTCCGCGACCTGTTCCTGCGGGGTCATGTGGGTGACGCCCGACAGCGGGAGCACCTCGTGCGGGCGGCCCGCGGCCAGCAGGGCCGAGGACAGGCGCAGGGTGTGCGCGAAGACCACGTTGTCGTCGGCGGTGCCGTGGACGACCATCAGTGGGCGATGCGGCTCGGCAGGCGAGGACAGCCCGGCCTCCGTCACCAGTGAGCTGTTGGCGTACGCCTCCGGTGCCGTGGCCGGGTCGCCCAGGTACCGCTCCGTGTAGTGCGTGTCGTACAGCCGCCAGTCCGTCACCGGGGCGCCCGCGATGCCCGCGTGGAAGACGTCCGGACGCCGCAGCACCGCCAGCCCCGCGAGCCAGCCGCCGTACGACCAGCCCCGGATCGCCACCCGGGAGAGGTCGAGCGGGTGGTGTTCGGCGAGGCTGTGCAGGGCCTCGATCTGGTCGTCGAGGGAGACGGTGAGGTCCCCGTGCACCGCCTTCTCCCAGGCCGGCGAGCGTCCCGGGGTGCCCCGGCCGTCCGCGACGACCACCGCGAAACCCTGGTCGGCGAACCACTGCGAGGTGAGGTGCGCGTTGTGCGCGGCGACCACGCGGGGGCCGTGCGGGCCACCGTAGGGGTCCATGAGGACAGGGAGGGGAGTGACGCCGTCGTAGTCGGACGGCATAAGCAGGGCGCATGGAATTCGGCGTGCGCCCCCCTCGATGAGGGTGATGCGCGGGGACAAACCGGGGTCTTCGGCGTACGAGGTGACGGTCGCCGCTTTCTTCCCGTCGCGCAGCACCTGCACCTGGACCCCCGGCCGGTCGGGCACCGCCGACAGGAGTACGGTCACGCCCCCGGCGCGAACCGCCGAGTGCACGCCGGGCTCTTGCGAGACGCGCTCCAGTCCGAGCTCGTTCACTCGATAGACGTGTACTTCGCCGATCTCGGTGCCGACGGCCGCCTCACCTGCCGACGCCGACACAAGGACGTCGTCGGCGGTGACGTCCAGCACCGCCCGGATGTGCAACTGGGCGCCCGTCAGGGGCCGTTCACCAACCGCCAGTACCCTGACGCCGCCCTCGTCGGCGATCCGCACGAGCTGTCCGGAGGGGCTCCAGCAGGGCACACCAGGGAAAAGATCAAGCCAATGTGGATCTTCCTCCGCGTGCACCATCCGGGTCGCCCCCGTGTCCGGGTCCACGGCCAGGAAGAGCTGCCCGCGCTGGTCCCGCGACTGCACCAGAATCAGCGGCGCCCCCGCCCCTGACCAGTGCACACGCGCCAAGTACGGGTATGTCCTCCGATCCCAGACAACCTCGGTGCGCACCCCTTCGAGGGTGAGTACGAAGAGCCGCACGTCCGCGTTCAGGGTGCCCGCAGCCGGATAGGCGACCCGCTGCGGTTCCCGTTCCGGATGCGCCGGATCGGAGATCCACCAGCGGTCCACGGGCGCGTCGTCGGCCCGCGCGACCAGCAGCCGGTCGGACTCCGGGGACCACCAGAAGCCGCGTGAACGGTCCATCTCCTCGGCCGCGATGAACTCGGCCAGCCCGTACGTCACCGTCTCCGACTCGGGCTCCGCGAGTACGCGGGACTGCTCGCCGGCCAGGTCGGTGAGGCGCAGGGCGCCGTCCGCGACGTACGCGAGGAGCCGTCCGTCGGGGGAGGGGCGAGGGTCGAGAACGGGCCTCGAAGCGGGGATCTCGCGCACTGTCCCGGCCTGTAGTTCGGCCACGAAAAGCCGCCCGGACAAGGCGAAGGCGGCCAGTTCGACGGCCGAGTCGGTGGCGTAACCGACGATCCCGGCGCTGCCCTCACGGCTGCGCTCCCGACGCGCCCGCTCCTCGGCGGACAGCTTCTCGCCGGCCCCGCCGAGAAGCGCGAACGGGTCGGCTGCGACGCGCTCGCCGCCGTCCGGGAGGTCGAGCACCCAGAGCTTGTTCGCCCGGTCGGTGCCGGCGGAGGAACGCAGGTAGACGACCCGTGAACCGTCGGGCGCCACGCTGAAGGCGCGGGGCGCCCCGAACGTGAACCGCTGGGTTCGGGCGTGCCGACGGGGGAAGGAGACGGGC
Source organism: Streptomyces sp. AK08-02 (assembly GCF_033795085.1). Lineage (NCBI taxonomy): Bacteria > Bacillati > Actinomycetota > Actinomycetes > Kitasatosporales > Streptomycetaceae > Streptomyces > Streptomyces sp. AK08-02. The sequence continues at coordinate 180,765 of NZ_JARAZV010000013.1, forward strand.
TCGGTAGTCATGGCTCGACCATATTGGCCATGCGCCCCCTTGTGCGGCCGTGCGCCGACCGATGCGCGCGGGCGAATAGTTATGATCACTGGCGGCGAGTGGGTATGAACCTGCTGGCCACTGTATGGATTTACTGCCCCCATAGTCCGACCCCCGGTCCCTGGGCCCTTTGGAGGTGAGCCGCCGTGGCGCTCTCGATTTCGGCGGTAGTGCTGCTGGCGATCATCGTCTTCTTGCTGATCAAGAAGTCAGGACTCAAGGGAGGCCATGCGGTTGTGTGCATGCTGCTGGGGTTCTACATGGCCTCATCGACCTTCGCCCCGACGATCAGCGACCTGACGACAAGCATCGCGGGCATGATCGGCGACCTGAAGTTCTGACGCCGGGTCCGCTGGGCAGCGCCTGGGTGGGCTGCCGGTGGGTCGGGGTGGAAGCCGATGGGCTCCGGTGGGTGCGTGACCGGAGCCGACCCCGGCGGACCTGCTCCGCTTCCCTGGCGCGCTGGTGACCACAGGTCCTACGGGGACCTGATCGCTCGCGAGGCGCTGAAACGCGGTTTGCCGTTCAGGCGGTCGGCGTCCTGGATGCCGGGCCTTGAGAACAGCTCGCCCTCCGCATGTGGGGGCGGCTAGGGTCGTGGCGAGCAGCGTTGAAGGGAACACGCATGAGTGCACAGCACGCCGAGACACGGCCACCGCTCATCCCGCAGCCGCCGACCACTCGCGATGCCCTGCGCGAAGCCGTCAAGCAGATCGCGCTCGCGCGGCTTCCCGAGTTCGACCGCGACCTCGGTGCGGCCTTCGACCAGGCCATCCAGCTCTCGTCCACCACACCCATGAGGCTGTTCCTGGAGAAGTGGGCAACACTCGTCGCCATCGAGCGTCACCCTGAGCAGGCGCGCATGATGCGCGACGCCGAGCAGGTCATCGCCGATCCGAGCGCCCCGGAGGCCGCCTTCCGGCAGGCCCAGGCCGCAGTCACCCGCATACTCGACACGGCATCGGAGGAGGCCGGAGTCGCTCTGCGGTGAACGAACGACAAGAAGGCATTGAGGACGACATCACCGGGTGGGCCTGGGAGTACGACCCTGACGCCGAGTGGGTTGTCGGCGGCATGAAGGCCCCAGACCGGGAGGCCGTCGCTGTCATCGCATCTGCGCTGGCAGACCTGGCCGCATACGGTCTCGGCCCGGAGGGCCGCCTCGACGAGGACCAGAACCCCATGCGGCTACGCACCTACAGCACCGGAACGATCCTCGTCTGGTACCAGGTCGTTGAGTACCGCAAGCGCGTATACGTCAAGCGCGTCAACCTGTGAGGCCGGGCTCGCCGCGTCCGGGTGGCGAGTCGGTCAGCGTTCGGTCTGGCATGCCGAGTCCCGCAACTGCCTACCCGTGCCGTGTCGCCGCACGGCTTCTACCCTTCCCCTTCTTGCGCACACGTTCGCGCTCTCGCGCCCGACACTCCTCGACTCGCGCGTTGCTCACACGGTGGACGAGCCACCCGACGACGGCCGTGGTGCTCGCGTACGCGATGAGCGAGCTGCCTGTACCGGGGATGTAGGCAATGCCTTGCACGACGGGCAGTTCCTGCCAGGCAGAGACCCCAGTACACAGCTCAGGGATGCCAGCGCCCCGCCCCAGCAGACAGCCGTCGCGGCGGAGCGAGCCATGCGTGGGATCCACACCTCTCCATGCGGGCCGGCCATGAGCGCGAACCCGGCGATCCCGAGTCCTTCACGCAGCCGGGACGCTTCGCGCTGCTTCACCGCCATCGGCTCAGCCCCAGTGCAGCGTCCCTGCCACCGTGTCGAACAGCGCCACCATCTGGTCCGCCAGAGGATCTATCGGTGTGGAGAAGTTCAATATCAGCCAGCGACTGGTGGCGGGAATGGGTACGTAGTACGTGAGCGTCGTCGTCGGGAGGGTGTTGCCCATCTGCGCCTCAGGAGCAGCCGGCGCCCTGCGGCGCTGGCGCACCGCCTTGCCCGCCACGGCCAGCTCGACAACGCCTACTTGGGTGTCATCGTCGTTCTGATCGGCCAGATGTTCCGCGAGTTCCTCGGCATCCGAGCACTTGGGCCACTCGTCAGGCGCCGGAACACTGATCAGCAGGGACGATGCCAGCGGCACAGGTCCGATAGCGAGGGTGGAGATGTAGAGCTCCGTGCCGCCGACCTTGTACGCGTTTTTCGCCTGCTTCTGTAGATCCCGCATGAACTGCTCCTTCAAATGAGGAGCGTTGTCCACACCGCGGAACTGCCGATCAGCCAGGGCGACGATGCCTCGATCCCGGTCATCGGGATCCAGCGCGAGCTGAAACCAGCCGTCCGGCACGACGACGTTGTAGTCCTGGGGAGGAGAGGTGAACTCGTCGGATGTCTTCACTCGGTGTCTCCGGAGGTGAGCGGGGTGATCCGCAGGGTCTGGACCGCCTCGTCGGCCAGCTCCGTGATTTCCTCCGTGCGGGCGACCGCCTCCCACGTCACCGTCACGACAATGAGACTCTTCATGCCGTGTGGGAAAACGGCGTACTTGATGAATTCAGTCAATTTCCGTCCGAAGCCGAACATGCGCTTCACCTGAAGCATCGACTGCACACGAACGGCTGGGCCGGCGGGCAACTCCAGATATGTCACCTGTGGTTCACCCTTGGGCTCGGCGTTCTCCCACTCCAGGAGCAGCGGCTGAACCTCTTCCGGGGTGGGGCGATCCACACCCTCGTCGCCGTAGGAGTCGACCATGAGATTGGCGAGAGCCTCGCCGTTCTCGGCGTAGTAGGCCGCCACGAGGGAGGGGGCGTCGTCGTTCAGGTCCACGGCCCGCTCGACCATGTCGTCGAAGACCGCGCTTTTCTCGATTTCCAGAGCGAGTGGATTGAGCCTGTTGACAACTTCCGTGGCCAGCGCCTTGGCTTCGGCCTTCGTGCCCTCTTTGAGTGTCAGGTCGATCCATCCAGGCTGAAAGTCGATTTGACACTCGAAGCCTTCGATCAGTGGGGCGCCACTTTCCGGTGTGGTCATGTTGTTCCTTTCGCGCCTTGGTGTGGTCGCTGGGCTCAGCCCAGGAGCGGGTTGAGGTTACTGTCCAGGCCCAAGCCGCCCAGCGTAATACCGGCGCCGACCAGGGACATACGGCTGGCAGTCTTGGAGATCGCGTTGACAGCGTTGGTGTCGAATTGACCGCCGAGCGCCGAGGTGCCCATTTTGATGGACTTGAGGTCGGAGGCCACACCGGGATCGGCGATGGAGAGTGACTTTCCCAACCCCGTGAAGAACTTTCCTCCGCCACGCGCCGTGATTTCGTTGCGTGCCGCGACGTAGTTGCCGCTTCCGGGCTTCAGGATCTTGAGGTTGTTACTCCACGCGCTCTTCGAGAACGGCTCGGTGAAGGGCTCCTTCATTGACTTCCACGCGTCACCCTTGCCGAGCTTGAAAGACTTTCCGGACAGTTTCCTGAGGTTCTTGTTCGCTCGGCCCACTTGGCGGGCGGTACTGGCAGTCCCGGCCCTGCCCAACTTGCCGAGTGCACCCTTCGCGAACTTCCCGGCGATCTTGGAGAATCCCTTGCCGACGCCCATCAGCAGGAATCCGAGTGCGGACATTCCCAGATCCAGCCATTCGGCGTTCCCTTGGAGGACCATCACGAAGGTCGCCAAGAAATTGATCAATGTGGCGATCATCGCGATGGCGCCCAGGACGCCGGCCAGCGCCTGCCCGATCACGGGGATCCAGCCGACAACCAGTGAGAGAATCCCGCACACCGTGGCGATGACAGACGTGACGTCGGCGATCGTCTTGACCAACGTGTCCCAGAAGCCGTCCTTCAGGGAGTCATGGTTGATGACGGCATCGAGGGAGTCGCGGGCACGCTTCGCCGCATCATCCCTGATCCGCTTGGCTTCGCCGATCTTCTCCCGAGCCGCCTCGATCTCGCCCCCGGCGGCATCCAGTTGGGACTCCAGTTTCTTGCGCTGCTCCTTGGCGGTGTCGTCGTCCTTCTTCCCGTCCTTGTCGGACAGGTTGGCCAGGGTCTTCTGCGCCGTGCCCTTGCGCTCTTCCGCGTCCCGAGCATCCTTCAGCGCTGCGTCGGCGATCTCCTGGGCGCGGTTCAGGTCGGAAGCGTAGTTCTTGGGTCCGGCATGCAGCCTGTCCTGGTAGCCACCGCCTACTTCTGTCACCTCGGTACCGATGGCATCAGCCGCTGTGTCGTACCTCTTGAAGGCGGCTTCGAGCTTCTTGGTGTTGCCTTTGGCCCTCTCCCGGAACTCCTTGCCGGCCTTGCTGTCCCAGGCGTCAACTTCAGTAATAGCTTTCAGATTTTTGATCTGACGCTCAAGTTCATCTGCAGTCTTGCGTAGTTTCCTGCCCAACGACGCCATCTGGTCAGGATCTCCAGGAATGGGATCCCTTTCCGCCACCGGATGCCAGTCGCGAGGACGTCCCCCCATGAACTACTTCCCCTTTTTCTTGGAGCTCTGGGCGCCCCGGATCGCCTCAGCCAGCTGGTGATCAATATCTTCGTACGCCTGCGCCGCCGCCTTGGTGATCTCAGCCATCGCGCCGACCTCTTCCGCCAACTTCCCGCGGCTGATCTCCCAGTTGTCCACGAAGTCCTCGAATTTATCGGCGAGATCGCCGTCGCCGAAATACTCCAGGTATTGCCCAAGCTTTTCGATTCCGTCGAACGCCTTCTTCACATTGCTGAGCCCCGTACCCATTCCTCTGATCACGTCGAGATCGAGCCGAGCGCGCTCGCCTTCGCCTGACATGGCACCCCCGTTGCGTCGATCTGACGGAATCAGCCGATCGGCTGGAATGAGCGAAGATCTTACGGGTTGGGCAGCCGGCGCATCCCGTGGCTGTTGAGCAGCGGGATCGTAAGCCGTGCAAACCTGTCGCCTACGCCGACGTGGAGGCGTCGCCGAACTGCAGGGAAACGGGTTTCGTGCCGACTCGCTGCGTCCACGTGGCGAGTTGGTCAGCGTTCGGTCGGGTACGGCACGAAGGCTGACCAGGCGGCGGGCGCGAAGGCTAGGCGAGGACCGCGCTCTGCGTTCTTCGAGTCGCGAACGTGGACGGTACCGGGGGTGACCGCGATCTCGACGCAGGAGTCGCCCTCGCTGCCGCTGCTGTAGCTGCTCTTGAACCATGCCGGGCCGGAGGCGCCCTCGGTTGTGATGTCGCGGTTCATGTTTCCCCCAGCAGTTGTTCGAGGAAGGCCGTGGACTCACGCGGGGTGAGAGCTTGGCCTCGGATGATGCCGTAGCGCAGTTCAAGGATACGGAGCTGCCTCGCATCGGAGACCGGTCGGCCGTTTGCCAGTGCGGGCGAACGCCCCACCGCCGAACCGTCCGCGAACTTCAGCACTTCGATGCTGCCGTCCACACCGGCGTGCTCCTCGCGGTCCATCGGCATCACTTGAAGCTCGGTGCCTCGCAACTGTCCCGTCTCCAGAAGGTGTTCGAGCTGACGGCGCAGCAGAGCCTTCCCTCCAAGCGGACGCCGTAGTGTCCACTCCTCCACCACGAACCCGAGTTCAGGCGCCGGATCCCGCTCGAAGACCGACTTGCGGGCCACGCGCGCGGCGAAGAACCGCTCCACCTCGCTTGCGGTGTACGCGGGGCGCCGCATCATCAGTAGCGTGCGGGCGTACTCCGGGGTCTGCAGCAAGCCGTGGATGTTCAGCGGGTCGTAGAGCTGAAGCTCCACCGCCTTCGCCTCCATGTTCGCCAACGCTCGAACCTTCTTCGGGTACTGGACCTTCTCCAAGTCTTCCTTCATGGCGGAGATCAGGCCGTCCGCCCCCAACACCTCGTCGGCCTTGTCCATGTACTCGGGGCGGGCGATCCGCTTGCCGCCCTCGATCTTGTAGACCAGGTCCTCGCCGTACCCGAGGGCCGCTCCGAAGTCGGCGGCGCGCATTCCCACTGCCTCCCTGCGCAGCTTCAGCTGGCGCCCGACCGTCTCCACGACCGCCACGCCCCACTCGTCGTCCGGGTCCACCTCCCAACCTGGCTCGTCCGCCTCGGTCTTGAGTCGCCCCGCGTCGCTGTCCACGCTCATGCCCGCGCTCCTCCGTCGTACCGCGCTGTGGTGCTCCCGCACTGTCCCCCGCCCTACCCGTACGCTCCGTTCCGACAGCCCGGACACGACCGGACAAGCTCCGGACAGTCACCGTACGCATCGGCAGAGTCACTGCTCACGGTAGGTTCATTCGGCCACTCTGAGTGACGTGAACCAAGAAACCGCCGCCTCTGAGGCTCAACCCGGCTACAGCTTCCGCAACTTCAGCGTGCGGCTCTCTCCCACGCCCCGTGGGGCCCGTCTCGCCCGGCTGCTCGCCGCCGAGCAACTGCGTTCCTGGGGGCTGCCGGTGGACCCGGCGCGACAGGTCGTGGCCGAACTGGCAGCCAACGCCGTCACCCACGGGCGCGTCCCGGGGCGGGACTTCCGGCTCACGATGTACGTCATCGGCGTCACCCTGCGCATCGAGGTGACCGATACCTGTGGGGACGTTTCGCCCAGTCCTCAACGTCCCTCCGACGACGCGGAGTCGGGGCGGGGCCTGCTCCTGGTCGAGGCGCTCGCCGACCGCTGGGGGTGGGGTCCGGGGCTACGTCCACGCAAAACGGTGTGGGCGGAAGTCGACGTCGTACCGGAACCCGGCGGCGGGTGCTTCGGTGGCGTCGGCGCTCTTTTCCAAGAAACACAAGAGGGAAAGAACCGGTACCAAACCCACCCCCTCCCGCCTGCTGTCGGGCCCCGTCACTCTCCCGAGTGAACATCGCCAACTCGGCTGGATTCGTTCCCGGTTGCCTGCCCTACGCTCAGCGCAGCAGCACCATCACCGACATCACAGACAACCGCAGACATGCGACGGCCCTCGCCGGGACTGGCATCCCAATGCGAGGGCCTGACCACCAAGGAAGTTAGGGCTTCCCGATGGATACCAAAAACCTTAGCGTGCCCCCGCATCCCGAAGCCCGTGGCTCGGGCAACAACCGCCCCCACCGGCGATCCAGTTCCAACGCCTCCGGCGTCTCCGGCGTCGTCCACGACAACACCCGCCACGACACCCGCTTCACGGTGATCGGCAACCACCTCGCCCAGCACCCCGAGCTGTCGCTGCTCGCCATCGGGCTGGCCGTACACATCCAGTCGCTGCCTGCCGGTGCCCTCGTCGACATCAAGACGCTCGCCAGGAAGTTCCCCGAGGGGGCGGACCGTATCGCCGCAGCCCTGCGCGAACTGGAGACCCACGGTTATCTGCGCCGCTCACGCGAACGCGTCCCGGACGGCCGGATCGTCACCCGTACGACCTCCTGCAACCAGCCTGAACGCCATCGCGCCGCTGGTCTCCGCGCTGAGCCGCAGCCGCAGCCGCAGCCCAACCCGGATCCCGAGCCGGGACTTCCCGCCGACCAGGACCCCATCCCCGAACCTCCCGCCCGACCCGCGCACCCCACCACCGCTGCCCCCGGCCCGCCGAAGAAGCGCACCCCAAGCAAGCCCCTCCCCGCCGTACCGCAGCCCGCCTACAAGGGGGAGGGTCTCCTTCAGGCGGCCACCGAGCTCCTCGCCGGCCTCCGTCGCCTCGACCCCGACATGCTGCTGTCCGTCTGCGACACGGCCCACCTCGCGCCCGGCGTCGCCGCCTGGCTGGAGCGCGACGCCAGCCCCACCGCCGTACGGCACGCGCTGACCCGTGACCTGCCACCCGAAGGCATGCGCCGCCCCGCTGCCTTCCTGGCCCACCGCCTCACCGCCCAGCTGCCGCCTCCGGCGCCGTACCGCGCACCGGTGGCATCGACACCGGCCGTCCGGAGCCCGTTGCAGACCTGCGACGGCTGCGAGCGTGCTTTCCGCGCGCCGGGGCCGGGTCGCTGTCGCGACTGCCGATCCGATCTCATGAGGCCCACCGGGCAGGCAAATAACGAGGAACGAGTGCGATGACCACCGGCCCGGACGGCGCGCAGCGAAGCGCATCCCACGTGTACCGGACCATGCGGGACTTCGTTCAGGCGATGGACGACATGCTTCCCGGGAAATTCGAGGTCACCAAGGAAGGGATCGTCCACGACCTGCTGCGGCCCAATGGTCCCCACGAACTGACTGTGGCGCGCCTGCGGAGGAGACTCGAGCAGGTCATGCCGGAAGGGCTCGTCGCCCACACCGGGACCCCGGACGTGGAGGACGAACCCGAGGGCATCATGCGCCATCCGGACGTCATGCTGATCGCCGAGGCGGGCATGGAAGGCGAGGGGGCGTTCGACCCACGTACGCTCATCGCCGCGATCGAAGTCGTATCCAGCTCGAACCCGGCCAACGACTGGCTCGGCAAGACGCGCGACTATCCCCTTATCGGCATCCCCGCCTACGCGATCTTCGACCCCCGCACCGGCAGCGGCGCCGTCCTCACCGACATTCACCCCACTCCCGGCGGCCCCCGATACGCCACCCGCAAGGACTTCGTCTACGGCGAGGACGTCACCATCGCCGACTGGACGATCCCGACCACCGGGCTGCCGCGCTACCGCGACGAGGAATCCCCGGGGTGCGAGTTCTGAACGCGCAGACGTCCGCTGGGCAGCAGCAGACCGGGGGCGGACCTCGGTCGTGGCCGCGACTGTCGATCAGACGTCGCCGGAATCGCCTTCGCGGTGCATGGTGCGACGACTACAGTGGTGGCATGAGTGTATTCACAGTTCGCATACCAGATGATCTCGACGTCGAAGTGCGCAAGGCCGCGGCTGACGCGGGGCTTTCGCTGAACGCCTACATGGTCCGCACTCTGCGCGAGCAGACACTGCGGGAGGCGCTGGCGGCTGTGGACAGTGAAGGTGCGCTGTTGGTCGACACCGGTGACGACGATCCGGCGAGGGACATCCGTTGAAGCGAGGCTCCGTCTGGGAGGTTCCGATCGGCGAGGCCACTCGTGCGGTCGTGGTGCTTTCCATCGACGAGGTGAATACGAAGTTCCAGGCGGCCGTGTGTCTGCTCCTGCATCCAGCAGGCGCCTACCCGGACACACTGGTCTCCGTGCCGATCACCGATCCGGTGCAAGCGGTCGCCGTTCCCGTGAACATCACCCAGTACGCCGCCCGGCGCTTCGAGAACGCCAAGCAGTTGGGCGCGGTGACGCCCGAGACGATGGAGCGCATCGAGCGTGCCATTCGCTCCGTTCTCGGACTGTAGGGCCCTGGTCCCAATGCGACAGCGCGCGATCCGATGCCCGGTATGACGAACGGCGCACATCGAGACGCCGCTCTGTAGCCGCTACCCGGGAGATCACCCAGCTGCGTAAGGCGAAGAACCGGCTGGAGCACGAGGGTCCGGTCACGGCTCGGGAAGCTCTCGGGAACTGGGTTCCGCCCCGGACGAAGCCGGCACCAGGCCACCGCTTCATGGGCGCGCGTGACGCCCCGCCCCGGCCGTCGGAGCAGGGCATCACGCGTGGGTGATGCGAGAGGGGGAGGCCGTGCCGTCAAGCTCATTCAGCCATGTCGAGCCCGAACTTGCAGGTCAGGGTCTGATGGTAGGACCGGCCGCCTTGGGTGTAATCCGCCTCGCAGCCCGAGAGAGGCGTGGTCACCTTTCCGGTGACCTTGATCCGTACCATCGCGTACTTGTCGCTGAGCACCTTCGCCTTGATGGTGTACGGATGCCCGGCGTAGTTCGGGTACTTGGCGGGGTCCACGGAACCGGCGACGGGGGGACTGGTCTCGTGGTAGCCCAGCAGGTAGCCGGGGGTGTCCTTCACCGAGTAGACGCCGTACCCGAGGATCTTCACACCAGCCGGGATGTCCAGGATCCTGACCCCGGTAACGGAGACGGGCTGCTTGGAGATGTTCCTGGTGAGCGGGAAGGCCATGCGGTATACGTCGCCGACCTTCACGTCCGAGTATCCGAGGGAGCCGGTCGTTCCCGGTCCCTCCGCCTGCAGCGCCGTCCCCGAGGCTGCCCCGCCGCCCGTGGCACCCACGCAACCTGCCGAAAGGGACAGCAGGGCTGTCACGGCGAGGGCCCGGGCACGAACGCGGCGGCTAGTACGAGTAGATGACACCGGGGTTCCCTGAAATCTTGCCCTTGGCGCCCCAGATGTCGTGCTCCTCACTGCCCGATCCCGCAGTGATCTTCTGGAAGTGCGACGTGCCGTACTCGGTGTCGAGGCTGATCGTCACCCCGAAAACCTTGGCGGCATAGCCGATGGTGACGGAGGTGCCGGAGGTGATGGACGCGTACTGCTTCTGGTCCAGACGTGCTCGATAAGCCGGATTGGAATTCCGGTAAGCCGTCAGCCCGTCCTTGGAGCTGACATCGGCACCGTACCTCGCCACCGCGCCTCCGGAGGGAATGTCGTACTTCACCGGCAGAATGGAATATGAATGTGTGACCTTGCCCTCGGGGCAGGCTACCTGGTGGTCGACGTCCTGGTATTCGACCGGAATCTGGAATCGCTTGGCCCAGTGTGGCCCCTGATTCGCGAAGCCGACGGCGTGGCCGGTGCTGCTCTTGCGGGAAACCTTTCCGGTGATCGACCAGTGCTCTCCGTCGACGCTGGTCGCCACACCCCAGGTGCTCGACAGGGTGTTGTTGTACTCGAAGGCGGCGGTGGTGTCGTAGTACGCGTGCGCCTCGCCGACGGCGGTGTAGTAGTCGTGCTGCTTGATGACGTGCTTGCTTGGTATGCAGCCCCCGCCGAGCTTCGGCTTCACGGCGCTGTAGTCGACTCCTCCGACGACATCCGGGGTAAAGCCGGTGGTCGATGTGCCGTCCGCGGACTGCCAGGTGTTCACAGCTGTACCGGAAGCGCTGTTCGTATTGTTCGAGCCGTCTGCGGTGTCCGCGCTGTCGATCAGGGTCGAGTCGGCTGGCGTCACCACCGTCCCGTCCGCGTCGGGGTGGATCGCCACGGTGTCCGACGTCTCGGTGCGAGCCGCGGCAGACCCCTCCGTGGTCGCGGAACCAGTGGCCACTCCGGCATCCACGTAGTCGGTACCGGTCAGCAGCGTGCCGTCCGCGGCCTGGCCGTAGAAAGACGCCTCCAGCGAGAGCACGCCTCCGTTGTCGTCCGCGTAGGACTGCAACTTGCCCGGCAGGGTCGATGGCAGGGTGAACGACCAGCTGCCGTCCGATGCCGTGGTCGCCGTGCCCACTGTCGTCGGTGTGATCGTGCTGCCGTCTGCCGGCACCTCGTCCACTGGTGTCAGGGTCACCGTGGCGCCGGCCAGCGGTGAACCGTTGCCCAGGGTGAAGACCCCCTTGACCGTCGCGGCGCCGGACACGGGAGCCAGGGTGCCGGGGCTGGGCGCCGCGGTGATGATCGGTCCGCTCGAGGGCAGTGCCCCGCCGTCCGTGGGTTTGTCGTCCGTCGTTGTGGTCGGGCTCGGGCTGCTGGTGCTGCCGCAGCCCGGGGACTCGGTGGTGCTCTGCGTGCAGACGGCGTGAGCCGGTGAGGCCATTCCCAGGCCAACCACGGCCGAGGTGGCGACGACACTGAGTGCAGTGGCCAGAGTCAGTCGTCTGCCAGATATTTTGGACATGAAGGAAATCCCCGAATCCCCGAATTTATGGACGCCCCCGGCTTTTCCGGGTCGTCCGATGGGTCAAGTGAGCCGTACGAAATGCGGCTGTAAAGTTCGGCGAGCGCGGCTGATCGCCCTTGAATGTGCCCCCGCCTCGCGCACTGGTCTGCTGTCCGTCGCTTGACTTGTAGCTAACCCGGCGAAACTTTAAGGGTCAACGATCTTGGGGATCGTTTTGCCATAGAGGTCAACTCGCTTTGCCGGTGAGCTCAAATTGTGCTCAAGTCCTGCAGAAATCGCCGGATCCCGCCGCAGTTTCAGAAGTTCTCCGTGCCTCGTGAGGCCCCGGTCACGGGTGACCGCGCCGACGGCCGGGTGTGGGGTCCGAACAGCGTCCGCAGCGAACTCCCGTTGGTGGTCGCGACTTTGATGCCAGAGGCGAAGCCGATGACGGTATTGCGGGCGCTGGGCCGGGTACGGCCGCAGGATCTGCCTTCACTCCGGTCGGTGGTCCTGGTCCCCTCCGGACCGCCGCTGGGCGCAGTCATGCCCTCCGCCACCTGCCCGAGGCCGGGAGCCTCCCCTCAGTCGGTGCGGTACCTACGCCACCCGCAAGGGCTTCGTCCAGGGCAAGGACGTCACCATCGCCGACCGGAAGATCCCGACAACCGGCCTGCCGCGTTGCCCAGAGGGCCGACCGCCAGGCAGGCCCGATCGGCCCGCACCCCCGCGCCTCGTAAAGTGACCCCATGACGGAACTGCCCGACCGGCGTCTTCTCCTGGTGCACGCGCATCCGGACGACGAGTCGATCAACAACGGCGCGACCATGGCCCGGTACGCGGCCGAGGGGGCCCGGGTGACCCTCGTCACCTGCACCCTCGGTGAGCTTGGCGAGGTCATTCCGCCCGAGCTCGCGCATCTCACCGGTGCCTCCCTCGGCGAGTACCGGCTGGGGGAGCTGGCGGCGGCGATGCGCGCCCTCGGTGTCGACGATCACCGGCTGCTCGGCGGACCCGGCCGGTACGGGGACTCCGGGATGATGGGGCTCGCCGACAACGACGACCCCGGCTGCTTCTGGCAGGCGGACGTCGACGAGGCGGCCGGGTACCTCGTCGAGGTGATCCTCGAAGTCCGGCCCCAGGTCGTTGTCACCTATGACCCTGACGGCGGCTACGGCCACCCCGACCACATCCAGGCCCACCGCGTCACCATGCGCGCGGTGGAGCTGGCCGCCGAGGCCGGCTGGAGTGTGGCCAAGGTGTACTGGAACCGGGTTCCCCGCCCGGTCGCCGAGGAGGGCTTCGCCCGTCTCCGGGAGGCGCTGCCCGGGTTGCCCTTCGTCAAGGCCGGGGTGATCGACGACGTACCGGGTGTCGTGGACGCGGAGTTCGTCACAACGGCCGTCGACGGCACCGCGTACGCCGCCGCGAAGGCCGCCGCGATGCGCGCCCACGCGACGCAGATCGAGGTGGCCGAGCCCTGGTTCGCACTCTCCAACCAGCAGGCCCAGCCGCTCTTCGTGGACGAGTACTACGAATTGGTGCGGGGGGAGCGAGGCGAACACGGTTCGGTTCGTGAGACGGATCTCTTCGACGGGGTGTCCGACCCGGTCACCGAGGCCGGTGTGCGATGAGTGCGAACAGTGCGAACGGGAAGATCCCCGCGGGCAAAGCGCGCGGAAAGGCCGGAGCCGGGACTGGAGCGGGCGCGGGGGCGGGCGCCGGGGGAGACGGCGGCAGTGTGCTCGCCCAGCCGCTCGTGGCGCCCTCTGCGGGGCGTGCGGCGGGCTACCTGGGCCTGTTCGTCCTCGGAGCCGTCGTAGGGGCCGCCGGCGTGCTCGTCCAGGCCGCGTGGTTCCCGGGCGGGCTGCTGCTCGCGCTGGTGGGGGCGGCCGGCCTGTTCCTCGGCGGGGCGCGTGCCGTCGGTGCCCGCGCCGGGGCGGTCGCGCCGGCGGCCGGCTGGATGGTCGCCGTCGTCCTGCTCACCGCCAGCCGCCCGGAAGGGGACTTCCTGTTCGCCGCAGGAGTCGGTTCCTACCTCTTCCTCCTCGGTGGCATGGCTGTCGCTGTGATGTGTGCCACGCTCGCCCGGACGCGGCAACCGGACGGCCCCACCGTCCGACTTGGCAAGTGACGTACTACTTCGCCGCCGCAACCGCGTGGGGGTCCGGTGATGGTTTCTCCGGCGGTCGTGGGATACGCGCCAGACGTGGCCAGTATGGTGGTGCGCGCCGCCGAGCTGTCCGCGTGAGGTCGCGTCGGGCGGCGGAGCCAACCGGGAGAACCTGCCTTGAGTCGTGAAACTGACAGTCCGTCCTCCGGGCCCAACGGGCGCGGAGGTGCCGCCTACCCCTCGGGGACACCGCCGTACGGCACGCCCATGGCGTCGTCCGACGGCGGTGCGGACGCGGGCCGTTCGGCCGCGGAGCCGGACGGACCCAAGACCGAGACCACGCTGACGACCCGGATCCGGATCAACATCCCCGGATCCCGGCCGATTCCGCCTGTCGTCGTGCGGACGCCCGTCGCGGACACCGAGTCCTCCGAGACCACCGGGACCCATGCGCGGCCCCGGACGGGAGGCGACGGCAGAACGCCGGACGCGCCCCCGTCCAACGGTGTCGCGGAGCCCTCCGCAGAAGCCCCGGGCCAGCCCGGGGAGAAGACCAGCGACTGGTTCGCGCCGCGCAAGTCCGGTGCGCCCGCGGGTGGTCCGGGCGGCGGCCCGAGCAACGGGGCGGGTATGCCCGGCGCTTCGGGCCCCGCACCGGCGGGCCCCCGCCCCGGCGGCCCCAACGGCACGGGACCGGCGGGCGCTTCACGCCCCGGTGGTCCCAACAGCGGCCCTTCCACGGGCTCTTCGCGCCCCGGACTGGGCGTCATGGGCGCCGCGGGCAACGCGGGCGGCCCCCGCGCCGCCGGTGGTCCCAGCAGCGGTGGCGGTACGAAGGGTGCCGGACTCGGCGGTGCCACCGGCGCCGGTCCCGTGGCTCCCGGGCACAGTGGCGGCACCGGTTCCTTCGACGTGACCGGGGCACTGGCGGTCGGGGCGGGCCCCTCGGGCGCGTCTTCCTACCCGCCGGGCGGCAACCCACGTAACCAGGGCGGACCGGGCGCCGGAGCCGGGACGGTCGACGGCCGTGGTGAACCGCGACGCGACGACCTGCCGTTCTTCTCGGACAACGGGCAGGGCGGCCAAGGCGGTCAGGGCGGTCAGGGCGGCCCCAACGGGCAGGCCGGACCGAACGGGCAGAGCGGTCAGGGCGGGCAGGGCGGTTTCGGTGGGCAGGCCGGTGGATTCGGCCCCCAGCACGACTTCTCGGCCCAGAACGACTTCACGGCGCCGAACGACTTCGGTGACTTCGGCGGCCAGAACGGCCAGAACGGTCAGAACGGCTTCGGTGGGCCCGGTGCGCCCGGCGCTCCGGGTCGGCGCGGCCCCGCCGGTCCGACCGGCGGTCCCGTCACCGGAGACGGCCCGGTCGTCCCGCCCGTCGTGGGCAGCCCCTCCGCCGCCAGTGTCTCCGGCACGGGTCGGCTCGCCGGCGGGCTCAGCGACGACACCGCGATCCTGACCCCGCAGAAGCACGCCCCCGACCTGGGCGCCGGCGGCTACGGCGGCTCCGTCGACAACATCTCCAGCTCCACCCTCACCAGCGGCATGCCCGTCGTCCCGACCGACCGGAACTCCCCGTTCGGGCCGGGTACCCACTCCGACGGACCGCTTCCGCACACCCCGCCGAAGCTGCCCGAGCCGGTGTCGCCCAACACGCCCGCCGCTGCCGCTCCCAAGGGCAAGAAGAAGGCGAAGAAGAAGGGCCGCAGCAAGCTGACGCTGCTGTTCGCCGCCGTCTTCCTCGTCGCCGGTGGCGCCTACGGCGCCGGGCTGCTGATGAACCACTCCGACGTGCCCAAGGGCACCACCGTGTTCGGCGTCGACATCGGCGGCGGCACCCGGGACGACGCCGTCAAGAAGCTCGACGACGCCTTCGACAAGCGGATGAACCAGCCGCTGAAGCTGTCCGTCGACGGCAAGACGGTCGAGCTCAGGCCGGACCAGGCGGGGCTCCAGTTCGACACCCAGGCCACGGTCCGGGCGGCGGCCGTCAGCGACTACAACCCGATGTCGGTGGTCGGCTCGCTCTTCGGACAGCAGCGGGTCGTGGATCCCGTCCTGCCGGTCGACGAGGAGAAGCTCGCCGCCGCACTCCAGCGGGTGGCCGGCGGAAGCGGCTCGGCGAGCGACGGCACGATCAAGTTCGTGTCCGGCAAGGCCGTCGCCGTCTACGGCAAGGCAGGCAAGGGCATCGACGCCGCCGCGGCCGTGGAGTCGGTGGAGAACGCCTACCGCAGCCAGGTGGAGAGCGGCACGAGTACGCCGGTCCAGGTGCCCACCAAGTCGCAGGAGCCGACGATCTCGAACGCCGAGGTCGACCGGATGATGAAGGAGTTCGCTGTCCCGGCGATGTCCGCCAACGTCACCGTCCGCGTGGAGACCGGCGTGCCCGAGGTGGAGTTCAGTCCGAAGAACTCCCTGTGGAAGTTCCTGCAGGTGAAGCCGATCAACGGCAAGCTCGTCGAGGCGTACGACAAGGTCGCGCTGAAGGAGCTGTACGGCGCCACCTTCGACCAGGTCCTCATCGCCCGTGGCAACGGCAACAAGACCCCGGTCACCGTCGAGGACGTGATCGGCGCGATGCGCCCCGCGCTGGTCAGCAGCAGTAACCGGGTCGGGATCATCGAGACGAACCCCACGTAAGAGCTCCGCCGGGTACGCGGTTCTTTTGCCGCGGCCCGGTGGGGGCTGGTCGCGCAGTTCCCCGCGCCCCTAGTACATGACATCTGTCATCCGCGAGTCAGGCCCCCCGGCACTGCCGGGCGGGCCCGGCCCGCGGCCACGATGGACCTCATGGAAACCACCACCGTGGTCGAGTTCGACCAGGTCACGAAGAGCTACGGCGAGGTACGGGCCGTCGACGGGCTCGCGCTCACCCTCCGGCCCGGCGAGACCGTGGCCCTCCTGGGCCCCAACGGAGCCGGCAAGTCGACCACCCTCGACCTGCTCCTCGGCCTCAAGCAGCCCGACACCGGCACCGTCCGTGTCCTCGGCAGGAGCCCCAGGGAGGCCATCGTCGGCGGGCACGTCGGCGCCATGCTGCAGAGCGGCGGTCTGATGGACGAGGTCACCGTCCGCGAGCTCGTGTCGCTGGTCTGCGGTCTGCACCCGCGCCCCTTCCCGGTCGGTGAGGTCCTCTCCCGGGCCGGGATCACCCAGCTCGCCGACCGCAAGGTCAACAAGCTGTCCGGCGGCCAGGAACAACGCGTCCGGTTCGCGCTCGCCACGGCCGGGGACAGCGCCCTGATCGTCCTGGACGAGCCCACGACCGGCATGGACGTCACCGCCCGCCAGGCCTTCTGGGCGACCATGCGCGAGCAGGCGGACCAGGGCCGTACCGTCCTGTTCGCCACCCACTACCTGGAGGAGGCGGACGCGATAGCGGACCGCGTCCTCGTCCTGCACCGGGGCCGTCTGCTGGCCGACGGCACGGCCGCCGAGATCAAGGCGAAGGCGGGCGCGCGCCGGATCTCCTTCGACCTGGAGACGGAAGAGACCCCGGTGGACGAGACGGTCCTGCGGACCCTGCCCTTCCTCACCGCACTCGACGTGTCGGGGCAGACCGTCCGCATCCAGTCCTCCGACGCCGACGCGACCGTCCACGCCGTGTACGGGCTCGGCCTCTACCCGCGCAACCTCGAAGTGGCCGGCCTGGGCCTTGAGCAGGCGTTCGTCACCCTCACCGCCGCAGCCGAGGAGGCGCGCACAGCATGAACGACCTCATCCGACTCGAGATCACCCGGGCCCTGCGCAACCGCAAGTTCCTGTTCTTCTCGGTGATCTACCCCTCCGCGCTGTTCCTGCTGATCGCGGGCAGCGCGGACAGCACCACGAAGGTGACGGGCACCGACCTCAACCTGCCGACCTTCTTCATGGTCTCCATGGCCTCCTTCGGTGCCCTGACGGCCGTCCTGATGGGCAACAGCGAGCGCATCGCCAAGGAGCGCGAGAGCGGCTGGGTACGGCAGCTGCGGCTCACCCCGCTGCCGGGGCGCGGCTACGTACTGGCGAAGACGGCGAGCGCGGCCGTGATCAGCCTCCCGTCGATCGTGATCGTCTTCGTCGTCGCGGCGGCCGTGAAGGACGTACGCCTGGATGCCTGGAAGTGGCTGGCGCTCACCGGGGCGATCTGGGTCGGCAGCCTCGTCTTCGCCGCGCTCGGAGTGGCCATCGGCTACCTGGCGAGCGGGGACGCGGTCCGCCCGATCACGATGATCGTCTACTTCGGCCTTTCCATGCTCGGCGGCCTGTGGATGCCGACGACCACCTTCCCCGGCTGGCTGCAGGACATCGCGAAGTGGCTGCCCACGCACGCGTACGCTGCCCTGGGACGTTCCATCGAGCTGGGTGACGCCCCGCAGATGAAGGATGTGGCGATCCTGGCCGTCTCGTTCGTCCTCTTCGCGGGCGGCGCGGCCTGGCTGTACCGGAAGGACACGCTGAAGGCGTGAGCAGCATCGGCATCGGGCAGCCCCCGCGGACCCGCAGGCAGCGAGTGGTGAAGTCCCTCTGGATCGGCATCTGGCTGTTCTATCTGGGCGCCCCGGCCGGTGACCTCCTCCACGGCGGCCACAGCACGGGCGCACAGGTCGTCGGCTGGCTGGGGCTGGTGGCCTTCGTCGGTTGGTACGCGGCCATGGTCTTCCGCACGGGCCGCGGCGAGACGACCCGCCTGGTGACGGCGTGTCTGGCGCTCCTCGCGGTCCAGTCGACCGTCATGGCACTCTCCCTGGGCCGCGAGTGGCTCGTCCTGTTCGTGTACGTGTCCACCTCGTCCGGCGCCGCCCTGCCGCTCCGGATGTCCCGCTGGGCGATCGCCGCCAACGCGGCCCTGATGACGGCCGTCGCGCTGGTGGTCCCCGGTGGCCACTCCTATCTGTCCGGCCTCATCGTCCCGGCCCTGCTCGGTGGCGCCGCCATGGCGGGCGTACGGCAACTCGTGCGCACGACGATCGAGTTGAGGGAGGCCCGGGCCACGGTCGCCCAGTTGGCGGCGAACGAGGAACGGCTGCGGCTGGCGAGGGACCTGCACGACCTGCTGGGCCACTCCCTCTCCCTGATCACCCTGAAGAGCGAACTGGCGGGCCGGATGCTCCCCGCCCACCCCGAGAAGGCGGCCCAGCAGGTGGCCGACATCGAGCAGGTGAGCCGCCAGGCCCTGGTCGACGTCCGGGAGGCGGTCAGCGGCTACCGTCGTCCCCGGCTGGCCGGTGAACTGGCCGGCGCGCAGGTCGCGTTGACGGCGGCGGGCATCACGGCCGCCCTGCCCACGGACCCGGTCCGGGCCGACGCCGACGAGGAGGCGGAGGCCGCCCTCGCCTGGGCGCTGCGCGAGGCGGTGACGAACGTCGTACGGCACAGCGGGGCCCGGCGCTGCACGGTGGAGGTGCTGAGCCGGCAGACCCTGGACGGCCCGGTGCTCGAACTGTCCGTCGAGGACGACGGCCCGGGCGGCGGCTCGACCGGCACTCCCGGCAACGGTCTCACCGGCCTCGCGGAACGTCTGGAGAAGGCGGGCGGCTCCCTGGAGACGTCCCGCACGAAACACGGCTTCCGGCTGGTGGCCAGGGTGCCGACGGGCACCACGTCGGCCGCCGCGGACTCGGTGGACGCGGCGGACGTAGGATCCGCTTCATGACCCGCATGATCAAGGTCCTGTTGGCGGAGGACCAGTCGATGGTCCGCGAGGCGCTGGCCGCGCTGCTCGGCCTGGAGCCGGACATCGAGGTCGTGACCCAAGTGGCGCGCGGCGACGAGGTGTTGCCGGCCGCCCGTGCCCACGCAGATCTGGACGTGGCCCTCCTGGACATCGAGATGCCGGGCGCGACCGGTATCGAGGCGGCGGCCCAGCTCCACCGGGAGTTCCCGTCCCTGAAGCTGGTCGTCCTCACGACCTTCGGGCGCCCCGGCTACCTCCGCGCCGCCATGGAGTCCGGGGCGGACGCCTTCCTGGTCAAGGATGCCCCCGCCGCCCAACTCGCGGCAGCGGTACGCAAGGTGCTGGCCGGGGAACGTGTCATCGACCCGACCCTGGCGGCAGCCGCACTGGCGGACGGAGCCAACCCGCTGACGGACCGCGAACGCGAGGTGCTGCGCGCGGCGGCGGACGGCGCGACCAACGCCGAGCTGGCGACGATCCTGCACCTCTCCCAGGGCACGGTCCGCAACTACCTCTCCACCGCCATCCAGAAACTGACGGCGAGAAACAGAACGGAGGCGGTACGGATAGCGAGAGAGAAGGGCTGGTTGTAGAGGGCTTTCGCTGGATTGGCGGCAGGTTCACCTACCAACAAGGGCCGCGGGGACCGACCTAGGGGCGCGGGGAACTGCGCGACCAGCCACAACGCACCCGCGCTCGCCCACGAACCAAGAAAGCAACCCTCAGTTCAGCCGCGCTCGAGCCGCTCGGGCCTGCCCCCGCATCCGCTCCGCCGCCGGTGGATCGAACGTCGAGACGATCTCGGCGTATCCCTCAAGCTCGGCCGCCCCCGCCACGAACTCCCCCCGCCGCACCAGCAACTGAGCCCGCTCGTACCGCAGCCGGGCCGGATGCGAAGGCAGCAGCAACGCCAACTCCACCGCCCACAGGGACACTTCCGACCGCTCGGGCCGCGCCGCACCCCACGCCCGCACGTTGTTCAGCACCCGCAGCATCACATCCAGCGGATCGGCGGGCATCAGCATCGACGGTTCCAACGCCTCCCCGGTGGCCCCCGCCACCAGCAGCTCCGCGTCGCTCCCGCTCAGCACCCGCCCGCCGTCGAAGGGGTCGGCGAGCACCTGCTCGTCAACCGGCCCGAACCCCACGACGAAGTGACCGGGCAGCGCTACCCCGTGCACCGGAGCCCCCGCCCGCCGGGCGACCTCCATCCACAGCACGGACAGCAGGATCGGCAACCCCCGCCGCCGCACCAGCACTTCGTGCAGCAGCGAGGACTCCAGTCGCTGGTAGTCGGCGGGACTGCCCCGGAACCCGTGGCGCTCGCCCAGGAGTTCACGCAGGGCTGTCGCCCAGGCGCGCGGCCCGCCCGGCCGGAACGGCAACTGCCCGGCCAGCCGGTCGAGTTCCATCTGCACGGCGTCCACGCCCGCCTCGTCGAGCGCCCTGTCCGCGACCGAGCCCATCAGCAGACACAGCGTCGTCAGGTCGGGCTGCCCCGACCTGGCCTCGTCGGCGAACAGCCGCCGCAGCTCGGCGGACCGCCCGGGCTCCGGAGGGTATGGCGGGGGATGAGGGAAACGCATGACAGTCCCTGCCCTCTCACGCCGATCGATAGTGATGGTAGGAGTGATGTGCCGCGAACCCCATCCCGGCGTAGAGGGCCCGTGCCCCCGTATTGTCGGCCTCCACCTGGAGCCAGGCGGCCGACGCGCCCTCCGCCAGCGCCCGTTCGGCCAGCGCGGCCATGACAGCCGAGGCCAGCCCCTGCCGACGCCTGCCGGGATCCACCTCGACGGCGGCGAACCCGGCCCAGCGCCCGTCCACGACACACCGCCCGATGGCGGCCGGAGCCTCCCCCTCGCCCCCCGGCACGGTCGCGAACCACACAGAGGGGCCGCTGCCCAGCACCGCCAGGGCCACGTCACTCACGCCCTTGCGCTGGTACCGCGCGAGCCACGCCTCGTCGGCCTCCCGGGACAGCACGACCTCCGCCGCGCCGGTGCCGAGATCGGCGACGGGCGCCAGCCCCCCGACCCACAGCTCGGCCGTCACCTCACGCGTCCACCCGCGCTCCTCCAGCTCGGCGCACAGCAGCTCCTGCGTGCCCTCGGCGCCGGTGGCGGTCTGGACGTAGGCGGGCAGTCCGCGCTCGCCGTACCAGCGCCGTACGGTCGTCAGCGCCTCGTCCAGGGGCAGTCCCGGGTCGCCGACCGGCAGCACCGAGTTGGCCCGCCGGGTGAAGCCGGAGGCGGCCCGCAACTCCCACTCGCCCAGCCGCTCGCTCTCCACCGGCTGCCAGGCCCGTGCGGAGACCCGCGCCAGTTCCTCGTACGAGGCGGCCGGACCGCGGCGACGGGCGGGGGCCGCCGGGACGACCTTGCCCGCCACCAGGGACGTTTCCGCGACCCGAACACGCTCCCCGTTCCGCCGTGTGATCAGAAGCACACCGGCGTCTTCGTCCCATGATGTGAGAACTCCGACCGTGTCGGTGAACTTCTCATTACCGGGAGCTTCTTCGTTCAGCCGTCGAACAGAGACACGTTTGCCCACGTCAGCAGCGGTAATACGGACCTCAAGACGGCCTGCCGCGGAGATTTCCACAGGTCAGTTCACCCCTCCTGTATGGATCATGCTCGGGAACGGAGATACTAGGTGTGGGCATCGACGACGCCGCGCTCCCGCGCGCCAGGTGGCGGAGCCTGAAGACGGCTCGCCAGCGCCCTATCGAGGAGGAACGACAGCGTGACCTACGTCATCGCGCAGCCTTGTGTCGACGTCAAGGACAAGGCGTGCATTGAAGAGTGCCCGGTCGACTGCATCTACGAGGGCTCCCGGTCCTTGTACATCCACCCGGACGAATGTGTCGACTGCGGGGCCTGTGAGCCGGTCTGCCCGGTCGAGGCCATCTTCTACGAGGACGACACTCCGGAGGAGTGGAAGGACTACTACAAGGCGAACGTCGAGTACTTCGACGAGCTGGGTTCGCCCGGTGGCGCCAGCAAGCTGGGGCTGATCGAGCGTGATCACCCCTTCATCGCCGCGCTGCCGCCGCAGAACCAGAACGGCTGAGAGCGGCCCGCAGAACCTGTGCCGCCTCGGTCCCGTACGGCCTGATCACTCCCGTCATGTGATCGCCGTACGGGACCGAGGCGTTTGCCGTACGCAGGTACGTACCCGAAAGTGAGCGAGATCCCGTGTCCGCAGTCTCCGACCGCCTCCCCACCTTCCCCTGGGACAAGCTGGAGCCGTACAAGAAGACGGCCGCCGCACACCCGGACGGCATCGTCGACCTGTCGGTCGGCACGCCGGTGGACCCGGTCCCCGAGCTGATCCAGAAGGCGCTGGTCGCGGCCGCCGACTCGCCGGGCTACCCCACCGTCTGGGGCACGCCCGAACTGCGCGACGCGCTCACCGCCTGGGTCGAACGGCGCCTTGGCGCCCGGGGCGTCACCCACCACCACGTCCTGCCGATCGTCGGCTCCAAGGAACTGGTCGCCTGGCTCCCGACACAGCTGGGCCTGGGCCCCGGCGACAAGGTCGCCTACCCCCGCCTGGCCTACCCGACGTACGAGGTGGGTGCCCGGCTGGCCCGCGCCGAGTACGAGGTCTACGACGACCCGACCGAGCTGGACCCCACCAACCTGAAGCTGCTCTGGCTCAACTCGCCCTCGAACCCCACGGGCCGGGTACTGAGCAAGGAGGAGCTGACCCGGACGGTCGCCTGGGCCCGCGAGCACGGCGTGCTGATCTTCTCCGACGAGTGCTACATCGAGCTGGGCTGGGAGGTCGACCCGGTCTCCGTGCTGCACCCGGACGTCTGCGGCGGCTCCTACGAGGGGATCGTGTCCGTCCACTCCCTCTCCAAGCGCTCCAACCTCGCCGGCTACCGCGCCGCCTTCCTGGCCGGCGATCCGGAGGTCCTCGGCCCGCTGCTGCAGATCCGCAAGCACGGCGGCATGATGACCTCGGCGCCCACCCAGGCCGCGGTCGTGGCCGCGCTCGGCGACGACACACACGTACGCGAGCAGCGTGAACGGTACGTGGCCCGTCGTACGGCCCTGCGTGAGGCCCTGATGCGGCACGGCTTCCGTATCGAGCACAGCGAGGCCAGCCTCTACCTGTGGGCGACCCGGGGCGAGTCCTGTTGGGACACCGTCGCCCACCTCGCCGACCTGGGCATCCTGGTCGCGCCTGGCGACTTCTACGGCACGGCGGGCGAGACGTTCGTCCGCGTGGCCCTCACGGCGACGGACGAGCGGGTGGCGGCTGCGGTCGCCCGTCTGTAGCCGACCCGTCCCGCACATTGGCAGCCGTACGACGGAGGGGCCCGGGGGAGATCCCCGGGCCCCTCCGCCATCACCTGGTCACCGCTGCTCCGGTCAGCCCAGCGGCAGGCCCTGAAGGGGCAGCTGACCGGCGCCCGGCAGGCCCTTCGTGGGGAGCGCGTCCGTCGGCAGGCCGCCCTTCGTGGCGGTCTTGGTGGTGCTGCCGAGGAGGTCGGCGCCGGGCGCCGGCACGGACTTCGTGACCGCGTCGGTGGCGCTCGCCGTGTCCAGGGCGGTCAGGCCACCCAGGCTCGGGGTGGCGGGCAGCCCGGCGGGCGCCGCGCTGGCGGCGCCGGCCGCACCGACCCCGGCTGCCGCTCCCGCCGCGACGAGCAGCGCTGCACGGGCGATCCGGCGGGTCAGGGGGAGGGACATGTTGCTCCTGAGTTTCGGTTGACTGTTGATCGTCCGGACTCGGACGCAGTGACTACCGCTCGAAGGCCCCTGAAGGTTGCGGCGCCCCAACGCAAAGAGTTGGCAATGCGTCGCATTATCGGCTGCGGATAAAAACGGGCAAAAGCCGCCCGGTCCGAAAGTCGGGTGAATCCCTGTGACGCGTTGCAGCCCTTTGTTCGCAAGGGTTCCGACGGACAGTGTGCGGATGGGGGAGTGCCCCGGCGCAAACCCGCGCAGACTCTCGCCGGAATGCGACAGGAGTAACCCGTACGGGTGACATCCCGCACCCCTGTGCGTGCTACTGGGTGGTGACGATCCGGACCGCGTCCGTGCCCCCGCCCGAGCCCTTCGCCGTCCCGACCGGACGCCACTCGCTGTCGGTGTTGCCGGCCGTCCACCGGCGGCCCGCGTACGACACGTTCTCGATGTGCAGCGCGGAGGCGTTGGCCACCGCCCAGTGCGCCAGCTGCCAGCCACGCTCGCGGACCGTCGTCCCGGCGGCCAGGTCGGTGTCCGGGGGCACCGGAATCGTCACGGTCCGCCGGTCGGTGGCCGTCGTTTCGGTGCGGGCGGGTGTGGGGGTCGGCGTGGGGGTGGCGGCGGTCTTGCGGCGCACCTCGGCCCCGGCCACCGCGAGCACGTCGCGGCCGAAGTCCCGTACGAGCGCGGCCCGTACGGCGTCCGTGCCGCCGGCCGTGGTGGTCTCCTGGCGGCCCTCGCAGGTCAGGGTGGCCGCCGCGCGGCCGGTCAGGGCCGCCGCCAGCAGGGTGGCGTCCTGCTCGTGCTTCGCGTACGCCTCCGGATAGCCGCTGCGCTGCACGCGCTGCGCCGCCTCGGTGAGGGGGAGGTGTGCGTAGCCGGAGATCTTGACGAGATGGTCGTAGAACTCGCCCGCCGAGTAGGTCGGGTCCAGGATCTCCTTCGCCGTACCCCAGCCCTGCGAGGGCCGTTGCTGGAACAGGCCGAGCGAGTCCCGGTCGCCATGGGTGATGTTGCGCAGCCCCGACTCCTGGAGCGAGGTCGCCAGCGCGATGGCGACGGCCCGCTCGGGCAGCCCGCGCGCGGTGCCGACCGCGGTGATCGTCGCCGCGTTGACCGCCTGCTCCGGCGTGAACTCGTACGCGGCTCCGTCGCCGCCCGCCGAGACGACCTCGCAGGCCGGATCCCCGGTGCCGCCGGTGACGTACTGCACCGCGAGATAGCCCGCGACGGCGAGCAGGACCACGAAGGACGCCCCACGGCGGAGAAGGCGGCCACGACGAGTGCGAGTAGGGGACGGCTCCGGCATCCGTACAAGGTACTGGAGAGTAGGGAGTGTGGGTCGCGTGTCGGGTGAGGACGGGGTTCGGAAGCGGGTGAAGAGACGGTGTGGGACGGCGCGGTGGCGCGGTGCGGGGGTGCTGGGGCGGTGCGCGGCGGGGTGGCGGGACGGCGAGTTAGGGTCGTCGGCATGGCCGATACCCCGCTTGACCTCACGCTGGACGCCGCTCTCCTGACCGCGTGGCTCGTCGACTTCCCGTCGGAGAGCGGCAGCGAGAAGCCCCTCTCCGACGCGATCGAGAGCGCCCTGCGCGCCCTCCCGCACCTCACGGTCGAGCGGTACGGCAACAACATCGTCGCCCGGACGAACCTGGGCCGCGCACAGCGGGTGATCCTGGCCGGCCACATCGACACGGTCCCGATCGCCGGCAACGTGCCGTCGCGGCTGGACGACGACGGGGTTCTGTGGGGCTGCGGCACCTGCGACATGAAGTCGGGGGTCGCGGTACAGCTGCGGATCGCGGCCACGGTGCCGGAACCGAACAGGGACCTCACCTTCGTCTTCTACGACCAGGAAGAGGTCGCGGCCGAGCTGAACGGCCTCAAGCACGTGGCCGAGGCGCACCCGGACTGGCTGGAGGGCGACTTCGCGGTACTGCTGGAGCCGTCCGACGGCCAGGTGGAGGGCGGCTGCCAGGGCACGTTGAGGGTGCTGCTGAAGACGTCGGGGGAGCGGGCCCACTCGGCGCGTAGCTGGATGGGCTCCAACGCGATCCACGCGGCGGCGCCGATCCTGGCCAAACTGGCCTCGTACCAGCCGCGTTACCCGGTGATCGACGGCCTGGAGTACCGGGAGGGACTGAACGCCGTCCGGATCGGGGGCGGGGTGGCGGGCAACGTCATTCCCGACGAGTGCGTGGTGACGGTCAACTTCCGCTACGCGCCCGACCGTTCGGAGGCCGAGGCGCTCGCGCACGTACGGGAGGTCTTCGCGGACTGCGGGGTCACGGAGTTCGTGGTCGACGACCACAGCGGCGCCGCCCTCCCGGGTCTCTCCCACCCCGCGGCGGCGGCCTTCATCGAGGCGGTGGGCGGCACCCCGCAGCCCAAGTACGGCTGGACGGACGTGTCGCGCTTCAGCGCGCTCGGTATCCCCGCGGTCAACTACGGCCCGGGAAACCCGCACTTGGCCCACAAGCGGGACGAACGGGTGGAAACCGGAAAGATCCTGGCCGGTGAGGAACGGTTGCGGGCCTGGCTGACGTCATGACCCGGCAAGGGTTCCGGCGTCGCCGGGAAGCGGCGCTTCACGGCGGACATCCTCACGTCCCCCGCCCGTAACCGGCGGAGATCTACGCTGAGGTGGAACGACAGTTGGTGGAGGAAGGGAGCGGCCATGTCCAACGGCAACCCCGAGGACAAGAAGCGACCCCCGGAGGAGCAGCGGCTCGGACCGGTGCTGCGCAGGCGCGAGCAGGTCCAGGCGAGCACGACCGACCAGCGTCTCCTCGACGCGGGCGGCCCCTCCGACTGGGTCCACACGGACCCCTGGCGGGTGCTGCGCATCCAGTCGGAGTTCATCGAGGGCTTCGGCACCCTGGCCGAACTGCCGCCCGCGATCAGCGTGTTCGGCTCGGCGCGGACGAAGGCGGACTCCCCGGAGTACGAGGCGGGCGTCCGGCTCGGACGGGGCCTGGTGGAGGCCGGGTTCGCGGTGATCACGGGCGGTGGCCCGGGGGCGATGGAGGCGGCCAACAAGGGCGCGTGCGAGGCGAAGGGCGTCTCGGTGGGGCTGGGCATCGAGCTGCCCTTCGAGCAGGGACTCAACCCCTACGTCGACATCGGCCTGAACTTCCGCTACTTCTTCGTCCGCAAGATGATGTTCGTGAAGTACGCGCAGGGCTTCGTGGTCCTGCCGGGGGGCCTGGGCACCCTGGACGAACTCTTCGAGGCGCTCACCCTCGTCCAGACGCAGAAGGTCACGCGCTTCCCGATCGTCCTGTTCGGAAGCGAGTACTGGGGCGGCCTGGTCGACTGGCTGACGAACACGCTGATCGCCCAGGGCAAGGCGTCGGAGAAGGACCTGATGCTGTTCCACGTCACGGACGACGTGGACGAGGCGGTGGCACTGGTGTCCAAGGAGGCGGGGCGCTAGCGCTGGGCTTCGGCGGGGGGTTGTTTCGCCCCGCCCATCTCTGGGGGCTGCGCCCCCAGACCCCCGCTTCGGCCTGAACGGCCTCGTCCTCAAACGCCGGACGGGCTGGTAGTCAGCCTCTTGGGGGTCCCCCCTCTGGGGGAGTTTGAGGAGCGGGGGTTCGGGGGCAGCGCCCCCGAGGATGGGAACGGGTAGGGGCGGCGGGGGCGAGAAACGTCCTACGCCAGCCCCCGCCGGGCCACCGCCGGAGGCCGGTGGCCCGCGATGGACATCACCATGTCCAGGACCTGCCGGGTCTCCGCGACCTCGTGGACGCGGTACACACGCGCGCCCAGCCACATCGACACCGCCGTCGTCGCCAGCGTCCCCACCAGCCGCTCCTTCAGCGGCCGGTCCAGCGTCTCGCCCACGAAGTCCTTGTTGGACAGGGACACCAGCACCGGCCACCCCGTCTCCACCATCTCCCCCAGCCGCCGCGTCGCCTCCAGACTGTGCCGCGTGTTCTTCCCGAAGTCGTGCCCAGGATCGATCAGCACCGACTCCCGAGGCACCCCCAGCGCGACCGCCCGCTCGGCCAGCCCGACGGTGACCCGCAGGATGTCGGCCATGACGTCCTCGTACGCCACCCGATGCGGACGCGTCCGAGGCTCCGCACCGCCCGCGTGCGTGCACACCAGCCCCACCCCGAACCGTCCCGCGACCTCCGCGAGGCGCGGGTCCACGCCGCCCCACGCGTCGTTCAGCAGATCCGCGCCGGCCTCGCACACGGCCTCGCCCACCTCGGCCCGCCAGGTGTCCACGCTGATGATCACCTCGGGGAAGCGGCGCCGTACCTCCGCCACGAAGCCGACCGTCCGCCGTGCCTCCTCGGCCGCCGTCACCTCTTCGCCGGGCCCCGCCTTCACGCCGCCGATGTCGATGATGGCGGCGCCCTCCGACACCGCCTGCTCCACGCGCGCGAGCGCCGGCTCGTCGTGGAAGGTGGCTCCCTGGTCGTAGAAGGAGTCCGGGGTCCGGTTCACGATCGCCATGATCACCGGCTCGTGCGCGCCGAACTCACGCCCTCCCAGTCTGAGCATCGCCTGTGACCTCTCCTCGTGTCCTCGTGAGTTTCCCGTGCCGCCCCTGTGCCCGGCCAGGCAATCAGCCCTGTATTCGGCCGCCTGCGACCCTAACTGCCAGACTCGCATGGCACGATCGGACCCTGCCGCATCAGGCACCGCACTTCAGATCGACCCGATTCATCCGATCAACCCGACCGACCCGATCCATCCGAATCCCGTGGGGACCCAGCGATGTTGATGTTCTTGTTCCTGGTCGTCGCGCTCGCCGTCGTGGTAACCGCGGTGACGCTGGCCGTGGTGGGCGGCGGTGACAGCGCCGTCCTGCCGGAGGCCGCGCCCGAGCAGCTCCAGGACCTCCTGCCGCTCGACCGCCCGGTCGGCCGCGACGACGTCGAGTCCCTCCGGTTCCCGGTCGCGGCCCGCGGCTACCGCATGTCGGACGTCGACGACGCCCTCGCCCGCCTCGGTGCCGAACTCGCCGAACGGGACGCCCGAATCACCCACCTGGAGTCCGCGCTGGCCGGTGCCCAGGCCCCGCCGCGCATCACCATGGACAAGCCGGTCGAGGGGAACGCGCAGTGAGCGACGCGGGCACGGCCCTGGCCGGCCCCGACGGGGCGCTGCGCTGCCCCTGGGCGCTGTCCACGGAGGACTACGTGGCGTACCACGACGAGGAGTGGGGCCGCCCCGTCCACGGCGACGACGCCCTCTTCGAGAGGCTCTCCCTGGAGGCCTTCCAGTCCGGCCTCTCCTGGATCACCATCCTGCGCCGCCGGGCGGGCTTCCGTACCGCCTTCGCCGACTTCAAGATCTCGTCCGTCGCGGTCTTCACGGACGCCGACCGCGAACGGCTGCTCGCCGACGCCGGCATCATCCGCAACCGCGCGAAGATCGACGCGACGATCGCCAACGCGCGCGTGCTGGCCGACTGGGCCCCGGGGGAGCTGGACGAGCTGATCTGGTCCCACGCCCCGGACGCGGCCTCCCGGCCCGCTCCCCGGACCCTTGCCGACGTACCGGCGGTCACCGACGCGTCGACCGCGCTGTCCAAGGCCCTGAAGAAGCGCGGCCTGCGCTTCGTCGGCCCCACGACCGCGTACGCGCTGATGCAGGCGTGCGGTCTGGTGGACGACCATCTGGAGACGTGCGTGGCGAGGAGCGCCCCGTAGGCGACGCTCCTGGCCGTGCTCCGGCTTCCTTGGCAAGTACGGCTAGCGCCCCAGGAACTTCGCCTTCTCCTTGTTGACGAACGCCTGCACCGCGATCGCGTGGTCCTCCGACGCGCCCGCGCGGGCCTGCAGTTCGTCCTCCTTCTCCAGGGTCTCGGCGAGGGAGTGGGTGAAGCCGTACGCCATGGCCTCCTTGAGGGCCGCGTACGCCACCGTCGGGCCGTCCGCCAGCGCCCGTGCCGTCTTCTCGGCCTCGGCCCGCAGTTCCGCCGCCGGGACGACCCGGTTCGCGATGCCCAGTTCGTACGCCTCCTGCGCCTTGATGCTGCGCGGGAACAGCAGCAGGTCGGCGGCCCGGCCGGGGCCCACCACGCGCGGGAGCGTCCAGGAGACGCCCGAGTCGGCGGTCAGGGCCACGCCCACGAACGACGTGTTGAAGGCCGCGGTGTCCGCGACGACCCGGTAGTCGGCGGCGAGCGCGAAGCCGAAGCCGGCCCCGGCCGCGACGCCGTTCACGCCCGCCACCACCGGCTTGGGCATGCTCGTGAGCGCCCGCACGATGGGGTTGTAGTGCTCGCGGACCGTCGTCATGGTCTCGCCCGTACCGGCTTCCTGGTCGGCGGCCAGGAGCCCGATGTGCTCCTTCAGGTCCTGGCCCACGCAGAACGCCCGGTCGCCGGCGGCGGTCAGCAGTACCGCCCGTACGGCGTCGTCCGTGGCCGCCGCCTGGACCGCTTCCCGGAGCGCGACCTTGGTCGCGATGCTCAGCGCGTTCATCGCCTCGGGGCGGTTCAGCGTGATCGTCGCCAGCCCGTCGTGCACCTCGTAGAGCACGGTGTCGGCCATGGGGGTCCCCTCCGGTGTCGCGGCTGCGTCGTCCTGCGTACTGATCAGTACGTACTCGTCCCATGACAGCATGGCGGAGATCACGCGCCGAGGAGAGAGCCGGTCATGTGACCTGCGTCAAAGAATCCCGGCTCGGCAGTGGTCGGCCGGGAGCCGGCGCGGCGGCGAAGTATCGCAGTCACATCGCCGAATTGAGTGGTTTTGATCGCGCGCGTTGCCCAAGCGATGCCGACTGATGTTGGTCATAGGGTCCTGAGATGCGGGATAATGGCTGGGAAGCAATGTGTTCGATGCCGGTGACGTGCCTCTCATGAGGGGAAGCGCGTGCCCTCCCAAGGGGCCGTCGGCGACGATGAGCTGGTTTCAGGAAGGGGAACGAGCATGGCGGCCATGAAGCCGCGGACGGGCGATGGCCCGCTCGAGGTGACAAAGGAGGGGCGGGGCATTGTCATGCGCGTTCCGCTCGAAGGCGGCGGTCGACTCGTCGTCGAGCTGACCCCTGACGAGGCCGACGCGCTGGGCGATGCCCTCAAGAAGGTCGTCGGCTGACGCGCGGACGCGTCCATACCCTTTCAGCTGCCCCGGCATCGTGAACGTACGGTGCCGGGGCACTGTTTTGCCCGTCGTCTCGTCGTTCCGCTGTTGTGCCATTCCGCCGTGTCGAGGCCGGCAGGGCTCAGCGCTTGACCGCGCACAGCAGGCCGTCGCCCACCGGCAGCAGGGACGACACCAGTTCCTGGCTCTCGCGCACCGCGCGCAGCAGCTCCCGCAGCCGTATGACCTCGGTGGGCTGGGGCCCCGAATCGACCGTCCTGCCGTTGGCGAAGACGCCCTCGAAGACCACCAGACCACCCGTACGGAGCAGACGCAACGATTCAGCTAGGTAGTCCAGGCTCTCCAGCCGGTCACCGTCGCAGAAGACGAGGTCGTAGCCCGCGTCCGCGAGCCGGGGCAGCACGTCCAGGGCGCGGCCCGGGATGAAACGGGCGCGGTTGCTGGCGAAGCCGCACGCGCGGAAGGCCTGGCGGGCGAACTGCTGGTGGTCCGGCTCGGGGTCGACCGTCGTCAGGACTCCGTCCGGGCGCATGCCGTGCAGGAGATACATGCCCGAGACGCCCGTCCCGGTCCCGATCTCCGCCACCGCCTTCGCGTCCACGGAGGCGGCCAGCAGCCGTAGCGCGGCGCCCGTGCTGGGCGCCACCGAGCGCAGCCCTGCCTCGCGGGCCCGGTCACGGGCCCAGCGCAGTGCCTCGTCCTCGGCGACAAAGGCGTCGGCGAACGCCCAGCTCGTCTGCCGGTTGCCGGTAATGACCCTCTCCTGTCCCCGCGGTTGCCTGGGCGTGACTGTATCCGTTGAGCTCGGGAACCCGCAGATGGGACCAGTCGTTCAAAGGGGTGCGGGACGAGGTGGGACCGACAGGGTGAGACATGGGGGACCAGCGGATGGACCAGAACACCGGAAACACCGAGAACAGCGGCAACGCCGTGCAGGTTCTGACGCGGCCGTGGGACCCGGATCGGCGCACATCAATTCCTCGTAAAACCGCTTATCCGGAGCTAACGGGCGAGGTGGCTATGGTAGGGGCTCCACTGGACACCACCAGAGCCGACAGGGGAGGTGCGGCTGCGCCTGTGGATCGGGGAGGAGCGCTGAGGCGCCTTCTCGGATCAGCGGGTAGGCCGAAATCCGTGAACAAGACTGCTGCTGACCCGAGCCACGCCGCTGACCGAGCCCAGACCGCGACCTTCTCCACCGACGCGGACGGGCAGGCGTGGACTCCGCCCTCGTGGGAGGAGATCGTCAGCACGCACAGCGGCCGCGTCTACCGCCTGGCATACCGTCTGACCGGCAATCAGCACGACGCCGAGGACCTCACACAGGAGGTCTTCGTCCGCGTCTTCCGCTCGCTGTCGACGTACACGCCCGGCACCTTCGAGGGCTGGCTGCACCGCATCACCACCAACCTCTTCCTGGACATGGTCCGCCGCAAGCAGCGCATCCGCTTCGACGCCCTCGGCGACGACGCGGCCGAGCGACTGCCCAGCCGTGAGCCGTCCCCGCAGCAGGTCTTCAACGACGCGCACTTCGACGCGGACGTCCAGCAGGCGCTGGACACCCTCGCGCCCGAGTTCCGCGCCGCCGTCGTCCTCTGTGACATCGAGGGACTGTCGTACGAGGAGATCGCCGCGACTCTCGGCGTGAAGCTCGGCACCGTCCGCTCCCGTATCCACCGAGGCCGCTCCCAGCTCCGCAAGGCCCTCGCGCACCGCTCTCCGGAGGCCCGTGCCGAGCGTCGCTTCGCGGTGCCACGGGTGGCCGCGCTGGGAGGAGGGGGCGCGGGCGCGTGAGTGGATCACGGCCGTACTCGGCCGAGCGTCGGCTCGCCGAGCAGCATCTGGGAGACCGGCTCTCCGCCCTTGTGGACGGAGAACTCGGTCATGAGACGCGTGAGCGCGTCCTGGCGCACCTGGCCACCTGTCCGAAGTGCAAGTCGGAGGCCGACGCACAGCGCCGTCTGAAGAACGTGTTCGCGGAGATGGCCCCGCCACCGCCCTCCGAGAGTTTCCTGGCCCGTCTGCAGGGCCTCCCCGGAGGAGGTGATTCCGACTCCGGCGGCTCACCGCTGGGCGGGGGAGGATTCACCGACGGACTCTCCGGGTTCCCCGGGGGCCCAGGAGTCGGCTCAGGAGTCTTCGGAGTGAAGGGGGAGGGCTTCGGGTACGTTCCGGCCCGCCCGCACACCTCCGTGCTCCCGCCGACGCCGGGCCGCGGTTTCCGCATCCATGACGTCGGCCGTCATGACGCCGACCGGTCGTCCTCGCGCGGACTGCGGTTCGCGTTCGCCGCCGCCGGTGCGGTGTCGCTGGCGGCGATCGCGCTGGGCGGGGTGTCGACGGGCGTGCCCGGCGACACGACGGACGCCCGGGGCACCTCCGGCGGCAGCAACGTGACGCCGATGCGACCGCAGGGCGGTGGGACCTCGACGGCGCCCGACAACCAGCGGCGCCGCTCCGTCGGTCCGCTGTTCTCGCAGGGAATGGGCCAGGGGACGTTCGGCCAGACGCCGGTGGCGTCGACAGAGGCGTCCGCGCCGCTGCTGCCGGGCATCCCGGCACCGCCCTCCGGGAGCCGGGAGCGTGCGGCCATGCATCCGCTGACCGCGCCGGTGGTGGCCGCGGCCGCGGTGCTGTCCCCGCTCATACGCCCGCTGGAAACCCCGCAGGTCGCCCTGACCGCCTGGTCGACGGCGCCCGAGGCGGCGCTCCGGGGCCTGCTCGTCGCGCCCGCGACCGACTCGTCCTACCCACCGTCCCCGTCCACGCCGGACGCGGTCCGCTGACCCCACGAACCTGGTTGAATCCGAGGTGCGGACCGCGTATCGGCGGTTCGCGCAACAGCGGTCGGTGGAGCGGTGGTTCA
The DNA here is from genome assembly GCF_033795085.1 of Streptomyces sp. AK08-02. Classification (NCBI taxonomy): domain Bacteria; kingdom Bacillati; phylum Actinomycetota; class Actinomycetes; order Kitasatosporales; family Streptomycetaceae; genus Streptomyces; species Streptomyces sp. AK08-02. The sequence goes on from NZ_JARAZV010000013.1 coordinate 214,704, forward strand.
CCGCGTCAGTGACCCCGCGGACACCGCCGACGAGCTGTCGGGCGGGCCAGGTGTGGGGAGAGCATGAACGAGGGGAAGCCCGCGAAGGCCAACTGGTGGAGCCGGTCCGGCGGGGAGCCGACGCCCGGTCGGGAGACGTCGGACTCGGCCGAAGCCGGCGCCGGGACTGACACCGGTGCCGGTGCCGGTGGCGACTTCGAGTTGGAGCGGCCTCGCGCGATGCGCGGCCAGGCCGAGGGAGACGTCCGCGACGCCGAGGGTGCCAACGGTGCCGATGACGACAGAGACGGATACGACGGGGACTTCGGGCTTCCGCTGCCTGTCGGCGTGCCCGAAGCCGTACCCGCCGTCGAGGCGGACTCCCGTTCCGCCCACGATGCCGATCCCTCCGATCCCCCCAGCGATCCCTACAGCACGCCTCCGTACGGCCATCCCGGCCCCTGGGCGCCCGCTCCGCCCGTCCGGCACCCGGCGGCGGCCCAGGCGACCCCGGCGCACGACACGGCCGTAGCGGAGCCGCTGACGCCCGCCGAGGACCCCTGGCGGCGCTACGACCCGTGGGCGGCTCGTGCGGACGCCCCTCTCCAGCAGAACGGGGCCGTCCCCGCCGGTGGCCGGCCGGGGGCGCGGAAGCGGGGGCTCGTCAGCGGGGCCCTGGTGCTCGCGCTGCTCTCCGGGGGCGTCGGAGGGATCGTCGGTTCGTATCTGGAGCGCCATCGCGGGGACGGTGACCGGGTCCGGCTGTCGCAGGCCGCGACGGACGAGTCCCTCGGGCGGGCGCCGGACAGCGTGGCCGGGATCGCAGCGCGTGCCCTGCCCAGCGTGGTGACACTGCATGTGCGCGGCGCCGGAGCGGAGGGCACCGGCACCGGGTTCGTGCTCGACGGCCGGGGACACATCCTCACCAACAACCACGTCGTCGAGGCCGCGGGCGCGGACGGCAAGGTGACGGTGACCTTCAGCGGCGGCGAGACCGCCGAGGCCGAGATCGTCGGACGGGACAGCGGATACGACCTCGCTGTCGTCAAAGTGAGCGGGGTCGACGGACTCCGGCCCGTGGTCCTCGGGAACTCCGACAACGTGCGGGTCGGTGATCCCGTCGTCGCCATCGGGGCACCCTTCGACCTCGCCAACACCGTCACGTCCGGCATCGTCAGCGCCAAGGAACGACCCATCACCGCCGGTGGCGGGAGCGGGGACGGCGGCGACGTGTCGTACGTCGACGCGCTCCAGACCGACGCGTCCATCAACCCGGGCAACTCCGGTGGGCCACTGCTCGACGCCGAGGCCAGGGTCGTCGGCATCAACTCCGCGATCCGCTCCGCCGACGGCGCCTCGGGTCCGGAGGGGGCTCAGTCCGGGTCGATCGGGCTCGGGTTCGCCATCCCCGTCAACCAGGGCAGGCGTGTCGCCGAGGAACTGATCAACACCGGTAGGGCGACCCACCCCGTCATCGGCGTCAGCCTCGACATGGACTACGGCGGCGACGGTGCCCGTGTGGGCACCAAGGGCAACGACGGCGGGCCCGCGGTCACCATCGGCGGTCCCGGCGACCGGGCGGGCCTGGCGGCAGGCGACGTCATCACCGGGGTCGACGGACGGCGCGTGCACTCCGGCGAGGAACTGATCGTCAGGATCCGCGCCCACCGCCCCGGCGACCGGCTGGAACTGTCCCTGGTGCGCGGCGGCACCGAGCGGACGATCTCCCTCGTTCTGGGCTCCGCCGACGGCAACTGACAGAAACCTCACAGGTGGAGGGGTCGTACTGGCTCCCATTAGGCAAACATCCCGGAAAACCGGTCGCGTACACCCACTCTTGGCCCCCCGGACGGTACCGGTGGGACAGGATGGCCGGGTACCGTGGAACCGGCCCGGACCACGGAAGACCGCGAAGACCGCACGGACCACCGAGGGCCGAGGACCGAGGACATCGCAAGGAGCTTCAGGTGTTCAATGACATAGGACCGCTCGAGCTGGTGACGCTCGTGCTCCTCGCTGTGCTCGTCTTCGGTCCGGAGAAGCTTCCGAAGATGATCCAGGACGTCACGCGCACCATCCGCAAGATCCGGGAGTTCTCCGACAGCGCGAAGCAGGACATCCGCTCGGAGCTGGGCCCCGAGTTCAAGGACTTCGAGTTCGAGGACCTGAACCCCAAGACGTTCATCCGCAAGCAGTTGGACAACGACGAGCTGGGGCTCAAGGAGATCCGCAACGGCTTCGACCTGAAGAAGGAGATGGCCGAGGTCACGGACGCGGTGCACAGCCGCGAGTCCGACTCGTCCTCCTCGTCCCCGTCCTTGTCGGCCGGTTCCGCCGGTTCCTCGGGCGGCACCGTCGACATGACGAAGAAGCCCGAGCCGGACGAGCGCCCGCCCTTCGACGCGGACGCAACCTGACCGTCGCAGGCCCGCGCGTGACGTGATTCATACTCCGACCGGGCCCCGGACGGCCCGATAAGGCCGTCTGCGCGGCCCGCGCGCCGGGCGCTTTCCCTGCTGCTCGGATCGGTGTGGATATGCTGCCGAGTTGTTGTGGGGCCGTACATGGGCGAACAACGCCGCCCGAAGGGGGGCGGGCCGCTCCGGTCCGACGAGAACGAGGAGGCGTCCGGGTACATGGAGACGACAAGTCGGGTGGGCGCACAGGCGCCGGCCGCGGAGGGCGGACAACAGGTCCCCTCCGCCCGGCGCACGGTCGACGGCTATCTGCTGGCGCCCTTCCCCTGGTACGGCCTCGACGAGGCCTTCACGGGACCGCGCTGGCTGATGCAGGTGGGTACGGCGGCCGACGGCGCCGTCGAGCACGGTTCGATCGGGCACGGCGACGAACCCTCCGTGCGGCACGAGGCGATGGGCGAGGACAAGGAGCGGTTCGCGGTGGTCGTCACCGTGGCCGCCAACCCCGTACGGCGCAGTGCGGACGGGACGGGACTGCTGGAGGCCACCTCGGTCTCGTCGGCGGCCTGGCTGGCGGGGGTTGGGCTGCTGTCCTTCACCTGGCCCGGCCAGATGGACCACACCCTCCGCGACGACTGGCTGGACCAGCAGACCGAGACGGCGTGGGTCCTCGCGGACGATCTCGCCGGCGACGACTGGTCCACCCTCTCCCTGCCGGTCGACGGGGTGCCGACGCCCTTCCACTACCGGGAGTCCGAGTTCGGCTGGGTTCTCGCCGGGTCGACCCAGGCGGGCGTGCACGTGGGGGCGTACGGGCGGGGGATGAGCGCGTACGGGCTCGGCTTCGCCGTGATCAAGGATATTGGCGAGTACGCGTGAGAGTTGGGGCGCCGTTTGTTTGCGGCGCCCCTTCGTTGTGGGGCATGAGGTTGTGTGGCGGGTGCCTGCGCCGTCGTGGCTTGTCGCGCAGTTCCCCGCGCCCCTGAACGGCCCCTGTCGACCCCTGTCAGAACTTGTTTCGCGGGGTGATTCCCAGGGACATGCCCGACAGGCCTCGTGCCCTGCCGCCCAGTTTGCCCGCGATCCCGCGCAGCGCGGTGCCCGCCGGGGAGTCCGGGTCCGTCAGGACGACCGGCCTGCCGTCGTCGCCGCCCTCGCGCAGGCGGACGTCGATCGGGATGGAGCCGAGGACCGGCACCGTCGCTCCCGTCGTCCTGGTGAGGCCGTCCGCGACGCTCTGGCCGCCGCCCGTACCGAAGACGTCGACCATCTCGCCGCAGTGCGGGCAGGGCAGGCCGGCCATGTTCTCGACCACGCCGACGATCTTCTGGTGGGTCTGCACGGCGATGGCGCCCGCCCGCTCGGCCACCTCGGCCGCCGCCTGCTGAGGCGTCGTCACGACCAGGATCTCGGCGTTCGGGACCAACTGGGCCACCGAGATCGCGATGTCGCCCGTGCCCGGCGGGAGGTCGAGCAGCAGCACGTCCAGGTCGCCCCAGAACACGTCCGACAGGAACTGCTGGAGGGCCCTGTGGAGCATCGGGCCGCGCCAGACCACCGGGGCGTTGCCCGGGGTGAACATCCCGATGGAGATGACCTTCACGCCGTGCGAGGACGGCGGCATGATCATGTTCTCGACCTGGGTCGGAAGCCCCTCGACGCCCAGCATGCGTGGCACGCTGTGGCCGTAGATGTCGGCGTCGACCACACCCACCTTGAGGCCGTCGGCGGCCATCGCCGCCGCCAGGTTGACGGTGACCGACGACTTGCCGACGCCGCCCTTGCCGGACGCGACCGCGTACACGCGCGTCAGGGAGCCCGGTTTCGCGAAGGGGACCTCGCGCTCGGCCTGGCCGCCGCGCAGGGCGGACGCCAGTTCCTTGCGCTGGTTGTCGCTCATGACGTCCAGCTCGACGTCGACGCGCGTGACACCCTCGACCCGCGAGACCGCCTCCGTCACGCTCTTCGTGATCGTGTCGCGCATCGGGCAGCCGGAGACCGTCAGGTACACGGCGACCGCGACCGCCCCGTCCGCGCCGATCTCCACCGACTTCACCATCCCGAGTTCGGTGATGGGTCGCTGGATCTCGGGGTCGTTCACCGTCGCCAGTGCTTCACGCACCGCGTCTTCCGTAGCCATGACCCCGATGGTACGGGGCCGCGCACCGCACCCGGAAAGCCCGTCACCGGTCTTCTGCGTCACGCCCCCGCGGCCGTTCTGCCGGGAATACACCGGGTTTGCCGGAGTGGGGCCCGTCTTCGTGCCGTTCCGCGTACCGCTCCTCCAGCTCCTTGACGAGATCCTGGAGCTCGGAACGGATCCAGTCCCGCGTCGCGACCTCGCCGAGACCGGCGCGCAGCGAGGCGATCTCGCGGGTCAGGTACTCCGTGTCGGCGATCGACCGCTCGTTCTGCTTGCGGTCCTGTTCGAGGTTGACGCGGTCGCGGTCGTCCTGCCGGTTCTGCGCGAGCAGGATCAGCGGGGCCGCGTACGACGCCTGGAGCGACAGCATCAGCGTCAGGAAGATGAACGGGTAGTGGTCGAAGCGCAGGTCGGCCGGCGCGCTCACGTTCCACACCACCCACAGGATGATGACGACGGTCATCCAGACGATGAACCGTCCGGTGCCGAGAAAACGCGCGATGCGTTCGGACATGCGTCCGAAGGCCTCCGGGTCGTACTCGGGCAGCAGCCGACGCCGGGGCGCACGCGGCTGGTCGAGGCGCACCCGGGGACGGGAGGCCGCCGTGGCGCCGGTGGCCGCGCGTTCGCGGGTGCCCGTCTCGCGCTCAGGAGTCATGGTCACCCGCTTCCTCGGCCTCGGCGTCGCTCTCCCTCTCTGGGTCGACGTCATCCACGCCCTCACGCTCGCTGTCGTTGCCGGTCTCGTTCCCGGCCTCGTCGAGGTGGAACTCCGTCTCCCGCCAGTCCTCGGGCAGCATGTGGTCGAGGACGTCGTCCACGGTCACCGCGCCCAGCAGCGACCCGCTCTCGTCGACCACGGGCGCCGCCACCATGTCGTACGTCGCGAAGAAACCGGCGACGACCGGCAGTTCGGCGCCCGGCGAGAGCGGTTGCAGGTCGTCGTCGACGAGGGAACCGACCAGGGTGTACGGCGGGTCGCGCAGCAGCCGCTGGAAGTGGACGGCGCCCAGGTACTTGCCGGTCGGCGTCTCGTCCGGCGGACGGCACACGTACACCTGGGCGGCGAGCGCGGGGGAGAGGTCGGGCTCGCGGATCCGGGCCAGCGCGTCGGCGACGGTCGCGTCCGGGCGCAGCACGATCGGCTCGGTCGTCATCAGACCGCCCGCGGTGTCCTCCCGGTAGGCCATCAGCCGGCGCATGTCGGCGGCGTCGGCGGGCTGCATCAGGCTCAGCAGCCGCTCCTTGTCCTCCTCGGGCAGCTCGCCGAGCAGGTCGGCGGCGTCGTCCGGGTCCATCGCCTCCAGGACGTCGGCGGCGCGCTCCTCCTTGAGCTTGCCGAGGATCTCGATCTGGTCGTCCTCGGGCAGCTCTTCGAGTACGTCGGCCAGCCGGTCGTCGTCGAGGGCGGCGGCCACCTCCGCACGCCGCTTGGGGGAGAGGTGGTGCAGGACGTTCGCGAGGTCGGCCGGGCGCAGCTGCTCGAAGGTGGCCAGGAGGCTCTCGGCGCCCTGTCCGTCCTCCTCCAGGGAGAAGCCGGTGACGGCGGACCAGTCGACGGTCAGCGTCTCGCCGTTGCTGCGTCGGAAGGCACCGCCGCGGCCCTTCTTCCGTACGAACACCCGCTCGATCTCCCAGTCGCGCCGGGCCGGCAGCTGTCGTACCGCCACATCCAGGACCGTGACCTCCTCGCCGGTCTCGCCGAGGATGACGCGCCGGTCGAGGAGTTCGCCGAGGACGAGCCGCTCGGTGGGGCGCTGCTCGAAGCGCCGGACGTTCAGCACGCCCGTCGTGATGACCTGGCCGGACTCGATGCCGGTGACGCGGGTCATGGGCATGAAGACGCGGCGCCGGGTGGTGAGTTCGACGACGAGGCCGAGCAGCCTGGGCGGCCGGTTGCCGACGCGCAGCATCGCGATGAGGTCGCGCACCCGGCCCACCTGGTCGCCGTTCGGGTCGAAGACGGCCATACCGGCGAGGTGCGAGACGAAGACACGGGGTGAGCCTGCGGCCATGCCACGCCTCCTGCCTCGGGGTGCGCTGCGGGGAGCGCGTCGATTGCGTCCAGGGGTTCCGAATTGCCTGCTCGGGTGCGCTTCAGGCTAGCCCGTCCCGTTCCGCCGCGCCCTGGTGGGGGGTCCGGACGGACTGGCTCCGCCGGGGGCCGACGGCACCGGTACGCTGCCGTCCACACCCCCTCAGGACACCCGTACGAGAGGCAGCCCCACCTGTGTCTGCGATGACCCGTGGCCGTACCCGCAGCGCCGGACTGGTGAGCGCGATGTGCGCCCTGCTCGTGACGGGGACAGGGCTGACGGGATGCGGCACCGACCCGGACGAGGGCACCAACGGGGTCGGCAAACTCCCGGCCGGCACCATCCAGACCAAGACGCGCACGGCGGCGGCCTCCGCCGACGCCGTACGGCTCTCCGGGACCGTGGTGACCAGCGGGACCACCTACACCCTCGACATGCGCCTCAAGGGCGACGGCGGCACCGGCTCGGTCACCGCGAAGGGGGCGACGTTCCGGCTGCTGCGGGTCGGGGAGCACCTGTTCCTGAAGGCCGACGCCGCGTTCTGGAGCCACGAGGAGGACAGCGGCAAGGGCGACACCGGCGGCTCGGACACGGCAGCCGCGGCGAAGCTCGGGGGCCTCTTCGTGAAGGTGCCGACGGGCGACCCCTCGTACAAGAAGTTCAGCGGGTTCACCGACAAGGACGTGCTCCTGGACGGCCTGCTCACCCTGCACGGCAGCCTCGCCACGGACGGCCACCACACGCAGTCGGGCGTCCGCACGATCCGCATCACCGGCGACGAGGGCTCCGGCGGCACCCTGGACGTCTCCCTGGAGGGTTCCCCCTACCCCCTGCGCCTCGTCCGCGCGGGCGGCGCGGGCACCCTGCTCCTGAGCGACTGGGGCAAGGACTTCCCCCTGAAGGAACCGTCGAAGGACGAGACGGTCGACTACGGCCAACAACTACCGACGTCCTGATCATGAATTCCGGCGCGGCAAGGCGCCGTTCAGGGGCGCGGGGAACTGCGCGACCAGCACCCGCGGGGCGGCAGCGAACGAACCACGTACCCCCGGAGCGCTTCCGCTTACGGAACAGCAGGGCGCTTCTTTAGGGGCGCGGGGAACTACGCGACCAGCACCCCCCGGGCCGCGGTGAACGAACCACCTACGAACCGCCTACCCCGCGGAGCGCTTCCGCTTACGGAACAGCAGCCGCGGCAACCCCGCCGGGATCGGCTCCCGAGTCGTCGCCGGGCTCGGCAGCGGCGGCGCCGACAGCGAGCCGTCCGGCAGAGGGCGCGTTTCCCCGGCGCGCGGAACCAACCGCACCACCCGGCATTCACGCGCCCACCGGTCCGGCATGGCCTCCCCGTCCGGGGCGTTCAGCCGCTTCCCCTTCAGCTCGGCGACCGCGGCCTCCCACTCCGGGGAGTGCGGGGCCAGCTCCTCGACCGTCGCCGGCCAGGTGAGGAGCCGCCCGCCCTTGTCCTTGCTGCGTACGGTGACCTCCGCGTCGGCCCCCTCGACGAGGCCGGGCAGCGGTTGCTCACCGGGCCCGTCGCCGACCAGGACGGCCGCGCCCTCGTGCCAGACGTGCCACATCGCACGGGCCGGGATGCCGTGGCCCGGGACATGCAGCGCGGGCACACCGTTGCCCTTGACCCAGATGAGCCCGGACTTCTTGGTGGCCTCCTCGACGAGGGCCCGGTCGAGCAGCGTGTCAGTCATGGGCAGAAGGGTAGCGATGCCCCTCGGCGGTGCGGCCCGCCGTCACAGCCAGCCGTTGCGCTTCAGCGTGCGGTGGATGCCCACACACATGCCGATCATGGCAGTCATGACCACGGGGTAGCCGAACTTCCAGTGCAGCTCCGGCATGTAGTCGAAGTTCATGCCGTAGACACCGCACACCATCGTCGGTACGGCGATGATCGCCGCCCAGGACGTGATCTTCCGCATGTCCTCGTTCTGCGCGACGGACGCCTGGGCGAGGTTGGCCTGGAGGATCGAGTTGAGCAGCTCGTCGAAGCCGATCACCTGTTCCTGGACCCGGGCCAGGTGGTCGGCGACATCGCGGAAGTACTTCTGGATGTCGGGGTCGATCAGCCGCATCGGGCGCTCGCTCAGCAGCTGCATGGGCCGCAGGAGCGGCGAGACGGCCCGCTTGAACTCCAGCACCTCACGCTTGAGCTGGTAGATCCGGCCGGCGTCCGTGCCGCGCGGGGTGCCCTTGCGGCCCGGTGAGAACACCTCTGTCTCGACCTCGTCGATGTCGTCCTGCATGGCGTCCGCGACCGCGACATAGCCGTCGACGACATGGTCGGCGATGGCGTGCAGTACGGCGGAGGGGCCCTTGGCGAGCAGCTCGGGGTCGTCCTGGAGGCGGCGGCGCAGAGCGCGCAGGGAACCCTGGCCGCCGTGCCGGACGGTGATGAAGAAGTCCCGTCCGGTGAAGCACATCACCTCGCCGGTCTCCACGACCTCGCTGCTCGCGGTGAGTTCGGTGTGGTCGATGTAGTGGATGGTCTTGAAGACGGTGAAGAGGGTGTCGTCGTACCGCTCCAGCTTGGGCCGCTGGTGGGCCTGGATCGCGTCCTCGACGGCGAGCGGGTGGAGCCCGAACTCGCTGGCGATACCGGAGAACTCGGCCTCCGTCGGCTCGTGCAGACCGATCCACACGAAGCCGCCGTCGCGGCGCACCTTGCGCAGCGCCTCGTGCGGGGTGAGCGCCTTCGAGGGGTTCGGGTTGTCGACCCGGGCGCCGTCGCGGTAGACGGCGCAGTCGACGACGGCGGAGGGGGTCGAGGGGTCGCGGGTGGTGTCGTAACCGCTGCCCTCCTTGCGCAGGGAAGGACGGGACGGGCGGACGGCGGCACGCAGGTTGTGGATCATCAACATGTGGCAGGTTCCTTCGCTACAGGCAACGAAAGACCGCCGACAACGGCTGGAACTGCCCGGAATGGGGACGTCCTGACTGAGGATGTTTGGCACCGTCCACAAAGCGGGGAGCACCGCACCGTCGCGGTGGTGAGCTTCGCTGCTGATTCAGAACTGACTCAGATCACATGGATCAGGCAAAACGAAACCAAGTGCTCTTCCGCGATGACGCGAATGCGAGAGGTGACAGCCAGCCGTAGAAGCCGGAGCAACTACATCAGCGGGCGGAAGAGCGGGTGCTACTGCACGGATGACTTCGATCCATTGCAGCCCCACCTCCTCCGGCCGGTCCCTCGTGAGGGACGATCCATTCCCCTTCAAGGGGAGCCCCCTAGGGGGAACTTCTGCGGTGCCGGGACTCGATCGCTACTCCCCCAGTGCCCTGACGGCCTGGGTGGTACCCCCATCTGCGTGCTGCCCCGAACCCGGCCTAGGGTAACAGTCGACTGAACTGTCAAGGTGCGCGTTTGCCCGTAACTGACGAGTTCTATGCTCGCGGCATGTCTGATGTTCTTCCTCTGGTCGAGGCCCGGCTGTGTACGACGCTGGGCGAACCGGACGCGCGCGCCGCGGTCACCTTCCTCGGTACGGACCGCGTCGAGGTGCTGCGTTTCTCCGGCCAGGACCGGGACGGGGAGGACGGGGAGATCGTCCGCTACGCCACCCTCGGCATGTCCGCGCAGCCGATGGCCGATCCCGCCGCGCTGCTCGCCGACCCGGTGAAGGGCCCGCGCGCCGAACTGGTCATCTCCGTCCGGGCCGGCCTCGCCGACACCGACAAGCTGCTGCGCCCGCTCGCGGTTCTCGCCGCGTCCCCGCAGGTCGAGGGGGTGATCGTGGCCCCCGGCGCCTCGCTCGACGTCGGGGAGCCGCTGTGGCCGGGGGCGCCCTTCACCTCGGTCCTGGTCGCGGAACCGGGCGGCCTGGTCGAGGACCTGGAACTCGACGCGCCCCTGGACCCGGTGCGCTTCCTGCCGCTGCTCCCGATGACCGCGAACGAGGCCGCCTGGAAGCGCGTCCACGGTGCCCAGGCCCTCCAGGAACGCTGGCTCACGAACGGGACGGACCTGCGGGACCCGTCCCGCAGGTCCGTCCCCCTGGACTGACCCTCACCTTCGACTCCGGAGTGACAGATGTCACCAACCGGCGCCGGAAAGAAGCCAGTTGGGCAGCGCGGCCCCTTAAGGCGCGCGGGGAACTGCGCGACAAGCCCCCACCGGCCCGCAGGCAACCACCGTGCTCAACTCGCGAAGACACCCACACCGTCCTCGGCGGCGTGCCGCACCTCCAGCTCCTCCACCTCGTGGGTGAGCGACTTCCGCCGTACGACGACCACGGCCGCGCCGAGGACCGCGGTGACCGCCGCGACCACGAACGGCATGTGGATGTCGCTCCACTCCTCGATCCTCGGCGCGAAGAACGGGGCAGCCGCCGCCGCGAACCACCGCACGAAGTTGTAACCGGCGCTGGCGACCGGCCGGGGAGCGTCGGAGACCCCGAGCGCCAGCTCCGTGTACACCGTGTTGTTCACGCCGATGAACGCGCCGGACAGGATCGTGCAGACGACGGCGACGGTGTGGCTGCCGTAGCCGAGGACCAGCACGTCCGCGGCGAGCAGCACCAGCGAGCCACCCAGCACCGTCAGCGATCCGAACCGCCGCTGCAGCCGCGGAGCGACCAGCACCGACGACACGGCCAGTAGCAGACCCCACGCGAAGAACACGGCCCCGGACCTGTAGGGCGTCATGTCGAGCACGAACGGGGTGAAGGCCAGCACGGTGAAGAACGTGTAGTTGTAGAAGAAGGACGAGATCGCGGCGGAGGCGAGGCCACCGTGGCCGAGCGCCTTGATCGGGTCGAGCAGTGAGGTCTTCCGGGCCGGCTTCGGCTGTTCCTTCAGGAACACCGTGACGCACAGGAAGCCGACGGCCATCAGGAACGCGGTGCCGAAGAAGGGGTAGCGCCAGCTGGCGTTGCCCAGCAGCGCGCCCAGCAGGGGGCCGCACGCCATGCCGAGGCCCAGGGCGGATTCGTACAGCAGGATCGCCGCCGCGCTGCCGCCGGCCGCCGCCCCGACGATGACCGCGAGGGCCGTCGAGACGAAGAGCGCGTTACCCAGGCCCCAGCCTGCCCGGAAGCCGACCAGTTCGGCGACCGAGCCCGAGGTGCCGGCCAGACCCGCGAAGACCACGACCAGCGCGAGGCCGACCAGCAGGGTCTTCTTGCCGCCGATCCGGCTGGACACGAAGCCGGTGACCAGCATCGCCACGGCGGTGATCAGGAAGTACGACGTGAAGAGCAGGGAGACCTGACCCGCCGTGGCGTCCAGGCCCTTGGCGATGGACGGCAGGATCGGGTCGACGAGGCCGATGCCCATGAAGGCGACGACGGACGCGCCGGCGGTCGCCCAGACGGCCTTCGGCTGCCGGAGGAGCCCACCGGCTCCCGCGTCGAAGGGATCCGCTTCGGCGGGGCCTCCCGTGCTTCCCGCTCCGGTGTTCGTTGCGCTGCTGTACATGCCTGCTCCTTCACGACTCGCGGGCCCAACCCGCGGATGGGTCGTTGGTATATGCACATAGTAAGTTAGCATCGCTAATTAATGCAAGCTACATCTAATTTCATCTGATGGAAGGCTGATGGAAGGCTGGTGGAAGGGGTGGAAAATCGTGCACTCCGGACGGGTGATCGTCCTTGACGGGAGCTGGGACGGGGAGGACCGTGGGGCTCTATGAGGGGCGAACCCAGTTGCCCGAAGTGTGGTGGCCGGGTCAGGGCTCCCGGCCTCTTTGCCGACTCCTGGCAGTGCGATGCGCACGGGACGGTGCATCCGCTGCAGCCCGTGATCCCGCCCAGCGTCGAGGCCCTCAGTGTCGTGGTGCACCGCACCCAGGTGCCCGTGTGGATGCCCTGGCCGCTGCCGGTCGGCTGGCTCTTCACGGGCGTGGGCTGCGCGGGCGACGACCGCAGCGGCGGCCGTGCGACGGCGGTGGCCTGCACGGGTCCCGGCCCGCTCGGGGGCATGGGCGAGCTGATCCTGGTCGCCGAGGAACTCGGCGTCGGACTCGGCGCGCGGTATGCGGGGATCGACGGGCCCGACCCGGGGCCGTACATGAACGTGGAGAAGCCCGCCGAGGCGAAGGTGCTGGCGGCGGGGCGACCCACTCCGCTGTGGCATGTCGCGGGAGGGCCCGACGACCGTGCGGTGTTCGCGGGCGAGGCGCTCGGGCTGTGGCTGTGGGCGGTGGTGTGGCCCGAGCAGTCCGGGCTGCTGATGTACGACGAGCTGGTGCTCACGGATCTGCGGGACGCGGGGGCCGAGGTGGAGTTGGTGCCTTGCGGGGCGCTGTCGCCCCGGTTGCTTCGGCCTTAGCCCTGACGTGGTTCTGTCGGTTGGGTGCGGGGTGTCTGGTGTCTGCTGTCTGGGGTGAGTCGGATCTTCAGGTGTCTCTGGGGTTCCCGGGGGCTCTGGGTGTCTGGGGTGGATGGCCGGGTGTCGGTCCGTGGGGGCTTGTCGCGCAGTTCCCCGCGCCCCTGATGGGGTCCGCTTCTGTAAGGGGCTCATGTCAAGTTCGGGTGTGACAGGCAGGCCCTCGGGGCCGCTATGCTTGACGCGTTCCTGTCCGTCCCGTCGTCGCCTGGAGTCCGCACCGTGCGCATCGATCTGCACTGCCACTCCACCGCCTCCGACGGTACGGACACGCCCGCCGAGCTGGTGCGCAACGCCGCCGCAGCCGGCCTCGACGTCGTCGCGCTGACCGATCACGACACGACCCGGGGGTACGCCGAGGCGATCGCCGCGCTGCCCGCCGGGCTCACGCTGGTCACCGGGGCCGAGCTGTCCTGCAGGCTCGACGGGGTCAGCATGCACATGTTGGCCTACCTGTTCGACCCCGAGGAGCCCGCGCTGTTCGCCGAGCGTGAGCTGGTGCGTGACGACCGGGTGCCGCGGGCCCAGGGGATGGTGGCCAAGCTCCGGGAGCTGGGCGTGCCCATCACCTGGGAGCAGGTCGCGCGGATCGCCGGTGACGGTTCCGTGGGCCGGCCCCATGTCGCGACCGCGCTGGTCGAGCTGGGCGTCGTACCGACCGTGAACGACGCCTTCACCGGGGACTGGCTGGCCGACGGCGCCCGGGCCTACGTACCGAAGCACGAGACCGACCCCTTCGAGGCGCTGCGGCTGATCAAGGGGGCCGGCGGGGTGGCCGTGTTCGCGCACCCGGCCGCGAGCAAGCGGGGGCTGACGGTCCCGGAGTCCGCGATCGCGGAGCTGGCCGCCGCCGGGCTCGACGGCATCGAGGTCGACCACATGGACCACGAACCGGAGACCCGGGCGCGACTGCGCGGCCTCGCGGCGGAACTGGGACTGCTGGGTACCGGCTCCTCCGACTATCACGGCAGCCGCAAGACCTGCGTCCTCGGGGAGTACACGACGGATCCCGAGGTGTACGGGGAGATCACTCGGCGGGCCACCGGGGCGTTCCCGGTACCCGGGACCGGCGGAGCCTGAGGTCTCGGCCGGTCCGGCTGACCCTTTCTTCACCGTTCCCCCTCCCCGCGTCCCCCTCTACGCAAGGCTCGCTCACCCATGTTCGACGTCGCTGTCTTCGGCTCGCTCTTTCTCACCCTCTTCGTGATCATGGATCCCCCCGGGATCACCCCGATCTTCCTCGCGCTCACCGCCGGCCGGCCCGCCCGCGTACAGAAGCGGATGGCCTTCCAGGCCGTCTGTGTGGCCGGCGGTGTGATCACCGTGTTCGGGCTGCTCGGGCACCAGATCCTGGACTATCTGCATGTCTCTGTGCCCGCCCTGATGATCGCCGGGGGACTGCTGCTCCTGCTGATCGCCCTCGACCTGCTCACCGGCAAGACGGACGAGCCCAAGCAGACCAAGGACGTGAACGTCGCCCTCGTACCGCTCGGCATGCCCCTGCTCGCCGGGCCCGGCGCGATCGTGTCGGTCATCCTGGCCGTCCAGAAGGCGGACGGCGTGGCCATGCAGGTGTCGGTGTGGGCAGCGATCCTGGCCGTCCATGTCGTGCTGTGGGTGGTCATGCGGTACTCGCTGCTGATCATCCGTGTCATCAAGGACGGGGGCGTGGTCCTGGTGACCCGGCTCGCGGGGATGATGCTCTCGGCGATCGCCGTGCAGCAGATCATCAACGGCATCACCCAGGTGATCCAGCAGAGCTGACGGCCGCGTCCCGGGCCCGTACGCGGAGCCGGTGCGGCTACGCAGAACCCCCGCACGGCATCGGTGCCGTACGGGGGTTCTGAAGTCTGCTCGTCTTTGTGGGCGAGCGTCGTCCGCGCGTTATGAGGCCGAGGTGTCGGCCGGGCGGATCCAGAGGCGCTGCCCTATCGAGGCTGCTTGCTGCACGATCCGGTTGACGGAGGCGGCGTCCACGACCGTACTGTCCACGGGGGTTCCGTCGACGTCGTCGAGACGCATGATTTCGAAGCGCATGGGCTTCTCCCTTCGTCTGGTCATCCTCCTGAGGAGAACTACTTGGTTACGTACCTAGTCAACTACCCGCGTGTTACGAACATTCCCTACGCTAAAGAAATTTTTCGCACGTCTAACTACCGGCAGGTTAAAACCGCGCGCCGAAGGGTCTCAGGAGACTGACCGGGACCGGTTGTGTTCGAAGCGTGACCGCCGAGACAATGGAGGTATATGAACAACGACGACCAAGCGGAGCTGAGCGCCCGCATCGACCGTACGAACGAGCTGCTCCACCGCATGCTCACCGAGGTGGCGAAGACGCCCTCGACCCATGCGATCTTCGTCGACGCGGGCTATCTGTACGCGGCGGCGGGACGGCTCGTAGCCGGGACCGAGGACCGCCGCTCCTACGAGCTGGACGCGGAGGGTCTCATCGAGGCGCTCATCGACAAGGCTCGCACGATCTTCGCGGACAGCCGGCTGCTGCGGGTCTACTGGTACGACGGTGCCCGGCGCCGCATCCACACCATCGAACAGCAGTCCATCGCGGAACTCCCCGATGTGAAGGTTCGCCTGGGCAACCTCAACGCGAACAACCAGCAGAAGGGCGTCGACTCGCTGATCCGTACCGACCTGGAGTCCCTGGCCCGGCACCGCGCGATCAGCGACGCCGCGCTCATCGGCGGTGACGAGGACCTGGTGTCGGCGGTCGAGGCGGCGCAGGGGTACGGGGCGCGCGTCCATCTGTGGGGCATCGAGGCGCCCGACGGCCGCAACCAGGCCGAGCCGCTGCTGTGGGAGGTCGACAGCCAGCGCACGTTCGACCTCGACTTCTTCAAGCCCTACGTCGCCCGGCGCACCGCGGCGCCCTACGAGGGGTCGGGTGGAGCGCGGCCCACGCGCGAGGACGTGCGGTTCGTGGGCGCGCAGATCGCGGCGAAGTGGCTGGCGGCGCGGGGGCGTGAGGCGCTGGTCGAGCTGCTGCCCGGGCATCCGTATCTTCCCGGGTCCGTCGACCAGGATCTGCTGGTCGAGGCGGAGGGGCTGCTCCAGTACTCGCTGCGGGGCCAGTCCGAGCTGAGACGGGCGCTGCGGGACGGCTTCTGGGAGCACCTGCAGACGCAGTACTAGGCCATTCGGGTGGTTGACCGACGGCTCTTACCGCTCGACGCCGTCCCAGAAGTCGGCCAGGGCCCGAGCGGTCTCCAGCGGGCGGTCCGTGTTGGGGGAGTGCTCCGCCCCGGCGATGACGGTCCGGTGCGCCCGCAGTCGTACGGCCATGTCGTCGAAGAGCGGGACCGCCCAGGTGCCGTCCTCCGAGCCGGACAGTACGTGGAAGGGCAGCGGTACGGCGGCGAGTTCCGCCACCCGGTCCGGCTCGGTGCACAACTGGCGTCCTGTGGCGACGAGTTGAGCCGGACTGTTGCCCATCCAGCGGCGGCGCAGGTCCTCGCGGTCGTCGAGCCCGGCGTCGACGGCGTCCACCGAGTCGAGGTCGCCGCCGCCGGTCTGCGGATCGTCCATGGCCTGGATGGCCTCCCAGACCTGGGCCATGCTCATCACGGCGAGCGCGTCCCGCAGCAGTTTCGCGCGCTGCTGCTGGGCCTCGGAGATCTCGGCGGGGCCCGAGGAGATGAGGGTCAGCGAGACGAACGGGGAGTGGTCCAGGAGAAGGGCGGCCCGGGCGATCTGCCCGCCGAGCGAGTGCCCGACGAGGTGCACGGGGGTGCCTACGGCCGCCGCCTGGGCGAGCACGTCCTGCGCCAACTCGGCCTGTGCGTAAGCCGATTCGTCGTCCCGGGGGCCGGGTGACTCGAACTGTCCGCGCCCGTCCACGGCCACGGTACGGTACCCGCGCGCGGCCAGCGGCTCGTGCATCGAGATGAAGTCCTCCTTGCTGCCGGTGAACCCGGGCAGCAGCAGAACGGTCCCCTTGGGCTCGGCACCGGCCGCCACGGAGGCATCGACGACGGCGAACTCACCACGCGCGGTACGCAGGGCGTACGCGCGGGCGCCGGGGGGCGGGGCGAAGGTCGAAGGCCTGCTCATGTGCCGAGGTTATCCGGCGTACCTGAGGGGGAGGGTGGCGGCTCGGGCGGAGAACCCCGACGGCCCGGCCACCTGGTGGGGTGGGCCGGGCCGTCGGGGTGTCGCCGGTACTGCGGAGGGCCGGAGCCCTCGGGGGTCAGGCCTCCACGGCGTCCGTGGTCGGTGCGCTGACCGTGGCCTTGCGGGTGGCGCGGCGCCTGGGCTTCGCCTCGGCGGCCACCGGGGCCGTCTCCACCACGACCACCGGTTCGGCGGCCTTACGGGCCCGGCGACGCGGCTTGGCCTCCGCGTCGTCCGCCACCTGGGCGGGGATGTCCGCGACGACCTCGACGGCCTTGCGGGCCGCACGGCGACGGGGCTTGGCCTCGACGCCTTCCGCGGTGTCGACGGCGGCTTCGGCGGCCGGTGCGGTGGCGGTCGCCTTGCGGGCGGTCGTCCGGCGCGGCTTGGCCTCGGTCGCCTCGGCGGTGTCGACAGCGGCCTGTGCGGCCGTCGCCGTCGCCTTGCGGGCCGTACGGCGCGGCTTCGGCTCCGTGAGCTCCGGCTCCGTGACGGCGGGGGCCTCGGCGGTCTTGCGTGCCGTGCGGCGACGGGGCTTGGCCTCGACGCCTTCCGCGGTGTCCACGGCTGCCTCGGCGGCCGGTGCCGTCGCCTTCCGCGTCGTACGACGCTTCGGCTCGGGGGTCTCGGCCGAGGTCGGCTGGGCCGGGATGTCGACCGTCTCCGCCACGACCGCCGGTTCGGCGGCCTTGCGGGTCGCACCGCGACGCGGCTTCGCCTCCACCGCCTCGGCGGTGTCGAGCGCTGCCTCGGCGGCCGGTGCGGTCGCCGCGACGGCCTTGCGCGTCCGGCGGGGCTTCGTGGCCTCGGGCTCCGGAGTCACCGGGGTGGCCTCGACCACGGCCGCGACGGGCTCGGCGGCCTTGCGCGCCGTACGGCGGCGGGGCTTGGCCTCGACCGTCTCGGCGGTGTCGACTGCGGCTTCGGCGGCCGGTGCGGTCGCCTTACGGGTGGCCGTGCGGCGCGGCTTGGCCTCGACGCCTTCCGCGGTGTCCACGGCCGCCTCGGCGGTCGCCGTCGCTGCAACGGTCTTGCGGGGGGCGCGGCGCGCCTTGGTCTCCGCGACGACCTCGACCTCGGGGGCACCGACGACCGGCTCCGCGGCCTTGCGGGTGCGGCGACGGCGCGGCTGCTCCTCCGGCGTTTCCGCCTCGGGGACGACCGGGGTCGCTACGGGGTTGACCTCGACCGGGGTGGTCGGCGCGGACTCCGCCGTCCTGCGGGTGCGGCGACGGCGCGGCTGCTCCGTGGCCGGGGCGGTGCCCTCCGCCGTCGCGACGGCGGCCTCGGCCGACGGCTCGACGAACGTCGTCGTGGGGGCCGGCACCGACTCCGCGGCGGCACCGCGTGTACGGCGACGGCGGCGCGGCGTACGGCGCTCGGTGGGCTGCTCGGACGGGGCGAGCGCGTCGCCGGCCGAGGTGACCGGAGCGGCCGACGCGGTCGGAGTCGTCGGCGCGTCCGAGGCGGCACCGCCACGGGTACGGCGGCGACTGCGCGGCGTACGGGCCGGGCGCTCGCGCTCGGCCGGCGGCGCGGAAGCGGCCGCCGGGCCTGAGGAGTGGCCGCCTCGGCCACCGCGACCGCGCGGGCCACCGCGTCCGCCCGTCTCACCGAGGTCTTCGAGCTCCTCGGCGCCCAGGCCGGCGCGGGTGCGCTCCGAGCGCGGCAGGACACCCTTGGTACCGGCCGGGATGCTCAGTTCCTCGAAGAGGTGCGGGGACGTGGAGTACGTCTCCGGCGGGTCGTTGAAGTTCAGCTCCAGCGCCTTGTTGATCAGCTGCCAGCGCGGGATGTCGTCCCAGTCGACCAGCGTGATCGCGATGCCCTTGGCACCCGCGCGGCCCGTACGGCCGATGCGGTGCAGGTACGTCTTCTCCTCTTCGGGAGACTGGTAGTTGATGACGTGCGTGACGCCCTCGACGTCGATACCGCGCGCGGCGACATCCGTGCAGACGAGGACGTCGACCTTGCCGTTGCGGAAGGCGCGCAGCGCCTGCTCGCGGGCGCCCTGGCCGAGGTCGCCGTGGACGGCGCCGGAGGCGAAGCCGCGCTGGGCGAGCTGGTCGGCGAGATCGGCCGCGGTGCGCTTCGTACGGCAGAAGACCATGGCCAGTCCCCGGCCGTCGGCCTGCAGTATCCGCGCCACCAGCTCGGGCTTGTCCATGTTGTGGGCGCGGTAGACGTACTGCGCGGTGTTCGCGACCGTCTTGCCCTCGTCGTCCGGCGCCGCGGCGCGGATGTGCGTGGGCTGCGACATGTAGCGGCGCGCGAGACCGATGACGGCGCCCGGCATGGTCGCCGAGAACAGCATCGTCTGACGGCGGGCCGGCAGCATGTTCATGATCTTCTCGACGTCGGGCAGGAAGCCCAGGTCGAGCATCTCGTCGGCCTCGTCGAGGACGAGCGCGCGGACGTGGCTCAGGTCCAGCTTCTTCTGGCCCGCGAGGTCGAGCAGACGCCCCGGGGTGCCGACGATCACGTCGACGCCCTTCTTGAGGGCCTCGACCTGCGGCTCGTACGCCCGGCCGCCGTAGATGGCGAGAACGCGCACGTTACGGACCTTGCCGGCCGTCAGCAGGTCGTTCGTCACCTGCTGGCACAGCTCGCGCGTCGGGACGACGACGAGGGCCTGCGGGGCCTCGGTGAGCTGCTCGGGCTTGGCGCGGCCGGCCTCGACGTCGGCGGGGACGGTCACACGCTCAAGGAGCGGGAGGCCGAAGCCGAGCGTCTTGCCGGTGCCGGTCTTGGCCTGGCCGATGACGTCCGTGCCGGTGAGGGCGACGGGGAGCGTCATCTCCTGGATGGGAAAGGGGGTGATGATGCCGACGGCTTCGAGCGCCTCGGCGGTCTCGGAAAGAATTCCGAGATCCCGGAAAGTCGTAGTCAGGGCAGTGCCTCTTCTGTGTACGCGGTGCGAGGCGAGCGCGGGGGTCGTGTCGGGACCGTGCCGGAAACTTCGGCCGCCTACGGGCGGGCCGAGTGGCACAGGACCACTGCCGACGCTCGAGCGCTCGTACCGCTGAGGGTCTCTCCGGATTCCGTACGCATCGTGCCGTACGGACGAGGAGAGCTGTCGGGTCGGAGCCGATCGGGCCACCGACCGGGCATCCTCATTCGTGTGGCCCGTCGAGATACGTCTGTCAACTCAGCGGGCGCATTACCACCATACCCCGGAATCGCGCACATGCGATGGCCGATTCGGTCACGTAGTGGTCGTCACACTGACTGAGCAGGGACTTACTCCTTGCGGCCAGCGGGCTATTGTGCGCTTCATGACGACGCCTGGCAACGCCTCCGGTACGCCCGAAACCCCCGCGGAACCCGCGGCCGACACAGTGCCCGCACCCACCGGAATCGCCGCCCAGAACTGGGATCAGGCGGCCGTCGACCCGCAGTACCGTGCCGCGGTCGTGGACCTGCTCGGCGCGCTCGCCTACGGCGAACTGGCCGCGTTCGAGCGGCTCGCCGAGGACGCCAAGCTGGCGCCGACACTCGTCGACAAGTCGGAACTGGCCAAGATGGCGTCGGCGGAGTTCCACCACTTCGAACAGATCAGGAACCGGCTCACGGAGATCGGCGCCGACGCGACGCAGGCGATGCAGCCGTTCGTCGCCGCCCTCGACGGCTTCCACAAGCAGACGGCGCCCTCCGACTGGCTGGAAGGCCTCGTCAAGGCGTACGTCGGTGACTCGATCGCCAGTGACTTCTACCGTGAGGTCGCGGCCCGCCTCGACTCGGACACCCGGCAACTGGTGCTCAGGGTCCTCGACGACACCGGACACGCGAGCTTCGCCGTGGAGAAGGTACGCGGCGCGATCGACGCGGACCCGCGCGTGGGCGGACGGCTCGCGCTGTGGGCGCGGCGGCTGATGGGCGAGGCGCTGTCACAGTCGCAGCGCGTCGTGGCCGACCGGGACGCGCTGTCCACGATGCTCGTCGGCGGCGTCGCGGACGGGTTCGACCTCGCGGAGGTCGGCCGGATGTTCTCCCGGATCACCGAGGCGCACACGAAGCGGATGGCTGCGCTCGGCTTGGCGGCGTAGTTGTCTTTGTCCGCGGGTCCGCTGTGGCTGGTCGCGCAGTTCCCCGCGCCCCTGTCGGCAGCGGCTACGCCGTTGCCGATGATCGGCGGAGTCTCGCCTTAGGGCGGAGCAGGAGCGAGACGGAGGCGGCCGAGAAGGCCGCAGCGCCCAGCAGGATCACCACGAAGTGGCCGGCGCTCAGCGCGCTGTGCGTGAGGAACGCGCCGAAAAGGGCTCCGGCCACGCCGGTGGAGAGGACCAGGTGGCGCGCTGGGAGGCGGTCGGGCAGACGGTGGGCCGCCGCCCATGCCAGGGCGAGGCCGAGGATCGCGGAGCCGAGTGCTTCCAAGAACATGTCGGGGTCCCTCCCACAGCCTGTCTGCTCGTGACGTTCTCAGCCCGTCATACCCGTGACCTGCGCGGGGCAACCCATTTGTAGGGGTGACGTGTGGTCAACCTGTGAATCGGGACCATGAGTAGGGCACGGCCGCGGACATGGGTGGGGCCCGGCGGTTCGACACCGCCGGGCCCCACCCGCATACCTGTCGATATGTGTCCTGCTGAGTCCTACAGCGCGCTGAAGCCCACCTTGCGGGCCGTCGGCTCGCCCAGCTCGACGTACGCGAGACGGTCGGCCGGTACCAGGACCTTGCGGCCGTGGTCGTCCACGAGGCTCAGAAGCGCCGACTTGCCGGCCAGCGCCTCGGACACCGCCCGCTCGACCTCCTCAGCGCTCTGACCGCTCTCCAGAACGATCTCGCGGGGCGCGTGCTGCACGCCGATCTTGACCTCCACGGCTATGTCCCTCCGACGGTCAGTGAAGTGCGCGGGCGTCCGCGCCGTACCCAGCACACATTAGCCCGGTGAGGGGACGTACATGTTCCGCCCGGGAACGCCAGGAGCGAACAGCGGACGGGAACAAACCGGCGGTCAGTGGTGCTCGGTGCCGTGCAGCGGGAAGCCGGCGATGCCGCGCCACGCCAGTGAGGCCAGCAGCTGGACCGCCTGATCGCGCGGAACACTGCGGTCGCTGTGCAGCCAGGATCGCGCCACCACCTGGGACAGGCCGCCCAGGCCGGATGCCAGCAGCATCGACTCCGAGGGCGAGAGGCCGGTGTCCTCGGCGATGACCTCGGAGATCGCCTCCGCGCACTCGTGCGTGACCTTGTCGACGCGCTCGCGCACCGCGGGCTCGTTCGTCAGGTCGGACTCGAAGACCAGGCGGAAGGCGCCGCCGTCGTCCTCCACGTACGCGAAGTACGCGTCCATGGTCGCCCGGACACGCTGCTTGTTGTCGGAGGTCGACGCCAGGGCCGCGCGGACCGACTCGATCAGTGCTTCGCAGTGCTGGTCGAGCAGAGCGAGGTAGAGGTCGAGCTTGCCGGGGAAGTGCTGGTAGAGCACCGGCTTGCTGACCCCGGCCCGCTCGGCGATGTCGTCCATCGCGGCGGAGTGGTAGCCCTGCGCCACGAACACTTCCTGGGCGGCGCCCAGCAGCTGGTTCCGTCGGGCGCGACGCGGCAACCGCGTGCCCCGTGGGCGTGCCGCCTCAGTTTGCTCGATGGCTGTCACGCCGCCTCCCAATTTCGTCCACATGCGGGTGTGCGCCGCGCCGTCATCGTACTTTTCGGTAACCCTGCTGTGCGCGGTACGAGCACAGAAATTCCTCGACCGAGCGACTGTATGTTCCGGTCTATTTGCTCAAATAGCAATAAATCCGGTGCGGGGTGTGCGAGCTGCACGGGTTTGTCGCGGCTAGCGGTAGTCGTCCTCGTCGAGTTTCACGACGCGGGCCTGTTCCGCGATGTCGGCCTCACTGGCGCGGTCGGTGTTCTCGCCGGTCAGTGGGGCGTCGTGCTGCGGGGTGACGTCCGTGTGCTGTTCGACGGCGTCGTCCGCGGGGGATTCGACATCGAACTCGGTGGCATTGTCCTCGCCCTCGTAGTCCTCGTAGTCCTCGGGATCCTTCGTTTCGAAGGTCTCGGGGTCGATGGGGTCGACGGCCATGGTGGGCTCCCTTCCCGGGGATACGGTTTTTCTGCGGGTGCCCGATTACGAGCCTAGGAGACGTGGGATCTGGACGCCAGGTGGTCGGAGTCGCGGGAGGCCGATGTATCGGCCCTGTGATGCCGAACACACGAACCACAGCGTGATCGTCTCGTAACATTGCCGCATGTCTTCGACCGAGCTGCCGTACGTATCGGCCACCAATGTGCTCCCGAAGGTGGCGCCCGTCAGGGTCGCGGACGGCGAGCGGCTGCGCTCGGTCGGTCTGCCGGGGATCACCCTGACCGTGCGTTCGCGGCCTCGCGCGCGCGAGGGACTGCCGCCCGCGCTGTACGTCCACGGCCTGGGCGGTTCCTCGCAGAACTGGTCGGCGCTCATGCCGCTGAACGACGAGCTCGTCGAAAGCGAGGCGCTCGACCTGCCGGGCTTCGGCGACTCTCCGCCGCCGGACGACGGCGACTACTCGGTCACCGGGCACGCGCGTGCCGTCATCCGCTACCTCGACGCGTCCGGGCGTGGTCCCGTGCACCTCTTCGGCAACTCGCTGGGCGGCGCGGTGTCCACCCGTGTCGCGGCGGTGCGACCCGACCTCGTCAGGACGCTCACGCTGGTCTCGCCCGCGCTGCCGGAGATCCGCGTGCAGCGCACCGCCGTGCCGACGGCCCTGCTCGCCCTGCCCGGTGTGGCCCGGCTGTTCACCCGTCTGACAGAGCAGTGGAGCGCCGAACAGCGCGTCCGCGGGGTCACGGCGCTCTGTTACGGGGATCCTGGGCAGGTGACGCCCGAGGGATTCCGCAACGCGGTCGAAGAGATGGAGAGACGGCTCCAACTGCCGTACTTCTGGGATGCGCTGACGCGTTCCGCGCGCGGGGTCGTGAACGCGTACACGCTGGGCGGTCAGCACGGGCTGTGGCGTCAGGCCGAGCGCGTGCTCGCCCCGACGCTGCTCATCTACGGCGGCCGGGACCAGCTCGTCTCCTATCGCATGGCCCAGCGCGCGGCGCGCGCCTTCCGTGACTCGCGGCTGCTCTCGCTGCCGGACGCCGGACATGTGGCGATGATGGAGTATCCGGAGACGGTGGCCTCGGCGTTCCGCGAACTGCTCGATGACGCAGGTGAGTTGCCGGCGGATGCCGGTACTGTGGCAGCGAGGACGGTCGGCAGCAGGGTCGACGCCGCGAATGCGGGGAGCTGAGACGCGAGGTGGGACGTCACAGCCGCCGCGGGCGAACAGGCGGCAGCGCGAGCAGGGGCGACACGGCGAACACCCCCGTGGGTCAACAGGGTCGACAGGACCAGCGGGGTCGGAAACCTCAACAGGGGCAGGGCCAAGGGCAGGACCAGGGGTGGCAGGGGCAAGGGACGCCGCGGTTCGCCGACGGTACGCCTGCGCACGGGATGCCCCGTTTCCCGATTCCCGACGGCACTCCCGCTCATGGCTTCCCACGACTTCCCGACGACGCCCCCGTGCGAGGGATGCCGCGTTCCTCGGACGGAACCCCCGCGCACGGCTTCCCCCGAGTGCGGGGAGGCGGACACCCCGAGCAGCGTGAATCCGGCGGCGGCTGGGGCGAGTTCGGCACCCGGGCCGGGGTCGGTCCCGCCATACCGCGTCAGCGTCCGGCGCCCGCGCCCGCGAACGGGCCCGGCCCCCGGCAGGCGTACGTCGACGCCTTCGAGGAAGCCGACACGTTCGGTGGCTCCGTCGCGGGTGGCGAACCCTTCGCGCCCCGCGCCCGGACATCTCACCCCGCCGACACGCCCACCCCGCCCGCCGAGGTGGCGGACAGGGGCAGGAGCGGCAAGGGACGGGCGTTCACCGGGATCGCGGCCGCCGCCGTCACCACGGTGCTGGCGGTCGTCGTGGCCGGGCAGGTCACCCAGGGCCAGGACGACGACGGGGGAGTGCGGACCCAGACCGCGATCGGCTCGGGCCAGGACGTCCAGGGCTCCGGGGGCTCCGCGGCGCGTATCGACGGACTCCCCGCCGCGCCCGACGCGCCGGCCGTGGAGGCGGCACTGACGTACGACCAGAAGATGGCCAAGAAGTACGCGCTCGGGGCGGCCCTCAAGGGCTCGGGGAAGTTCGACGCGATCCGCGGCTTCGCCAAGGCACCGGGGGCGGGGCAGAAGTACACGTACCGGGTGGACGTCGAACAGGGGCTCGGGCTCGACGGTGAACTGTTCGCGCAGGCCGTGCAGAAGACGCTCAACGACAACCGGAGCTGGGCCCACAACGGCGGTCGTACGTTCGAGCGGATCTCCTCGGGCAAGCCCGATTTCGTGATCACACTGGCGAGTCCCGGTACCACCGCCTTCTGGTGCGCGAAGTCGGGGCTCGACACCACCGAGGACAACGTGTCCTGTGACTCGGCCGCCACCGACCGCGTGATGATCAACGCCTACCGGTGGGCGCAGGGGTCCGTGACCTACGGCGACAAGATCTACCCGTACCGGCAGATGCTGATAAACCACGAGGTCGGCCATCGCCTCGGCTACGGGCACGTGACCTGCGACAAGGACGGCGACCTCGCACCGGTCATGCAGCAGCAGACCAAGTTCCTCAACCACGGCGGGATCCACTGCCGAGCCAATCCCTGGCCGTTTCCGGGGAGTTGACGGGTGGGACGGCCGGAGCGCGGTGGTGCGCTCCGGCTCCCGTTGACATGAGTGGAAAGTTCGTTCATATTTTTGCGCATGTGGTCTAGTCATGTTGTCGAGCGCGCCGCCATCGAGCTGGCGCTGATCGGCGTGACCGCTCTCTGCGTGGCCGACATTCTCTGTCGCTGACGCCCGCTTTCGCTTCTTCGGCTTCCCGACCGGCGGTTACGGCTGCCCGGTGGCCCGGCGTGCGCGTCGCGAGTTGCATGAACTCCCACCTCTCACGAGTCGACGCCCGGGCGGACGCCTGTCTTCCTCCGTCCCACTCCTCGTCATTTCGTCTCATTCGCTGAGACGTTTCGACGTGTCGACGCGTTCGTCGACATATACATCCGAGAGGTCGTCTTCCGATGCGCCAACCGTCCGTCAGATCGCGCCGCGTGGCAGCGGTGTCCGTCAGCCTGGTCCTGGCCGCGGGCGCCGCCGCGTGCGGCCCGAAGGACAACGATGCCAAGGGCGCGGGCAGCGGCGACTCCAAGCCGCGGAAGGGCGGCACACTCACCGTCCTCAACGCCCATCCGCAGGACGACTTCGACCCCGCCCGGCTGTACACGTCCGGCGGCGGCAACGTCCCCTCGCTCGTCTTCCGCACGCTCACCACACGCAACCGCGAGAGCGGGGCGGCCGGCGCGAAGGTCGTCCCCGACCTGGCCACCGACACCGGGCGCCCGAGCGAGAACGCGACCGTGTGGACGTACACCCTGAAGGAAGGGCTCAAGTACGAGGACGGTACGGCGATCACCAGCGCCGACATCAAGTACGGCATCGAGCGCTCCTTCGCCCCCGAACTCTCCGGCGGCGCGCCCTACCTGAGGGACTGGCTGGTCGGCGCCGCCGACTACCAGGGGCCCTACAAGGACAAGGGCAAGGGCCTCGACGCGATCGGGACGCCGGACGCCCGCACGATCGTCTTCCACCTGAACAAGCCCGAGGGCGAGTTCCCCTATCTGGCCACACAGACCCAGTTCACGCCGGTTCCGAAGGCCAAGGACACCGGGACGAAGTACGAGGAGCACCCGGTCTCGTCGGGCCCGTACAAGGTCGTCAGCAACGAGGGCGACGGCGAGCGGCTGATCCTGGAGCGCAACACCTACTGGTCGGCGGCCACGGACGCGGAGCGCAAGGCGTACCCGGACAGGATCGACGTACGGTCCGGGCTCGACTCGTCGGTGATCAACCAGCGGCTGTCGGCGTCCCAAGGGGCGGACGCCGCGTCCGTGACCACGGACACCAACCTCGGCCCGGCCGAGCTCGCCAAGGTGACGGGTGACAAGGAACTGGCGGCGCGCGTCGGCACCGGGCACTTCGGCTACATCAACTACATAGCGTTCAACCCGAAGATCAAGCCGTTCGACAACATCAAGGTGCGGGAGGCGATCTCGTACGCCGTCGACCGCACGAGCGTCATCAACGCGGCCGGCGGATCGTCGCTCGCCGAGCCCGCCACCACCCATCTGCCGAACCAGAAGTCCTTCGGGTACACGCCCTACGACCACTTCCCGGCAGGCGCCTCGGGGGACCCGGCGAAGGCCAGGGAGGTACTGAAGGAGGCCGGTTACCCGAACGGGCTGACCGTCACCCTCACCCACTCCAACGCCAAGGACTTCGAGACCAGCCCGGAGATCGCGACCGCCGTCCAGGACGCGCTCAAGAAGGCCGGCATCACGGTGAAGCTGGACGGGCTGGAGGACAACGACTACTCCGACACGATCCACGACGTGAACAAGGAGCCCGGGTTCTTCCTCGCCCACTGGGGCGCCGACTGGCCCTCCGGCGGACCCTTCCTCGCCCCGATCTTCGACGGTCGGCAGATCGTCGGGGACGGCGCGAACTTCAACACCGGCTTCCTCGACGACAAGTCGGTGAACGCCGAGATCGACGCGATCAACAAGTTGACCGACCTCGACGCCGCCGCCAAGAGGTGGGGCGCGCTGGACGAGAAGATCGGCGAGCAGGCACTGACCGTGCCGCTGTTCCACCCCGTCTACAAGCGGCTGTACGGCAAGGACGTCAAGAACGTCGTGATCAGCGACTGGACGGGTGTCCTGGACATCTCCCAGGTCTCGGTGAAGTGACGACACGGTGAGCGAGGTCCTTCTCGCCTCCCAGGCCGCCGGGACGGGTACGACACCCGTCCCGGGGGCCTCCGGGGCCCGTCAGTTCTGGCGGCGGCTGCGGGCGCAGCGTGCCGCCCTCCCCGCGGCGGCCGTCGTCGCGCTGCTCGTCCTGGTCGCGCTCGCCGCGCCGCTGCTCACGGCGATCGCCGGCCAGGACCCGACCACCTACCACCCCGACCTGGTCGACTCCGCGCGCGGAGGCGTCCCGATCGGTTCCCTCGGTGGGATCAGCGGTGACCACTGGCTCGGCGTCGAACCGCAGACGGGGCGCGACCTGTTCGCCCGGCTCGTCTACGGGGCCCGCGTCTCGCTGGGCGTCGCGCTCGCGGCGACCGTCGTCCAGGTGTCGATCGGCGTCGTGGTCGGCATCGCGTCCGCCCTCGGCAGCCGATGGGTCGATCAACTGCTGAGCCGTCTCACCGATGTCATCATCGCGCTGCCGCTCATGATCATGTCCCTGGCCCTGCTGGCCATCGTGCCCAGCGGCTTCCCGCGGCCGGTTCTCGTCGCCCTCGTCATCGGGCTGATCGCCTGGGGCGGGACGGCGAAGATCGTGCGCGCCCAGACACTCACCCTCAAACAGCTCGACCATGTGGCCGCCGCCCGGCTCAGCGGCTGGGGTCCCTGGCGGATCGCCCGCCGCGAACTGCTGCCCGGCCTCGCCGCGCCCGTCATCACGTACGCCGCGCTCCTCGTCCCGACGAACATCACGGTCGAGGCCGCCCTGTCCTTCCTCGGAGTCGGTGTGAAGCCGCCGACGCCGTCCTGGGGGCAGATGATCACCGCCGCCGACGTCTGGTACCAGGCGGCACCCCAGTACCTGCTGCTGCCCGCGGGCGCCCTCTTCGTGACCGTGCTCGCCCTGACCGTCCTCGGCGACGGCATCCGCACCGCCCTCGACCCGCGCGCTGCCTCCCGTCTGCGCATCGGCACGGGCCGCAGACGCGAGGACAGGGTCGCCGCGGAGAAGAACGCGGACGCCACGACGCCGAAGAACGGAGCCGGCGCGTGAACATCTCCGGTTTCGGCGGCTTCGTCGCACGCCGGGTCATCGGCGCGGTCGTCACCCTCCTCGCCATCTCGGTCATCATCTACGTCGTCTTCTATGTCGCCCCCGGCAACGTCGCCCAGATCACCTGCGGCCCGCGCTGCTCCCCGGCGCAGGTGCAGCAGGTCACCGAGCAACTGCGCCTCGACGACCCGCTGTACCTGCGCTACTGGCACTTCCTTGAGGGCGTCTTCGCGGGCCAGGACTACTCGACAGGTACGTCCGTCCAGCACTGCTCGGCGCCCTGCCTCGGCCTGTCGTACCAGAGCGACCAGCAGGTCACCGAGCTGATCCTGGCGAAACTGCCGGTCACCGGCTCGCTCGCGCTCGGCGCGATGGGGCTGTGGCTGCTCATCGGCGTCGGCACCGGGGTGCTCTCGGCCTGGCGGCGCGGCCGGCCCACCGAGCGCCTGCTGACCGGGCTCACGCTGGCCGGCACGGCGACGCCCGTCTTCGTCATCGGCCTGATCCTGATGATCGTCGTCTGTGGCCAGCTGGAGCTGCTGCCGTTCCCGCAGTACGTGCCCTTCGCGGACGATCCCGAACAGTGGGCGTGGAACCTGCTGCTGCCCTGGCTGTCGCTCGCCCTGATCGAGTCCGCCAAGTACGCCCGCCTGACCAGGGCGTCGATGCTGGAGACACTCGCGGAGGACCACGTACGCACCTTCCGCGCGTACGGCGTCGGGGAGCGGTCCATCATCGGGCGGCACGCGCTGCGCGGTGCGGTGGCGCCGCTGATCGCCCTGAGCGCCACGGACTTCGGGTCGATGTTCGGCGGCGCGGTGCTCACCGAGACGCTCTTCGGGCTGCCCGGTATCGGACAGGAGCTCGTCGAGGCGGTCAAGGTGGTCGACCTGCCGGTGGTCGTCGGCATGGTCCTGGTCACCGGATTCTTCGTGGTCATCGCCAACGCCGTCGCGGATGTGCTCTACGCGGTGGCCGATCGACGGGTGGTGCTCGTATGAGCTTGGACAAGGCCTCAATTGAGGCTCCGGTGGACGGCGCGGACGACAGGGCTCTCGTGGAGGTCGACGGTCTGACGGTCGCCTTCGGCTCCCTGCTCGCCGTGGACGGGCTGTCGTTCCGGCTGGCGAAGGGCGCCGCGCTCGGCCTTGTCGGCGAGTCCGGTTCGGGCAAGTCGACGGTCGCGTCCGCCCTGCTGGGGCTGCACCGCGGTACGGGAGCGGAGGTCGGCGGCACGGTCCGCGTCGCCGGAACCGACGTACAGCGGGCGCCGGAGGCCGAGCTGCGGCGGCTGCGCGGGGCGAAGGCGGCGATGGTCTTCCAGGATCCGCTGTCCTCGCTCGACCCGTACTACGCGGTGGGCGACCAGATCGCCGAGGTGTACCGGGTGCACACCAAGGCGTCCCGGCGGGCCGCACGCGCGCGTGCCGTCGACGTACTGGACCGAGTCGGGATTCCGGACGCGGTACGGCGGTTCCGGTCCCGGCCGCACGAGTTCAGCGGGGGGATGCGGCAGCGCGCGCTGATCGCCATGGCGCTCGCCTGCGAGCCCGATCTGCTGATCGCCGACGAGCCCACGACCGCGCTGGACGTCACCGTCCAGGCGCAGATCCTCGACCTGCTGCACACCCTGCGCGAGGAGACCGGCATGGGACTCCTGCTCGTCACGCACGACGTGGGGGTGGCGGCGGAGAGCGTCGACGACGTGCTGGTGATGCGGCACGGGCGCGCCGTCGAGCACGGTCCGGTCGCCGCCGTTCTGGGGACCCCCTCGGAGGCGTACACGCGTGAACTGCTCGCCGCGGTACCGCGCGTGGACGTGAGACGGGTCCCCCAGGACTCTTCCGACGCCCGCGAGGTGGTGTTGGAGGCTGTCGGCCTGCGGCGCGAGTTCGGGCGCGGGAAACGGGCGTTCGCGGCCGTGGACGACGTGTCGCTGACCGTGCGCAGGGGCGAGACCCTCGGGATCGTCGGCGAGAGCGGCAGCGGCAAGACAACCCTCGGACGGATGCTGGTCGGGCTGCTTGAGCCGACGGTCGGCGAGGTGCGTTACGAGGGGCACGTGCGGTCCGGGGCCGGCCCGGCCGTGCAGATGGTGTTCCAGGACCCGGTCTCCTCCCTCAACCCCCGCCGCAGTGTGGGCGAGTCGATCGCCGACCCACTGCGGGCACGCGGCGAGAAGGACGAAAGTCGTGTCCGTGGGCGCGTGGGGGAGCTGCTGGCGCGGGTGGGGCTCGACCCGGCGCACTACGACCGCTATCCGCACGAGTTCAGCGGCGGCCAACGCCAACGCGTGGGCATCGCCCGGGCGCTGGCCGCCGAACCCCGCGTCATCGTCTGCGACGAGCCGGTCTCGGCGCTCGACGTCACGACCCAGGCCCAGGTGGTCGCCCTGCTCGGCGAGTTGCAGCACGAACTCGGCCTCGCGCTGGTGTTCGTCGCCCACGATCTCGCCGTGGTACGCCAGGTCAGCGACCGCGTCGCGGTGATGCGGCGGGGCCGGATCGTCGAGTCGGGGCCCGCCGACGAGGTGTACGACAATCCGAGAGACCCGTACACCCGGCAGCTGCTGGCCGCCGTACCCGCTCTCGACCCGGAGATCGCTGCCCGTCGGCGCGCCGCCCGCCAGGAGTTGACGCCCGTCTGACCATACAGGTGTTCGTCACCAATGGTGCGCGAATGATCTCCTAGCGCGACGGAACGCGATCCGCGCGCGAAAGTTACGACCGTTCACCCCTTTTGGTGGTGTGACGGACAACCGTCCGTCGCACCACCGTCATGTCCGCATACGTTCGTCCCGCTGCGAGCCGCCGGGTCAACGGCGGCTCCCCACAAGGGAGATCGGGGGTGTGCTCGTGCGCATCGGACTGCTGACGGAGGGTGGCTATCCGTATGTGAGCGGTGACGCCAGACTCTGGTGCGACCGGCTCGTGCGCGGGCTCGGTGGACACGAGTTCGACATCTACGCGCTCAGCCGCAGTGAGCGGCAGGAGGACGAGGGCTGGATCGAACTGCCGTCGCAGGTCAGCCGGGTGAGGACCGCGCCACTGTGGACGGCCGAGGACGACGGGGTGGTGTACGGCCGCCGGGCACGGCGGCGATTCGCCGAGGCCTACGGAGAGTTGGCCTCGACCCTGTGCGGCGGGCCCGACGCGGGGAAGGCGTCGGCCGGATCGGCCCCGTCCACCGCTGAGGCGGACCGTTTCGGCAGCGCGCTGTACGGGCTCGCCGAACTCGCCCGCGACGAGGGCGGACTGGTGGGAGCGCTCCGCTCCGAAGGCGCCGTACGCGCCCTTGAGCGCGCGTGTCGTGCGCCCGGCGCCCTGGGAGCGGCGCGCGAGGCGCGCGTCCCGGACCTGCTCACCGTCGCCGCGCAACTGGAACGCGCCCTGCGCCCCCTCTCGCTCGACTGGTACGAGGACGACGGGCTCGGCTCGGTCGACCTCTGCCATGCCGCCGCCGGCGGCCCTGCGGCACTCCCCGGCCTGCTCGCCCACCACTTCTCCGGCGTACCCCTCCTGGTCACCGAGTACGGAGTCCCGCTGCGGGCGCACTACCTGGCCTCGGGCGCCGACGACCAGGCCCCGGCCGTACGGTCCCTGCTGGCGGCCTTCCACGGCAGGCTGGCCTCGGAGGTCTACCGGCGGGCCGCGCTGGTCACTCCCGGCAACACGCACACCCGCCGCTGGCAGGAGAGATGCGGGGCCGACCGGGAGAAGCTGCGGACCGTGTACCCGGGCATGGACGCGTCCCACTTCGCGGACGTGGGCGAGTCGCCGGAGACCGCGGACCCCGACACGCTGATCTGGGTCGGCCGTATCGAGCCCGCCAAGGACCTGATCTCCCTCCTGCACGCCTTCGCGGAGGTCCGCAAGGAGGAGCCGAAGACCCGCCTGCGCATCATCGGCGCGGCCGCGGGAGCCGAGAGCGAGGCGTATCTCGGTCACTGCCGGGCGCTGGCGGCGCAACTCTTCCCCGACGAGGCCGAGGGCATGCACGCCGTCGGCGACAACCCGGTGTCGTTCGAGGGGATCGGCGGCCCCGAAGCGCCGACCCTCGCGGAGGCGTACGCGGCGGGCGGGGTCGTCGTCCTGTCGAGCGTCGTCGAGGGTTTCCCGATCAGCCTGGTCGAGGCCATGTTCTGCGGCCGGGCGACCGTGTCGACGGACGTGGGCGCGGTCGTCGAGATCATCGGCGGAACGGGGCTCGTGGTGCCCCCGCGCAACCCGAAAGCGCTCGCGGAGGCATGCGTGGCGCTGCTGCGCGACCCGGCGCGCCGCGAACGTCTGGGCGCCGCCGCTCGCGCCCGTGCCCTCGAACTGTTCACCGTCGAGCAGAACGTCGAGGCATTTCACGGCATTTACCTGGAGATCGTCGCGCGCTGTCCCGTCAGCAGAGTGGTCCTCGACCACGTCGGCGAGCCGCTCCCGTTCGCCGTCCCGGCGGAGGCCCACGTCCCCGGCCGCTGGACGCAGGCCGGCATAGGCGTGGTGGCCCGGGGCGGCCCCAGATGGGCGACAGGACACGCTTCCGCACCGGTACAGGCGACCCCCGTACCGGCCGGGGAGGGCGTGCGATGAGCGAGCTGGGAGAACTGGACCGCCCCGGGACACCGGACAGCCCCGGAGGCTGGGACGAGCACTCGGAGGAGTGGCTCACGGGCGCCGCCGAGACGAACGTACGGGAGACGCGCGAGACGGGGGAGCACACACAGGCGACCCCGCCCGCCGCCCGTGCCGCGCGCCGAGGGACCGGAGACCCCGTCAAGGCGCTCATGCACCGACACCGTGAGCTGTGCGAGCGGGCGGTGGATCCCCTGGAGATCGCCGCCGGCCTGGAGGCCCACGGCATGACGGACCGGACGGCCGCCCGCTTCCGCCACCGGGACGTGTTCTCGCTGGCCGAGGAGTTGTACGCCCGCGTCTCCCGGGAGACGGAAACGGCACCGCGGCCCACCCCGACGCCCGCACCCCGCGTCCGGGCCGACTGGGTCCTGCTCTCCCTGCTGCCTGGCGTCCTGTGCGCGGCGACGGTGACGGGCCTGCACCTCACCGAGGGCCGGGTCCGGCTGGCCGTGGCGACGCTGGGCGCCCTGGCCGTGGCACTCGCCGTACGCGCGGCACTGGGCCGGGGGCCACTGGGCCCGAGGTCCCACCCGGCGCCCCCCGGCACGTACGGGAGCCACACCCCGGCCTCCACGCGCGCGTGGACCTACTGGCTCCTCGCGTACGCCCTCCTGGGGGACGACCTGCTCACCGCCGCGCTGACGGGCGGCCCCGGCGGATTCCCGACGGCCGTCCGGGACCTGTCCACCGCCCCGGTGCTGGCCCTCACGCTGGCCTGTGCGCCGGCGGCCTGGTGCGCACACCTCTTCGCGGCGGGAGCCCGTCGCAAGCTGGCCGTCAGCCGCGGCCTGGCGGATTTCACCGCGGCTGTGAAACCCCTCCTCCTGAGCGCTCTCGCCCTGTTCGTCTGCGCGTCGGCGGCGCTCGTCGCGGCCTCCGCGACGGTCCTGCGCGAACCGGCGGCCTACACCACGACGGTCACCCTCGGCGCCCTGCTCCTGCTGGCCCGCCTCCTCACGGCACACGGCTTCGCCCACGCCCCGGCAGTGGTCCTCGGCGCGGCAGCCGCTACGGAGGCGGCGGCCCTGGCCACCGCCTTCGCGTCGCACCTGCCCGGATGCGCCTTCCTGGCCGCCCCTGTGGACGCGGTCGTGACCGCCTGGAGTCCGGCAGGCATCCCGGCCGCGACCTGCGCGGGGGCCGCCCTGGTCCTCCTGCTCCACGCCGCCCGCACGCTGACCAGGGCATCGGCGCACGCGACGCCGGGTGAGGCCGGATGACGTCCCGGACCACGACCACGGCAGGCGCCCGCTTCCGCGATGCCCGGCCCTCCACCACGAACGACACCCGCAATTCCCGAAGGAGTACACCGATGATCACCTCCCGACTTGGAGCCGGAGCATCCGGCGAGGGAGCCGTCCGATGAGGGTTCTGCTGATCGGAGCCAACGGCTACCTCGGCCGCTTCGTCGCCGACCGACTGCTCGCCGACCCGGCCGTGCAGCTCACCGCCCTGGGCCGCGGCGACGACGCCGACGTCCGGTTCGACCTCGCGTCCGGCAGCCCCGGCGCGCTCACCCGCTTCCTCGACGCCGTCCACCCCGGAGTGGTCGTCAACTGCGCGGGTGCCACCCGCGGTGGGGCCCGCGAACTCACCCGGCACAACACGGTCGCCGTCGCCACCGTCTGCGAGGCACTGCGGCGCAGCGGCTGCGGCGCCCGCTTGGTCCAGCTGGGCTGCGGCGCCGAGTACGGCCCCAGCCAGCCCGGTTCCTCCACGGCCGAGGACGCCGTCCCCCGCCCCGGCGGGCCGTACGGCGTGAGCAAACTCGCCGCCACCGAACTGGTCCTGGGATCCGGTCTCGACGCCGTCGTCCTGCGCGTCTTCTCGCCGGCCGGGCCCGGTACGCCCGCCGGCTCACCGCTCGGTCGCCTCGCCGAGGCGATGCGGCGCGCGATGCAGTCAGGTGACGGCGAACTCAAGCTCGGCGGCCTGGGCGCACAGCGCGACTTCATCGACGTACGGGACGTGGCACGCGCCGTCCACGCCGCCTCGCTCTCGGCCGCCCAGGGCGTCATCAACATCGGCTCCGGCCGCGCCGTGCGTCTGCGGGACGCCGCGTCCGTCCTCGCCAGGGTGGCCGGGTACGGCGGCGCGCTGCACGAACTCGACGGCCCGCCCGGCCCCCTGAGGGCGTCCATCGGCCACCCCCGCACCGACCCGGACCACGCGGCCCCGGTCGCGTACCCGGACGGCTGCGGCAGCTGGCAGCAGGCCGATGTACGCACCGCACGCGACCGGCTCGGCTGGCGCCCCCGGATCAACCTGGAGGAGTCTCTCGCCGACATCTGGATGGAGGCGGCATGCCGCATCTGACCAGTGCCAGGGCGGGCACCGCGAGCACCGGGGTACGCACCGGCTTCGGCATCCCGGGCTTCGCGCATCCCCTCGTCGCACCGACCGAGTGGAGTGAACTCGCCCGCCCGGGCACGCCCCTGCACTGGGTCGTCCTCAACGTCGCCGACGGCCCGGGAAGCCGCCCCGATCCGCACTGTCTGGAGGCCGTCGGCCGCCTGCGCAACGCGGGTGTCCGTGTCCTCGGTCACCTCGACACGGCTCACGGGGCCCGCCCGCACGGTGAGCTGAGCGCCGAGGCGCAGCGATACCGGGACTGGTACAAGGCGGACGGCTTCCTCCTGGACCGCTGCCCGACCGACCGCGCCGCGCTCCCGGGGATCCGCCGCACGGTCGAAACTCTCCGTACGGCGGACGCGGACGCGCACATCGTCCTGGGCCACGGCACCCATCCGCATCCGGACTACGCCGAGCACGCCGACCAGCTCGTCACGTTCTCCGGCCACTGGAGCGACTACCGCTGGTCGCAGGTCGCCGAGTGGACCGCCGACCATCCGCCCGAGCGTTTCTGCCACTTCGTGCACGGACTGCCGCTCGGCCATCTCGACGAGGCGCTGCGCATCGCCCGCTGGCAGGGCGCGGCCACGATCTACTTCACCGACCGCACGGACCGCGGTGCCCGCAGTGACCCCTGGGAGACCATGCCCGGCTACTGGGACGACATCGTCTCGCGCCTCGGAACGGGTGTCTCGGAATGAAGAAGGGCGTGGCAGTGTTACGGGGAGAACAACTGTAGTGATTGACCGACCAACGGAGTCCCCGTGTCGCTGCCACCCCTGGTTGAGCCCGCTGCCGAGCTCACCGTAGACGAGGTCCGCAGGTACTCCCGCCACCTGATCATCCCCGATGTCGGGATGGACGGGCAGAAGCGGCTGAAGAACGCCAAGGTGCTCTGTGTGGGCGCCGGCGGCCTGGGTTCGCCGGCGCTGATGTACCTGGCCGCGGCGGGCGTGGGCACGCTCGGCATCGTGGAGTTCGACGAGGTCGACGAGTCGAACCTGCAGCGCCAGATCATCCACAGCCAGGCGGACATCGGCCGTTCCAAGGCCCAGTCCGCCCGTGACTCGGTGCTGGGCATCAACCCGTACGTCAACGTGGTCCTTCACGAAGAGCGGCTCGAAGCCGAGAACGTGATGGAGATCTTCAGCCAGTACGACCTGATCGTCGACGGCACGGACAACTTCGCGACCCGTTACCTGGTCAACGACGCGGCCGTCCTGCTGAACAAGCCCTACGTGTGGGGCTCGATCTACCGCTTCGACGGCCAGGCCTCCGTCTTCTGGTCCGAGCACGGACCCTGCTACCGCTGCCTCTACCCGGAGCCCCCGCCCCCCGGCATGGTTCCCTCCTGCGCCGAGGGCGGCGTCCTGGGCGTGCTGTGCGCGTCCATCGGTTCCATCCAGGTCAACGAGGCCATCAAGCTCCTCGCGGGCATCGGCGAGCCCCTCGTCGGCCGCCTGATGATCTACGACGCCCTGGAGATGCAGTACCGCCAGGTCAAGGTCCGCAAGGACCCCGACTGCGCGGTCTGCGGTGAGAACCCGACCGTCACCGAGCTCATCGACTACGAGGCCTTCTGCGGCGTCGTGTCCGAGGAGGCCCAGCAGGCGGCGGCCGGCTCGACGATCACTCCCAAGCAGCTCAAGGAGTGGATCGACGACGGCGAGAACATCGAGATCATCGACGTCCGCGAGATCAACGAGTACGAGATCGTCTCGATCCCGGGCGCCAAGCTGATCCCGAAGAACGAGTTCCTCATGGGCACCGCCCTGGCGACCCTCCCGCAGGACAAGAAGATCGTCCTGCACTGCAAGACGGGTGTCCGCAGTGCGGAAGTCCTCGCGGTCCTGAAGTCCGCCGGCTTCTCGGACGCGGTCCACGTCGGCGGCGGTGTGATCGGCTGGGTCAACCAGATCGAGCCGCACAAGCCGGTGTACTGACCCGCTGTTCACTCCAGCGCTCACCCCGTAGGTCCTGCTCGGCCGGCGGGGGTCCCGCGCACCACAGGTGCCCGGGGCCCCCGCCGCCGTCATGAACAGACCTTGCCGTCCTGCGGCACCGTCCCTTCCAGCAGATACGCGTTCACCGTGGAGTCGACACAGCCGCTCCCACTGCCGTACGCCCCATGCCCCTCGCCCCGCCACGTCAGCACCACGCCGACGCCCTTGCCCAGCTCGTCCGCCATCTTGCGCGTGCCCTCGTACGGAGTCGCCGGGTCCCCGGTGTTGCCGACCACCAGGACGGGTGCCGCGCCGGGCGCGCCGACCTCCGGTGTGTCGTACTGACCGGCCACCGGCCAGTCGTGGCACCAGCCGGCCGTGTCCCAGCCCATGTACTCCCCGAACACGGGCGAGATCTTCCGGAACTCGGGCAGCAGCCTCCTGGTCTGCGCCACGCTCGGCCGCTGCTTGTCGTCCAAGCACGATATGACTCGTTGGGCGTGCGTCGTCGTGCCGTAGTGGCCTGACGCGTCACGGTCGTTGTAGCCGTCGGAGAGCGCCAGCAGATCCGATCCGTCGCCCTGTTCGGCTGTTTCCAGGGCGCTGGTCAGCGCCGGCCAGCTCTGCTCGCTGTAGAGCGGTACGAGGACTCCCGTGACCGCAAGGCTCTGGGTCAGCTTCCGGCCCGAGGACGTGGGCAGCGGCTCGGCGTCGATGCGCTTCAGCAGGGCCGAGATCTTCTGTGAGCCCTGGTCCGGGTTTTGGCCTGTCGACTTCAGGTAGTCGTCGAGGGCACGCTGGAAGCCCCGGGCCTGGTTCTTCGCGTGTCCCACCAGGTCGGCGCTCGGGTCGACGACGGCGTCGAGGACCAGTCGCCCCACGTTCTTCGGGAACAGGTGGGCGTACACGCCGCCGAGTTCGGTGCCGTACGAGATGCCGAAGTAGTGCGTCTTCGTATCGCCGAGGACCTGTCGCATCAGGTCCATGTCGCGGGCGGAATCGGTCGTCGAGA
The DNA here is from genome assembly GCF_033795085.1 of Streptomyces sp. AK08-02. Classification (NCBI taxonomy): domain Bacteria; kingdom Bacillati; phylum Actinomycetota; class Actinomycetes; order Kitasatosporales; family Streptomycetaceae; genus Streptomyces; species Streptomyces sp. AK08-02. The sequence continues at coordinate 253,497 of NZ_JARAZV010000013.1, forward strand.
CATGAGCGACGAGGTCTCCGGCGGCCTTGGCGCAGCCTCTGCCGAAGTCGGCCGCGTCCTTGAGGTACGCCGCCTCCTCGGCCGCGTCGTCCGGCGTCGGGTCCACCGTCTCGGCAGCCTGGATCTCCTTGTCGCTGCGGCAACGCACGCCTTCGCTGGCCCCGACCCCGCGAGGGTCCCAGCTCACCAGGTCGTAGCGCTTGCGGAGTTCGGAGACCGTGCCGGCGTACGAGGGCATCACGGAGATGCCCGACTGGCCGGGTCCGCCGAAGTTGAACAGGAGGGACCCGATGCGGCTGCCTCCGGTGGCCTTGGCCCGGATGAGTGCCAGGCCGATGGTCTCGCCGTCCGGCTTCGCGTAGTCCAGCGGCACCTTGAGCGTCGCGCACTGCCAGTCGCCACCCGGTGTGGGGGAGTCCGACGTGCCTTCGCAGCGGTCCCAGTCGGGCTTCTGCGAGGTCAGCGAGGCCGGTAGCCCGGGCGAGGCGCGTGACGAGGACGTGGCCGACGGTGGCGTGGCGCCGCCGGACCCCTTGCCGTCAGCGCTGTCGGATGCGCCGCTGCTGCAGCCGCCCACCAGCAGCGCGGCGGCGGCAGCGGCCGTCCAGCGTACGAAACGAGGCATGTGTACTTCCCCCCTGCGAGCCTCCGCTCGGATCGGCGGATGGCGGTCCGGCCATAGTAGGCGGACCGCGCCAAGGCCGTATCAGCCTGTGGATAACCGTCTGACCTGCACTTTCCTAGGTGCATACGGTCCCGGTCGCCGGAACTTTCCCGTCGAGCAGATAGCTGTTGACCGCCCTGAGCACACACCGGTTTCCGCTGTCGTACGCGCCGTGCCCCTGCCCCTTGTATGTCAGTTCGACGCCCACGCCCGCGCCGAGCGCCCGCACCATTTTCCGAGCGCCCTCGTACGGCGTGGCCGGGTCGCCGGTGTTGCCGATGACGAGGATCGGCGCCGACCCCGTCGCGCTGACGTCGGGGTGGTCGGTGGCGCCCCGCACAGCCCAGTCGGTGCAGCCGACCATGGACCAGGCCATGAATTCGCCGAACACGGGCGATGCGGCGCGGAACGCCGGCAGCCTCGCCTCGACGTCCGCGACGGTGTAACGCGGCTTCGCGTCCGAGCAGTTGATGGCGATGTTCGCCGCGGTGATGTTGCTGTACTCGCCGTTCCGGTTGCGCCCGTTCATCGAGTCGGAGAGCAGCATCAGAACCGTCCCGTCACCGTCGTACGCCTGTTCAAGGCCATTGGTGAGATAGGGCCAGAACTCCTGGGAGTACAGCGCCTGCGCGATGCCGCCGGCCGCCGTGCTCTGGGTCAGCTCGCGCGGGAAGATGCCTGGGATGGGCTTGGCGTCGAGATCCTTGAGGAGCTTGGCGATCCGGTTCTCGACGTCCTGTGCGGTGTCGCCGACCGGGCAGTCCTCGGTCTTGGACGTGCAGTCCTCGGCGAAGTTGCCGAGCGCCAGCTGGAAGCCCTCGGCCTGCCCGAGCGAGCCCTGTTCAGGTGTCCGGGTCGGGTCGACGACCGCGTCGAAGACGGCTCGGCCCACCTTTTTGGGGAACAGATGTGCGTAGACGCCGCCGAGTTCGGTGCCGTACGAGATGCCGAAGTAGTGCAGCTTGTCGTCGCCGAGCACCTGGCGCAGCAGATCCATGTCGCGGGCCGCTTCGGTGGTGCGGACATGCGGGAGCACCCTCTTGGAGTGCTTCTCGCAGGCCGCGTTGAACTTTCGGGTGCTGTCCAGCAGTTCGGCACGTTCGGCGGCGTCGTCGGGCGTCGCGTCCTGCTGGAAGTACACGTCGAGCCGCTCGCTGTCCTCGCATCGCACGCCCGCGCTGCGGCCGACCCCGCGAGGGTCGAAACTCACCAGGTCGTAGCGCGTGCGCAGGGTCGCGTAATCCGCGCCGAACGAGGGGAGTGCGCCGACTCCCGAGCCACCGGGCCCACCGAAGTTGAAGATCAGCGACCCGATGCGCCTGCTCGCGGCGCCGCTCGCCCTGGCCCGGATCAGCGCGATCCCGATCGTCTCGCCTTTCGGCTCGGTCCAGTCCAGCGGTGCCTTCATGGTGGCGCACTGCCAGCCGTCGCCCCCCGGAAGCGGCGACGGCGCCTCACCGCCTCCCTCCGCCTCGGACGGCGCCGGACAGTCCCGCCAACTCAGCTGCTGGACCGACAAGTCCCCGTCCGAGGCGCCGGAATCGTCGCTGCACCCCGCCATCAGGGACGACAGCAGAAGGGCGGTGACCGTCAGAGCAGTGGCACGCGGCCGGAAGGGGCGGGGCATGCCCCCATCCTGCGGTCGTACCCGGTGGCGCGCTCGGGGCACGAGCCGTACGAGGTACGGCGTCCGCGCGGGGAAGAACCGGCCTGAGGCGGGTTCTCTACAGGGAGCCCTTCCGGGTCAGGTGATTGAAGAACAGCCAGCCCGGGAGTACCGGGATCCAGAGGGTCAGCAGCCGGTAGAGCAGCACGGCCGGGGCGGCGACCTCCTTGGGGAGGCCGACGGCGATCAGACCGACAGTCAAGGTCGCCTCGACCGCGCCCACACCACCCGGGGTGGGCGCCGCCGAGCCCAACGCGTTGCCGGCGAGGAAGACGACGGCCACGCTGGCGAGGCTGAGCGAGGTCGACTCGTCACCGAAGGCGCGGATCGACGCGTCCAGGCACATCACGAAGCACGCGGTCAGCAGCAGCATGCCGCCGATACCCGTGACCAGTTTCTGGGGCCGCTGGAGAACGTCCAGCATGCGCGGTACGACACCGGCGAACAGCGACCTCACGCGCGTGACGACGAATTTCCGCAGGAACGGCACCGAGGTCACCACGAGGACGAGCACCGCGACCGTCAGCAGGCCCGCGATGACCGTCCGGGACGGCGACAGCGACGGCGTCTTCTCGGTGCCGGTCAGATAGCCGAACGACAGCAGCATCAGGATGTGGCAGCCGAGCCCGAACAACTGCGACGCGCCGACACTGGCCACCGCGAGCCCGGGCCGCACGCCCGCGCGCTGCAGGAAACGTGTGTTGAGAGCGACACCGCCCACCGCCGCGGGCGCCACGATCTTCACGAACGATCCGGCGACCTGCGCGGCCACCGTCCGCATGAACGGCACCCGCTCCGGCACGAACCCGAGCAGACTCATCGCCGCGGCGAAGTAACTCAGCGCCGAGAACAGGACGGCCGCGATGACCCAGCCCCACTCGGCGTTGTCGATCAGCGTGGCGAACTCGATGTGGGTGAGCTGGGAGAGCAGGAAGTAGGCGCCGAACGCCCCCGCGATGAAACTGATCAGGGTGCGCGGTCTCACCCGTTCCAGCCGGGCCGGTTCCACCGGTGCCTGCGGTCTGATCAGCAGCACCTGGTGGCGGATCTGGGTGAGCAGATCCTCCTCGCGGGCCCCCTCCAGCGCCTCGTCGATGGCCCGCTTCTCAGCCTGTTTCTCCGCGCGTACCGCCTTCTTGTCGGGCTTTTCCAGGACGACGGGCCCTGTGTCCGCGTGGTGAGCTGCCTCCAGCCGGTCCTGCTTGGCCTGCTGGGACGCCTCCAGGACCGCCTCGCGCTGACGCTGGGCACGCTCGCGGGCGAGTTTGCGCAGTGTCGCGCGCGTGGAGCGCGACAGCGCGATGGGCTGGAGCATCGGCAGGCAGTCCGCCACCGCGTCCGGGCCGAGCACGCCCACCGCGGATGCCACCGCGCGTTCGGCGCCGACCCGCAGGCCCAGCGTCGAAACCAGTTGGGCGATGTCCATGCGCAGCAACAGATCGCCGGCCGCGATCTCGCCGACCCGGAGGTCGGTGAGGATCACCTTGCCGGAACGATCCACCAGAATCGCCTCGCCGACGAGCCTGCGATGCGCGATGCGCCGCGACTGCAGGGCCTTCACCTGGTGCCAGGTGCTGCGCAGCAACTCGTCGGTGATGTCCTCGTCGTCCAGTGAGTCGAGCGTGTGACCACCGGTGTGCTCGTAGACGAGCATCACGGCGTCGGGGCCTAGCTCCGAGGTCGCGATCAGTTTGGGCGCGTTGGCCCCGGCGGCGATCGCCGCGTACGCGAGGAGCGCCTCCTGCTCCAGCGCCTGGCGCAGCGACTGGAGGCTGCTGCGGGTGGCCAGACCGCGCAACGTGATGTTGCGCCACATGCGGTAGAAGAAGTGCTGCGCCTGTTGCTCGCGGTCGACCACGGTGACGTCCAGCGGAGGGCCGTCCTCCAGGGTGACGAAGTAGCGCCGGCCGCGGTCACCGCTGTCCGTCGTCTCCGGCACCTCCTCACGGGCCGCGCTCACCGGGCGGAAACCGACGTGCCGCAGGCCCGCCATCAGGTTGCGCCCGGTAGGACGCACGTTCGGTGAGCCGACCGCGTACAGCGTCCCGTACGCCACCGACCAGCCGATCAGCACCGTCAGGATGATCGAGAACGGTGTCGTGTAGCCGGTGACCAGCATCGAGAACGCGTCGAGCGTCAGCACCACCCACAGCACGGCGCGCCAGCGCGGCCGACGGGACATGCCGACGGCCGTCATGTACGCGATGACCGGCGCGAGGTAGCCGTGCACCGGATCGGTGAGGGCGTGGATGTCGCCGGGGGAGGGCTGGGTCAGCGCCTCCTGGATCGAGCCGGGGGCGGCCTTGGCGACCCACAGGTCGGTGGCGAGGGTCACTCCGTGCGCGAGGACCGCCGCCAGGACACCGTCGGCGATGCGCAGCCCGTCCCGCTTGATCAGCCGCTCGATCGCGAAGGCCACCGGCACCAGCAGGATCGCGATGCTCGACGCCAGACCCGCGATCTTGATCAGCAGGTCGGGCGCCTGACCGGTGCCCTTGTTGATGTCCTGTTCGAGCCCCGAGGTGGTGCCGTGCGCGAACGCGGCGATCGCGAGCAGGACGACGATCGCGACGACGCCCGCCAGGAGCCGCATGAGGTCGGAGGGGCGGTGCACGCGCGCGGGGAGCAGCGGTTCGTCGCCCTCGACCTCCTCGGCACGGGCGTCGTCGTCCGCGCAGTCGGCGGTCGTCCCGGCCGGTGTCCGCCCGTGTTCGTGGCCGGTGCCGTCCGCATCGGGGCGCGACGAGACCTCAGAGGTGTCCTCCGCCCCTTCGGGGTGCACGCCCTGCTGGTTCATGGTCTCTTCTTGGTCTCGTATCACCGGTCACCGCCCGCACGATGGTGGCATGCCCCACTGACACAGAGGGGCATCAGGGTGCGGTGCGGGGGCGCACAGTCTGCCGCAAGCGCCGCTTCGGGGCGAGAGGCACCCACGGTGGCCGCCCCGTCACATTGTCGGTGGGGTGGGGCAGGATGGGCCGGATGAGCGACGAGAGCCTCCCGGCGGACGCCCTGCCGGAGTACGCCGAGCGGGCCCTGGAGGCCGCTGAGCTGATCCCGCCCGGGCGTGTCATGACGTATGGCGATGTGGCCGAGTGGCTGGAGGAGGGTGGCCCGCGCCAGGTCGGGCGGGTGATGGCCCTCTACGGAGGGGCTGTTCCGTGGTGGCGCGTCGTCCGCGCCGACGGTGTCCTGCTCCCGGGCCACGAACTGGCGGCCCTCGACCACTACCGCGCGGAGGGCACGCCCCTGAAGGAGGCGAGCAGGGCTGCCGAGGGGCATCTGCCGCGCCTCGACATGAGACGGGCGCGGTGGGACGGCGGCGAGCGGGCGGAGGGTCACACCTGACAGCTTCCGCCATCGGGCGGGCATCAGGGGGACCTGTGGCCCGTACGGGGTAAACCGGGCACGTCCGTGCCATGGCGTACGTTCGTGGGGCGAGGGGCCCGGGTGACGCCCGGGGCGGGAGGGAACAAGCGGAAGCCCTGCTTCCGAACCGTCTGTCGGCGTACCGTCGGCAGCACCCACCCCCCTCACCCCCCGGCCACCGTTCTCCACGCGGCCAGCCAACCAGCACACCCACCAGGACCGGCGAACCACGTGAGCTCCTCTTCCTCCACCAGGCGCCTGCCGCACCCCCAGGGGCGACAGGGGAACCGTGGCGCTTACCGACTGGTGCGCACTCCGCCACCGCGGCAGGATCCCCCTCGTCTTGACGCCGCACAGCGCGCGGTGGTTGATCACAGGCGGGGCCCACTACTGGTCCTCGCGGGCCCGGGTACCGGGAAGACCACCACCCTCGTCGAGTCCGTGTCGGCTCGCATCGCCCAAGGCGGGGACCCCGAGCGGATCCTCGTGCTGACGTTCAGCCGTAAGGCCGCCGTCGAACTGCGCGACCGGATGGCACTGCGCATCGGAGCCGCCCACGCTCCACGCGCGACCACCTTCCACTCCTTCTGCTACGCGCTGGTCCGCGCCCACCAGGACAGCGACCTGTTCGTGGAACCCCTGCGGCTGCTCTCCGGCCCCGAACAGGACGTGGCCGTACGCGGACTGCTCGCCGGCCAGCCCGACCTGGAGCGGCTGGGCCTCGCCCATGTGCGCTGGCCGGACGAACTGCGCGCCTGCCTCACCACCCGCGGCTTCGCCGACGAGGTCCGCGCGGTCCTCGCCCGCAGCCGCGAACTGGGCCTCGGCCCGGACGCCCTGGACGCCTTCGCCCGGCACATCGGCCGCCCTGACTGGCGTGCCGCCGCCGCCTTCCTGGCCGAGTACCTCGACGTCCTCGACATGCAGGGAGTGCTCGACTACGCGGAACTCGTGCACCGCGCGGTGCTCCTCGCGAGCCGCCCCGACACCGCCGGGCAGCTCGCGGCCCGCTACGACGCCGTCTACGTGGACGAGTACCAGGACACCGACCCGGCCCAGGTCAGACTGCTGCACGCCCTCGCCGGAGGCGGCCGGACACTCGTCGCCCTCGGTGACCCCGACCAGTCGATCTACGCGTTCCGCGGCGCGGACGTCAACGGCATCCTGGACTTCCCGCACGCCTTCCCGCGCGCGGACGGCCGCCCCGCCCCGGTCGAGGTCCTGAGGACGTCCCGCCGCTCCGCCGCAACCCCGCTGACCGCCACCCGCCTCCTCACCCAGCGCATGCCCCTGAGCCGCCTCCCGGCCGAGAAGGTCCGCGCCCACCGCGGACTCGCCCCGCTCCGCGACGGAGGCAGCGTAGAGGTCTGCACATACCCGACGGCCGGCACGGAGCTGGACAACATCGCCGACATCCTCCGCCGCGCCAACCTGGAGGACGGTGTCCCCTGGGGCGAGATGGCCGTCCTCGTGCGCGCCGGCGGCCGTACGATCCCGACACTCCGGCGCGCCCTCACGGCGGCCGGCGTCCCCCTGGACATCGACGGCGACGACCTGCCCCTGCGCCACGAACCGGCGGTGGCACCACTCCTGACCGCGCTCCGTGCGGTGGCGACCGCGGAGGCGTCCGGAGCGGCCGAGGAGACGGGCACCCACGCGGCGCGGAACGGCGTCTCCGCTGAAGCCGACGCCGACGCCGACGCTGAAGCCGACGCCGCCGACGCCGCCGACGCCGCCGACGCCGCCGACGCCGCCGACGCCGCCGACGCCGCCGACGTCGCTCTGTCCGAAGCCGTCGGATGGCTGGGCACCGAAACCGCCCTGACCCTCCTCACCTCCCCTCTCGCCGGTATGGACGCCGCCGATCTGCGCCGCCTCGGCCGCGCCCTCCGGGAGGAGGAGCGAACCGCCGGCAACCCCGTCCCGCCGCCCTCCGACGAACTCCTGGCCCGCGCGTTGGCCGAGCCCGAACGACTGGTCGTCCACGACCCGACATACGCGCGGGGCGCCCAACGCCTCGGCGCGCTCCTGAGGAAGGCGCGGGAGCGCCTCGCGGGCGGAGGCACGGCCGAGGAGGCCCTCTGGGACCTCTGGAACGGCACACCCTGGCCGGGACGCCTGGAGCGGGCCGCCCGGCGTGGTGGCGCGGGAGGCCGCAACGCCGACCGCGATCTCGACGCCGTGTGCGCGCTGTTCGCGACCGCCGCGCGCGCGGAGGAGCGCACCGGCGGCCGGGGCACCCTCAACTTCCTGGAGGAGATCGACGCCGAGGACATCGCCGCCGACACCCTCACCCGCCGCGCCGTGCGCCCCGACGCCGTACGCCTCATGACCGCACACCGCTCGAAGGGCCTCCAATGGCGCCTCGTCGTCGTCGCCGGCGTCCAGGAGGGGCTGTGGCCAGACCTGCGCCGCCGCGGCTCCCTCCTGGAGGCCGACCGCATCGGCCGCGACGGCCTCGCCGAACCGCTCACCCCGGGAGCACTGCTCGCCGAGGAACGGCGGCTGTTCTACGTGGCCGCCACGCGCGCGCGGGAACGCCTGGTCGTCACCGCGGTGAAGGCTCCCGCCGACGACGGCGACCAGCCCTCCCGCTTCATCACCGAACTCGGCGTCGAACCCAAGGACGTGACGGGCCGTCCACGCCGCCCACTCTCCGTCTCCGCCCTCGTCGCCGAACTCCGCGCCACCACGGTCGACCCGCGCGTCTCCGCCGCCCTCAGGGAGGCCGCCGCCCGCCGCCTGGCCCGGCTCGCCGCGCTCACCGACGAGGAGAGCCGCCCGCTCGTTCCTTCCGCCCACCCCTACCGCTGGTGGGGCATGTACGAGCCGACCGAGAGCAAGGTCCCGCTGCGAGACCGCGACCAGCCCGTCGTGCTCTCCGGCAGTGCCCTCGACCAACTCGCCAACACCTGCGCCCTGCAGTGGTTCCTGGGCCGCGAGGTGAAGGCCGACGCCCCGGCGACCGCCGCCCAGGGCTTCGGCAACGTGGTGCACGTCCTTGCCGACGAGGTCGCCTCCGGACACACCCCGGCCGACCTCGACGTCCTCATGGAACGCCTCGACTCCGTGTGGAACGCGCTCGCCTTCGACGCGCCCTGGAAGTCCGAGCAGGAGAAGGGGCACGCGCGCGTGGCGCTCGAACGCTTCCTGACCTGGCACGTCGACTCCAGGCGAACCGGCCGCACCCCCGTGGCCAGCGAGCACGACTTCGACGTGACCCTCGAAGCCGGTGACTACGAAGTGCGCATCCGCGGTTCCATGGACCGGGTCGAGGCCGACGGCGAGGGCCGCGCCTACGTGGTCGACTTCAAGACCGGCAAACAGGTGCCCACCGCCGCCGAGGTGGCCCGCCACCCCCAGCTCGCCGTCTACCAGCTCGCCGTCCGCGAAGGCGCCGTCGACGACGCCTTCGACGGCGTGCGCCCCGAACCGGGTGGTGCCGAACTCGTCCAGCTGCGCCAGGGCGCCGCCAAACGGGACGGCGGTGAGACGCTGCCCAAGGTGCAGGCCCAGGCCCCCCTGGAGGGAGGGGCGGACGCGGGGGCGGAGGGGGAGTGGGTCGGCGACCTGCTGGCCACCGCCGCGGGCAAGGTGCTCGATGAACGCTTCACTCCGACTACGGGCCAGCACTGCGCCCACTGCTCCTTCCGGGCATCGTGCAGCGCCCGCCCGGAGGGCCGGCAAGTGGTCGAGTGACACCCACTGTCAGTGTCCGCCGTTAGCCTCTCTGACGTGCCAGCCACCATCAGCGACCCCGAGCAGCTCAAAGAGCTCCTCGGTATCCCGTTCACCCCGGAGCAGACGGCCTGCATCGTCGCGCCGCCCGCCCCCCAGGTGATCGTGGCCGGAGCGGGGTCGGGCAAGACGACGGTGATGGCTGCACGCGTGGTCTGGCTCGTCGGCACCGGCCAGGTCGCCCCCGAACAGGTGCTCGGCCTCACCTTCACCAACAAGGCGGCCGGTGAACTCGCCGAGCGCGTCCGCAAGGCCCTCGTCCGGGCGGGCGTCACCGACCCGGACGTCATCGACCCCGACAACCCGCCAGGCGAACCGGTCATCTCGACCTATCACGCCTTCGCGGGCCGTCTCCTGAAGGACCACGGCCTGCGCCTCGGCCTCGAACCGACGGCCCGTCTCCTCGCCGACGCCACCCGCTACCAGCTCGCCGCACGCGTACTGCGCGAAGCCCCCGGCCCCTACCCCGCGCTCACACGCTCCTTCCCGGACCTCGTCAGCGACCTTCTGACCCTCGACGCCGAACTCGCCGAACACCTCGTCCGCCCCGAGGAGCTGCGCGCGTACGACGCCGAACTGCTGCGCGCCCTGGAGGGCGCCAGACTCACCAACGCGGACCTGCGCAAGGTCCCCGAGACGGCCGCCGCCCGCCGCGAGCTCGCCGAACTGGTGACCCGCTACCGGGCCGCCAAGCGGGAGCGTGACCTCCTCGACTTCGGTGACCAGATCGCCCTCTCCGCCGCGCTCGCCCGCGTCCCCGAAGTCGGCCGCCTTCTGCGCGAGGAGTTCCGGGTGGTGCTCCTCGACGAGTACCAGGACACCTCCGTGGCGCAACGCGTCCTCCTGGCAGGCCTGTTCGGCGGCGGCACCGGCCATCCGGTGACCGCGGTCGGTGACCCCTGCCAGGCGATCTACGGCTGGCGCGGCGCCTCCGTCGCCAACCTCGACGACTTCCCCGAGCACTTCGCCAACGCCGACGGCGCTTCGGCGGCCCGCCAGTCGCTCAGTGAGAACCGCCGCAGCGGAGGCCGCCTCCTCGACCTCGCCAACGGCCTCGCGGAGCCCCTGCGCGCCATGCACGCGGGCGTGGAGGCGCTCCGCCCCGCACCCGGCGCGGAGCGCGACGGCCAGGTGCGCTGCGCGCTGCTGCGCACCCACGCCGAGGAGATCGGCTGGCTCGCGGACTCCATCGCCCACCTCGTACGCACCGGCAAGGCACCCGGCGAGATCGCCGTCCTGTGCCGCACCGCCACCGACTTCGCCGAGATCCAGGGCGCGCTCGTCGCACGGGACGTCCCCGTCGAGGTCGTCGGGCTCTCCGGGCTGCTGCACCTGCCCGAGGTCGCCGACCTGGTGTCCGTCTGCGAGGTCCTCCAGGACCCGGGGGCCAACGCCTCCCTGGTGCGGCTGCTGACCGGCCCGCGCTGGCGCATCGGCCCGCGTGACCTCGCCCTCCTGGGCCGTCGGGCCCGCCTTCTCGTGTCCCACGCGCGCGTGGGCGACGCCGACGACCGGGACCGTCGGCTCGCCGAGGCGGTCGAGGGGGTCGATCCCGCCGAGGTGATATCGCTCGCGGACGCCCTCGACACCTTTCTGGAGACATCGCTGAGGGGAGCGGGCGACGACGACGGGCTGCCCTTCTCTCCGGACGCGCGCGTGCGCTTCGCCAGGCTCGCCACCGAACTGCGCGACCTGCGCCGTTCACTCGCCGACCCGCTGATGGACGTACTGCACCGCGTGCTCGCCGTCACCGGCCTTGAGGTGGAGCTGTCGGCGTCCCCGCACGCCCTGGCCGCCCGCCGCCGCGAGACCCTCTCCAACTTCCTGGACATCGCCGCCTCGTTCGCCGCCCACGAGAGCGAGGCCGGCCTGCTCGCCTTCCTCGGCTTCCTGCGCACGGCCGCGCAGTACGAGAAGGGCCTCGACAACGCCCTGCCCGGCGGCGAGAACACCGTCAAGGTGCTCACCGCCCACAAGTCCAAGGGCCTGGAGTGGGACGTCGTGGCCGTGCCCGGCCTGGTCACCGGCACTTTCCCCAGCGACCGGGGCCGCGAGAAATGGACCTCACAGGCGAAGGTCCTGCCGCACGAGCTGCGCGGCGACACCGACACACTGCCCGATATCGAGGCCTGGGACGCCCGGGGGATGAAGGCCTTCCAGGAAGCTATGAAGGACCACCAGCACACCGAGGAACTCCGCCTCGGCTATGTCACCTTCACCCGTCCCCGCTCCTTGCTGCTCGGCTCCGGCCACTGGTGGGGCTCGTCCCAGAAGAAGCCACGCGGCCCCTCGGACTTCCTGCGGGCCCTCCAAGACCACTGCACGGCCGGACACGGCGAGATCGAGGTCTGGGCTGCCGAACCGGAGGAGGGCGAGGAGAATCCCGCCCTGCACGCCACCACGGCCGACCAGCTGTGGCCCCTCCCATTGGATGACACCGCGTTCCGTCGCCGCCGGGCCGCCGCCGAGACGGTCCTCGCCCACCTGGAGACCATCGCCCCCCACGAGGACGGCCACCCCGCGGCCACGCACGACCCCGACACGTACGAAGACCCGGACTGGCCCCCGCCGCCGGACGACGAGCCTCCGTACGAGGACGACGAACCCCTTGACGACGGTCCCGTGGACCACGACGACGCCTCCCCCGCGGAGGACGACGCCGACTGGGACGCCTGGACCACGGACCGTCCCGAGCCGTCCGCACAGACCCCACCCCGCGCGCGGGCGCAGCGCACCGGACACGGTCACGACCGCCCGGCCGGCGTGCCCCACGCCCGCAGACACCCCGCCGAGGCGGATCTCACACCGGAGGAGGCCCGTTCCGTCGCCTCCTGGGACCGCGACCTCGACGCGCTCACCGGTGAGCTGCTGCGCGCTCGGCAGACCGTCACCGACGTCCCTCTGCCACCGACGCTGACCGCGTCCCAGCTGATGCTCCTGGCCGCCGACCCGGACGCCCTCGCACAGGAGCTCGCCCGCCCCATGCCACGCCCACCGCAGCCCGCGGCCCGTCGCGGAACCCGCTTCCACGCCTGGGTCGAGGCCCGCTTCGAGGAACTTCGACTCCCGATGCTGGAACCCGACGAACTGCCCGGCAGCGACGCCGAGATCGCCGACGAACGCGACCTGGAAGCCCTCAAGGACGCCTTCGAACACACCGTGTACGCGCACCGCACGCCCTACCGGGTCGAAGCCCCCTTCCAGCTCGACATCGCAGGACGCGTCGTCCGAGGGCGGATCGACGCCGTCTACAAAGAAGGCGACGGTGAGGAGACGACGTACGAGATCCTCGACTGGAAAACCCACCGGGCCCACACCGCGGACCCCCTCCAGCTCGCCATCTACCGGCTTGCCTGGGCCGAGCAGCAGGGCGTGCCCCTGGCGGCCGTCAAAGCCGCCTTCCTGTACGTGCGCAGCGGCGAGACCGTCCGGCCTGACAGTCTCCCGGACCGGGCCGCGCTGGAGCGGCTGCTCCTGGAGGAGCCCGCCGTGTTCGAAGTACCGGACGAGGATGTCAGCGCGGGCCGATAAGCTCATGACCATGAGCCAGGCCCCGGACAACGCCGTCCGTCAGTACATCGAACAGCACCGCGCCGCCTTCCTCGACGACCTCGCCGAGTGGCTGCGCATCCCCTCCGTGTCGGCCCAGCCCGACCACGCCGCCGATGTACGCCGCAGCGCCGACTGGCTCGCCGCCAAACTCCGGGAAACAGGCTTCCCCACCGTCGAGGTCTGGGCCACACCGGGCGCCCCGGCGGTCTTCGCGGAGTGGCCCGCCGACGACCCCGCCGCCCCCACCGTCCTCGTCTACGGACATCACGACGTACAACCCGCGGCCCGTGAGGACGGCTGGGACACCGACCCCTTCGAACCGGTCGTCCGGGGAAACCGTCTGTACGCGCGCGGGGCCGCCGACGACAAGGGCCAGGTGTTCTTCCACACACTCGGCGTCCGCGCCCACCTCGCCACCACCGGCCGCACCGCACCCGCCGCCCACCTGAAAATGCTCATCGAGGGCGAGGAGGAGTCCGGGTCCATCCACTTCCGGTCCCTCGTCGAGGAACACGTCGACCGGCTCGCCGCCGACGCGGTGATCGTCTCCGACACCGGCATGTGGGCCGAGGACACCCCCACGGTGTGCACCGGTATGCGCGGCCTCGCCGAGTGCGAGATCCAGTTCCACGGACCCGACCAGGACATCCACTCCGGCTCCTTCGGCGGCGCCGTGCCCAACCCGGCGACCGCCGTCGCCCGCCTCGTCGCCGCACTGCACGACGAGCACGCCCGGGTGACGATCCCCGGCTTCTACGACGGGGTCACCGCACTCACCGACCGCGAGCGCGAACTTCTCGCCGAACTCCCCTTCGACGAGGAGCAGTGGCTGCGCACCGCCAAGTCGTACGCCGCCCACGGCGAAGCCGGACACACCACCCTGGAGCGCGTCTGGACGCGCCCCACCGCTGAGGTCAACGGCATCGGCGGCGGCTACCAGGGCCCCGGCAGCAAGACGATCGTCCCGGCGTCGGCCATGGTGAAACTCTCCTTCCGGCTTGTCGCCGGACAGGACCCCGACCACATCGAGAAGATCGTCCGCGACTGGACCGAGGCTCGCGTTCCCCCCGGGATCCGGTACGAGATCACCTTCGCGGCGGCCACGCGTCCCTGCCTCACCCCGCTGGACCATCCCGCGCTGCAGTCCGTCGTCCGCGCCATGGGCCGCGCCTTCGACAAGCCCGTCCGCTTCACGCGTGAGGGCGGCAGCGGCCCGGCCGCGGACCTCCAGGACGTCCTCGGTGCCCCCGTGCTCTTCCTGGGTGTCTCCGTCCCCTCCGACGGCTGGCACGCCCCCAACGAGAAGGTGGAGATCGACCTGCTCCTCAAAGGCGTCGAGGCCACCGCCTACCTGTGGGGCGACCTGGCGGGGAGCCGACGAGATGAGTTCTGACGACCTCGGGCGGCCCGGAGCGGCAGCCGCCCCCGGGCACACCGGAAGCACCGCCCCGTACCCACTCGAAGTCAGCCGAAAGCCGCCGCCCCCCACCAGTCCCCACCCACGTCCCGCTGAACCGCCCGCAGAAATATCCGTTCCACCGGGGGAGTTGGAAGCACCTGTGACCACCTGGACCGACCGCACCGCCGACCGTCCCATCTCGCTCACCGCCCCCAGCGGCATCGACCGGTCCGCGCACCACCGGCTCGACGAGGCCTGGCTCGCGGCGGCATGGAGCCACCCGACAACCCGCTGCTTCGTGGTCTCCGGCGGCCAGGTCCTCATCGACGAGACGCCCGACGGGCGTACCGAACTCGTCATGACCCCCTCCTTCGAGGCCCCCCTCACCGAGGCGCACCGCTACTTCCTCGGCAATGACGACGAGGGCACCAGCTACTTCGCCCTCCAGAAGGACGCGCTTCCCGGTCGTATGGACCAGTCCGCGCGTCCCGCGGGCCTGCGCGAGGCCGGTCTGCTCCTCTCGCCCCGGGAGGCGGGCCTGATGGTGCACGCCGTCGCCCTGGAGAACTGGCAGCGACTGCACCGCTTCTGCTCCCGCTGCGGCGAGCGCACCGTCATCGCCGCCGCCGGCCACATCCGCCGCTGCCAGGCCTGCGGCGCCGAGCACTACCCGCGCACGGACCCCGCCGTGATCATGGCCGTGACCGACGACGAGGACCGCATCCTTCTCGGCCGCCAGGTCCACTGGCCCGAGGGCCGCTTCTCGACGCTCGCCGGTTTCGTCGAGCCCGGCGAGTCCATCGAACAGTCGGTCCGCCGTGAGGTGTTCGAGGAGGCCGGAATCCTGGTCGGCCCGGTCGAGTACGTCGCCAGCCAGCCCTGGCCGTTTCCGTCCAGTCTCATGCTCGGCTTCATGGCCCGGGCCGTGTCCACCGACATCGAGGTCGACGGCGACGAGATCCACGAGGCCCGCTGGTTCTCCCGGGAGGACCTGCGCGCGGGCTTCGAGTCCGGCGAGGTACTCCCGCCGTACGGCATCTCGATCGCGGCCCGCCTGATCGAACTCTGGTACGGCAAGCCGCTGCCGAAGCCGGGCAGCGCGCTCTGACACCTGGAGCCGGCACCTGAGACGCTCCCGCCCGCGGGCCGGACACGCGAAGACCCCCGCACACGGCCGCCGGGCCGGTCGGGGGTCAGGGACACGCGGGTCAGGCGCCGAGAGCCTGCTTCACCTGCGCGAGGCTCGGGTTCGTCATCACGACCTCCGGGCCGTCGTTGGAGGGGACCACCAGCACCGTCGGAACGGTCTGGTTGCCACCGTTCGCCTTCTCCACGAACGCTGCGGAGTCCGGGTCGTGCTCGATGTTGATCTCGTTGTACGCGATGCCCTCGCGGTCCATCTGGCTCTTCAGCCGACGGCAGTATCCGCACCACGTGGTGCTGTACATCGTCACAGTGCCCGGCATGTCTCTCGCTCTCCTCAGCAGTTCGGGGGACGGGTGCTCGCTCTTGGGGGAACGTACGGCACCCGGCAGCCATTCCCGCGGGGAGTGTCTGAGGGGATGCCTGCCTCAATTAGTACGACTGCGAGGGGGTGCCTGTGGACAACCGGCTCACCTGTCTCCGGCGACCTGGCAGCATGGCTGTGTGACAGCAGCAACGCACTCCACCCTCTTCCCGCAGGTTCCGGACTCGGCCGACGCGGTGCTCGACGGACTCGATCCCGAGCAGCGCGAAGTGGCCACCGCTCTGCATGGTCCGGTGTGCGTGCTGGCAGGCGCCGGCACGGGAAAGACACGGGCGATCACCCACCGCATCGCCTACGGCGTACGCGCGGGAATCCTCCAGCCCTCCAGCGTGCTCGCCGTCACCTTCACCAACCGCGCGGCCGGTGAGATGCGCGGGCGACTTCGCCAGCTCGGCGCCGGCGGAGTCCAGGCGCGCACCTTCCACTCGGCGGCGCTGCGCCAACTCCAGTACTTCTGGCCGAAGGCCGTCGGCGGCTCCATGCCCCGCCTCGTCGACCGCAAGATCCAGCTCGTCGCCGACGCCGCCGCGGCCTGCCGCATCCGCCTCGACCGGGGCGAACTGAGGGACGTCACCGCCGAGATCGAGTGGTCCAAGGTCACCCAGACCGTCCCCGCCGACTATGTGCCCGCAGTCGCAAAGTCCGGTCGCGTCGCACCCCGCGACCCCGCCGAGATCGCCCAGCTCTACGCCGCCTACGAGGACCTCAAACGGGATCGCTCCCTCATCGACTTCGAGGACGTCCTGCTGCTCACCGTCGCCGTCCTCCAGGATCGGCACGACATCGCCGAACAGGTCCGATCCCAGTACCAGCACTTCGTGGTCGACGAGTACCAGGACGTCAGCCCGCTCCAGCAGCGGCTGCTGGAGCTGTGGCTCGGGGAGCGGGACAACCTGTGCGTGGTCGGCGACGCCAGCCAGACGATCTACTCGTTCACAGGAGCAACTCCTGACTATCTGCTCGACTTCCGCGCCCGCCACCCCGGTGCCACCGTCGTCAAGCTCGTCCGCGACTACCGCTCCACCCCGCAGGTCGTCCACCTCGCCAACGGCCTGCTCGCCCAGGCCCGAGGCCGCGCTGCGGAACACCGGCTGGAACTGATCTCCCAGCGCGGCCCCGGACCCGAACCCGGCTTCACCGAGTACGCCGACGAACCCGCCGAGGCCGAGGGAGCCGCCCGCCGCATCCGGGATCTTGTCGCCTCCGGTGTGCCGGCCGGCGAGATCGCCATCCTGTTCCGGACGAACGCCCAGTCCGAGACCTACGAACAGGCTCTCGCCGACGCCGGAGTCCCCTACCAGCTGCGCGGTGCCGAAAGGTTCTTCGACCGGCCCGAGGTGCGCAAGGCCATCAGCGCGCTGCGTGCCGCCGCCCGCTTCGGGGGCAACGACTCCCTCCTGGACGACGTCGTCGACCTGCCCTCCCAGGTGCGTGCCGTGCTGTCGGGAGAGGGCTGGACCAGTACGCCGCCCGCGGGCTCCGGAGCCGTCCGGGAGCGCTGGGAGTCGCTGGCCGCGCTGGTGAACCTCGCGCAGGACGTCACCGTCGCGAAACCGGGCACCACGCTCGCCGAACTTGTCGCCGAACTCGACGAGCGGGCGAACGCCCAGCACGCCCCGACCGTGCAGGGCGTCACCCTGGCCTCCCTCCACTCGGCCAAGGGTCTGGAATGGGACGCCGTCTTCCTGGTCGGAGTCGCCGAGGGGATGATGCCGATCAGCTACGCGAAGACCGATGAACAGATCGAGGAGGAACGTCGCCTCCTGTATGTCGGAGTGACCCGCGCGCGAGAACGCCTCCACGTCTCCTGGTGCCTCTCCCGCGCGCCCGGGGGCCGGCCGAACCGCCGCCCCAGCCGCTTCCTCGACGGACTGCGTCCCGGCTCCGTCACCACCGCCGTCCGGGCGGGCACGGCGGGTCCAGGCGGCATCGAGCGCGGTTTCGGAGGCAGCCCCGGAGCCGCCCCGCGCCGAACCCAGAGGACCCCCGCCCGCTGTCGCGTCTGCGGGCGCACACTGACCGACCCGGGCGAGATGAAGCTGATGCGCTGCGACGAGTGCCCCTCCGACATGGACGAGGGCCTCTACGAGCGCCTGCGAGAGTGGCGAGCGGTCCAGGCCGCGCGCAGCGGACAGCCGGCGTTCTGCGTCTTCACCGACAGGACCCTGATGGCGATCGCGGAGACCGTCCCGGACGAAGAAGGGGAACTGGCCCGTATCCCCGGCGTCGGAGTGCGCAAGCTCAATCGGTACGGAGCCGACGTTCTGGCCATCTGTGCAGGTCAGGTGGTTGAGGGGGAGAGCGGTGGTGACTGATTCAAACTCGTCGGAAAAATAGTTTGCGCATGCCCCGGCAATCCCCATAGGTTCTTAGCCACGGGAACAGAGTCTTCTCAGAAGGTCTGGCCCTGTGCTGTACTTCATAGTCGTATATCCGTTGGACCGGTTCGCACTGGTCCCCCAAGACGCCGAGAGGAGGCGAGTCCAGTGATCAGCATCAACACCAGCTCTGTCAGCGCGGTCAAAATGACCGATCTCTCGACCGTCTCCCTGTGCATGCTCGGCGTCTCGAACCTGGGCACCGGTCTGTCCGACATTCGTGCCGTCCGGCCGGCGTCCCCCGTGTCTCTCGCGACTCTCCCTGTCCGCGAGCGCAATGAGCGACCGAGTAAGGCACTGGAAGCAGGAGCAGTAGCGGCACAGGCCCCGGCCTATGCCTTTGCGGCCGGTGCCGGATCCCTCAAGCAGACGACGCAGCACCACACGATGTGGGCCTTCCGTGGGCCAGAACCCTGGAGTGATCCAGCCTGATTGATCAGGCCGGCGCCTTCAGGGCCGCGGAACCCCATCCGGGATCCGCGGCCCTTCTGTTTTCCCCGAACGGGGACGACGGAGTGAAGGGGCCTCGGGACAAGAGAAAACCCGCCGGTACCAGCCGCACCCGGCCCAACAGGGCCGGAACGACCAGACGAGGAAAACAACCCGTGCAACTCGAAGCGCACGCCCCGTCAGTACCGCCTTCCGAAACGATCCCCCCGCCCGGCCTCACGGAGGACTGCACCTTGATCCCGCTCACTGCGCTCACCGCGCTCGACGACGCCATCGAGAACCTCGGCGTACCCGTCCCCTGCCGTTCCTACGACCCGGAGGTCTTCTTCGCCGAGTCGCCGGCCGACGTCGAGTACGCCAAGTCGCTCTGCCGCACCTGCCCGCTGATGGAGGCCTGCCTCGCCGGCGCCAAGGAGCGGCGTGAGCCGTGGGGCGTCTGGGGCGGCGAACTGTTCGTCCAGGGTGTTGTTGTGGCCCGCAAGCGGCCCCGTGGCCGTCCGCGCAAGAACCCGGTCACAGCATGAACATCGCAGGAACGATCGATCGCCCCTTCACGCACGACCCCGAGAAGCAGGTCCCGATGACGCCGTCCACCAGCGAGCCCGTCGGCTCCGCGACCGAAGACTTCACCACCACCGGTGCGAACGACTCGCGCCAGAACAGGACCCGAGAGATGCAACTCATCCCAGAAGCCCTGGCTCGTGCGCATATGCACGACCGCCTTCAGGAGGCCGAGCGGGAACGCCGCGCGCACAGCGTGGTGACCGCCCGTCGGCTCCAGCGCCGAGCCGAGCGCGCGTCGCTGCGTGCCCGCCGCGCGCTCGCCATGGCGGTCATGCAGTAACGATCACGGCAACTCGGCAGTAACAGCAGTCGCTTCCCGCGGGGGCCGGTCCGAACGGACCGGCCCCCGCGGTGCGTTGCCCGTTGCCCTTCTTGTAGAGCCCGGCCGCCGGTCACGGCGATCGCGACTGCGCCCCGTGCTTCCGGGAGAAACTCAGGGCGATCGAGGCCAGCTGAACTCGGCTCGGTGGTGAAGTCGGTTCACGCCTCGGCGGCTGTGGACTGCTCCTCGGCCTCCGGCAGGAATCCCGGCAGCCACTCCTCCAGTTCCGCGCGCATGCGGACCGTCGCTCCCAGCTGGCACAGGACGCCGATGGTGCTCAAGGTCACCCGGTGTATCAGGAGGTACGAGGGAGGCAGGTTCAGGCGCTTGCCCAGTTGATGCGCCGGGGAGCGTGGATCGGCTATACGGGCCGCCTGGCTGCGCATCCAGCCGCGGGTGAAGGTGAACTCGTCCGCCTCGGCCGGTTCGATGATCGGCAAGAGGTAGTCGAGTACCGCCTCGGGGTCCAGGTCGATCGAGTCCTTGACGAAGCCTTCCGCGCAGAGAGCCTCGTAGACCGCCTCGGCCTCGCCGTCCAGGGTCAGGCGCAGTGAGCGGCCGATCGTCGAAGGCAGCCCGCCCGGGAGACGGTCGACCGTGCCGAAGTCCAGCACGCCCAGGCGCCAGTCGTCCTTGCCGGCCGGACCGCCGGGCAGCAGGCGGAAGTTGCCGGGGTGGGGGTCGGCGTGCAGGAGGCCGGTGCGGGCAGGACCCGAGAAGAGGAACCGGGCCAGCAACTGGCCCGCGCGGTCGCGCTGCTCCTGCGTACCGCTGGTGATCACCTCCGACATCGGTATGCCGTCGATCCACTCCGTCACCAGAACCTGCTCGCACTGGTGGACGACGGCAGGTACCACGACGTCCGGATCGTCCGTGAACTCCGCCGCGTGGGCCTGCTGGGCCTGAGCCTCCAGGCCGTAGTCGAGCTCTTCCGAGACACGGTCCCGGAGTTCGGTGATGAGCGGCTTGATGTCCATTCCGGGGATGAGGGGTCCCAGTAGGCGGGCGAAGCGGCTCAGCTGCGTCAGGTCCGAGAGCAGTGCCTCGCCGGCACCCGGATACTGCACCTTGACCGCGACCTCGCGTCCGTCGTGCCACAGCGCCCGGTGGACCTGCCCGATCGAGGCGGCGGCGGACGGTTTGTCCTCGAACTCCAGGAACAGGTCCTGCCAGTCCGCGCCGAGCCGAGCCTCCAGCACCGAGTGCACGGTGCGGGTCGGCATCGGAGGGGCCGCTTCCTGGAGCTTCGTCAGCGCCGCGCGGTAGGGGCCCGCGACCTCCTCGGGCAGTGCCGACTCGAAGACGGACAGTGCCTGCCCGAACTTCATCGCCCCGCCCTTGAGCTCGCCAAGCACCTTGAACAGCTGCTCCGCCGTGCGCTGTTGCAGTTCGCGGCCGACGATGTCCGCCGACTCGCCGACGATCCGTTTCCCGAGTCCCCAGGTGGCCCGCCCGGCGATGCCGAGCGGGAGCGCGGCGAGCTTGGCGGTACGGGTGACCGCCTTCCGGGGAAGATCAGACATGAGCCCTCCAGGTTCCGGACAGCCGCGCCGTGTGTGCCTTACGGCGTAACTCCGTCGACGGCCGTTGCTCCGCCATTGTCTCGTGCGACCCCCCGTCCTCCGGAGTGTGTTCCTCCTTACTCTTCTCCTCCGCACCGCACGGGCATGCGGGATGTGCCCAGACCGGGCGGGCGTGCCAGTCGAGCCCGGGTACCGAGACCTCCCAGCGGGCACCGGCGGTGGACGGGGTCCTCCCGTCCAGGAAGGCGAGCGCGTGGCTCGCGGTCAGACCCGCGACCGTCGTCGCCAGAGCCAGGTCACAAGCCCTGACCTGGCGCGGCCGTGCCGAACGCCACTGCGCCACCAGACGTGGCCAGACGGGGTCCCGGTCGACGCGCCACCGTTCCAGACAGCCGACGCAGGCTGTCTCGCCCGGCAGAACCAGGGGGCCGACGATGCCGGTTCCCTCCACGACACCCGCGTACAGATGTGGTGTGCCCGAGGTCACCAGTTCCTCGGCGGCGGCAGGGTCGGGCGCGTGCACGGCGAGATCGTCGCGTGGGGCGATGATCACCAGGGAGAGACCGGGGTCGCTCCCGTCCGGCGGCGACTGAGCAGCCGTACGCCGTGGCGGGCGGTCCGGGGCCGCCCGCAGGGCAGCGCGTCGCGCGGACTCGTCCCGGCGTTCGCCGACGGAATCGACTGGCAGGCCACCGGGTGCGACGTCCCACGGCTCGACCACGCCGCCGTCACGCACATCGACGTGACCCACGCCCGCACCCGCCAGCAGCGAGGCGATCACCGCGCCCACCCGGCCCGCGCCCCGGATCTGTACACGCTGCGACCTGCGAGCGGCCAGCCGGGCCATCGCTTCGCCCGGCGCCCGTGCGACCAAGGAGAGGGAGGCCAGATCGGGGCCCAGCCGCGCCAGGACCTTCTCCTTCCCGCGCAGCTTCTCGACGTCCGGACCACCGCCTGTCGCGTCGTCGAGGAGGCCGGCCTCGCTCAGCCGCTCCACCAGGCCGTCGACATGGGTGGCCGGCAGGTCCATGCGGTGCCCCTCCTCGTGGAGGCGCGGGAGTCCGCGCGTGCCGTCGAGCAGGCTCAGGAAACTGCCCGTCGCCGTGTCCATCGGGCCGAGTGTCATCGCGTGGGCGGGTGTCATCCCGAACTGCACGGTGTTCAGATCTCGCCAGCCGCTGCGCAGCGCGCCCTTCATCACCGGGTGAGCGACACCCGGGTGGACCTCACCCGAGTGGGTTGTCGTCGGCGGCGCGACCGCTGTGTCCGATGCGGGCGCGGGTGTGGTGGTCGATCGCATGGCAGGCCCCCGTAGCCAGAGAGATTCCCCGTGGTAAGTCCTTGTTTGTCGGTGGATGTCAGTGCTCGTTCCGCCGACGAGTGTCAGCATGACCGGTTTGCTCATCGGGCGTCGAAAGTTGTCCACAGGCGGTGGGCATTCGTCGTACAAATCAAACGCATGGTGGGGATCGCCGCCGAACCGTGCCGGAGTCAAGACTTCCTCCATGCACAGCGGGTAACGTCGTGCCGTGCCCGCCGACCCACTGCACCGCGCCAAAAACCCACAGCGCAGCACGACGAGCCAGCCGCCGAGCGGCTCGGGGGCGAGCGCGATCGAGGTTCGCAGGAGTGACCGGCGACGCCGGACAGTCTCCGCCTACCGCGAGGGCGATCGCACCGTCGTGCTCATCCCCGCCCGGATGTCCGAGGCCGAGGAACAGCGCTGGGTGACTGTCATGCTCGACAAACTGGCCGCCCAGGAAAGCAAGACGAAACGGGTGCCCGGCGACAGCGAGCTGGCCGAGCACGCGGAGCGGCTGTCGGCCCAGTACTTCGGCGGCCGTGCGCGGCCCACCACGGTGCGCTGGGTCACCAACCAGAACACGCGCTGGGGCTCGTGCACCCCGGCCGAGGGCAGCATTCGTCTCTCGCACCGGCTGCAGGGCATGCCCGAGTACGTCGTCGACTACGTCCTCCTCCATGAACTGGCGCATCTGCTGGTGCCCGGGCACGGGCCCCGTTTCTGGCGGCTCCTGGACGCGTACCCACGGACCGAACGGGCCCGTGGCTACCTCGAAGGAGTGGTCGCCGCCGACCGGCAGCCGCAATCGCCGCCCGCGCGCGGGGACTGATCTTCGGGCGGCAAGGTGTGCGGCGGTCGCGCAGCGTTGTGTACCGGGTTTGTACCGGCTCTGACCACGGCCGGAATTAGCCGTTAGCCTGACCCGACGCATCAGGCATTCGGGATGGGGGACGGTCGTTACGCATGGCCAGGGAATTCCAACGCGGTCACAAGGCCAAAATCAGTGATCTCACGGCGGGCACGGATCTGTACGTAGGTGTACAGATCTCCGGACCGGGGCTCACCTTCGACATCAGCTGCTTCGGCCTCGACGCCGACGAGCGGCTCTCGGACGACCGGTACTTCGTCTTCTTCAACCAGCCGAAGTCTCCCGAGGAGTCCATCCAGCTCCTGGGCGCTCAGGCGGGCGACACGGAGTCCTTCCGCGTCACGCTCGACCGGATCCCGCCGCAGATCCAGAAACTGTCGTTCACGGCCACACTCGACGGTGCCGGGCAGATGTCGCAGGTCGCCCCCGGATACATCCGCGTCGTCGCCGGCGGTGAGGAGGTGGCCCGCTACTCGTTCAACGGTTCGGAGTTCTCCACCGAGCGGGCCGTGATGCTGGGCGACTTCTATCTGAAGGACGTGTGGCGGTTCGCCGCCGTCGGGCAGGGTTTCGACGGTGGCCTCGACGCGCTGCTGAAGAACTTCGGCGGCGAGGTCGCCGAGGAGGAAGAGCCCGCCGCGCAGCAGCCCCAGACCGGTGCCACTCCCGGCTTCGCGCCGCCCGCGTTCGGCGCTCCGGCGCCGGCCGCTCCGCAGCCCGCCGCTCAGGGGTTCGCGCCTCCGCCAGCAGCCCCCGCGCCCCCGGCTCCGGTGCCCGCGCCGTCGATGCACGCCGCCCCCACCATCATCGCGCCCCTGACACCGCCGGGCGGCGCCCAGGTACCGCCCCCGGCTCCGGCACCCGCGCCCTACGGACAACCGGCGGCCCCGCAGGCTCCGTACGGCCAGGCACCCGGCCACCCCGGGTCGCTGCCTCCCGGATACGGCCAGCCGCAGGCGCCCCAGGCCCCGCCCGGCCCGCCCGGATACGGGCAGCAGCCCCCGTTCGGGCAGGCCCCCGGCCAGCAAGCCCCCTACGGGATGCCCCAGGGCGCACCCCAGGGCGGCGGACAGGCGGCCGGTGTGACGGCCGCGCTCCAGCAGTTCAAGGAGACCCCGACCGGGCAGCGCTGGACACAGCAGAACAAGAAGCTGATCCGCGTTGACCTGGGCATGGGCGGCCAGCCCGTGCTGGCCCGGCAGGGCAGCATGGTGCTCTACCAGGGCAAGGTCGACTTCAGCTACAAGGGCGCCGGATTCGCCGGCCGGATCGTGGGCAACGCGACCGGCCAGGAGATGCAGCTGATGCGCTGCACCGGCCAGGGCCAGGTGTTCCTCGCCGACAACGCCACGATGCTGCACCCCATCGAGCTCCAGGGTGACGGCATCTGCGTGTCCGCCGAGAACGTCCTCGCGTTCGACGAGAGCCTGCAGTACGAGGTCCGTCGCGTCGAGGGACACGGCATCCCCGGTGGTGCGCTGTTCACCATGCAGTTCACGGGAACCGGCACCATCGTCGTCAAGACGCACGGTGTCCCCGTCGTCCTCCCGGTCACACCCACCACGTTCGCCGACTGCAACGCCGTGGTCGCCTGGTCGGCCGCCTCCCAGGTGGTCGTATCCAGCCAGGTACGGATGCGTCGCAACGCCTACCCCGGCGACACCGGAGAGGGCGTCAACCTCCAGTTCCGAGGTGCGCCCGGCAACTTCATCGTCGTCCAGCCGTACGAGATCTGAGGGAGCCCGCCATGAACCAGCCGCTCGCGGGCTACGCTCCCGCACCCGTCACCGCCCGCATGGAAAACCACGGCAACCACATGCTGAAGGTCGCCATGCAGACCGGAAACGACCTCCTCGCGCGCGTGGGGTCGATGGTCGCCTACGAAGGCTTCGTCCAGTACGAGCCCAACCCGCCGGCCGTGCGCCAGATCGCCAAGGACTGGATGACCGGTGAGGGCGCGCCCCTGATGAAGTGCTCGGGGGACGGTCTGCTCTATCTCGCGGACTACGGCGCGAACGTGATCGTGATCAACCTCAACGGCGACGGCATCTCCGTCAACGCCACCAACCTGCTCGCCTTCGACGCACATCTCACCTGGGGCGTCGAGCGGGTCAAGGGGCTGGCGAAGTTCGCCGGGCAGGGCCTGTGGAACACCAAGATCTCCGGGCAGGGCTGGGTCGCGCTGACCTCCCGGGGCAAGCCGATCGTCGTCGACTGCGGCGGTGGCGAGGACGAGACGTACGTCGACCCGGACGCGCTCGTCGCCTGGTCCCCGAACCTCAAGGTGAAGGGCAAGCGCAGCTTCAAGGCGCAGTCGCTCATCGGCCGCGGCAGTGGTGAGGCCTTCCAGATGGCCTTCTCCGGCCAGGGCATCGTCGTCGTCCAGCCCAGCGAGGACAGCACCGACCGTCTCCGGTTCCGGGGCTGAGGGGAAGCCAGAACGCCATGCAGAGCCCACTTTTCGCGCACAACGACTCGCAGACCCAGGAACGCTGGAGTCTGCAGAACAAGCAGATGCTCCGGATCACCCTGGAGGGCCACGACGACATCCTCGCCCGCAAGGGCACGATGGTCGCCTACCAGGGGCTGATGGAGTTCGACGCCGAGTACCAGAGCAGCAACCAGGGCCGCTCACGCGCGCACACGGGCGAGGGCCTGGACCTGATGCGCTGCCACGGGCAGGGCACGGTCTATCTCGCCAACCTCGCCCAGCACATCCATTTCGTGGACGTGGAACAGGACGGTCTGACCGTCGACAGCAGTTACGTGCTGGCGATGGACTCCGGGCTGCACCACGAGGTCATCGCCGTGGACAGCCTCTACGGCATCTCCGGATCCGGGAAGTACCAGCTCAACATCACCGGCCGCGGGAGGGTCGCCCTGATGACCTCGGGCGCGCCGCTGATGATGCAGGTGACGCCGGACAAGTACGTCAACTGCGACGCCGACGCGATCGTCGCCTGGTCGACCGGCCTGCGGGTGCAGATGCAGGCCCAGACACACACGTCCGGAGTATGGCGACGGCGCGGCAACACCGGCGAGGGCTGGGAGCTCAGCTTCATGGGCAGCGGTTTCGCGCTGGTCCAGCCCAGCGAACTGCTGCCGCCGCAGAACGCCCAGATCGGCCAGGGCGCAGCGGCCCAGTTCGGGATGGGACAGCACGGGGCCCGGGCGCAGAACCAGGGCAACGTCTGGAGCTAGCAGCACCGGACCGGTAAGGGGCGACCACCTTGGGCGGTCGCCCCTTACCCGTTCACAACCGGGCGAGAGTTGCTTCGAGCAGTCGTACGACCGAGTCGTCCGCCACGTCCGCCACCTCGGCGTAGGAGAACCAGCGCAGGTCCAGGGACTCCTCGCTGATCGCCGCCACGGCTCCCCGAGGGGCCACGGCGGCGTACTGCACGTCCAGGTGCCAGGCACAGGGCGTGTGGTGCCGGTCCAGACGGACCGGCGTGCTCCCCAGCAGACGCAGCGACGGGATGCCGGACTCCTCCGTGGCCTCGCGGAGCGCGGCGCCCGCGAGCGTGTTGTCGCTCTGTTCGCAGTGCCCGCCCATCTGGAGCCACATCCGCAGCTTCCTGTGGAGCGTGAGCAGGACCCGCTCACGCTCCGGGTCGATCACCAGAGCGCTGGCCGTGATGTGTCCGTCCTCGCAGGATTTCCACATCCCGTCGGGACGGGCATCCAGATGGTCCAGGTAGGCCTGACGGAGGTCCCGCTGATCCTCGTACTTCTCCAGCACCCGGACCGCGTTGTGGTGGAGAGTCACTCGGAGTCGTCGTCCTTCTCCAGGTTCGGCTTCTCGGCGGAGCCGCCCGCGGCCTCGCCGAGCATCTTGTCCAGCTCGGAGAAGTCGAGCTGCTCGCGGTGCACGAAGCCGTCCGGATCGTCCAGGTCGGACGCTGTCGGCAGCATGTCCGGGTGGGCCCACAGGCCGTCGCGGCCGTCGACGCCGCGCGCGTCCGTCAGGGACGCCCACAGGCGCGAGGCGTCGCGCAGCCGGCGCGGACGCAGTTCCAGGCCGATCAGGGTGGCGAAGGTCTGCTCGGCCGGGCCGCCGGAGGCGCGCCGACGGCGCAGCGTCTCGCGCAACGCGTCCGCGGACGTCAGCCGGGGCTTCGCCGCCGCGTGCACCACCGCGTCCACCCAGCCCTCCACCAGGGCCAGCGCCGTCTCCAGACGGGCCAGGGCGACCTTCTGCTCCGGGGTGTCCTCCGGCTGGAACATGCCCTGCTGAAGCGCGTCCTGCAGCTGCTCCGGGTTCTGCGGGTCGAACTGGCCGACCACGTCCTCCAGCTTGGCCGTGTCGACCTTGATCCCGCGCGCGTAGCCGTCGACCGCGCCGAACAGATGCGAGCGCAGCCACGGCACGTGGGTGAACAGGCGCTGGTGGGCGGCCTCGCGCAGGGCGAGATACAGTCGCACCTCCTCCTGCGGCACACTCAGGTCCTTGCCGAAGGCCTCGACGTTCGCCGGCAGCAGCGCGGCCCGGCCCGTCGGGCCCAGCGGCAGACCGATGTCCGTCGAGCCGACGACCTCACCCGCGAGGACCCCGACGGCCTGCCCGATCTGCGTGCCGAACATGGCGCCGCCCATGGAGCGCATCATGCCGATCAGCGGGCCCGCCATGGCCTGCATCTCCTCGGGCAGGACATCGCCCATGGCCGCGCCGACGCGCTCGGCGACCGGGTCGACCAGTTCCTTCCAGGCGGGCAGGGTCGCCTCGACCCACTCCGCGCGGCTCCACGCCACCGCGGAGCCGGCGCCGGACGGGAGCGATGTCGCGTCGTCCAGCCACAGGTCGGCCAGCCGGACGGCCTCCTCGACCGCGGTGCGCTCGGAGGGACCGATGCTGGAGTCCTTGACGCCGTCGGACGTCCCCTGGGAGACGGTCTGGCGGGCGATCTGCTTGGCCATGTCCCAGTTCACCGGACCGCCCTCGTACGAGAGCATCTGGCCCAGCTGCTGGAACGCGGCGCCCAGGTCGTTGGGGTTCATGGAACCGAACATGGCTGCGAGTGGATTGTCGCCTCCGGGACCACCGAAGCCTGGCAGCCCGAAACCGAACGGTCCCTGACCACCACCGCCCTGCTGGTCCTTCTGCTTGCCCTCGTCGCCGTTCTCCGGCTCCTCCGGCGGAAGGCCGAATCCGAATGGGGTGTCACTCACGGGATTCCTCGGCTGGTAAGGCCGTCGGCTCTTCGACGGCGGCTGCCCGACAACACCACCCAGCCTAGACACCACAGCCGGTTGGGGGCTCGGTGCTTCGCCGACTCCTGGCCTGCGGCAGGATGGATGTCACCTGGTACGTACGCGTCACGCGCGTCCTTACTGAAGACAACCGCTGGAGACGCCGGTGAGTTCCCCAGATCCGCAGGTTCGCGCAGCGCGAAACCACTCAACCAACCCGGCCCTACGCGGGCCCGTCGTCGCGGTCACCGGCGCCGCTACGGGCATCGGAGCGCTGCTCACCGAGCGGCTCGCCGCCTCCGAGGAGATCAGGCAGGTCGTCGCCATCGACGAGCGCCGCGGCGAGTGCGCGGCGGCGCAGTGGCACATCCTCGACGTGCGGGATCCGGCCATCGCGGAGAAGCTGCGGGGCGCCGACGTCGTCGTGCACCTGGCCCTCGACCTGAACCTGGAGACGGACGGCGCGGCCCGTACGGCGTACAACGTACGGGGGACACAGACCGTGCTCACCGCTGCCGCCGCGGCCGGGGTGCATCGCGTCGTGCTCTGTACGTCCGCGATGGTCTACGGAGCGCTTCCGGACAACGAACTGCCGCTGGCGGAGGACGCCGAGCTGCGTGCGACGGCCGAGGCGACCGGGGTCGGGGACCTGCTGGAGATCGAGCGGCTCGCCCGGCGCGCGCCGCGGGCGCATCCTGGGCTCAATGTGACGGTGGTGCGTCCCGCGGTGTTGATCGGGGGCACGGACACCGCTCTGACCAGGTACTTCGAGTCGCCCCGGCTGCTTGTCGTGGCTGGGTCACGGCCCGCCTGGCAGTTCTGCCACGTCGAGGACCTGTGCAGCGCCCTGGAGTACGCGGTGCTGGAGAAGGTCGACGGGGAGCTGGCCGTCGGCTGCGACGGATGGCTGGAGCAGGAGGAGGTCGAGGAACTCAGCGGGATCCGCCGTATGGAGCTGCCGTCCGCTGTCGCTCTGGGCGCGGCGGCCAGGCTGCACAGGATCGGGCTGACGCCCTCTCCGGCCGGGGACCTGGCGTACACGATGTATCCCTGGGTGGTGAGCGGGAGCCGGCTGCACGATGCCGGATGGCGGCCCCAGTGGAGCAACGAGGAGGTTCTCGCGGAGCTGCTGGAGGAGGTTGCCGGGCGGCACACGGTGGTGGGTCGGCGGCTCGGGCGCAAGGACGCGACCGCGGCGGGGGCCGCGGGGGCGACGGTGGCGCTGCTGGGTACGGCCGCGTTGGTGCGACGGGCCCGGAAGGCGCGGCGGCGGATCTGACCGACGAGGGTGGGCTGGGCCGTTTCGCCCCCGCCGCCCTTACGGGCCGACGGTGTTGGGCGTGGCACGATGGGGACATGGCATCCCTCAGCGATCATCCCGGCGAGCAGGCGGCTCTGGATCCCATCAAGCTGGTTGCCGTCCGGGAGACACCCCTCTCCCTGGATGAGGTTTTCCGGGCTGTCGGGGACGACTCCGCCGGGGGGACCGCCCTGTTCGTGGGGACCGTTCGGAACCACGACGGGGGCGCGGACGTCGACGCGCTCGGCTATTCGTGTCACCCGAGCGCCGAGGCCGAGATGCGGCGTGTCGCCGAGAAGGTCGTCGCCGAGTTTCCGGTGCGGGCGCTCGCCGCTGTGCATCGGATCGGGGACCTTGCCGTGGGGGACCTGGCCGTTGTGGTCGCCGTGTCCTGCCCGCACCGGGGGGAGGCCTTCGCGGCCTGTCGGAAGTTGATCGACGACCTCAAGCACGAGGTGCCCATCTGGAAGCACCAGACGTTCTCCGACGGGACCGAGGAGTGGGTGGGTGCCTGCTGAGCCGCACGGGCGACCCTGTGTGTGAGACGTCTCCGGTTGCGTAACCGCCCCCCGGG
Organism: Streptomyces sp. AK08-02; assembly: GCF_033795085.1. Classification (NCBI taxonomy): domain Bacteria; kingdom Bacillati; phylum Actinomycetota; class Actinomycetes; order Kitasatosporales; family Streptomycetaceae; genus Streptomyces; species Streptomyces sp. AK08-02. The sequence goes on from NZ_JARAZV010000013.1 coordinate 283,885, forward strand.
CGTGAGCGTTGACACGGCGGAGGTTAATCTGCTGATCAGTCAGTTGCGGTGGCTCTTTGGGGTTGGGAGGTCGGCATGGCGGCACTCGCCTGGTTGCTGATTCCGCTGGTGGCTGCGATCGGCGCCGGTCTGTGGGGCAGTTGGGCCAACCGGACGCGCAGAACGCGTGGAGACGGGCCCGAGCTCGACGGCTACGAGCGGTTCCGCGAGGCCATGGAGAAGTCCCGTACCTGAGACACCGTACGGGCGGCCCTGACGGTGTGCCGACAGGACCGTCCCGTACTGTCGTGCCATGCCACGCCGCACCGCGACGATGCTCGCCTCCACCCTGATGCTGATCGTGCTCCTGTGCGCCGGTGTGTTCGTCACCGTGCCGTATTCGGAGCTGTCGCCGGGGCCGACCGTGAACACTCTCGGGGACCACGGCGGCGAGCCGGTGCTGCAGATCTCGGGGCACAAGACCTATGCGACCACCGGGCACCTGAACATGACCACCGTTCGGGTGACCAGCGCCGACTACAGGATGAACCTCGTCGAGGCGGTGTACGGGTGGCTCTCGCACGACAACAAGGTCGTGCCGCACGACACGCTCTACCCGGACGGCAAGACCGAGGAGCAGTCGACCCAGGAGAACGCCGAGGAGTTCAGCCAGTCCCAGGAGAGCGCCAAGGTCGCGGCGCTGGACAAGCTCGGCGTTCCGGTGCAGTCCTGGGTGATCGTAGCCACCGTCGTGAAGGGGTCCCCCTCAGAGGGCGTGCTGCACGCCGGTGATGTCATCAAGGCCGTCGACGGTACGGCGGTCAAGGTGCCCACCGACGTCGCCAAGCTGGTGACCAAGCACAAGGCCGGCGAGAAGGTCGTCTTCACCATCGTGCCCGCCGCGGAGCAGGCCGCCGCAGAGAAGGCGAACCGGGCGGCCACCAAGACGCGGGACATCACCATCACGACCACCAAGTCGGACGACGCGGACGCCCAGCGAGCCATCGTCGGGATCTCCGCCGGAACCGACCACACCTTCCCGTTCACCATCGACATCAAGCTGGCCGATGTCGGAGGGCCCAGCGCGGGGCTCATGTTCGCCCTGGGCATCTACGACAAGCTGACGCCCGGAAGCCTCACCGGCGGCAAGTTCGTGGCCGGCACCGGCACCATCGACGACGACGGCGTGGTCGGTCCCATCGGCGGGATCGAGATGAAGACCGTCGGTGCCCGGGACAAGGGGGCTCAGTACTTCCTGACCCCGGCCGACAACTGCGCGGCCGCCGCCGCGGACACCCCCGACGGGCTGACACTCGTCAAGGTGAGCACCATTGGCGACGCGTTGAGCGCGCTCAAGGACATCCGCTCCGGCGACACCGGTGATCTGCCGAAGTGCGGCACCAAGTAGGCACTCAGTAAGCGGCATCGAGTGAGCGGGGAGCGGGTGCGCGGTCCACCGGACCGCGCACCCGCTCTCTGTTTCTCCGCTGGTCCGTCAGTCCGCGAAGGTCGCCGACAACGCCTCCGCCAGGCCCGGCACCAGGCCCGAGCCCGTGAGCACCTCCGTCGCCGCGTCCTTCTCGCGCAGACGCACCGCCGAGTCGCGTGTGCCGTCACGCAGGACCGCGACGGTCATCCGGACCTCCTGACGGTCGGGGTGCGCGGCGACCCAGGCCGCCAGCTTCTTGTCGCTGAGCCCCTGCGGGACCGCCGCCTCGGCGGACGGCGGGAGCATCAGGCGCTCGACGGTGAGGGCGCAGCCGACCACCGAGTCCGGCCAGGCGATGGTGGCGAGGAACTCGTCCAGCGGCTTGCCCGCCGGGATCTCGTCCTGTTCGATCGGGGTGAGACCGGTGGTCGCCTGCTCGTCCGCCAGGCCGAGCTGGGCCGCGAGAGCGGGTTCCTGGACGCGCAGTCGGGCGGTGTCTACAAGTGCGAAGAGACGAGCCGGCTGGTCCCAGCCGAGGCCGGAGGCGTACTCGTCGATCTCGAGTACGGCCCGGGTGAGCGGGTTGGCCGCCATGGGAGTGTTGGACATGGTCACAATCCTGCCTCGTTCATGGCCCGAAACGGGAACCGAGTAAAGCGTGAGTAAGTTGCATAGGTGAGGCCCCTACGATCACGGGCCTGACGGATGGTCCACGATCACGGGGGCCTGACGGACCGACAGCGACTTTTGAGGTGCCAACCTTGGCTTTCCAGATGCCGGACCGCGGCGGAGGCCCGCAGGGGCCACGGATCAGAGTGGGCCGCCCGTCCCGGCGCGTCCGGACCCTGCTCATGACACTGGGCGTCCTTGCCGTACTCGGCATGGCGTTCATCATGTTCGCGGGCTTCTGGACGGAGTGGCTCTGGTACCGCTCGGTCGACTACTCCTCTGTCTTCACGACCACGCTGTGGACCAAGATCGGTCTTTTCCTCGTCTTCGGTCTGCTGATGGCGACGGCGGTAGGGGTGAACATCTGGCTGGCGCACCGGCTGCGCCCGCCGCTGAGTGCCATGTCGATGGAGCAGCAGAGCCTCGACCGGTACCGCATGGGCATCGCCCCCTACAAGAGGTGGCTGCTGCTCGGTATCACCGCCCTGGTCGGTCTCATCGCGGGTGCGTCGGCGTCCGGGCAGTGGCGGACCTGGCTGATGTGGGTCAACGGAGTGTCCTTCGGGCAGAAGGACCCCCAGTTCGGTCTGGACGTCTCCTTCTATGCCTTCGACCTGCCCTGGTACCGCTTCCTGATGGGCTTCGGCTTCGCCGCCACGATCCTCTCCCTGATCGCCGCCGCCCTCACCCACTACCTGTACGGCGGGCTGCGCGTCACCAGTCCGGGTGCCCGTGCCACGGCCGCGGCGACCGGACATCTGTCCGTGCTGCTCGGTATCTTCGTCGCCCTCAAGGCGGTCGCGTACTGGCTCGACCGGTACGGCCTCGCGGTGAAGTCGAGCGACTTCAAGGCGACCGGCAACTGGACGGGGCTGCGGTACGTCGACGCCAACGCCTACCTGCCGGCCAAGACGATCCTGTTCTGCATCGCCATCATCTGCTCGCTGCTGTTCTTCGCGACCCTGTGGCGGCGCACCTGGCAGCTGCCCGTCATCGGCTTCGGACTGATGGTCCTCTCGGCCATCCTCATCGGCGGGCTGTACCCGGCGATCGTGCAGAAGTTCCAGGTCCAGCCGAACGAGCAGGCGAAGGAGGCCCCGTACGTCGAGAAGAACCTGAAGGCGACGCGCGAGGCGTACGGCATCGACGGCGCCAAGGTCAGCGAGTACGCCGGCCGCAGCGACACCGAGGACAAGACCAAGCTGCGGGACGACGTGGACGCCACGGCGAGCATCCGCATCATGGACCCGAACATCGTGTCGCCGACGTTCCAGCAGCTCCAGCAGATGCGTAATTACTACGCGTTCCCGACCAACCTGGATGTCGACCGGTACAGCAAGGACGGCAAGGACCAGGACACGGTCATCGGTCTGCGTGAGCTGAACCTCAACGGCATTCCGAAGAACAACTGGATCAACGACCACTTCCGTTACACGCACGGATTCGGTGTGGTCGCGGCCAAGGGCACCACGGCGGACGCCGAGGGACGCCCGGTCTTCACCGAGTCCGACCTGCCGTCCACGGGTGACCTCGGGACGTACCAGCAGCGGATCTACTACGGCGAGAAGACCAGCCAGTACTCGATCGTCGGCGGTCCCCAGAAGGAGATCGACTACTCCGACGACGCCGGTGAGAAGACCACGAGTTACAAGGCGAAGAGCGGTGTCAGCCTCTCCAGCCCGATAAACCGCGCCGCGTACGCCGTCGCGTTCAGCGAGCCGCAGATCCTCTACTCCGGTGCCATCGGCGAGGGTTCGCGGATTCTGTACAACCGCACGCCCAAGGAGCGGGTCGAGGCGGTCGCGCCCTGGCTGACCATCGACGGTGATGCCTACCCGGCCGTCGTCGACGGTGAGATCCAGTGGATCGTCGATGCGTACACGACCACGAACGGCTATCCGTACGCCTCCCGCACCACTCTGGGGGACACGACGGCCGACTCGCTCACCGCCAACAACAACCAGCGTGCGGTGGTGGCCCAGCAGAACCAGGTCAACTACATCCGCAACTCGGTGAAGGCGACCGTCGACGCGTACACCGGCGAGGTCAAGCTCTACCAGTGGGACACCAAGGACCCGGTCCTGAAGACCTGGATGAAGGCCTTCCCGAACACGGTCGAGCCGAAGAGTGACATCTCGGCCTCGCTGATGGCCCATCTCCGGTACCCGCAGGACCTGTTCAAGGTCCAGCGTGAGCTGCTGACCCGCTACCACGTGGCGTCCGCGTCGACGTTCCTCAGCGGCTCCGAGGTGTGGCAGGTGCCCGACGACCCGAGCAACAAGTCGGGCGACGCGGTGCCGCCGTACTACCTGAGCATGAAGATGCCCGACCAGAAGGCGCAGGCGTTCTCCCTGACGACGACGTTCACGCCGAACGGCCGGGACAACCTGAGCGCCTTCATGTCGGTCAACGCCGAGGCGGGGACGAGTGATTACGGCACCATCAGAATCCTGAAGCTGCCGACGAGCAGAACCGTCGACGGACCCAAACAGGTCCAGAGCCAGTTCAACTCCGAACAGGACATCGCCGAGTCCATCAGGCTGCTGAGAGGCGGGGACTCGGAGATCGAGTACGGCAACCTGCTGACAGTGCCGCTCGATGGCGGGCTGCTCTACGTGGAACCCGTCTACGTACGAGGCAGCGGCCTCAAGTACCCGCTGTTGCGCAAGGTGTTGGTGACCTACGGCGGCCAGACCGCCTTCGAGGACACCCTCGACGCCGCGCTCAACAAGGTCTTCGGGGCGCAGGGCACGACCACCGAGCCACCGGACGAGGGCGGAGGTACGACGACACCGCCGCCGGCGTCCGACAACCCGACGGTCCAAGAGGCGCTCACCGACGCCCAGAAAGCCTTCACCGACGGCCAGGCGGCCCTCCAGAAGGGCGACTGGGAGGCGTACGGCAAGGCACAGGCGGACCTTGAGGACGCCCTCAAGCGGGCCGAGGAAGCACAGTCCGCGGCCGGCAAGGGTGACAAGGCGAGCCCCAGCCCCAGCGGCAGTCCGAGCGCCAGCCCAAGTAGCAGTCCCAGCAGCAGTTAGTGCTGGTCGGACCCGCTGAGGCCGCGGCCTCAGCTCCTCCCGCGCCGTGGTACGGTTGGAACACAACGGCGCGGGGTGGAGCAGCTCGGTAGCTCGCTGGGCTCATAACCCAGAGGTCGCAGGTTCAAATCCTGTCCCCGCTACTGATCGCGAAGGCCCGGATCCTCCAAGGATCCGGGCCTTCGTGGTGTGCGAACGCATGTGCCGACCAGGTTAAGGTCGCGCCTTCCAGGGGCACTTGAGGGGAACTGTGTTTGACTTGTCTCTCTGTGGGCATGTCGACAAAACGCTGAATTGACCTCACTGGCTGCGGTATACCAGGTGTACCCAGGTTGCAGGTGGTGCGACGATGGACGTTATGGGGGACAAGGCAACTCTGTTGGAGACAGGGCGATTTGTGCAGCCTTCCGACCGGGACGAAACCGGCGAGGCGGTAGAAGAGGCACGCCAACGGCTCGCCGCCGAGGCCGGCGACGTCGAGGCGATGAGTGTCCTCGGAGCCATGCTGCTGCGTCGCGGTGATCTCGACGGAGCCGAGCCGCAGCTGCGTGCCGCCACCGCCGCCGGTGACCGTGCCGCGGCCAACAACCTCGGCGTCCTTCTCCACCAGCGCGGGTACGCGGACGACGCCGCCGGATGGTGGCGGATCGCCGCCGTCGCGGGATCCGCTCCCGCCGCCCACGCGCTCGGCCGCCACCACCGTGAGCGCGGCGACGAGCCGGCCGCCGAGTACTGGCTGCGCCAGTCCGCCGAGCAGGGGCACGTGCTGGGCGCGTACGCCCTCGCCGATCTGCTGGAGCACCGTGGGGACGCGGCAACGGAGCGGTGGATGCGCGTCGCCGCCGAACGGGGGCACCGGGAGGCCGCGTACCGGATCGCCCGCGCGCTCGACCGCAAGGCCGCGGCCGACGCCGGCGGCGAGGAGGGTGCGGGCGACGGTGGTGCCGGGGAGGCCGAGCAGTGGTACCGGCAGGCTGCCGCCCGCGGCCATCAGCGGGCCGCGCTGCACCTCGGGGCCATTCTGGAGAAGCGCGGCGAGCTCAAGGAGGCCGGACGCTGGTATCTGACGTCCGCCAAGGACGGCGAGGCCAGGGCCGCGTGCGCGCTCGGATTCCTGCTGCGCGACGCGGGCGACTCCGAGAGCGCCGCCGTGTGGTGGCTGCGGGCTGCCCAGGACGGGGACGGCAACGCCGCCAACGCGCTGGGCGCGCTGCACGCCGAGCGGGGCGAGACCCAGACCGCCGAGCGCTGGTACCGGGCGGCCATGGACGCCGGGGACGTGAACGGCGCGTACAACCTCGGGCTGCTCTGCGCCGAGCAGTCGCGTACCGCGCAGGCCGAACAGTGGTACCGGCGGGCCGCGTACGCGGGGCACCGCGAGGCCGCGAACGCGCTCGCCATCCTGCTGCTGCAGGTCGGGGACGCGGCGGGGGCCGAGCCGTGGTTCTCCAAGGCGGCCGAGGCGGGAAGTGTCGACGCGGCCTTCAACCTCGGGATCCTGCACGCCGGACGCGGCGAGGAGGCCGCCGCGCTGCGCTGGTACGAGCGGGCCGCGGGCGCTGGGCACACCGAGGCGGCGCTGCAGGTCGGCATCGCCCGGCTCCGTGAGGGGGACGAGCGGGAGGCCGAGAGGCATCTGCGGTGCGCGGCGGGCGGGGGAAGCCCCGAGGCCGCGTACCGGCTGGCCTCCGTGCTCGACGCCCGGCGTCCGCAGACGCCCGCGCATGAACTGGGTGAGATCGCGCACGAGAAGACCGAGTGCGAGGAGTGGTACGAGCGGGCGGCTTCCCAGGGGCATCGGCGGGCGCAGGTGCGGGTGGGGATGCTGGCGTCTGCTCGGGGGGACGTGGTGGAGGCGGCTCGGTGGTATCGGGCCGCGGCCGAGGCCGGGTCTCGTAACGGGGCGTTCAATCTGGGGCTGTTGCTGGCTCGGGAGGGGAGTGAACCGGAGGCCGCGGTGTGGTGGGCTCGGGCGGCTGAGGCGGGGCATGGGCGGGCCGCGTTGCGGCTGGCGCTGGTGTATGCGCGGCGGGGGGAGTTGGCGGAGGGGCAGCGGTGGGCTGATCTGGCGGTTTCGCTGGGGCCTGGGGAGGTTGCTGAGCGGGCGGCTCGGTTGCGGGATGCGTTGCGGGAGGAGCTTTCCGCGTGAGGGTGCGGTGGGTTGGCGTGGGGTTTTTCGCCCCCGCCGCCCCTACCCGTCCCATCCCGTTCCTGGGGGCTGTGCCCCCAGACCCCCCATCGGCCCTGGACGGGCCTTGTCCTCAAACGCCGGACGGGCTGGGGGTGCGGGCCGGTGCTTGAGAGTGCGGGAGTAAGTGATTTGCCTTCGTGGGCTGGGCTGACGTAACGTTGGTTTTACCGACGCGGGGTGGAGCAGCTCGGTAGCTCGCTGGGCTCATAACCCAGAGGTCGCAGGTTCAAATCCTGTCCCCGCTACTTGAGGCCGAGGGCCGGAGTCCGATTCAGGACTTCGGCCCTCGGTGTTTTTCCGGTCAGGCGGTCGCGTGCTGGCGTACCGGGGCCCAGCAGCGGATGATGTCGCGGACCGAGACGATGCCGACGGGCTCGCCGCCGTCCAGGACGATGAGATGGCGGAAGCCGCCGTGGGCCATCGCGTGCGCGGCGTCCTCCAGGGTCCAGGAGGGGGTGGCGAAGACCACGTCGTTGGTGGTGTGGGCGTGGGTGCGTTCCGTGTCGGGGCTCTGGCCGAGGCCCACGGAGTCGAGGATGTCGCGTTCGGTCAGGATGCCGATTCCGCCGGCGTCCGGGTCGAGGACCACCGCCGCGCCGACCCGCCGTGCGGCCATCAGAGTGGCGGCCTGGCGGAGTGTGTGATCGGGGCCGATGGTGAGGACCACGGAGCTCATGGCGTCGCGTACGAGCATGGGGTGGAGCCACCTCCTAGAGAGTTCCCGCCCCCTGTTTCGCTGCCTTGTTCAGGGTTTCACAAGTTCACAAGTGGGGGGAACTTCAGAGTGGCAGGTAAAGCGACGGTCAACAAGGGGGCGGGTACGGCTGTTACGGGGCGCGCGGAGGGGCGGGGACGGGATCAGTAGCGCTGGTTCAGGTAACCCAGCATCTCGTCGTGAAGGTGGCCGTTGGACGCCGCCGCGTCTCCGCTGTGCGGGCCCGGGCGGCCGTCGAGGCCGGTGAACGTGCCGCCGGCCTCCGTGACGATGATCGCGTTGGCCGCCATGTCCCACAGGGACAGCTCAGGCTCGGCGCAGATGTCGATCGAGCCCTCGGCGACCATCATGTACGGCCAGAAGTCGCCGTACGCGCGCGTGCGCCACACCTCGCGGGTCAGGTCGAGGAAGCCGCCCAGCACGCCTCGGTCCTCCCAGCCGGTGAGGGACGAGTACGCGAACGACGCGTCCGTCATCTTCGAGACGTTCGAGACGCGCAGCCGGGACGACGAGGAGAGACTGCGGCCGGTGAAGGCGCCGTGGCCCTTCGCCGCCCACCAGCGGCGGCCCAGGGCGGGGGCGGAGACCAGGCCGACCACCGGCTGGAAGCCGCCCTCACCCGCCTCCATCAGGGAGATCAGCGTGGCCCAGACGGGCACCCCGCGAACGTAGTTCTTGGTGCCGTCGATCGGGTCGATCACCCAGCGGCGGGGCCCGGTGCCCTCGACGCCGTACTCCTCGCCGAGGATCGCGTCGCGCGGGCGGGCGCGCTGCAACTGGCCCCGGATCAGTTCCTCGGCCGACTTGTCCGCCTCGCTGACCGGCGTCATGTCCGGCTTCGTCTCGACCTTGAGGTCGAGTGCCTTGAACCGGCCCATCGTCGTGGCGTCGGCGGCGTCCGCGAGGACGTGGGCAAGGCGCAGGTCATCGAGATAGTCGGGCATAGGCGAACCGTATCTTTCGAGGCTGTCGCGGGGCTACAGGGGGCGGTGGGTGTGATTGGCCGCGGTTGACCGGTGCCGGCGACGTCGGCGGCTCGGGGGTGCGAATGTCGATACGCGCCTCCCGGTGCCGTCGCGCACCCTTGACAGTGACCCCGTGCGCGTCAAACCTGGGCCCAGAGCCGCTCGGCCCTGGGAGGCGGATCATGCCTGCAGCGCGGGATTCCTTGCTGGACGCCGCATACACGGCGCTCGCGCGTCGACCGTGGTCCGCCGTACGCATGGTCGACGTCGCGGTGACGGCCGGAGTGTCCCGGCAGACGCTGTACAACGAGTTCGGCAGCAAGGAGGGGCTCGCCCGGGCCCTCGTCCGCAGGGAGGCCGATGCCTACCTCGCGGGCGTCGAGCGGACGCTGACCGGGCCCGCCGAACCGGGTTCCGGAGCGCGGGAACGACTCACCGCAGCCGCCGAGTGGACCGCGTCGGCCGCCCGCGACAGCGTCCTGGTGCGGGCCCTGCTGACCGGCTGCTGGAGCGAACGGCTGCCCTCGCCGACGCTGTCCGCCGTGCCGTCCGCCGCCACGGTGCCCGCGCAGCGGCGGGCCGACGGGCCGCTGCCCTCGCCCGGTGACTTCGTGGCGCTCGTCCGGGACCGGGCCGTGACCGTGCTGTCCGGCGCCGGCGCGGCCAAGTCGGACGTCGCCGAGATGTCCCGTACCTGCGAACTGGCCGTCAGGCTCGCCCTGTCCTGCGTCGCCGCGCCCCCGGGGGAGGGTGGTGTCGCCGACCTCGTGGGGAGCGTGTTACAGCCCTCGGACGACGCTGTGTGGAAGTGACTGTGGAAGCGGCTGAGGGGCGGGTGCGGGCGGTTTCGGTCAGTGGGAGGAGCCCGACAACTGCAGGCCGATCACGCCGATGATCACCAGGCTGATCGAGACGATCTTCAGGACGGACACCAGGTCGTCGAGGAAGACCATCCCGTAGATCGTGGTGCCCGCCGCGCCGATGCCGGTCCACACCGCGTACGCCGGGCCCACGTCGAGCTTCTTCAGGGAGAGCGTCAGCAGGCCGAAGCTGCCGAGGGCGAAGACGCAGAAGGCGACCGTCGGCCACAGACGGGTGAAGCCGTGGGACAGCTTCAGACAGACGGCGAAGCCGGTTTCCAGGAGTCCCGCCACAACGACCAGCAGCCACGCCATGTCTTGTCCTCCCGTGTACCACGTCGACCGCTTCGTCACGCTCGGATCCGGCTCGGTGCGATTATGCACTTACCGGCTCTCGTAGCGGCCAAACAACGCGGAGGTCAGTCGCCCTCTGTTCGCTCCCTCGTCGACAGCAGCCGCCGCAGGGAGTAGAGCCGCGCCGGGTCGGCGTGCCCCTTCTCCACCCACTCGTCCAGCGCGCAGTCGGGCTCGTCGTGACTGCACGCGCGCGGGCAGCCCTCCGTACCCGGTTCCAGGTCCGGGAAGGCGTGGATCACGAGGGACGGGTCGACATGGTGCAGCCCGAACGAACGTACGCCCGGGGTGTCGACCACCCAGCCCGCGTCGCCCGAGAGGGGGAGGGCGAGGGCGGAGGTGGTGGTGTGCCGGCCCCGGCCCGTCACCGCGTTGACGATTCCCGTCGAGCGCCGCTGGTCGTTGGACACCAGGGCGTTGACCAGGGTCGTCTTGCCGACGCCCGAGTGGCCGACGAAGGCCGTGATCTTGCCGTCCAGTTGCTCGCGCACGCGGGCCACGGCGGCCCCGCTCTCCAGCTCCTGGCGGCTCGTGACCACGTACGGGATGTCCAGGGCGCCGTACAGCTCCAGGAGCTTGTCGGGCGGGGCCAGGTCCGACTTGGTCAGGACCAGGAGCGGGGTCAGGCCGCCGGCGTACGCCGCCACCAGGCAGCGGTCGATGAGACGGGGGCGGGGTTCCGGGTCGGCCAGCGCTGTGACGATGGCCAGTTGGTCGGCGTTGGCCACGACCACCCGCTCGTACGGGTCGTCGTCGTCCGCCGTGCGGCGCAGGAGCGAGGTGCGCGCCCCGATGCGGACGATACGGGCCAGGGTGTCCTTCTTGCCGGAGAGGTCGCCGATGACGGACACGTGGTCGCCGACCACCGCGGCCTTGCGGCCCAGTTCACGGGCCTTCATCGCCATGACGATCCGGTCGTCGACCAGGACGGTCAGCCGGCCCCGGTCGACGGTGAGGACCATGCCGTCGGCCGCGTCCTCGTGCTTCGGGCGGATGTTCGTACGGGGTCGGTTGCCCTTGGGGTTCGGGCGGGAGCGGATGTCGTCCTCGTCGGTGTTCTTGCCGTAGCGGCGCATGATTCCGGTCCGCCCGTCAGTTCCCGAGCATTCCGGCCCACAGATCGGGGAAGTCCGGGAGGGTCTTCGCCGTCGTCGCCACGTTCTCGATCCGTACGCCCTCCACCGCCAGACCGATGATCGCGCCGGCCGTCGCCATTCGGTGGTCCTCGTACGTGTGGAAGGTGCCGCCGTGCAGGGTGCGCGGGCGGATGTGCAGGCCGTCGGCCGTCTCGGTCACGTCGCCGCCGAGTTCGTTGATCTCCTTGGTCAGGGCCGCCAGGCGGTCCGTCTCGTGGAGGCGCAGATGGGCCACCCCGGTGAGGGTGGAGGGCGAGTCGGCGAGGGCCGCGACCGCCGCGATGCCCGGGGTCAGCTCGCCGACCTCGCTCAGGTCCACGTCGATGCCGTGGATCGACCCGGAGCCCGTGAACTCCAGTCCGTACTCGGTGAGTTCGCAGGAACCGCCCATCTCCGTGAAGATCTCGCGGAGCCGGTCGCCGGGCTGCGTGGTGCGGGCCGGCCAGTCCGGGATCGTCACCCTGCCGCCGGTGACCAGGGCCGCCGCCAGGAACGGCTGGGCGTTGGAGAGGTCCGGCTCGACGGTGAGGTCCCGGCCGAGCAGCGCGCCCGGCGTCACCCGCCAGACGTTCGGCTCGCCGCCCGACTCGGGGGTGTCCACCTGGGCGCCGACCGCGCGCAGCATGTCGACGGTCATCCGGATGTGCGGGAGCGAGGGCAGGGTCGCGCCGGTGTGGCGGACCTCCACGCCCTGGTTGAAGCGCGGCGCGGAGAGGAGCAGGGCGCTGACGAACTGCGACGACGAGGACGCGTCGATCGAGACCGGGCCGCCGTCCAGGGCGCCGCTGCCGTGCACCGTCAGCGGGAGCGCGCCGCGGCCGTCGTCGTCGATACGGGCGCCGAGGGCGCGCAGGCCGTCGATCACGCCGTGCAGCGGACGCTCGTACGAACGCGGGTCGCCGTCGAAACGGATGGGCCCGTCCGCGAGGGCGGCGACCGGGGGCAGGAAGCGCATCACGGTGCCGGCGTTGCCGACGTCGACGGTGGCGGGGCCTTGCAGACCGGAGGGGATCACGCGCCAGGCCTCACCGGAACCGTCGGGGTCGCCCGGGCCTGCCGCGCCGGAGGAACTCGACGACACCGTCTCCTCGATGCCGACGCCCATCGTGCGCAGGGCGCCCGCCATCAGGAGGGTGTCGCGGGAACGGAGGGGGCGGCGCAGCCAGCCGGGCTCCGAGGCGAGGGCGGCGAGGATGAGGGCGCGGTTGGTGACGGACTTGGACCCGGGCACGTGGACCGTCGCGTCGACGGCTCCGGTCGCGTGCGGGGCGGGCCAGAGGGGGGTGTCTGCGGGGTTCGGGGCCATAGGTTCACTTTAGTGGGCGGTTCTTCTTCGGGTGCGGCGCCGTTGTGGCTGGTCGCGCAGTTCCCCGCGCCCCTCGACGCTGCCCCTGCGGGGCGCGTCATACCTCCAGGAGCCAGCGTCCCCCGCCTATCAGCGAGCACAGGCTCACCGCGTGGAAGAGGAAGAGCCACAACCCGGCCGGGACGTGTGTGAGGCGGGACAGCTGGTCCGCGTCCGAGTCGCCCGCTCCGCCCCTGCGGCGCTTGGCCTGGAGTTCGAAGGCCGGGCGGACTCCGCCCAGGAGCAGGAACCACACCACCGCGTAGGCGAACGCCGCCTGGATCTGGGGGCCGGCGAGCCACGACACCACCACGAAGGTGCCGCCGGTGACGAACACGGTGAGGGCGCCGTACGCGTTGCGGATCATCACCAGCATCGCCACCAGCAGCACCGTGGCCAGCCACAGGAGGGCCGTGATGTGGCCGGCGGCGAGGAGCGCGGCGCCGCCGAGGCCGAGCAGCGGGGGAGCGGTGTAGCCGAAGGCGGCCGTGAGGATCATGCCGAGGCCGTGCGGCTTGCCCCGGCTGACCGTGAGGCCGCTGGTGTCGGAGTGCAGCCGGATGCCGGTGAGGGTGCGGCCGGTCAGCAGCGCGACCAGCCCGTGCCCGCCCTCGTGCGCGATGGTGATCGCGTTGCGCGACAGGCGCCACAGGGGATGCGGGACGATCACGGCGAGCGCGGCCACCATGGTCGCGATCACCACCCACAGGTCGGGGTCGGGCTGGCTGCCGAATATCTCGTCCCAGAGGCCGGCCAGCGAGGTGGATGCGGTGCTGGTCATTGTCTGCGGATGCTCCCTAGCGTCGCGTCGAATCAGGCAGTGTGGCACGTCTGTACGGGCACTGGCTGAGACGCCGTGGCGACACCGATCGTTCCTGGCGGCCGTGAACGGGCGGGAGCGACCTGCGAGACTGGTTCGTCACGACCGCGCTCAGTGACCGCGCACCGCACTGACCGGTGGCGACTGACGCGGCCAGATGCGGTTTCCGCAGGTCGGAGGGGTGGTTGGGGATGTGCGGACGGTATGCGGCGAGTCGGGCGCCCGAGGATCTCGCGGGGGTCTTCGAGGTCGAGCGGTGGGAGCCCGAGGAGACACTCGCCCCTGACTACAACGTGGCCCCGACCAAAGAGGTCTACGCGGTCCTCGACCGTCCCCTCAAGGATGCCGAGGACCCGAAACCGGTGCGGCAGCTGCGGAAGCTCAAGTGGGGCCTGGTCCCGTCCTGGGCCAAGACGCCCGAGGGCGGCGCCCGCATGATCAACGCGCGCGCGGAGACCGTTCACGAGAAGCCCTCGTACCGTCGCGCCTTCACCACCCGGCGCTGCATCCTGCCCGCCGACGGCTACTACGAGTGGGTCACCGCCGCGGGCGAGCGCGAGCTGGAGGTCGAGGGCAGGAAGAAGCGACCGCGCAAGCAGCCGTACTTCGTGACGCCCGCCGACGGTTCGGTCTTCGCGATGGCGGGCCTGTACGAGTTCTGGCGGGACCGCACCCTGCCCGACGAACACCCGCTGGCCTGGTGGGTGACCTGCTCGGTCATCACCACCGAGGCCGAGACCTCCCCGCTCGCGGCAGCCCCCGCGGATGGCCCGCGCGCCCTGGCCGACATCCACCCCCGGATGCCCCTGATGCTCACCCCGGACCACTGGGACGCCTGGCTCGACCCGGCCCGTACCGATGTGGACGACCTGCGCGAGCTGCTCGCGCCGCCGCCCGCCGGACTGCTGCGCGCCTACCCCGTCTCCACGGCCGTCAGCAACGTCCGCAACAACGGACCGGAGCTGCTGACCGAGCTGGAGGGGCCCGAGGAGGGCACACTCTTCTGACGTGAGCACCGAGAACATCCCCGAAGCAGTCGAGACAGTGGAGACCGACGCGGGCACCGCCCGTGTCACCTGGCGTCCCGCCCCGCGGCCCCGGCTCGTCCTGGCTGTCAGCCATGGTGCCGGTGGGGGCATCGAGGCCCGGGATCTCCAGGCGCTCGCCGGGGAGCTGCCCGCGCACGGCGTCACGGTGGCGCTCGTCGAGCAGCCCTGGCGGGTGGCCGGAAGGAAGCTGGCGCCCGCGCCGAAGACCCTGGACGTGGGGTGGCGGGGAATCTGGCCCGCGCTCGTGAGGCCCGGGCTGCCGGTGATCGCGGGCGGGCGCAGTGCCGGAGCCCGCGTGGCCTGTCGTACGGCCGGGGAACTGGGCGCGGTGGCCGTGCTCGCGCTCTCCTTCCCGCTGCACCCTCCGGGCAGGCCCGACAGGTCCCGGGCCGGCGAGCTGCTCGGGGCCGGGGTGCCCACCCTCGTCGTCCAGGGCGGCAACGATCCGTTCGGGAAACCGGCCGAGTTCCCGCCGGGGGAGCACGAGT
Source organism: Streptomyces sp. AK08-02 (assembly GCF_033795085.1). Taxonomy (NCBI): domain Bacteria; kingdom Bacillati; phylum Actinomycetota; class Actinomycetes; order Kitasatosporales; family Streptomycetaceae; genus Streptomyces; species Streptomyces sp. AK08-02. The sequence continues at coordinate 298,926 of NZ_JARAZV010000013.1, forward strand.
TGGTGGAGGTGCCCTACGGCGACCACGGCTTCGCCGTGCCGAAACGGGCACCCGTCGGGCAGGACGAGACGATGGCGGTGATCACCGGCCGGGTCGTGGAGTGGATCGCGTCACTCGCGCCGTAGTCGGGGTGAGAGCCGGGAATGCCGGGCGGTGGGTGACTGTTGTGCGGATCAGACGCCACGAACGTGGGGTGACCGTTCGTACGAGAGGAAGTCCGCCGCATGGGTTCGACCATCTGCCCGAATCGCCGCAGCAGCGCTGACCTGGACTGGACGGTGCTGCGCGCGTCGAAGACCGCCCCTGTCCGGGCGGCGGGCGGACGCGATGTTCATCCTCTCCCGACCGCAGGTCGTCTATCCTCCGATTCGAGTGGGATCGGTTTCGGTCCCATCACATCGTTTGAGGAGGTGGGTCCGGTCACTGGGACCGACGCGGGGACCGAACACGGTCAGGCGGAGCAGCCCGAGGGCCCGGGCAGGAGTGAGTCGACCGCGGAGCGCAGCGCGCGCTTCGAGCGGGACGCGCTCGAATTCCTCGACCAGATGTACTCGGCCGCGCTGCGCATGACACGCAATCCGGCCGACGCCGAGGACCTGGTGCAGGAGACGTACGCCAAGGCGTACGCGTCCTTCCACCAGTTCCGTGAGGGCACCAACCTCAAGGCGTGGCTGTACCGGATTCTCACGAACACGTTCATCAACTCGTACCGCAAGAAGCAGCGCGAGCCCCAGCGCAGTGCTGCCGAGGAGATCGAGGACTGGCAGCTCGCGCGTGCCGAGTCGCACATGTCGACCGGTCTGCGCTCCGCCGAGGCGCAGGCGCTCGACCACCTGCCCGACTCGGACGTCAAGGAAGCGCTGCAGGCCATTCCGGAGGAGTTCCGGATCGCGGTCTATCTCGCGGACGTCGAGGGCTTTGCGTACAAGGAGATCGCGGACATCATGGGGACACCCATCGGCACTGTGATGTCCCGGCTGCACCGCGGCCGTCGCCAGCTGCGCGGGATGCTGGAGGACTACGCGCGTGACCGTGGCCTGGTCCCGGCCGGTGCCGGAGAGTCGAACGAAGCGAAAGGTTCGGGCTCATGAGCTGCGGAGAGCCGCACGAGACGGACTGCAGTGAAGTACTCGATCATCTCTACGAGTTCCTCGACCGGGAGATGCCGGACTCGGACTGCACCAAGTTCGAGGTCCACTTCGACGAGTGCTCTCCGTGCCTGGAGAAGTACGGGCTCGAACAGGCGGTGAAGAAGCTCGTCAAGCGCTGCTGCGGCCAGGACGACGTGCCGACCGACCTGCGTGCCAAGGTGATGGGGCGGCTCGACATGATCCGCTCCGGGCAGGCCGTGCCCGACCACGACGTGGCTGCCGAGGGCTGACATCGCAGGACGCCGATCGGCCCCGCTGAGGCGGGGCCGATCGCCGTTTTTCAGCCGCTTCGAGGCCGGGACCTCAGATGTCCAGGCCGCTCTCGATCTTCTTCAGGCTGTGCCGGGCCAGCGCCAGGTTGCTGCGTGACCGGTCGAGCGCGACGTACATGAAGAGCGCTCCCTTGCTGCTGGCCAGCGGGCGGATCAGGTGGTACTGCCTGCCCAGCGTGATCAGGATGTCCTCGATGCTGTCGTTCATGTCCAGCGAGGCCAGCGTGCGCATCTTCGCCCGTACGACCTCGGTGTTGCCCGCCGCCGCGAGCTCCAGGTCCAGGGCCGGGCCGCCGCCGAGGGTGCCGAGCGACATGCCGCTGTCGTAGTCGACGATCGCCACTCCGAGCGCGCCGTCCACGGTCATGGCTTCCTTGAGCGCTGTCTCGATGTTCATTCTGCTGCCCCAATTCCTCAGTGACGCTGACCGGTCGCTGTCTGTGCAACTACGATCGGACCCAAGCGACTTTCGGGTCTTAAAACATCAACTTTGGTGTGTGATACGAAAGTTGTCGCTCAAAGTACTGCGCAGCGGTCGTACGTGAAGGGGGAATGGCGAAATGTCGACGGCAGTTGAGGGTTCGCTGGCCCGGTTCCTCGACTCCCCCGGCGTCACCGGGGTCGCCCTCGTCGACGCGGTCACCGGTCTCACGTACGGCGTGGCGGGGGACACCGCCGAGGCCGGGGACGGTTCGGACAGCTCCGAGTTCGCCGCCCTCGTGGCCGAACGGCTGGGCCGGGCGGGCGCCGAGGGTGAGCTGGAGAGCGTCGTCACGACCAGCGTGCGCCGCCATCAGGTCCTGCTGACGGTGGGCCGCCCGGCCGGCGATCCGCTGCTGCTGACGGCCGGACTCGACCGGCAGCGGGTCAACCTCGCGCTCGCCGCGCGCAGCCTGGGTGACCTGGCCGGCGAGGTGCTGGCATGACGGACCCGGTCGGTAGATCCGGTCCCACCCCTACGACCGGCACGGATGCGCGGGTGAGCGCATGAGGGCGTCCGCCGCGCGCAATCTGCCCGCGCTCCTGCTGGGGCTGCGCGAGGAGGGGTTCAGCGGCACGGTACGGGTCGCGGGCACCCCGGGCGGCACGCTCCACCTGCGCGACGGTCTGTTGGGCGCGATCGAGACACCGGGGGCGCCGACCGCCACCTCGGCACTGCTGACCTCGGGCCGGATCGGCGACGAGGACTGGCTCGCCGCGTGCGCCGCACAGCGCGACGCGGAACTGCTCGGTGAACGCCTGGTCGCCGACAAGCTGGTGGGCGCCGCCGAGCTCGAAGTCATCTGCACGGCAGCCGTGTTCGACGCGGCCTTCGCCATGTCGCTGGGCGCGCCCGGCAGTTGGGAGCTGAGCGACCCGGAGCCCGCGCTCCTCGCCCGACCGGGCGTGGAACCACGCCAGTTGACCGACGAGACCACGCGGCGGATCGCGCTGCTCATCCGTCTGTGGGGACCTCCGGGCGAACTGGCCCGGGTGCGGCCCGTACCCGGTACGGGGGTTGTGGAGGGGCCGCTGTCCGGCCGGCACGAGAACATCCTGAACCAGGTCAACGGGCGCCGTACGGCCCGTGACCTCGCCTTCGCGCTGGGACGCGGACTGTACGCCGTGATGCTGGACCTGATCCGCATGGAGTCGTACGGGTTGCTCCGCTGGGAGCCCCCGACCGTCCCCGGCGGCCGGCCGAGCACGGCGCCACGTGTCGCTCCCGGCCGTACGCGGGTCGCGGGCCCGCCGCCGGTGCCGTCGAGAACCGAGCCGCTGCCGAGGCGGATGCCTCGTGGCGGAGAGAAAGGGGGGAAGTGAGTGCGGACGATGGAAGAGATGACCCAGGCACCGACCGACGTGCTGACGAAAGCACCGACCGATGCGCCGACGGGAACGAAGAGGGAAGCGGCGAGAGAATCGGCAAGGCGAGCGGCGATGCGAACGGCGATGCGAACGACGAGGGAAACGCGTCGGCGAGCGCGGACCAGGATCACGACGACCAAGGGGTGAGTACACCCCCTCTGCCCGTACGGAAGCCGCTTCCTGTACGGGGTGCGGCAAACCCCGCCCTGCTGGGCCCCACGGCCGAAGAACTGGCCGCCGACCAACCCTCTGTCGAGACGCTGCGGCGGGTCCGCCACGCGTTGCGCGCTCTTCCTGAGCCCGACTGATCGCAAGGAGTACGTCCCATGGGTCCCCTGAGTCCTCCGAGCCCTCCGAGCCCTCCGAGCCCCCGGAATCCCCTGAGCGACGACCCCCGGTCCGACCAGGTTTCCGAGGCGTCCCAGTCCTCCCGGCTGACCGACATCCTGACCTCGTTGCGGGAGCGGGTGATGGGAGTCTCCGAGAGCGTCCTGTCCACGGTCGACGGGCTTCTCGTCGTGGCCGACGCGGACTCCGTGCACCCGGAGTCGGTCGCCGCGCTCGCCGCCGCGACGCTCGGGGTGAGCCGCCGTATCGCCGAGCAGGCGAAGGTCGGGGCCCTGCGCGAGGTGGTCGCCCGGTGCGGCTCCGGGCACGTGATCGTGCTGGCCGTCGGGGAACGCGCCCTGCTGACCGTCGTGGGCGACGACGGGCTGGACATCGCCGCGTTCCAGCGTGAGTCCCCGGCGACGGTCGAGGACCTGGCCAAGGTCCTGGCGGCCGACGTGGCGTACTGAGACGGAAGCCGCGCGGCCCCGCCGCCGGTTACGTCTGATACGCCCGCTTCCCTCTAACGGGCTAATCTGCGGCTTCTGAGGCCTGAGATTCGCCCAATGCCTCCGTACGGCCGCTGACGGCCGCCCTATCCTCCATGTCCCGGAGCCTGGACAGGCTCGCGCCGAACGCCCGATCGGCGCCGGTCCGGGACACGGGGGGAGGGAACGCCATGCGGTCGATCACGCCGTGGGCGCGTGTCTACGTCGTCGCCGTTGCCGTCGGGGCCGTCCTCTGCGCGGCGCCCGTCGGGTACGCGCATGCCCCCTGGGGCGCCGTGGCGCTGTTCGCCGCGCTGTGCGCCGCGTGCGAGCAGCTCGCGGTCGGCCGGTTCGGCGGGGGGCCGGGGTACGAGGGGCCGGGCGCCGTCGGCCCCGGTGGCACCGGCGGCGGACCACCCAGGTGGCACACGCCCGTCCTGCTCGCCGGCGCCTTCCTGCTGCCGCCCGCCGCTGCCGCCCTCGTGCCGCTGCCGGGCGCGCTGCTCGTGCGGGGCGCGGAACGGACGCCCTGGCCGCGTCGGCTCTGGCGGGCCGGACAGCTCGGGATCGGCGCCTGGACGGCCTCGCGGGTGCACTGGTCGCTCGGCGGCCCCGACACGGTCGTCTCGTCCTACTTCCCGTACGCCCTGGCCGCCGCAGGGGCGGCCGTCGTCGCGTTCTGCCTGGTCCTGGCCCTGCTCGACGGAGGCATCCTGGCGCTCGCCGAACGGGTGCCGGTACGGCTGGCCTGGCGGGGGCTGTTCGTACGGTCCCTGGTACCGGTCGGGGTGCACGGGCTCGCCGGGCTGATGATGGCCGTCCTGTGGCGCAGCCCGTACGGGCCGCTCGCCGCGCTGCTCGTGCTGCTCCCGATGTGGGTGTCGTGGTGGGTCTTCGCGCAGTACCACCGGGAGCGGGCGGCACATCAGGCCACGATCAGGGCGCTCGTGCAGGCCGTCGACATCAAGGACGGGTACACGCGCGGGCACAGCGAGCGGGTCGGACAGGCGTCGATGGTGATCGCGCGGGAACTGGGCATGGACGACGAGCGGGTGGAGGTGCTGCGGTTCGCCGGGATCCTGCACGACGTCGGCAAGCTGGGCGTTCCCACGAGGCTGCTGCGCAAGGACGGGCCGCTGACCCCGGAGGAGAGGCGGGTGATCGAGCTGCACCCGGAGTACGGCCACGAGATGGTCCGGGGGATCGGCTTCCTCGGGGAGGCCCGGTCGGCGATCCTGCACCACCACGAACGGCTGGACGGGAGCGGGTACCCCTACGGGCTGGTCGGCAGCCAGATCCCGGAGTTCGCGAGGGTGGTCGCCGTCGCGGACGCGTTCGACGCGATGACGTCCACGCGGTCGTACAGCAGGGCGCGACCTGTGGGGGTCGCTCTCGCTGAGCTCGAACGGTGCGCGGGGACGCAGTTCGATCCGGTGATGGTGGGGGCGTTGGTGAGGGGGCTGGAGCGGCGGGGTGGGTGGCATCCGGCGGTCACAGCAGACTCGGTCCAGTCCCCTTGTGATTTCCCACCCACCCCACCTGTTTCCGGTCCGATTACCAGTCGACCCTCCAACGCGCCTTCCGACGGGCCCACCACCCACCCCGACGGCATCCCCGGCCAGGTCGGCAGCGAAGGCAGGGTGCGATGAGGGCCCTCGTCCGTGCCGCCGCCGCGCTCCTCGCCGCCGTCTCCCTCGCCCACACCCTCTGGTCCGGGCTCGACGAACGGGCCGTCGCGCTCTCCTTCGGGCTGCTCGTCGTCGCGGGGGAGCTGACCCGCTGGAGCGGGCCCGAGTCGCGGGAGGCGGCGCCGCTCGCCGCGGCCGGGGCCCTGTCGTACGCGCTGCTCGGGGAGGACGCGGGACGGGCCACCCACCACGGCGCGCTCCAGGTCGTCACCGTCGTCGTCGCGGCCACCCTCGTCGGCTGTGTGCCGCACGTCGCGCGGGGACAGGGGCCGACCACCGACCATCTCGCCCGCCGGGTGCTCACCGCGGGCTTCGCCGCCATCTGCTTCCAACCCCTCTACAACCAGGGCGTGTTCGAGGCCTGGGGCGGCTCCGCCTACGCCCTCCTGCTCGTCGCGCTGCTCGTGCTCACCGCGCTCTGCGACGCCGTTCTCGCCGCCGCGCTCGCGCACGCGCGCACCGGCTGGCCCTTCGGCCCGCTGCTGCGGGACGAGCTGCGGGCCACGCTGGGCATCGGGACGGCCGTGTGTGCCACCGGGGTCGTCATGGCGCTCGCCGTCGCCGTCGTCGGACTCTGGGCGCTGCCCGTCTTCTCGCTGCCGCTGCTGCTCACACAGTTCGCCTTCCGGCGGTACGCGGCCGTGCGGGCCACCTACCGGCAGACCATCGCCTCCCTGGCCCGCGCCACCGAGATCGCCGGGTACACACCGGCCGGGCACGCCCGGCGCGTCGCGGTGCTCAGCGGGGCGGTGGGCCGGGAGCTGGGGCTGTCCGAGCCGGAACTGACCGTGCTGGAGTACGCGGCCCTCATGCACGACATCGGGCAACTCAGCCTCGTCGACCCGGTACCGGCCGGCGCCACGGCCGTACTCCCCGTGGCGGAACAGCGCCGGATCGCGCTGCTCGGCGGGGCCGTCGTACGGCAGACGGGGGTGGCCGCGGCCGTCGCCGTGGTCGTGGAACGGCAGGCCGATCCGTACCGGGAACAGCCCGTGTCCGCGCGTATCGTGCGGGCCGTCAACGCCTACGACGAGAAGGTGCGGGACGCCGGAGCGGGCGGCCCGCTGCGCGCGCTGGAGGAGCTGCGGCTCGGCACGGGCCGGGACTACCAGCCCGAGGTGGTGGAATCCCTCGCGCGGGTACTCGCCAGAAATGGTGGAGTCGTCCGGGAGCGCATCGGGTGAAGGTGGTGGTGGGAGAGGGGTGGACGGTCTTACGCTGCCCTCGGTTGGGTAACCCATGGGTAATGAGCGCCCCTCCAGCGGTCCGTGGTTGGATGCGAGGGAGAGGCTGTACGGGGGCAGAAGCCGGCCCACTCCACGGCACTGGCAGGCGGGAATCGTGAGGATCTTCGGCAAGGGGCGGCACCGGCCCTCCGCCTCATGGCGGCAGGCCACCGACCGCGCGTTCACGCTGATCGGCGACGGGCGGTACGAGGACGCGGGAGCGTTGCTGACACGTGCCGCCGATCTGGAACCCTGGCTGTCCGAGTCCTGGTTCAATCTCGCCCTGCTCCACAAGTTCCGGCACGACTGGGAGCAGGCGAGGGCGGCCGGTCTGCGCGCCATCGCCCTGCTCGACCGGGAGACCGGGGCCCCCGACTGGTGGAACGTGGGCATCGCGGCCACCGCTCTCCAGGACTGGCCGCTGGCCCGTCGGGCCTGGCAGGCGTACGGGCTGCGGGTGCCCGGGGGCGCCGCCGCCGCCGGTGAGCCCGCCGGGATGGACCTGGGCAGCGCGGCCGTACGGCTGTCGCCGGAGGGCGAGGCCGAGGTCGTGTGGGGGCGGCGGCTCGACCCCGCGCGCGTCGAGGTGCTGTCGATTCCGCTGCCGTCCTCCGGGCGACGCTGGGGCGAGGTCGTGCTGCACGACGGGGTGCCCCACGGGGAGCGGACCACCGCGGCCGGGCACTCCTACCCCGTCTTCGACGAGATCGAGCTGTGGGCGCCCTCGCCCGTGCCCACCTGGGTGGTCCTCCTGGAGGCCGCCGCCGAGGACGACCGGGACGCCCTGGAGCGGCTGGCGTCCGACGCGGGGTTCGCCGCGGAGGACTGGTCGTCGTCGGTGCGGTTGCTGTGCCGGATGTGCTCGGAGTCACGGATGCCGTCCGACGAGGGTGACGGTGAGCATCTCGATCCGCACGATCACAGTGAGCCGGGGCATCCCGGGCCGCTGGGGCACCGTACGGACGGGCAGTTCTGGGCGCCTGAGCGGGAGTGTGGCCTTGCGGCCCCGGCCTCCTTGGTGAGGGGGCTGTTGGACGGGTGGGTTGCTGACAGTCCGGATACTCGGGACTGGCGGGATCTGGAAGAGGTTTGTTAGGGCCCTTGCCGACTGCGGGTCCGTTGTGGCTTGTCGCGCAGTTCCCCGCGCCCCTTTGGGGGCGCCCCTGCGGGGCGGCCCCCATCACCTGTTCCCCGTACCCTGTATCAGCAACTCTCCCCCCGCTTGTTTGAGGAAGGCATCGTCGGTCATGGCGCAGCAGGACACCGATCAGCAGCACGCGGGCGTGCTCCCCGTGGACGACGAGGGTTTCGTCGTCGACACCGAGGACGGCGAGGAGCGTGAGGCGGCCTGGCGTGAGCGCGGGACCTCGCGGCCCATCACGGTCGTCGGCAACCCGGTGCTGCACAAGGAGTGCCAGGACGTCACCGAGTTCGGCGCGGAGCTGGACCAGCTGGTCGCGGACATGTTCGCCAGCCAGCGCACCGCCGAGGGCGTGGGTCTGGCCGCCAACCAGGTCGGCGTCGACCTGAAGGTCTTCATCTACGACTGCCCCGACGACGACGGCGCCCGGCACACCGGCGTGATCTGCAACCCGAAGCTGGTGGAACTGCCCGCCGACCGGCGTCGGCTGGACGACAGCAACGAGGGCTGCCTCTCCGTGCCGACCGCGTACGCGCCGCTCGCCCGGCCGGACTACGCCGAGGTGACCGGGCAGGACGAGAAGGGCAACCCCATCAAGGTGCGGGGCACCGGCTACTTCGCGCGCTGTCTGCAGCACGAGACCGATCACCTGTACGGATACCTGTACATCGACCGGCTCTCCAAGCGCGAGCGCAAGGACGCCCTGCGGCAGATGGCCGAGAACGAGCCCCGGTACCCCGTGGTCGCGAACGACTGACAACTTCTGACAACGCCTGAGGCAGGCGTACACGCGAACGGCTCCTGGTCGGAACGATCCCTGACCAGGAGCCGTTCGCGTGTCCGTCGCACGTTCGATCGAAACCTGGACTCAAGTGCGCATACCGTGATCCGTAACCAGTCAAGTGAGCGGCGAATCTCGGCAGCTTGGGGTAGTGAAGGGAGCAAATGCGTTCCCAGAACGGTCAGTTGTGGTGCTGAATGGGAAGTGCGGGGATACGCAACGGCGCACGCCCGGCACAGCGGGAGGGGTGTTGCGTCAACTCGCGGCTGAGAGGGGTTTGTTCGTGCCTGCTTTCCCACACAGCACCTCACCGGCGACACCAGCGGTAGCGATCCCACCGTCACTGGCCTTACCGGTGATCGAGGCGGCGTTTCCCCGGCGACTGCACCCGTATTGGCCCCGACTGCAGGAGAAGACCAGGGCCTGGTTGCTGGAAAAACGCCTCATGCCGCCGGACAAGGTCGCAGAATATGCCGACGGCCTTTGCTACACCGACCTCATGGCCGGGTACTACCTCGGCGCCCCGGACGACGTACTCCAGGCGATAGCGGACTACAGCGCCTGGTTCTTCGTCTGGGACGACCGCCATGACCGTGACATCGTGCACGGCCGGCCCGCCGCCTGGCGGCAACTCAAGGACCTGCTCCACTCCGCGCTGGACGCACCCGGGCTCTATCTCCACCACCCGGATCCGCTGGTCGCGGGGTTCGCGGACAGTGTGCTGCGGCTGTACTCGTTCCTGGGCAGGAGGTGGAACGCCCGCTTCGCGCGGCACTTCCACGCGGTGATAGACGCGTACGACCGAGAATTCCGCAACCGTACAAACGGAACGGTGCCGAAAGTCGAGGAATACCTCGAACTACGGCGGCTCACCTTCGCGCACTGGATCTGGACCGACCTCCTGGAACCGAGCGCGGGATGCGAACTCCCCAGCATGGTGAGGAAGAACTCCGCATTCCGCCGGGCGGCTCTCCTGAGCCAGGAATTCGCCGCCTGGTACAACGATCTCTGCTCGCTCCCGAAGGAGATCGCGGGGGACGAGGTGCACAATCTCGGGATCAGTCTCATTCGGCACGAGGGGCTGACACTTGAGGAGGCCATCGCGGAAGTCAGGAGGCGGGTCGAGGGGACCGTTCTCGAATTCCTCGCGGTGGAAAAGGAAGTGCGCCGTCTCGCCGCGTCACTCGACGACGGCAGCGTGCGAGGAAAGGAAACGAGCAGGGCCCTGAGCGCCTGTCTCGACAATATGCGGAACTGGTTCAGTTCCGTCTACTGGTTCCACCACGAGTCCGGCCGTTACATGGTCGACAACTGGGACGACCGCTCCACACCCCCGTACGTCAACAACGAAGCGGCAGGTGAGAAATGACCGTCGAATCAGTACGCCCCGTGTCCCCGGCCACCGGGGAGCTGCCCGATCCGCCCTTCGCCGGCGGCGGTGTCCCGCTCCTGGGCCACGGCTGGCAGCTCGTCCGCGACCCCCTGGGCTACTTCGCCCGGCTCCGCGACCACGGCGACGTCGTACGGCTGAAACTCGGCCCCAAGACGGTGTACGCCGCCACCGCCCCGGAACTGGTCGGGGAACTCGCCCTCAACCCGGACTACATCATCGGCGGCCCGCTGTGGGAGTCCCTCGAAGGGCTGCTCGGCAAGCAGGGCGTGGCCACCGCCAACGGGCCCACCCACCGGCGTCAACGGCGCACCATCCAGCCCGCGTTCAGGCTGGACGTCCTCCCCGAGTACGGGCCGATCATGGAGGAGGAGGCGCAGGCGTTCGCCCGGCGCTGGCAGCCCGGCGAGGTCATCGACACCACTGCCGAGTCCTTTCGGGTCGCCGTGCGCATCGCGGCCCGCTGTCTGCTGCGCGGCGACTACATGGACGAGCGCGCCGAACGACTGTGCGCCGCGCTCGCCACGGTGTTCCTCGGGATGTACCGGCGCATGGTGATCCCGGCGGGACCGCTCTACCGGCTTCCGCTGCCGGGCAACCTCAAATTCAACCGGGCTCTGGCCGATATGCATCTTGTCGTCGACGAGATCGTGGCCGAACGCCGGGCATCCGGTCAGAACCCGGACGATTTGCTGACGGCGTTGCTGACGGCGACGGACGGGAATGGCGACCCCATAGGCGAACAGGAGATCCACGATCAGGTCATCGCCATAGTCACCCCGGGCGCCGAAACCGTCGCCTCCACGATCATGTCGCTGCTCCAGGTACTCGCCGAGCAGCCGGAACACGCGGACAAGGTGGCCGAGGAGGGAGAATCCGTCGCGGGTGACCGCCCGGTCGCATTCGCGGACGTCCGCGAGCTGGCGCACACGAACAATGTCGTCGTCGAGACGATGCGTTTGCAGCCACCCGTATGGATATTGACCCGGAGGGCGGTGGCCGAGACCGAGCTGGGCGGCTATCGGATTCCGGCCGGGGCCGACCTCGTGTACAGCCCGTACGCGATACAGCGCGATCCGCGTTCGTACGAGCGGAACACCGAGTTCGACCCCGACCGCTGGCTTCCGGAACGCGTCAAGGACCTGCCCAAGTACGCGATGACCCCGTTCGGTGTGGGCAATCGCAAGTGTCCGAGTGACCATTTCTCGATGGCCATGCTGACCATTCTCACGGCCGAGCTGGCGAGGAAGTGGCGCTTCGAACGAGTGCCCGAATCGCGGGACGCGCTCCGGGTGGGCATCACCCTGCACCCGGACCGGATGCTCCTGCGGGCGACACCCCGCTGAAGCGGTCCGGGTGGTGGAGCGGGCGCGCGTTCAGGCGGCCTCCGGGCCCTTGAACGTACGCCGGTACGCCTGTGGTGTCGTCCCCAGCGACCGTACGAACTGATGGCGCAGCGCCGCCGCGTTGCCGAACCCGGTGCGCCAGGCGATCGCGTCCATCGTCTCGTCCGTCGCCTCCAGCAACTGCTGTGCCAGCAGCACGCGTTGCCGCAGAATCCAGCGGTAGGGCGTGGTGCCGGTCTCCTGCTGGAAGCGGCGGGCGAAGGTGCGGGGCGACATGTGGGCGCGCTCGGCGAGCTGCTCGACGGTCACCTCCTCGTCGAGATGGCGCTCCATCCACACCAGTACCTCCCCGACGGTGTCGCACCGCGACCGGGGCAGGGGCCGCTCGATGTACTGGGCCTGCCCGCCGTCCCGGTGCGGCGGTACGACCATCCGCCGGGCGATGGCGTTGGCGACCTCGGGCCCGTGCTCCTCGCGCACGATGTGCAGACAGGCGTCGATCCCGGCGGACGTACCGGCGGAGGTGATCACCGGCCCCTCGTCGACGTACAGCACGTCCGGCTCGACCAGGACCCGCGGATAGCGCCGGGCCAGTTCCTCCGCGTGCCGCCAGTGCACCGCGCACCGCCGGCCGTCCAGCAGTCCCGCGGCGGCGAGCACGAAGGCCCCGGAACACACGCTGAGCACCCGGGCCCCGCGCGCCACGGCCCGCCGCAGCGCGTCCAGCAGCTCCGGCGGGTACTCCCGGTCCACATAGGTCTGCCCGGCCGGTACGGCGATCAGGTCGGCCGTCTCCAGACGCTCCAGCCCGTGTTCCGTGCCCACGGCGAAGCCCGCGTGGGTGGTCAGGGTCGGGCCCTCGGCCGAGGCGACCGCGAAGTCGTACACCGGCAGGCCCTCGTCGCCGCGGTCCAGACCGAAGACCTCACAGACGACACCGAGTTCGAAGGGATGCACTCCGTCGAGCAGGACGACGGCCACGTTTTCGAGCATGCTGCCAGTGTGCCTCGCCTTTGGCAGGAAATCGAGGGTGTGCGGCAGTCCTGCCACTGACGGTAAGGAGTGTTCGGGACGAGACTGATGTCCATGAACACAGCAGCGGACAACATCGCCGGAATCCTCTTCGTCGTCGCGGTCTTCGTGGCCCTTGCCCTTCCGTCCCTGATCGGCCTGGCGCGCGACCGGCGCATCGACCGTCAGCTCCGCGAGGCCCAGCAGGCTCGCCGGGAGACCGAGGGACGCGTTCCCACCGCGCTCCCCGCACCACGGCGGCGCTACTTCACCACCACGGTGACCCACCACTCCTGAATCCCCTTGCACGAGACCCGGCCGGTCCCGGCGGCGCACAGTGGCCGCGTGGACTCCAGCCGGGTCCTGCCTGTCGCCACGGCCGCGAAGGCGGCGCTCGCGTCGCCGGGCAGCAGGACGACCCCGCTGTTGGCGGCCTCCAGGCCGGAGCCGTTCGCGGTGAGCGGCTTCCAGGGCCGCTCGGAGGTTCCGTCCAGGCTGATACGGACCGTGTCACCCACCGCCAGGCACACCGTACGGCCGCTGTCGCCGACGCCGAGCGGCGCCGCTGCCGCACAGTCCGCGGGACTCGGGGTCGGACTTGTGCTCGGGCTCGGGCCGGTGGTCGGGTTCGTCGTGGGGGAGGACGACAAGCTGTTGCCGCCGTCCTTGCCGCTGTCGGTCCGGTCGGCGCAGCCCGCGAGCGTGATGGTCAGGGCGAGGGCGAGTGCCGAGAGGGCGACGGGCGGGTGGCGGCGGATCGTTCGACGCATGGAAAAGCCTCCTTGTTCCGTTCGACGTGTCACCCGCCCGTCCGGATCCCACACCTGCTCGCACGTCTGATCCCACACCTGGGCCCCGGCCGCGAAGGCGGCGGCCGGGGCCCAGGGCGGAGCGGTGGTCAGCTGGTCGTGACGGCGGTGTCGTCGAGGACGAAGCTGGTCTGGAGCGAGGAGTCCTCGACACCGCTGAACTTCAGGGCGACGGTGGACCCGGCGTACGAGGACAGATCGATGGACTTCTGGACGTAGCCCGAGGCGGCGTTGAGGTTCGAGTACGTCGCCAGGGTGGTCGAGCCGGCGGTGACCGTCAGCTTGTCGTAGGCGGTGCTGGTGGAGGTCTCCTTGGTGTCGACGTGCAGGTAGAAGGTGAAGGTGGCCTTGCAGCCGCTGGGCACGGTCACCGACTGGGAGAGCGTGTCGGTGTGCGCGGAGCCGTAGCCGTCCAGCCAGGCGTAGTACGAGCCGGCGTGCGCCGCCTCGCTGGTGGAGTTGCTGATCACGCTGGTGGAGGCGGTCCAGGTGGTGTTGCCCGACTCGAAGCCGGGGTTGCCGAGCAGCTGGGACGAGGTGCAGGTGCTGCTGCTCGACCCGACGGTCCAGGTGAAGGAGGCAGAACCGGAGGCACCGGTGCTGTCCTTCGCGGTCACGGTGACCTGGTAAGTGCCCGCGGTGGACGCCGTACCGGAGATCAGGCCGGTCGAACTGCTGATCGACAGCCCGGTCGGCAGACCGCTCGCGCTGTAGGTGAGGGTCGCCGACGCACTGTCGGTCGCGCTGATCTGCAGGCTGACCGAACTGCCGGTGGTGGTCGTCCGGGTGCCCGGGTTGGTGACGGTCACCGTGTTGCCCGTGCTGGTGGAGCCCGAGGTGAAGGCGGTGGTGCCGTTGGGGGTGCCCCAGCCGGTCGGACCGTCGTAGCCGGTGGTCGCGGTGCAGAAGTACGAGGTGGTGCAGGAGCCGTTGTTGCCGCTGGTCACGTCGTACAGGTTGCTCGTGTGGCTGTAGGGGTACTTCGCCGGGTAGTCACTGGAACCCGGGGTGCCGGCCAGGGCGTAGACGCCCGCGATGATCGGCGCCGAGGCGCTCGTGCCGCCGTAGACAGCCCAGCCGGAGCCGCCGTAGGTGTCGTAGACGGCTACACCGGTGGCGGGGTCGGCGACGGCGGAGACGTCGGCCTCCATGCGCTTGGCGCACCCGGTGTCGGTCTGCCAGCTCGGCTTGGCGTCGTACGCCGAGCAGCCGGACCCGGTCCCCTCGGTGCTGCTGGTCTTCCACACGGACTCGGTCCAGCCGCGGGAGTTGGAGGACGTGGAGAGGGCGGTGCCGCCGACGGCGGTCACGTACTGGGAGGTCGCCGGGTACTCGGCGCCGTACGCGCTGTCGCCCGCGCTGACCGTGATCGCGACACCGGGGTGCTTGAAGTAGGAGGTGTCCTCGGTCGTCTGGGAGGACGCCTCGTCGCCGCCCCAGCTGTTGGACACGAACTTCGCGCCGAGCGCCACGGCCTCGTTCTCGGCGGTGCCGAGGTCGGAGTCGGTGGCGGAGTTGGCCTCGACGAGGATGATGTTGCAGTTGGGGCAGACGGCGCTGACCATGTCGAGGTCGAGCGCCTCCTCGCCGGCCCAACCGGTGTCGTTGGTCGGCAGCGAGGTCGTCGAACCGGTCTGACTGACCTGCTTGAAGCAGCCGTTGGCCTTGGTGCAGGCGGACAGGCCGTACTGCGAACGGTAAGTGGCGAGGTCGGCCTCGGCGTTGGGGTCGTTGTACGCGTCGACGACGGCGACCGTCAGGCCGGAACCGCCCGTTGACGGGAGGTTGTAGGCGCTGTGCAGGTTGGCCGGGCTGAGCCCGGAGGGCGCGGCGGCGGCAGCGGCTGCGGCCAGACGCTGCTTGATGTCGGTCCGGCGCTGGGCGAAACAGGAGACGTGACCGGGCTCGGCCGTGGCGCACAGATGCGTGGTCGGCACCTTCTGGCCGGCCTTGCCGGTCGAGTGGAACGTCTGCCGGTCCGGGGAGGTGAGGGCCCTGGAGTTCTGGGTGACGTGCGAGGTGGGCGCCACCGCGTGCGGTGCGGGCGCCGCGTGTGCCGGCGCCGCGACGAGTCCGGCGAGGCTGAGGGCGAGGGCGGGCGCGGCGACGGCCAGAAGTCTTCGCAGGCCGTGCCTGGACATGTCGGTGCGTGTCTTACGCATGGGGGTACTGCCTCCGTCGTTGGAGTGGGGTTCTCGACGCTGGTGGCAGCCCTGTGACGCGCGTAGCGGCAGCAGTGCGCGTTATCGTCAGGGGCATGACACTTTGAACGGTCCGTGATGCCGTTGTGCGCATGACAGGTTGGCCAGAAAGTAGCCGGGGCCCACGAGACCGGAACAGATGCGCCGGAAGAACTTTGCCGCTCCATAGGAGGTCCATGGACGGTGGATGGACGATCCATGGAGTACGCCCAGCGCTTGATGGTGCCGGGATTACCCTTCGGTAAGCCCGGCACCGTCAGTGACGTGGCGTCAGAAGTCCTCGTCGAGGTCGACCGTGCCCTCCACGGCCACCTGGTAGGCCGACGGGCGGCGCTCGAAGAAGTTGGTCAGTTCCTGCACGCCCTGCAACTCCATGAAGGAGAAGGGGTTCTCCGAGCCGTACACCGGGGCGAAGCCCAGCCGGGCCAGCCGCTGGTCGGCGACACACTCCAGGTACTGGCGCATCGACTCGGTGTTCATACCCGGCAGACCCTCACCGCACAGGTCCCGGCCGAACTGCAGCTCCGCCTCGACCGCCTCCCGCATCATGTCGGTCACCTGCTGCTGGAGCTGCTCGTCGAACAGCTCCGGCTCCTCCTTGCGGACGGTGTCGACCACCTCGAACGCGAAGCTCATGTGCATCGTCTCGTCCCGGAACACCCAGTTGGTGCCGGTGGCGAGGCCGTGCAGGAGGCCCCGGCTGCGGAACCAGTAGACGTAGGCGAAGGCGCCGTAGAAGAACAGGCCCTCGATGCACGCGGCGAAGCAGATCAGGTTGAGGAGGAAACGGCGGCGGTCGGCCTTGGTCTCCAGGCGCTCCAGCTTCTCGACCTCGTTGATCCACTTGAAGCAGAACTCGGCCTTCTCGCGGATCGACGGGATGTTCTCCACCGCGTCGAAGGCCGCCGCCCGGTCCGCCGGGTCGGGGAGATAGGTGTCCAGCAGGGTCAGATAGAACTGGACGTGCACAGCCTCCTCGAACAGCTGCCGGCTCAGATACAGCCGCGCCTCCGGGGAGTTGATGTGCTTGTAGAGCGTGAGCACCAGGTTGTTCGAGACGATCGAGTCGCCCGTCGCGAAGAACGCGACCAGCCGGCCGATCATGTGCTGCTCGCCCTCGGACAGCTTCGCCAGGTCGGAGACGTCCGAGTGGAGGTCGACCTCCTCGACGGTCCAGGTGTTCTTGATGGCGTCCCGGTAGCGCTCGTAGAAGTCCGGGTAGCGCATGGGGCGGAGGGTCAGTTCGAAGCCCGGGTCGAGAAGGTTCTTCTCGGCAGAGGAGGTGCCGGCGCGCAGCGCCGTCGTTGAGGGGTGGTGGTCGGGCGACGGGTGGGCGGTCATTACTGGCAGGCCTCGCAGGACTCGGGGTTCTCAAGGGAGCAGGCGACGGCGTCGGGCTCGGCGACCTGCTGGACGGGGACGGTCGCCTGCGCGGCGCGGGCGATACGGGTCGCCGGGCGGGAGCGCAGGTAGTACGTCGTCTTCAGGCCCGACTTCCAGGCGTACGCGTACATGGAGGAGAGCTTGCCGATGGTCGGCGTCTCCAGGAACAGGTTCAGGGACTGCGACTGGTCCAGGAACGGCGTCCGGGCGGCGGCCATGTCGATCAGCCCGCGCTGCGGGATCTCCCAGGCCGTGCGGTACAGGGCCCGTACGTCGGCCGGGATCCACGCGAAGTCCTGCACCGAGCCGTTCGACTCGCGCAGCGCCTCCCGGGTGCGGGCGTCCCACACGCCGAGGTCCTTGAGCTCCTTCACCAGGTACGAGTTGACCTGGAGGAACTCACCGGACAGCGTCTCGCGCTTGAACAGGTTGGACACCTGCGGCTCGATGCACTCGTACACCCCGGCGATCGAGGCGATGGTCGCCGTGGGCGCGATGGCGAGCAGGAGCGAGTTGCGCATACCGACCTGGGCGACACGTTCCCGCAGCGCCGACCAGCGCTCGGGCCAGTTCAGCTCCACGTCGTAGTGGTCGGGGTGCAGCACACCACGGGCCGTACGGGTCTTCTCCCAGGCCGGCAGCGGGCCGCTGCGCTCGGCGAGGTCGGCGGAGGCCTCGTACGCGGCGAGCATGATCCGCTCGGCGATCCGCGTGGAGAGGGCCTTGGCCTCGGGCGAGTCGAAGGGGACACGCAGCTTGAAGAAGACGTCCTGGAGGCCCATCGCGCCCAGACCGACCGGACGCCACCGGGCGTTCGAGCGGCCCGCCTGCTCGGTCGGGTAGAAGTTGATGTCGACGACCCGGTCCAGGAAGGTGACGGCGGTACGGACCGTCTCGTCGAGCCGCTCCCAGTCGATGTCACCGGCCGCCGTGTCGACGAACGCGCCGAGGTTGACCGAGCCCAGGTTGCAGACCGCGGTCTCCCCGTCGTCCGTGACCTCCAGGATCTCGGTGCACAGGTTCGAGGAGTGGACGACGCTGCCAGGCTCGGCCGTCTGGTTGGCGGTGCGGTTGGCCGCGTCCTTGAAGGTCATCCAGCCTTGGCCGGTCTGCGCGAGCGTACGCATCATGCGGCCGTACAGATCGCGGGCCGGGATGGTCCTGCGGGCGAGCCCGGCCTCCTCGGCCGCGCGGTAGGCGGCGTCGAACTCGTCGCCCCACAGGTCGACCAGTTCAGGCACGTCGGAGGGGGAGAAGAGCGACCAGAGGGCGTCCGAGTTCACCCGGCGCATGAACTCGTCCGGGACCCAGTGCGCGAGGTTCAGGTTGTGCGTACGGCGGGCGTCCTCACCCGTGTTGTCGCGCAGCTCCAGGAACTCCTCGATGTCGGAGTGCCAGGTCTCCAGGTACACCGCGGCGGCGCCCTTGCGCCGGCCGCCCTGGTTCACGGCGGCGACGGAGGCGTCCAGCGTCTTCAGGAACGGCACGATGCCGTTGGAGTGCCCGTTGGTGCCCCGGATCAGCGAACCGCGGCTGCGGATACGGGAGTACGACAGCCCGATGCCACCGGCGTGCTTGGAGAGCCGGGCGACCTGGTGGTAGCGGTCGTAGATGGAGTCCAGCTCGTCGAGGGGCGAGTCGAGGAGGTAGCACGACGACATCTGGGGGTGCCGGGTACCGGAGTTGAAGAGGGTGGGGGAGGAGGGGAGGTAGTCGAGGCGGCTCATCAGCCGGTAGAGCGCGGCGACTTCGTCCAGCGCCCGAGAAGTGTCGTCCTCCGCCAGACCGCTCGCGACGCGCAGCATGAAGTGCTGGGGCGTCTCGATCACCCGGCGTGTGATCGGGTGGCGCAGGAGGTACCGGCTGTGGAGGGTGCGCAGCCCGAAGTACCCGAAGCGGTCGTCGCCCTCGACGTCGATCAGGGTGTTCAGACGGTCCGTGTGCAGCCGTACGAACTCGGCGGTGCGGTCGGCGATCAGACCCTCGCGGTGCCCGACCGCGACAGACTCGGCGAAGGACGTGACGCCCTGTGAGGCGGCCTCCGCGGCGATGGTGACGGTCAGCAGCCTGGCGGCCAGCCGGGAGTAGGCGGGGTCCTCGGAGATGAGGCCGGCCGCGGCCTCGGTGGCCAGCTCGCGCAGCTCCGACACGTCGGCCCGCGCGGACCGGCCGCGCAGCGCGGCGGCGGCGACCCGGCCGGGGTCCGCGTCGGGGAGGTCGGCGGTCAGCTCGGTCAGGATCCGCAGCAGCGCGGTACCGGGACCGTCCGTCTCGACTGCGGCCTCTGGGGTCGCTGAAGCCGGTTCGGCTGGCGCGATGGTCACAGGGGGCTCTCCCTCGCTCGGCACGGGGCCTTGCGGAGGGCAGCGGGGCACGCGGACGCCTTACGGCACGCGTGCGTCCACCGGCCCACTCCACGAGGCCCGGACGTCAGGCACCCGGACCGGTCGGCCGGGCACACCGTCGGCAGGTCCTCGGACTGGACACGTACACAGCCGTGCGGGGGCACGAAAGAGCACATGTACACCGTTGCGGGACAGTTCCGGATTCGCACCGGATTCCCCTGCGGCGACAGCGAGCATGAGCATACATCTAGTGCCGGGCCCCGGAAGCACCCCCACATGTTGTGTCGTATCGGCGAGTTGAGCGCCCCTCAGGGGCGCGGGGAACTGCGCGACAAGCCCCCACCGGGCCCGCGGACGAAGAACCACGGACCTGGCGGAGCCCTCAGTGGGCGGAGCCTGCCGTGGCAGGCGGCAGTTCGACCGCCACACCAGGATCCCCCGCGTCGGCCGTGTAGTCCGACGCGGTCGTCTCGTCCACACCGTCCGGCGCCTTCAGCGCCTTCAGTACGAAGGTGAGAACCACGGTGACGACGACGTTCAGGACGAACGCCGTCAGGCCGATGTAACCGATCTCACCGATCCCGGGGATCTCCTTCGAGCTGCCCCCGAAGTGCTTCTGCGTCGGAGACGCGACCCCGTACGCCGCCAGCGTGCCGTACAGCATGCCGACCGCCCAGCCGGCCAGCAGGGCCCAGCGGTGGAACCAGCGGGTGAACAGGCCGCCGACGAGGGACGGGAAGGTCTGCAGGATCCAGATGCCGCCCAGCAGCTGGAAGTTGATGGCGACCGTCTTGTCCATCGTCAGGACGAAGATCAGCGCGCCCACCTTCACCAGGAGGGACACCAGCTTGGAGACCTTGGTCTCCTGCGCCGGGGTCGCGTCCGGCTTGATGAAGTCCTTGTAGATGTTGCGGGTGAAGAGGTTCGCCGCCGCGATGGACATGATGGCCGCCGGGACGAGCGCCCCGATGCCGATCGCCGCGAAGGCCACGCCCGCGAACCAGGACGGGAACATGTCCTCGAAGAGCTGCGGGATCGCCAACTGCGGGTTGGTGACCTTGACTCCGGCCGCGATGGCCATGAAGCCCAGCAGGGCGAGCAGCCCCAGCATCAGGGAGTACAGCGGCAGGATCGTGGTGTTGCGGCGGATCACCTCACGGCTTCTGGAGGAGAGCGTCGCCGTGATCGAGTGCGGGTACATGAACAGCGCGAGCGCGCTGCCCAGCGCCAGCGTGGCGTAGGTCCACTGGCCGGCCTCGGCCGGGACCAGTGCGCCCGCCTTCGCGGCGGTGTACTTCTCGCTCGCCGCGCCGAAGACCTCGTCGAAGCCGCCCAGTTTGATCGGGATGTAGATGATCGCCACCGCGATGACGATGTAGATCAGCGTGTCCTTCACGAACGCGATCAGGGCGGGGGCCCGCAGACCCGAGGAGTACGTGTAGGCCGCCAGCACGCCGAACGCGATCAGCAGCGGGAGGTCCTTCACGAACCAGTTGGTGTCCTCGCCGCCGCCGACGCCCATGACGTCCAGGACCGCCTGGATGCCGACCAGTTGGAGCGCGATGTACGGCATGGTCGCGAGGATGCCGGTGACCGCCACCGCCAGCGAGAGGCCCTTCGAACCGAAGCGCCCACGTACGAAGTCCGAGGTGGTGACGTAGCCGTGCTTGTGGGAGACCGACCACAGACGGGGCAGGAACGTGAAGATCAGCGGGTACACCAGGATCGTGTAGGGCACCGCGAAGAAGCCGGCCGCGCCCGCCGCGTAGATCGCCGCCGGTACGGCCACGAAGGTGTACGCGGTGTAGAGGTCGCCGCCGAGCAGGAACCAGGTGACCCAGGTGCCGAACGACCGGCCGCCCAGGCCCCATTCGTCGAGGCTGTGCTCGTTCTCGGCCTTGCGCCAGCGCGCGGCCATGAAGCCGATGACCGTTACGGCCAGGAAGAAGATGATGAAAACGGTGAGTGCCACGCCGTTCACGCCGTCGTTCACGAGTCCGCACCACCCTTCGCGGAGGCACGGGCGCGCTGGTCACGCCGCCAGAGCTGGTAGGCGGTCATCGTCAGCGCGGTGGACACGAACACCCACAGCATCTGGTACCAGTAGAAGAACGGGATGCCGATGAACGCCGGATCGACCTTCGCGTACGAGCCGACCCACAGCATCGCGACGAAGGGTGCGAAGAGGCAGAGCCCGATGACGACGCGCATAGGAGTCACCACCGGTGGGTCTGCCGCCGGTTGTCTCACTTCTGGCGCTTCTGACATGTCACAGCTCCGTCCCCTCACTGACCGCATGCGATTACCTGTGATCACTTGTGCAACGCGCAGGAAATCTACGGGACGGCTTCGCTTTATGGAACCGTGCCGGGAGGTCGGGCGGGAGCGTGTTCTGTCGTCGGGTGGCCCTACTCGACGGGCCGCTTGAGCCGTGCCACGAACTTGTACCGGTCCCCCCGGTAGACGGACCGCACCCACTCCACCGGCTGCCCGGTCCTGTCCAGCGAGTGCCGGGACAGCATCAGCATCGGCAGGCCCACGTCGGTGCCCAGCAGGCCGGCCTCGCGCGGGGTCGCCAGGGAGGTCTCGATGGTCTCCTCGGCCTCCGCGAGGTGGACGTCGTACACCTCGGCGAGGGCCGTGTAGAGGGAGGTGTACTTGACGAGTGACCTGCGCAGGGCGGGGAAGCGCTTCGCGGAGAGGTGGGTGGTCTCTATGGCCATCGGCTCACCGTTCGCCATCCGCAGGCGCTCGATCCGCAGGACGCGCCCGCCCGCCGTGATGTCGAGCAGTTCGGCGAGGGTGTCGTCGGCGGTGATGTAGCCGATGTCGAGGAGCTGCGAGGTGGGTTCGAGGCCCTGGGCGCGCATGTCCTCGGTGTACGAGGTGAGTTGCAGCGTCTGGGAGACCTTCGGCTTGGCGACGAAGGTGCCCTTGCCCTGGATGCGCTCCAGCCGGCCCTCGACGACCAGTTCCTGCAGGGCCTGGCGGACGGTGGTGCGGGAGGTGTCGAACTCCGCCGCCAGCGTGCGCTCGGGCGGGACCGGGGTGCCGGGCGCCTGGGTCTCCGTCATGTCGAGCAGATGCTTCTTCAGACGGTAGTACTTGGGCACGCGCGCGGTGCGGACGGTAGGCCCACCCTCGTTCTCCGCGCTGCTCACCTCGGTGCTCATGCTCCGCCTTCCCGGCTTCCGCAGCCGCTACGGCCGGCGTCCCGCCGGTCCACCTTCACATCGTGGCACGACCGGCGCCGCGATTGACCTGTGAATGGTCTCGTCGGCCCTTCGCGCGCTCCGTGATCCCTCTGTATACCTTCACGCCCCCCGCTGGTCTAGTCCACGGCAGGGAAAGTCCCGCCCAAGCTCGCGCCCCGGTGCTCTTGAGAAGTGGTCTACCTCGAATCGGGGAGATGTGCAGGCTATTTCCGTCACTTTCTTACTTAAAGGTTCCTGCATATGTAGCTCGCATAACGGCTGGTCAAAGGCGTTCCTACCCCCTTGACACCCTGTTTGGTCTGAGCCAAGCTCCGCCTACTGGTCTACACCATTGGTCCAGCTCCCTGAGGAGGTTGGCGTGAAGCGCAAGCTGATAGCCGCGATCGGTATCGCGGGCATGATGGTCTCCATCGCGGCATGCGGGGACAGTGACGGCGGAAGCTCGGACAACACCGGCGCCGACGCCAAGGAGCTGACCGTCTGGTTGACCGTGGACGCGCAGAACAACTGGCCCGAGCTGGTGAAGGCCGCCGACGCCACGCTGACGAAGGCGCACCCCGGCATCAAGATCAACCACGAGTACTACGGCTGGCCCGACAAGAACGCCAAGCTCGACGCCGTCCTGGCCACCGACAAGGCCCCCGACGTGGTCGAGATGGGCAACACCGAGATGCTCGGCTACATGGTCAAGGGCGCCTTCGCCCCCCTCGACCCGGCGAAGTTCGAGAACTCCGCCGCCTGGCTGGACGGCCTCAAGGCCTCCGTCACCTACGACGGCAAGACCTACGGCGTCCCCTACTACGCCGGTGGCCGCGTCGCCAACTGGCGCAAGGACGTGGCGGCTTCGGTCGGCGTCAAGTCGGTGCCGAAGACGTACGCCGAACTCACCTCCGACCTGGACAAGATCCAGAAGAAGGAGGGCGGCAAGTACAACGCCTGGTACCAGCCCACCCGCGACTGGTACGCCGGTATGTCCTTCGTGTACGACGCCGGCGGCTCGATCGCCGAGGAGTCGGGCGGCCAGTGGAAGGCGAACCTCTCCTCCCCGGAGTCCGTCAAGGGCCTCACCGAGTTCAAGAACGTCATCGACAAGTACATGCACGGTGACAAGACCAAGGACGAGTCCGACCGCTACATCGTCTACGGCCAGGGCCGGACGAGCATGATCTTCGCCGCTGCCTGGGAGGGCGCGACCGCGGAGACGCCGGAGAACGACAAGACCGGCAAGCTCAAGGGCAACACGGAGAACTTCGTGATGCCCGGCCCGTCCGGCAAGAACATGCCGGTGTTCCTGGGCGGCTCGGACCTCGCCGTGCCGGTGAAGTCGAAGGCGCAGACGGTCGCCGCCGAGTGGATCAACGCCTACACCGGAGCGAGCGGCCAGAAGGGCCTGATGGCCAAGGGCAACCTGCCCAACAACAAGACCGACCTCGCCACCCTGAAGAACGACCCGGCGACGGCGGTCCCGGCCACGGCGGCGGAGTCCAACTGGTTCGTGCCGATGGCACCGGGCTGGGGCCAGGTCGAGAAGGCCCAGATCCTCCAGACGCTGCTGCAGAACATCGGCACCGGCAAGGAGACGGTCGAGGCCGCCGCGAAGGAAGCGGACGCGGCGATCGACAAGGTCATCAACGTCAAGTAGCGACCGACGCGGGGCCCTGTCACGGGGAGGGCCCCGCTCGCCCGCCAGCTGAAGAACCTGTTCGACAGCAACGACCGTACGACCTGAGGGACCGCTGAGGAGCGCGCGGATGAGTGCCGCTGACACGACCACACCTGCCAAGCTGCCGCCGTCGGCACGGCACGACCCACCAGCGCCGCCGACCGGCCAGGAAGCCCCGCCGAGAAGGCGGACGCCGAAGGCCACCGCCGCGATTCCGTGGGCCCTGCTGGCGCCCTGTCTGCTGATCCTCGCGCTGGTCCTCGGCTACCCCCTCGTACGTCTGGTCACCCTGTCGTTCCAGAAGTTCGGGCAGTCCCAGCTGTGGGGCTTCCAGCCGGCCGAGTCGGTGGGCTTCGACAACTTCAGCACCGTGCTCGGCGACAGCGAGTTCTGGGACGTCGTCGTCCGCACCATCGTCTTCGCCGGCGGCTCGGTGATCCTCACGATGGTCGCCGGCATGCTGATCGCACTGCTGCTCCAGCGGGTCAGCGGCTGGATGAAGACGCTCATCAACATCGTCCTGGTGGCCAGTTGGGGCATGCCGATCATCGTGGCGACCACCGTCTTCAAATGGCTGTTCGACTCCGACTACGGGATCGTCAACGCCCTGCTGAGCAGGCTCCCGGGCGTCGAGATGATCGGCCACAACTGGTTCGCGAGCGGGCCGCAGGGCCTGGCCGTGATCATGCTGCTCGTCGTCTGGGGCGCGGTGCCGTTCGTGGTCATCACGCTCGGCGCGGGGCTGACCCAGGTCCCGAAGGAACTGGAGGAGGCGGCCCGGCTCGACGGCGCGGGCGCCTGGGGCGTCTTCCGTTACGTCACCCTCCCCATCCTCAAACCGATCATCGTGATGCTCACGACCCTGTCGGTCATCTGGGACATGGGTGTGTTCCCCCAGGTCTTCGTCATGCGGGGCGGCCACCCGGAGGCCGAGTTCCAGCTCCTGACCACCTACTCCTACGACCGCGCCTTCGCCGTCAACGACTACGCCCAGGGGTCGGCGATCGCCCTGCTCACCGTGGTGCTGCTGCTCGGTGTCGTCGCCGTCTACATGCGCCAGATGCTGAAAATCGGAGACGTCGAATGAGCGGAATGAGCGGAATAGGTGGAATGACCAGCATGAGCACGGCGACTGTCTCCGGTCCCCGCAAGTCCAGGGCCGGCTGGAACCTCCTCGGCCTGTTCGTCTTCCTGACGGCCGGATTCCCCGTCTACTGGATGCTGAACACGGCGGTCAAACCGGCGAAGGACGCGATCGACCCCGACCCGAGCCTGCTGCCGACGGGCTTCACCCTCGCCAACTTCCGCCGCGCGCTGAACATCGCCGACTTCTGGGGCCCGGTCGGCCGCAGCCTCATCGTGTCCCTGACGGTGGTCGTGATCGGCATCGTGGTGGGCATGCTGGCGGCCCTCGCCATCTCGCGCTTCGCCTTCCGCGGCCGGAAGATCGTCATCGTCGGCATTTTGGCCGTGCAGATGGTCCCCCTGGTCGCGATGATCATCCCCGTGTTCCTGCTTCTCAACGACCTCGACCAGTACGACCGGCTGTCCGGCCTGATCATCACCTACCTCACCTTCATCCTTCCGTTCACGGTGTGGACCCTGCGCGGCTTCATCGTCAACATCCCGAAGGAGCTGGAGGAGGCCGCGATGGTCGACGGCTGCTCCCGCACCACCGCCTTCCTCCGTGTGGTCTTCCCCCTCCTCGCTCCCGGCCTGGTCGCCACCTCGGTCTACGGCTTCATCCAGGCCTGGAACGAGTACCTGTACGCCCTGATGCTGATGAGCCAGAAGAACCAGACCGCGACCGTCTGGCTCGGCAACTTCACCACCAAGCACGGCACCGAGTACGCCCCGATGATGGCCGGCTCCACGATGATGGCCGTGCCGATCGTCGTCCTCTTCCTCCTAGTCCAGCGCAAGATGGCCGCGGGCCTGACCGCGGGCGCCGTGAAGGGATAACCCCCACCGATGACGACCCTCGCCCGCCGCCCCGACACACTCACCCGTGACGCGCTCACCGTCCTCCAGCCCGGCTTCACCGGCACCACCGCCCCCGACTGGCTGCTGCGCCGCCTCGGCGAAGGCCTCGCCTCCGTGGGTCTGTTCGGCCGCAACATCACCTCCCCCGACCAGCTGGCCGCCCTCACCGCCCAGTTGCGCGCCGAACGTGAAGACGTCCTGGTCGCGATCGACGAGGAGGGCGGCGACGTCACCCGCCTGGAGGTCCACACCGGCTCCTCCTTCCCCGGCAACCACGCCCTGGGCGCGGTGGACGACGTCCGGCTGACCGAGCAGGTGGCGCACGAACTCGGCCACCGCCTCCGTTCCTGCGGGGTCAACCTCAACTGGGCCCCGTCGGCGGACGTCAACTCCAACCCCGCCAACCCCGTCATCGGCGTCCGCTCCTTCGGCGCCGACCCGGAGCTGGTCGCCCGCCACACCGCGGCCTACGTCACCGGTCTCCAGGCCGCGGGCGTCGCCGCCTGCACGAAGCACTTCCCGGGTCACGGCGACACCTCGGTCGACTCCCACCACGCCCTCCCGCGCATCGACGCGAGCCGCTCCATGGTCCTCGACCGCGAGCTGTCCCCCTTCCGCGCGGCGATCGCCGCCGGCACCAGGGCGGTGATGAGCGCCCACATCCTGATCCCGTCGCTGGACCCCGACCGCCCGGCGACCCTCTCCCACCCCGTCCTCACCGACCTCCTCCGGGGCGAACTCGGCTACACCGGCCTGATCGTCACCGACGGCATGGAGATGCGGGCCGTCGCGGGCACGTACGGCATCGAACGCGGCAGCGTCCTCGCCATCGCCGCCGGCGCCGACGCCATCTGCGTGGGCGGCGGGCTCTCGGACGACGAGACGGTACGCCGTCTGCGCGACGCCCTGATCGAGGCCGTACGCACCGGTGAACTCCCGGAGGAACGCCTGGCGGACGCGGCGGAACGCGTGCGGACCCTGGCCCGCTGGACGGCGGCACCGCGGGAGCCCGGCTCCACGGGGCTCACGGACATCGGCCTCCAGGCCGCCCGACGCGCCGTGGAGACGACGTATCCGGCCGGCTCGGCCCCGTTCGAACCCCTCCGGGAGCCCCCGTACGTGGCCGCCCTCACCCCGGTGGCGAACTTCGCCGTCGGCAACGAGACCCCGTGGGGTGTGGCCGCCGAGCTGGTACGTCTTCTGCCCGGCACCCGCACCGGCACCTTCACCGGCGAGGAGGCGGCGCGGGCGGCCCTGACCGAGGCGGGCCCGAGCCGCGTCGTCGCCGTGGTCCGCGACGAACACCGGCACCCGTGGATGTCGGCCGCCCTGGACACCCTGCTCGCCGCCCGCCCCGACACGATCGTCGTCGAGATGGGCGTCCCCCAGTCCCCCCGACGGGGCGCCGCCCACCTGGCGACCCACGGCGCGGCCAGAGTCTGCGGACGCGCGGCGGCGGAGATCATCGCGGGGGAGTGACCCGTACGACGACGAAGGCGCCGGTCCCCTCCGGAGGGGACCGGCGCCTTCGTCGTCAGGCCTGTTCTCTCGGTGCCAGCCACTCCTGGAGCTCGATCAGGTTCCCCTCCGGGTCCGCCAGATGGGCGACCCGCATCCGGTCGCCCATCGGACCCGGGCCCCGGAGGAACTCCGCGCCGCGTGCGGAGAGCTCGGCGTGGGCCGCGTCCAGGTCGTCCACCCGGAGCACCACCAGCGCGCGGTGCCCGTCCGGCTCCGCCCCCAGCCGCTCCAGCAGGCCGGCCATCTGTGCCCGGTCCTGCAGCGCCACGGCGGCGTGCCCGGTGTCCGGGCTGAGCTTGGCGTACGGGCCGCTCTCGGCCTCGAACTGCGGCTTCAGCCCGAGCACGTCCCGGTAGAAGCGGTAGACAGCGGGGAAGTCGGACACCAACAGGCGTATCTGGGTGAGTTCCATACGGATCTTTCTAGCCCAGAGCCTGCCCCGGATTCCGCCGACCCTGGTTTCCCGCGTCGGAGACCTGATGAACCTGGGAGACCCTAGATCCCTTGCCAGTCGGGCTTGTTGACGAAGGTGTGCCGGAAGTAGTCGGCCAGCTTCAGCTTGGAAGCGGCTCCCTCGTCGACCACCACCGTGGCATGCGGGTGCAGCTGGAGCGCCGACGCCGGACACACCGCGGCCACGGGCCCCTCCACCGTCGCCGCCACCGCGTCCGCCTTGCCCTCACCCGTCGCGAGCAACACCAGGTGCCGCGCCTCCAGGATCGTGCCGATGCCCTGCGTGATGACGTGATGGGGGACCTGGCCGATGTCGCCGTCGAAGAACCGTGCGTTGTCGATCCGGGTCTGCTCGGTCAACGTCTTGATCCGGGTCCGGGACGCGAGAGAGGAGCACGGCTCGTTGAACCCGATGTGTCCGTCGGTCCCGATCCCCAGCAGCTGGAAGTCGACCCCGCCGGCCTCCGCCAGCGCTCTGTCGTACGCCTCGCACGCTCCCCGTACGTCCTCGGCGGTCCCGTCGGGCCCGATGAACGCGTCCATCCCGATCCCGAGCGGCTCCAGCACCTCGCGCCGCAGCACCGAACGGTACGACTCCGGATGGTCGGCCGGCAGCCCCACGTACTCGTCGAGCTGGGCTATGCGCGCCTGGGACATCTCCACGTCACCGGAGGCCGCCCGGGCCGCGAGCGCCTGGTAGACGGGCAGCGGGGTCGAGCCGGTGGCCACGCCGAGCAGCGCGGTCGGCTTGCGCCGGAGCAGCTGTGCGACGGCCCCGGCGATGAGCTCGCCACCCGCCTTGGCGTCCGGAACGATGACAACTTCCACGCTGGGCCTGCCGATCTGGAGAAGCGCTCAAGAGGCGTACGGGGGAACCGTGTGGTTTAGACCAATCTAACAGAGCGGGGTTTCCCGGCCCAGGCTCCCGGTAGGTGAACCTCGCCACCGACGATGCTCGCGGAAATTGCCCTGCCGATCCGGCCCCGCACATGAACCAACAAGGCTAGGCTGCATGGTGGATGCTGGGACGTCCGACTAGTTCCCACGGGCGGTTCTGAGGCATCCGAACTGCTCGCGAACCCACAGCGACAAACAATCTCCAACGCATGGACACGGCTTGTGGTCTAGTCCACAATGGCCAGAGAAGCGTACGATCGATCAGCTGTACGTAAGACCAGAGCCTCCGTCTTCCCCGCACAGGAAGACGGATCGAGGAACCGGGGCTCTCTGCCCTGACTGCGCCGGCTCCTCATCCATCGGCCGACCGGGACCGCACACCCCACGGCCGTTGCTGCTCCGGGCTGCGGTGCCGGGAGGGCTGAGGGTCCCTCTCAGGCGCCGCGGCCCGCGGGTGTTTCCCGGGCCGCATCGAGCCCCGCCCCCAGCCATGGTTTCCGGCCAGGTCCGGACCGACGGGTACGCTCGCACACGTGCCCTCCATGAACGAACTCGTACGCCAGCACACCGCGCTCAGTGACTCCGACCTGGAGTGGCTGCACCTGCTGGTGTCGGAGTGGCAACTGCTCTCCGACCTCTCCTTCGCCGACCTCGTCCTGTGGGTTCCCACCCGCGACGGCACGCGCTATGTCTCGGTCGCCCAGATGCGGCCGAACACCGGTCCGACCTCGTACCAGGACGACATGGTCGGCCATCTCGTCCCCCGTGGCCGCCGCCCCCTGCTGGACGCGGCTCTGGACGAGGGCCGGATCGTGCGCGAGGGCGACCCGGAATGGCGTGAAGAGGTCCCTGTCCGTGTCGAGTCGATCCCCGTGCGCCGGGAAGGCCGCGTCCTCGGGGTCATCGCGCGCAACACCAACCTCCTCACCGTCCGGACCCCGAGCCGGCTGGAACTGACGTACCTCCAGAGCGCCTCCGATCTCGCCCAGATGATCGCCGCCGGATCGTTCCCCTTCTCGAACCAGGTGGTCGACATGGACGCCTCGCCGCGTGTCGGCGACGGACTGATCCGGCTCGACGCCGACGGCATCGTCCAGTACGCCTCGCCCAACGCGCTGTCCGCGTACCACCGGCTCGGCCTCGCCTCCGACCTCGTCGGTCAGCACCTGGGCGTCACCACGGCCGAACTCGCTCCGTCCCGGGGGCCGGTGGACGAGGCGCTCTCCAAGGTCGCCAGCGGCTGGGCGCCGCGCGAGTTCGAGATCGAGTCCGTCGACGGGGTCATCCAGTTCCGCGCCATCCCCCTCAAGCCCAAGGGCACACGCATCGGTTCACTCGTCCTGCTCCGCGACGTCACCGAACTGCGCCGTCGCGAACGTGAGTTGATCACCAAGGACGCGACCATCCGGGAGATCCACCACCGCGTCAAGAACAACCTCCAGACGGTGGCGGCCCTGTTGCGCCTCCAGGCCCGGCGTATCGAGTCGGAGCGCGGGCGCGAGGCCCTGGAAGAGGCCGTACGGCGGGTCGGGTCGATCGCGATCGTGCACGAGACGCTCTCCCAGAACCTGGACGAACGGGTGGAGTTCGACGAGATCGCCGACCGGGTGCTCGCCATGGTCTCCGAGATCTCGCCGGGCACGGTCACCGGCCGGCGCACCGGCCGCTTCGGCATTCTGGACGCGGAGGTCGCCACCCCGCTCTCCATGGTGCTGACCGAGATCCTGCAGAACGCCCTGGAGCACGGCTTCGGACCGGGCGACACGGGCTCGGTCGAGGTCTCGGCGGTACGAGGCGGCACGACCAAGGAGTCCCGCCTCCTCGTCACCGTCCAGGATGACGGCGTCGGTCTCCCCGAGGGCTTCGACCCACACCGCTCGGGCAACCTCGGCCTGCAGATCGTACGGACGCTGGTGGAGGGGGAGTTGGGCGGCACGTTCGACATGGTGCCCGCTCCCGAGCGGGGTACGCAGGTGATCCTCGACATCCCGGTACGCGCCAACAAGTAGTCCGCGCGGCGCGATCGGCCCCGGCACAGAGATGAGCCCCAGCACAGCGATGAGCCCCGGACCATGGAACGGTCCGGGGCTCATATGCTTGTTCGCGCGGTTGCTATGCGCATCGGGGGCACTGCGCGCTGCGGCTCGGGGGCGGGAGATGCGTACTCGCTGTACGCGCCGCCAAGCTCAGGCTGTTACGGGGTGGGTTGTCAGGCGGTTGCCTGGCGGGCCCGGTTGCGGGCGGCGCGACGCTTCATGGCACGGCGCTCGTCCTCGCTGAGACCACCCCAGACGCCGGAGTCCTGGCCGGACTCAAGCGCCCACTGCAAACACTGCTCCATGACGGGGCAGCGGCGGCAGACGGCCTTGGCTTCCTCGATCTGCAGCAGCGCAGGACCGGTGTTGCCGATGGGGAAGAAGAGTTCCGGGTCTTCCTCGCGGCAAACGGCGTTGTGACGCCAGTCCATGGCTGCTACCTCTCCTTGGTATTACATGCACGTTGCTTGTGAATGTGAACGCTTTCACGAATCCCTCAACAAGTGAAGGGCCGATCATCAGACGGACTGATGTCGTCCTTGAAGTGAGGAGGGGTTCTGGCTCTCTGTGGTGGCCGGTGTTGCGGGCCGTCCCGATCGCCACTTAGAGACTCGCAAACCTCAGCGGCGGATACAACCCCTACCGGAAAGTTTTTTTTGATTCCTCGGTGTCGGCTCAGTCACAGCCGTACTTCCATGGGGTGGACCCTGGCCTAAACGTTCGAGTGGAAGGACTTTAGCCCGTTCCGCTCACACAATCACACGCAGTGCACGGCGTACGCCTGTGAACGTCACGCTCGTTCGCAGTCCCAGGTGGTCGCCGTCCATCTGGAGGGGCAGAGGGACCTTCGAATGCAAGGTGAAGTCCGTCAGGTCGTGCAGGGCCGTGGCATGCCTGCCATGGGGTCCCCGGTCGGGGGACGAAGTGAGCAACTGCATGCCATACCGGGCAACCGCACCCGTCGACATACGGCTGAGACCGAGTACGTCGAGGGCGGTATCGAACGAGGCCTTAGGTGAGGCGTACACCGGACGATTACCCAGATACGTCCAGGGGGACGTGTTGCAGACTATGGACAGCACCAGATCCGTCACCGGGTCGGCGCCCGGCTGTTCCAGCGTGATCGTGCCGTGCCGGCGATTGGCCTCGCCCAGGAATTGCCGCACAACTTGCCGCAGGTAAAGGGAATGTGTGGATTTACGGCCGCGTTCCCGCTGTTGCTCCACGCGCCCGATCACACCGGCGTCGAATCCCAGGCCCGCACAGAACGTGAACCAGCGCTCCGGCACCGACTCGTCCTCGGTCCCCGGGGTGCCTTTCGCGACACCGAGGCCCACCGTGCGTTCCCGGTCCTCGCGCAGGGCGTCCAGCAGGACGCCGGTGGCCTCCACGGCGTCGTTGGGCAGCCCGAGGGCGCGGGCGAAGACGTTCGTGGAGCCGCCGGGGACCACGGCGAGGCGGGGCAGCCGGTCCGGGTCGGGCCCGTTGTGCAGCAGGCCGTTCACGACCTCGTTGACCGTCCCGTCGCCACCGAGAGCGACGACCAGGTCGATGTTCTCGCTCTCCGCCGCCTGCCGGCCGAGATCACGCGCGTGCCCCCGGTACTCGGTGGTGACCGCCTCGAGTTTCATCTCGCTCGCGAGAGCGTGGGTCAGCACATCGCGCGTACGGGCGCTTGTGGTGGTAGCCGCCGGATTGACCACGAGAAGTGCACGCATGCGATGCAGGGTACCTACCCGGTGGTACTCGGCCCAGGGCAGGTATGGGATCGGTAAGAGCAGGGGGAGCGTGAGCCGGGGCGCCGTATGAAACTGCGGGTGCGTTGTGGCTGGTCGCGAGGTTCCCCGCGCTCCTCAGGGGCGCGGGGCCGAGCGCCCCTGAGGTCCAGGGCTACCCTTCTTGGGTGAGCGCTCAGCAGAACCCTGCCCCGGAAACCCTCGTGTCCACGGAGTCGCGACCCCTGCGGCTGACCCTCGCGGCCGTGCTCGCCGCCCTGGAGGGGCTCGCTCTGCTGGTCGGCGGGGCCTTCGTCCTCGTTCTGGGGCTGACGGGCGATCCGGACGACCGGCAGCAGGCCGTCACCGGCGGTATCACCCTGATCGTGCTCGCTCTGCTGCCGCTGCTGGCCGCGCGCGGGCTGCTGGGGCGGCGGAGCTGGAGCCGGGGGCCCGCCGTCATCACGCAGATCATGGCGCTGCCCGTCGCCTACAACCTGCTCCGGGCCGACAGCATGGCCATTCCGGGCGGGATCGTGCTGGGGGTGGTGGCGGTCACCGCGCTGGTGCTGCTGGTGAACCAGGAGACGACCCGGGCCCTCGGGATCCGGGGGCCCGGCAACGCGTCGGAGTGACCCCAGGGTCTACTCCTCCACGAGCAGCCGCTCCCGCAGCTGGGCGAGCGTCCGCGCCAGCAGACGTGAGACGTGCATCTGGGAGATGCCGACCTCCTGCGCGATCTGCGACTGCGTCATGTTGCCGAAGAAGCGCAGCAGCAGGATCCGCTTCTCCCGGGGCGGGAGATCCTCCAGCAGCGGCTTGAGGGACTCGCGGTACTCGACGCCCTCCAGGGCCTCGTCGTACGAACCCAGGGTGTCCGCGACCGCGGGGGACTCGTCGTCCGTGTCGGGGACGTCCAGGGATAGCGTGGAGTAGGCGTTGGCGGACTCCAGGCCCTCCAGGACCTCCTCCTCCGAGATGCCCAGCTTCTCGGCCAGCTCGTGGACCGTGGGGGAGCGGCCGTGCCGCTGCGAGAGCTCCGCCGTCGCCGTGGTGAGCGAGAGCCGCAGCTCCTGGAGCCTGCGCGGGACGCGGACCGCCCAGCCCTTGTCACGGAAGTGCCGCTTGATCTCGCCGACGACCGTCGGGGTCGCGTATGTCGAGAACTCGACGCCGCGGTCCGGGTCGAAGCGGTCGACCGACTTGATCAGACCGATGGTCGCGACCTGGGTCAGGTCGTCCAACGGCTCACCGCGGTTGCGGAAGCGGCGCGCGAGGTGCTCGACGAGCGGGAGATGCATACGCACCAGCCGGTTGCGCAGCTCCGCGTACTCGGCACTGCCGTTCTCCAGCGCGCGCAGCTCGTAGAACAGGGCACGCGCTCCGCTGCGGTCCGTCGGAGAGGTCGAGGTGACCTGCACCGCCGGCTGTGCGCCCTGCGCGTCGTCTCGTTCGTGCTCGCTCATCGTCCCGCCTGTCGACCTTCCCTGAGCCCGCGCGTCGGCGGGGACAGGGGAGACCTCACTCGGCCCTTCCAGGGGCGCACTCTGCACGGCACCTTCCCGATCCAGCTGCCCGTCGTCCATGAAGCCGGCCTCCGGCGGGTTGTCCTCCGGGTGTGGCCGGGCCTGCTCGGGGATGCCGGAGATACCGGCGATGCCGGAAGCGGCGTCCGCCGTGCTCCGCGGCCCGTCCGGGCCGCCGCCGCCCGCCCCGGGCAGCTCCCGTGTGCCGCGCTCTTCGTCCCGCACCGGCCCGTCCCCGTTCCTCACGCCGGCCCGGGTCCCGCGCCGCGCTTCTTGTGGAGACTGATCGACACGGTCTTGTCCTCGGCGACGGTCGAGTCGACCTGGCCCGCGAGGGCCGACAGGACGGTCCAGGCGAAGGTGTCGCGCGCGGGGGCGTGACCGTCCGTGGTCGGGGCCGAGACCGTGACCTCCAGGGAGTCGTCGATCAGTCGGAACACACAGCTGAGTACGGAGCCGGGCACGGCCTGCTGAAGCAGGATCGCGCAGGCCTCGTCCACTGCGATGCGCAGGTCCTCGATCTCGTCGAGGGTGAAGTCCAAACGGGCCGCGAGGCCGGCCGTAGCCGTACGCAGCACCGACAGGTAGGCACCCGCGGCCGGCAGCCGGACTTCCACGAAGTCCTGGGTCGCGGGCTCGCCTGCGAACTGGGACACCCTCACCTCCAAGGTGGTACAAGCTCTTTCGGGGGCCGAGGGTCGCCCCCCGGGGTAACGCGATACGTGGTTCAGCGGTGACGCTACCGCGCTCCGGACTTTCCTGTCCCGGGACCCCAGCCCCTTGCCGTCACTCATAGTAAACCTATGGATACGCACAGTGGCTAGAGGTCTGGCGGGCCCAATTGGGAAGAGCGCGCGCCGGGTTGACGTACCCAGGCGTCAGACGGTCGAACCGTCCGGATCCAGGGTCACACGATTACGCCCTCGGTCACCAATGCCCCTGCTCACACGGGTGCGGGGCCGGGTGGGCGGCGACTCGGGGCTTCCGCGCCGTCATACGAGGACGTGGTCGACGAAGCACCAGCGCCAGCTCTCGCCGGGTTCGAAGGTCCGCATCACCGGGTGACCGGTCTCCTTGTGGTGTTCTGT
Source organism: Streptomyces sp. AK08-02 (assembly GCF_033795085.1). Taxonomy (NCBI): domain Bacteria; kingdom Bacillati; phylum Actinomycetota; class Actinomycetes; order Kitasatosporales; family Streptomycetaceae; genus Streptomyces; species Streptomyces sp. AK08-02. The sequence continues at coordinate 334,430 of NZ_JARAZV010000013.1, forward strand.
CGCGTGACGGTTCGGCGAGGAGTCGCAGCAGCCGACATGGCCGCATTCCAGGCACAGACGCAACTGCACCGGGTGGGTGCCGGACGCCAGGCACTCCGGACAGGTCTCGCTCTTGGGCTCTGGTTCCGGAAGGGGCAGCGCGTCGGCATGCGTGCACTGTTTCATGATTGCCAGGTTACGACGGGCTGTGCGGAAAGCCGCGCGGAAGCCGAAGCGCACGAAGACGGAGCGGGCGGAACAAGAGTGGGCGGACTGAGAGTGGGCCGAAACCGATGCATGTGATGCCACTGCTCCTGCTGGTCGCGGGAAGCGCCGCCATTGCCGCCGCGGCCCGCCGCACCCCTGTCCCGCCTCCGCTGCTGCTGGTCGCGGCCGGCCTGCTGTTCGCGTACGTCCCCGGGGTACCCGACTACGCGCTCGACCCGCACATCGTCCTGCCGCTGATGCTGCCCCCGCTGCTGTACACGGCGGCCGTCGACAGCTCGTATCTCGATCTGCGCGCGCAACTGCGGCCCGTGGCACTGCTGTCCGTGGGGTACGTGCTCTTCGCGACGCTCGCCGTCGGCTGGGCGGCCTATCTGATCGTGCCCGGACTGCCCCTCACCGCCGCGCTGGTGCTCGGCGCGGTCGTGGCCCCGCCGGACGCCGTCGCGGCCACGGCGATCGCGCGCCGGGTCGGACTGCCGTCGCGGGTCACCACCATCCTCCAGGGCGAGTCCCTGGTGAACGACGCCACCGCGATCACCGCCTACCGCGTCGCCCTCGCGGCGGCCGTGGGGGAGGGCGCCACCTGGGCGGGCGGAATCGGTGAGTTCCTGCTCGCGGCGGTCGGCGGCATCGGTATCGGACTTCTCCTGATGGTGCCGATCCACTGGCTGCGCAGATGCCTGCGGGAAGCGCTGCTGCAGAACACGCTGTCCCTGCTGATCCCGTTCGCGGCGTACGCGGTCGCCGAGGAGGTGCATGCCTCCGGGGTTCTCGCCGTGGTGGTCGTGGCGCTGTATCTGGGACATCGCGCGTGGGAGGTCGATTTCGCGACCCGCCTCCAGGAGGAGGCGGTCTGGAAAATGGTCGCCTTCGTTCTCGAGTCGGCCGTCTTCGCCCTGATCGGGCTGCAGCTGCCGGTCGTCATGAAGGGGCTCGGGGAGTACGAGGGTGTCGACGCCGCCTGGTACGCGATCGCCGTCTTCCTCGTGGTCGTCGTCACCCGGTTCGCCTGGGTGTACCCGGGGACGTTCGTGCCCCGGCTGCTGTCGGCGCGGATCAGGGAGCGGGAGCCGAACCCGACCTGGCAGGGCGCGTTCGTCATCTCCTGGGCCGGGATGCGGGGGGTCGTCTCGCTGGCCATCGCCTTCTCGATCCCGCACACGGTGGAGGGCGGCGAGGAGTTCCCGGGACGAAACCTGATCCTCTTCCTGACCTTCACGACGGTCATCGGCACGCTGGTCGTCCAGGGGTTGACGCTGCCTCCGCTGATCCGGCTGCTGAAGCTGCCCGGACGTGACGCGCAGGCCGAGACGCTCGCCGAGGCGAACGCCCAGGCGCAGGCGTCCAGGGCGGCACAGGGGCGCCTGGAGGGCCTGCTGGAGGACGAGAGCAACGCGCTGCCCCCTCCGCTGGCCGACCGGCTGCGCATGGTGCTGGAACGCCGCCAGAACGCGGTCTGGGAGCGGCTGGGTTCGGTCAACCCGGTGACCGGCGAGACGGTGGACGACACGTACCGGCGGCTGTCCCGCGAGATGATCAGCGCCGAGCGAGAGGTGTTCGTGCGGCTGCGGGACGGGCGCTACATCGACGACGAGATGCTGCGGACCCTGCTGCGACGGCTGGACCTGGAGGAGGCGGCGGCGTTCCGGGAGGCCGAGTAGGGCGGGTGCGGCACCCGGATCGCGGTCCGGTGGCTCACGGGAACGGGCGCCCGGTGATCACCGCCGCGACGGTGGTCCCGTTCGCGAAGGCGCCCTCCTCGGCGAGGGCGACAAGTCCGTACAGCATCTTGGCGACATAGAGACGTTCCACCGGTACGTCGTGACGGGCCTCGAAGTCGTCGGCGAAGGCGTGCAGTTCGGGGGTCGTACGGGCGTAGCCGCCGAAGTGGAAGCGGTGGTCGAGGGTCCACGAGCCGCGGGGCCCGCCGAAGGTGAGGTCCTGGAGGGCCCGTATCTCCGCGTCCAGGAAGCCCCCCTTGAGGACCGGTACGCCGAGGGCGCGCTGCTCGGGGGCGAGGCCCGCGGCGAGGCCGGCGAGGGTGCCGCCGGTACCGCAGGCGACCGCGACGACATCTGCGTGGCCGCGCAGTTCCTCACCGAGGGCGCGGCAGCCGCGCACGGCGAGCGGGTTGCTGCCGCCCTCCGGCACGACGTGGGCGTCCTCGGCCCCGGCCGCCCGGAGGACGGTGGCGAGGGTGTCCGGGTCGGCCTTGCGCCGGTAGGTCGATCTGTCGACGAAGTGCAGGCGCATGCCGTTGGCCGCGCAGTGGGCCAGTGAGGGGTTGAGGGGGCGGTCGGCGAGTTCCTGGCCTCGGACCACACCGACCGTGGGCAGGCCGAGGAGGCGGCCGGCGGTGGCTGTGGCGCGCAGATGGTTGGAGTAGGCGCCGCCGAAGGTGAGGATCGGGCGTCCGGCGGCGGCTTCCAGGTTGGGGACCAGCTTGCGCCACTTGTTGCCGATCAGATCCGGATGGATGAGATCGTCACGCTTGAGGAACAGCCGGAGGCCGCGTTGTGCGAAGCGGTGGTCGGCGAGTTCCTGGAGAGGGGTGGGTAGGGGCACGGGCCCATTCTCGCGGGGGCGAGGAATTCCTACTTCAGACGGTCCCGCACCCTGTCCCTCAGCCACTGCATACCGAAACCCCGGGGATCGATCTTTCCGGGCTGCCATTCGAGGTGGCCGATGACCGACCGCTCCGTCCAGCCGTGGTGACGGCACAGTGCGGCGGCGACCTTCTCGACGGCGTCGAGCTGGGCCGGCGGCCAGGGATCCTCGCCGTCGCCGAGGTTCTCGCACTCGAAGCCGTAGAAGTGACGGTTCCCGTCCGTGTTGGCCTCGTTGTCCGGCGGCAGCGCCTTCTCCGCGATCACCGCGCGCAGCACGTCGTCGTCACCCAGGCCCGCGTGGTTGGCCCTGCCGTAACCGACCAGGTGGACGCGCCCGTCCTTGGTGATGACGCCGTGGCACAGGGGGCCGGGCAGCTCCGCGTAACCCTCGCGGCAGAGTTCCACCGTGTACTCGCTGCCCCGGGTCGCCGTGTGATGGATCATCACGCCGTGGACCGGGCCCCAAGGACCCTTGTGGTTGCGGTTGTGGTGGGCCCAGTCGCCGACTTCGACGACGTCGACGCCTTCTTCCCTGAGCCGGTCCAGAAAGTCGCCGGCGGACATGGGTGGGGCCATGACCGTCTCCTTCGCCGCACGCCGGCCACCGGTCGTGACCGCCTCGTACCGCAGCTTGTACCGGAATCCAGCGGTCGAGGTCGAATTGTTCGTACGGCGTGCGAGCCGATCCGGTCAGTGACGCCGAATTGGCGTCACCGGCCGTCACTGGCGCAGAAACGCGTCCCCGTTCACCGCGATGTGGCTCTCCAGAGCCTGCAGGGCCCGCTGCGTCGCGTCAGGTGAACCGCTGCCGCGCCGCTCCGCGTAGTACGCCGCGCCCACTTTCTTGAGCAGGTCGGCGCCGGCCCGCTGGGCCTGCACCTCGTCGAGCTTCTGCTTGCCCTGCGTCAGGCCGCGCTGTGCCTGTTCCTTGGCGCGGTCCAGGAAGCCTGCCATCGAATCTCTCCTGTTCGTCGTCCGTCGAATACTCAAACGGCCCGCCCGATCTTGAAGTTCCCCGTACGGGGTAATTCCTGTTCGCCGGGTCGAACGAGATGGCGAAGAACCTCTTTGTGCCCACTTCGGAGATGATCCATTCCCGCTCATTCGTGTAATAGCACTGCCCCGTTCGGTGCGGAAGGCTGGTGCGCGCAGGCGTCCGACGCCGAGTGCACCCGAGGGGGGCGACGCGTCGGCGCATTACGCGTTATTGGGAGGGCAGTTCCATATGTCGGTAGGCGAAGAGATCCGCACGGAGCAGGACAAGCCGCAGCAGAGTCTCGGCACAACGGCCGCGCGGAATCTGGCCACCACCACCAAGTCCGTACCCCAGATGCAGGAGATCAGCTCGCGCTGGCTGCTGCGCATGCTTCCCTGGGTGAACGTGCAGGGTGGTACATACCGGGTGAACCGACGGCTCACCTACTCCGTGGGAGACGGCCGTCTGACGTTCGTGAAGACGGGTGACCGCGTGGAAGTGGTCCCCGCCGAACTGTCCGAGCTGCCGGCCCTGCGTTCCTACGAGGACGAGGAAGTGCTCTCGGAGCTCGCCCGGCGCTGCCAGCAGCGGGAGTTCACACCAGGTTCGGAGATCGCCTCGTTCGGCAGCCCGAACGACGAGGTGTTCCTGCTGGTGCACGGCAAGGTCGAGAAGATCGGCACGGGTCCGTACGGCGACGACGCCGAACTCGGCATGCTGGCCGACGGGGCGTATTTCGGGGACCAGGCGCTGCTCGACCCGGACGCCCTGTGGGAGTACACGGCCCGCGCGGTCACCGCGGTCACCGTGCTGACACTCTCCCGTCAGCACTTCGAGCAGGTCGCCGAGCGCGCCGACTCGCTCAGCGGGCACCTCCAGGAGCTGCGAGCGATCCCGGAGCAGAACGCCAACAAATACGGTGAGAGGGAGATCGACCTCGCGGCCGGTCACCGCGGCGAGGCGGACATCCCGCGCACGTTCGTCGACTACGAGGCCAGCCCCCGCGAGTACGAACTGAGCATCGCCCAGACCGTACTGCGCATCCACTCGCGCGTCGCCGACCTCTACAACCAGCCGATGAACCAGACCGAGCAGCAGCTCCGGCTGACGGTCGAGGCACTGAAGGAGCGCCAGGAGCACGAACTCGTCAACAACCGGGAGTTCGGACTGCTCAGCAACTGCGAGTACGACCAGCGACTCCAGCCGCACGACGGTGTGCCCAGCCCCGACGACCTGGACGAACTGCTCAGCAGGCGGCGCGGGACCAAGTTCCTGCTGGCGCATCCGCGGGCGATCTCCGCGATCGGCCGTGAGCTGAACAAGCGCGGCCTCGTCCCCGAGACGATCGACATGAGCGGCAACCGCATCCCCACCTGGCGCGGGGTGCCGATCTTCCCGTGCAACAAGATCCCGGTCACCGAGGCCCGTACGACCTCGATCATCGCGATGCGCACCGGCGAGGCCGAACAGGGGGTCATCGGGCTCCAGCAGGCCGGAATCCCGGACGAGATCGAGCCCAGCCTGTCCGTGCGGTTCATGGGCATCAACGAACAGGCGGTCATCAACTACCTGGTGACGGCCTACTACTCGGCGGCCGTCCTGGTACCGGACGCCCTCGGCGTGCTGGAGAACGTCGAGATCGGCCGCTGGCGATGACCCCGCCCCACGGCCCGGCCGAGACCATCGGGACTCTGGACCCGGAGAGGCGGAACTCCATCGGCAGTCCGGCTCGGAGGCGTGCGGAGAGATCCCCGGAGTCCGGGGGACGGGAGCGGCCGGCCGTGGGAGCAAGGCACGACGCGGGGCAGGACGACCTCCCCGCACAGGTACGGGGGAAGGGCGAGGCACAGGTTCAGCCCGCCGGGGCGGACGGGCAGGACGCCGAGCTCATCCTGGAGCGGGCCCGGGCCGTCGTCGATCCCGTGCTGCGCGGGGCGATCGAGTCGCTGCCCGGGGCCATGCGCCGCGTCGCGCTCCACCACTTCGGGTGGGAGCACGCGGACGGCAGTCCGGCGGCGGGCAACGCGGGCAAGGCGATCCGCCCCGCGCTCGTGCTGACCGCGGCCGCGGCACTCGGCGGCCGACGGGAGCCGGCGGTACGGGCGGCTGCCGCGGTGGAGCTGGTGCACAACTTCACCCTGCTCCACGACGACGTCATGGACCGGGACACCACCCGCAGACACCGGCCCACCGCGTGGACCGTGTTCGGCGACGCCGACGCGATCCTCGCGGGAGACGCCATGCACGCCCTGGCGATGCGGCTGCTCGCCGAGGACCCGCACCCCGCGTCCGCCACCGCCGCGGCCCGGCTCGCGTCCTGCGTGGTCGAACTGTGCGAGGGGCAGCACGCGGACACGGCCATGGAGAAGCGGGGCCCCGGCGAGGTCACCCTCGACGAGTGCCTCGTCATGGCCGAGGCCAAGACGGGCGCGCTGCTCGGCTGCGCCTGCGCCCTCGGGGCGCTCTACGCGGGCGGATCGGCCGCGGACGTCGAGGCGATGGACGCGTTCGGCCGGGAGGCCGGGCTCGCCTTTCAGCTCATCGACGACGTGATCGGGATATGGGGGGACCCGAGCCGCACCGGCAAGCCGGCCGGGGCGGATCTGGTCGCCCGCAAGAAGTCCCTGCCCGTGGTCGCCGCGCTGGCCTCCGGCACACCGGCGGCCAGGGAACTGGCCGAGTTGTACGCGGTCCCGTACGACGAGGGGCAGGAAGGGGCGCTGGAGCGGACGGTGCTGGCCGTCGAGCGGGCGGGCGGCCGGGACTGGGCACAGCTCCAGGCGGCCGACCGGATGGCCCGCGCGATACACGAGCTGTCCCGTGCGGTCCCCGACCCGGAGGCGGCCGGCGGCCTCCTGTCGCTCGCCGAGTTCGTGACCCGCCGCACCACCTGAGGCCCCGGAGACACCCGCCACCCGCGGCGGGGCGCACGGCCCTGACTCCGTGCTCTCCGAGGCGGCGCTCCGGCGGCGGGTCCCGCACATCCCCACGGTGTGCGGGGCCCGTCACATCTCGCACACCGGTTACGCTCAACCGCCATACGATCAACGGTGGTTGAGACAAAAGGGGCGGGCATGGGCGTGGCGATACGGACGGCGGGCGAGGACGACCGGGAGCTGGTGGTCCGACTGCTGGACGAGGCGTTCCAGGACGATCCGGTGAGCGGCTGGGTCTTCCCGGAGCAGGGGCACCGCCGCGCGACGCATCCCAAACTGATGGCCGCCTTCCTCGACATCGTGCTCGCCGAAGGACGCGTCGACCTCACCGAGGACGGCACGGGGTGCGCCCTGTGGCTGTCCGTCCCCGCCGACGCACACCCGGAGAACGAAAACGAAGGAGCGGCGGAGGAGAACGGCGACGCGGCCCGGTTGCGCGAGGCCGTCGATCCCGACAACGAGCGCGTGGAACTGATCGGGCAGCTCACGGCCGCCATACACCCCTCCGACCGGGCCCACGAATACCTGTGGATGATCGGCGTCGCGCCGGACAGCCAGGGGCGGGGGCTGGGCGCGGCTCTCGTCCAGCACGTCCTGGAGCGCTGCGACCGCGAAGGAGTGGCCGCCTATCTGGAGGCGAGCAGCGCCCGCAGCCGCACGTTGTACGAGCGCCTCGGCTTCGTCCACCTCGGCCGCCCCCTCGACCTCCCGGACGGCCCCCGGATGTGGCCCATGTGGCGCGAGCCCCAGGCCTGATCCCCACTCCACCATCCCCTCCCGGACACTCCACGCCTTCGTCCGCGAAAAGAGAGCGGAAAGAGAACGGCATGCGAAAGCTCACCTACTTCGTCGCCTGCTCGATCGACGGCTTCATCGGGGACGAGAGCGGCGACGCCTCCTTCATGTATCCCTTCGTCGACGAGCCGTTCCTGGAGTTCCTGCGGACGGAGTACCCCGAGACCATCGCCACCGCCGGCCGCCGCGCCCTCGGCCTCGACGACCTCCCCAACCGCCGCTTCGACACCGTCGTCCAGGGCCGGGCCAGCTACGAGGTGGCCCTGAAGGAGGGCATCACCAGCCCGTACGCACACCTGCGCGAGTACGTCGCCTCGCGCACCCTGCGGGAGTCGCCCGACCCGCACGTCGAGATCATCGCCGCCGATCTGGCCGCCAGGGTCCGCGGACTCAAGGCGGAGGACGGCGGGCTGGGCATCTACCTGTGCGGTGGATCCCATGTCGCGGGTGAGCTGCACGACGAGATCGACGAACTCGTCATCAAGACGTACCCGATCGCCCTGGGCACCGGCATGCCGATGTTCGGCACCGGCTTCGACGTCTCGGAGTTCGTCCTCGACGAGCTGCGCCCGTTCAAGAACGGAGTGCTCGTGCGGACGTACCGCAGAAAGCGCTGAACCGGCGGGGGAGCGCCCCGGCCGGTCCCGCAATACCCTGAGGGCATGGGCAGAGACGAGCACGACTGTCCCGTCTGCGGACAGCATGTGACCACGGTGGTCAGGCGGTACAAGACCCTGGGCGCCTGGGTCCCGAAGTGGGTCGCCGGACCGTGCCGGAACACCGAGTGCGAGGCGTACGTCGATCCGGCCGCCGAGGCCGAGGACGGCTCCGGGGAAGCCGTCCGACCACGGCGGCCCGAGCCGACGGAGCGGTCCTGACGTACCTGGTGACGGTGTGCGGGACGCGGGCGGACCAGGACGCCCGGAGCGGCCGGGGCGCGACGGCCTGACCGAGGACGATCCGCTCTGCCCTGGACGGGGACGGGTGAGCGTTCGCGCCCGCCGCGCTATTTTGGCTTCATGCCCGAACGTTCGCTCCCGTACGTACTCCACATCACCGAACGCGCCCTCTGGGACGCCGCTCGCGAGCGCGGCACCTACGAGATGTCGACGCGTGGCCGCACTCTTCGGGAGGAGGGTTTCATCCACTGCTCGACCCGAGCCCAACTCCCGGGCGTGGCAGCCTTCCTGTACGGCTCCTACGACGGCCCCGACGACCTGGTGGTGCTGGTCGTGGACCCCGTGCGACTCGACGTACCCCTGAAGTACGAAGCCCCGGAGCCGGGCGCCGAGGAGTTCCCGCACGTGTACGGGCCGATCCCGGTGACCGCCGTGGTGGACGTCGAGGCGTGGGGGTGAGCCGTAGAGCGTGGCGGTCGGCCGTGCTCGTGTGGGTGGTCACAGTGGTCGTCGGGGGTGTGCTCACCCTGTGGCTGCGGGACTCGGCGCAGCCGCCGGAGACGCCCGCCCGGCACAGGACGGACGGCAACGGGCCGACACCGCTGGTGGGCCGGAACGCGGGGAACCCGAAGGACCTGACCAGCCTGTGTTCGGCGACACCTGGGGCTTCCCCGACGCCGGAGGAGACGCCCCGAGCGATCGTGGTGTGTGTGCGAGAGACCGTTCCTGTGGACTGAGCGAGAGTGAGTCCGTTCAGCCGCGCGCCCCGAACGGTCTTGGGCGAGCTGGTCCCCGGCGTACTCGACCCCGGGTGGCGACACGCATCGTGTGCGTGGTCCGGGCCCGGGAGGCCAGTTCCCTGCGCGACCTGGCCAGGTGGGTACGGCCGGAGGCGACGGGGAGGCCCTGAACCATCCTCTGGTGGAGCAGGGGCCCCGCACGCTGACGCCGTACCCGGTGTCCCAGGTCGCACGATCACGTTAACCCGAACAGCCCAGACCACCACAAGCCCGCACGCGAACGATCACACGATCGAGGTAATCCGACCTTGCACTTACTCCTTCGCGAGCACCTCCAACCCCCCGTTCCTAGGCGAGGTGGTCCGTCACCGCCGTCCGCTTCGGTGGCAGGCCGCCCGTCTCGGGGTCGCGGCCGGTGAGGCAGTACGTGCCGCCCGCCGGGTCGCGCATCACCGTCCAGTGGGTGTGCCGGGCGACGAACGTGGCGCCCAGTCGCTCATGACGTGCGCGGGTCGCCGCGATGTCGGCGCAGGCCAGGTCCAGGTGGGCGGAGGCGGCGGCCCGGTCGGTGTCGAGGCGCTGGAGGAGGACGCGGATCGGGAGGCCGGCCGGGGGCCTGAGGACGTGGAACTCCGGGAGTGAGCCCGCGAGGGAGTCCCAGCCGGTGAGGCGCTCCCAGAAGGCGATCTCCGTGCCGTAGGCGGCGGGCGGGATGTCGATGGACACCTGGTCGAGGCGGCTGCCGTCCACCACAGCGGGCCGCACCGACTCCCCGTGCCAGGGCACGGCGCAGAACAGCTGCCCGGCGGGTGAGCTCAGCACGGTCCAGCCGTCGTGCGCGGCGACGACCTTCGCGCCGAGCCCCGACGCCGATCCGACGAAGGCGTCGACGTCCTCGACGGCGAGGTCGAGATGGGCGCCGCCGTCCGCGGAGGCCACCCCCTGGACCTTGACGCAGGCGTCGCCCGCACCCGGTAGCAGGGTCACGAACTCGCCCTGCTCACCCCGGGTCTCCGACATCCGGGTCTCCGTGACGGCGGTCCAGAACGCCTGGGCGGCGCCGAGGAGTTCGGCGGGCCGGTCGACGAAGGCATAGGTCCAGCGGATGCCGCTCTCGGTGCCGATGAGGTCGCTCATGAAGTGATCGTAGGGTGGCGGACTTCCACGTCACCTGCGTTTTTTCCAGGAACAGGCTTTGCCCGCAGTTCGCCGCGAATATGTCTGCGCTTGCTTCCATCGAACACATGGACCACATCACGTTCCTGGTGGCGGTCGTCATCGTGACGGCCCTGGCCTTCGACTTCACCAACGGATTCCACGACACGGCCAACGCGATGGCCACCTCCATCGCCACCGGCGCCCTGAAACCGAGAACAGCGGTCCTGATCGGCGGAGTCCTCAACATCGTCGGCGCGTTCCTGTCCACCGAGGTCGCGAAGACGATCTCCGGCGGCATCGTCGACGACACCCTCGTAACCCCCGGGATGATCTTCGCGGGGCTGGTGGGGGCGATCCTGTGGAACCTGCTGACCTGGCTGGTGGGGCTGCCGTCGAGTTCCTCGCACGCTCTGTTCGGCGGGCTGATCGGCGCGGTGTGGGTGGGCGCCGGCGCCGAGGGCGTGCACTTCACGAAGGTCGTCGAGAAGGTGCTGATCCCGGCGCTGGCCTCGCCGCTCGTGGCCGGCCTCGCGGCCCTGATCGCCACGTACCTCGCCTACAAGCTCACGGCCCGCGCCCGCAAGGACTCGGTGACCAGGGGATTCCGGGCCGGCCAGATCGCCTCCGCCTCCCTCGTCTCCCTCGCGCACGGCACGAACGACGCGCAGAAGACCATGGGCATCATCACCCTGACCCTGATCTCGGCGGGTGCGCTCGGCCACGACGCCGGCCCGCCGGTGTGGGTGATCGCCTCGGCGGGTCTCGCCATCGGCCTGGGCACCTATCTGGGTGGCTGGCGGATCATCCGGACCATGGGCAAGGGGCTGACCGAGATCCAGTCGCCGCAGGGCTTCGCCGCCGAGACGGCGTCCACGGCCGTCATCCTCACCTCCGCCCACCTCGGCTTCGCCCTGTCCACCACCCAGGTGGCCTCGGGCAGCATCCTGGGCGCGGGCCTGGGCCGGCGGCTGGCGGAGGTGCGCTGGGGTGTCGCGGGCCGCATGGTCATGGCGTGGCTGATCACCCTGCCCGCCGCGGCACTGGTCGGCGGGGTCTCCGCGGGCGCGGTCAGGTACGGCGGCACTTTCGGCACCGTGGTCGTCGCGCTGGTCGCCGTCGCGGTGGCGGCGGGCATCGTCCTCGCCGCGCGCCGCAACCCGGTCGACGCGCACAACGTCAACGACACCCACGAGGTCAGCATCAGGTCGACGGCGCCGACGACCGTCGGTACGGCCGCGTGAGCGAGGGAGAACCCATATGAAGCTGGACTGGACAGCACTGGGCCAGGTCGCCGCCGTGAGCCTCGGGGTCACCGTCGCCGTGGTAGTCGTCTTCGCCTTCGGCGTCCTTGGACTCGCACGGGTCGAGGGTGCGCGTGAGAATGACGAAGGTACCCAAGCGCTCGGGTTCACCCAGGCCGGTCTGTGCTTCCTGGCGTGCGCGGCCGTGGTGGCGTACGGCATCTATCTGATCGTGCCGCAGTTCCACTGACCGCTGATGTCGATGCCCAGGAGGCCGAAGGTATGACAGCACTGATGTACGGGCTGAAGGTCGACTACAGCGACCTCGACGAGCCCGTCCTCATCCGGCCGGACGGCAGCCCGGTCGAGACCTGGCGCGAGAACTACCCGTACGCCCAGCGCATGGAACGCGGGGAGTACGAGTTGCACAAGCGGCTCCAGCAGATCGAACTGCTGAAGCTGCAGAGCTGGATCAAGCAGACCGGACGCAGACTGGTCGTCGTCTTCGAAGGCCGGGACGCGGCCGGAAAAGGCGGCACGATCAAGCGGTTCACGGAGCACCTCAACCCGCGCGGCGCCCGTGTGGTGGCCCTGGAGAAGCCCACCGAACGCGAACGCGGCCAGTGGTACTTCCAGCGGTACGTCGAACACCTCCCGACCGCAGGCGAGATAGTCCTCTTCGACCGCTCCTGGTACAACCGGGCCGGTGTCGAACGCGTCATGGGCTTCTGCACGGACGACGAGTACCGCCGCTTCACCCGCCAGACCCCGCTGTTCGAGCGCATGCTCGCCGACGACGGCGTCGACCTGATCAAGTTCTGGTTCTCGGTCTCCCAGGGCGAGCAGCGCACGCGTTTCACGATCCGCCAGGTCGACCCCGTACGGCAGTGGAAGCTCAGCCCCATGGACCTCGCCTCCCTGGACCGCTGGGACGACTACACGGCGGCCAAGGTCGCCATGTTCCGGGCGACGGACACCGAACAGGCCCCCTGGACGGTGGTGAAGAGCAACGACAAGAAGCGGGCGCGGGTGGAGGCGATGCGCAGCGTCCTGGCCCGCTTCGACTACACGGACAAGGACGAGGAGGTCGTCGGCAGCCCCGACCCGCGCATCGTGGGCGCGGCGGCCAACCTGCTGGAGGCGGGGGAGGATGACGACGGCGTGTGAGCCCCGCGCCGCCTGAGACCCACATCCACCGGGAGCCGCTGACGTGACCGACCGCATCCCCTCCTCCGCCACCGACCGCACCCGCCTCGCCGACAGCGCGTACAGCAGTGACCGGGACCTGGCCGCCCGGCAGTCGATCTACCGGTGGCAGACACCCCGTCACGACCTGTCGGGCATCGTCGCCGGACAGTTGGCCGGGGTGCGGGGCGGCGGGCGTGTGGTCGACGTCGGCTGCGGCAACGGCACGTACCTCCAGCGGCTGCGCGCGGAGCGGCCCGAGCTGTCCCTGCTCGGCCTGGATCTCTCCCCGGGCATCCTCGCCACCGTCGCCGGCCCGGTCGCCGTGGCGGACGTCACGCGGTTGCCGCTGGCCACGGGGAGCGCGGACGCGGCCCTGGCGATGCACATGCTCTACCACGTGCCCGACATCCCCCAGGCGGTACGGGAGTTGTCGCGCGTCGTCGCCCCGGACGGGCTGGTGATCGTCTCCACCAACAGTGCCGGCGACAAGGCCGAACTCGACGAGCTGTTCCACCGGGCCGCGAGCGATGTGCTCGGCGCCGGACGTGAGCCGGCCCGGTTCTCGATCGGCGCCCCCTTCTCTCTGGAGAAGGCCCCTGCCTTCCTCGGGGAGGAGTTCGGCCGGGTACGGACGATCGAGCTCGCCAGCACCCTCACGGTCCGCGATCCAGGGCCGGTCGTCGCGTACCTGGCGTCGTACCGGGCCTGGGCGGACCAGTACGACGCGCCCTTCGAGGCGACGGTCGAGCGGGCCCGCGCCATCGTCACCGACCGGATCGCCCGCCGGGGCGCCTTCGAGGTCGGCTGCCGGGCGGGCATCCTCGTATGCCGACGCTGAGCGGGCTCGCACGGCAGCACCAACAGGCAGCACCAGCAGGGCAGCGAAAAGGGCCGGTCGAAGTCGACCGGCCCTTTCCCGAAGGCTTGTTCAGGCCTTCTTGGTCTCCAAGTAATCGGCCAGATCAGTGACCTGCGGGGATCTTCCCTTTGGGTCGCTGACCTTGCCTTTTAGCGATTGCTGGCGATGGGGTGCGACGGTCTTGAGTGGGTGTCCTGCGGACTGTGTGCGGACTGGCTGTCGACCAGAGCGCAGGGTTGAGCAGTCAGGAGGGAGAGCTCCTCACTGAGTGCCGTGGCGTCAGGTCGGATCCCCGTTGGTCTCCTCGATCTCCTTCAGGAGAGCCTTTCGCTTCTTCGCTGAAAGGGAATCGCCGTTCACGCTGTGCATGGCCCAGGGAATGGGACACGGACCTTCATGCCCCGGGTCCGGGCACAGTACGTCTACCAGCCGGTCCATGAGTTCTTCGTGCTTGGCCGGTGTTGCCATCAAGGCGATTTTCACCTGCCACAACCTCGGCCCTTCGGTCACGCTCTCGGGTTCACTCTTGTCCGCGTCGTTCATGATGTGGTCCTCGTGCCGAACTCGGATACGGAGCTCTTGTCCAGGTGCCGCACCTTCGGAGGTTGGGCGGTGGACAGAGCGGTGGCAGGGTGGTGCCCCGCATGCTTCGTATGCAGAGACGCACGGTACGTCCGTGAGCGGCCTCCTGCTTGGGCCAACGGCCCACGACGGTGATCGTCGCGGGCCGCCGCCCTCAGCGTCAGAACAGATCCAGCTGGGCAGACTCGATGGCGCCCAGCATGCGACAGTCGCCGGTCTCTCCGTCGACGCAGACATAGCCTGTGCCAACGGCCATGTCCTTCATGTCTCCACTGCGAAGGTATGAAACTGACTGACAGCCGAAGTAGATCGTGCTTCCAATCTGGGCGCACTCGCCTTCAGCAAGTCCGAAAGTCATTCCCTCATGACTCACTTCCTCTTCCAGGAACTTCTGGGCCAGGCTGGTCGCCTCTTCGATGTCCAGCATCAATCCGTCCTCAGCAGGGAGAAGTTGCGCCACGTCGAGAGATGGTTGGCATGTCCAGTCTGGCCGTCCAGGAAGACGACGTCTCCATCGACGTTCACGACGTTAAAGGCATGAGCGAACTTGCCCTTCGCTCCTACCACGATGCCCCGTGCACCGTTACCGGCCGACTTAATCTCGTTGACGATACCCGAGAGCGTGGTCCCCTTGAATCTCCGCCCATAGATGGCCTCAATGGGCCCGACGGAGCCAGCCTGCAGCTTCCCTGGGGCCACTGAGCGAGAGCCGTCCCGCAGTAGATGGTCCACGGCCACTGCGCACGCACGGCAGTTCTGCCCACCGCCCTGAGGGTTCACTGCAGCTTTGAGCTGCGGTGTGATGGGCGTCTTGTACGGAATGCCTCCGTATCCAAGCGTGACGCCTCCGCCACCAGGTCCGAATCTCAGGTTCCCAACCGCCCCGGCCTCCTCCGGGAACACAGCTGCTCGCCGCCACCCTGTAAGCCCGCCAAGCCCCGTGACCGCGAGTTGCTGCACGAGTTCGTCTGCCGCGTCCGCGTACAGGTCGGCAAGCGCGTCGCAGCCCTGCTGACGGAGCATGCTCTCGGCCCGGTACAGCCGGTATGCAGGGCGCACGGGGAGGTACTTGTCGGCGAAGGCTCCCGCCCCGCCGTTCTGTCCGGTGGCAGCGTCGTAAGCGTCACCGACGAACTCGAAAGGCATCTTGAGCCCTTCGAGAAAACCGTCGCCGAAGACCTTCAGACCTTCGCCGAGGCTGTCGACCTTGCCGTTGCCGTTGTCGCCCGGTACAGGTGTCCGGCCGCTCGGGTCGGTGTACAGAGTGGGTGTGTTGTT
>NZ_JARAZV010000014.1:0-343836 GCF_033795085.1 Streptomyces sp. AK08-02
ACTCACCCAAGAGACTCTCTCAGGCTTTCCTCCGGGCAGTTTCCCTTCGGTCTTGCGTTTCCGACTCTATCAGACCGTTTCCGTATCCGATTTCCTCGGCGCTTTCCAGGTTTTCGCTTTCGCGTTTCCCTTTCCGGCGACTCCGACTTTATCAGAAGTTTTCGGCCGGACTGACCGGCTGCTCATTTCTGAGATTCATCGGGATGTGGCCCTCAAGAATCCAAGTTCTCGAGAAACCAGTAGATTTTCACCGCCGCCACCGAACCTGTCCGGCTCTAGGCAACTGCTCTAATCTACCTCCCCACTACCTCCGCGTCAACGGCTCTTGTGGGGCGAAGAGGAGACTAGCAGCCCGGCAGCCGTGTTCGCACATCAGGCAGCCGCAGGGACAACGGCACTGCGCTCGGCCGCTTCCAGGTCACCCGTCTCGCCGGCGCGGGCCGCTCGACCGCCGAGAACATATACGTAGGCGAGGAAGGCCAGTTCGGCGACGACGCCGATCGTGATGCGGGCCCAGGTGGGCAGGCCGGACGGGGTGACGAAGCCTTCTATGGCGCCCGAGACGAAGAGGACCAGGGCCAGGCCTATCGCCATGCCCAGGGCTGCTCGTCCTTCCTCCGCCAGTGCCGTGCGGCGGGAACGCGGACCCGGGTCTATGACTGTCCAGCCGAGGCGCAGGCCCGTACCAGCCGCCACGAAGACCGCGGTCAGTTCCAGGAGGCCGTGCGGCAGGATCAGGCCGAGGAAGGTGTCGAGCCGGCCCGCCGAGGACATCAGACCGAGGCCGACACCCACGTTGAGCATGTTCTGGAAGAGGATCCAGATGACCGGGAGACAGAGGAAGACTCCCAGGACCAGGCACATCGCGGCGGCCTGGGCGTTGTTCGTCCACACCTGGGCGGCGAAGGAAGCGGCGGGGTGGCTGGAGTAGTACGTCTCGTACTCGCCGCCGGGGCGGGTGAGGGCGCTCAGGTCGTCGGGGGCCGCTATGGAGGACTGCACTTCGGGGTGCGTTCCTATCCACCAGCCCAGGAGGACCGCCACCGCCGTGGAGATGAGCGCGGTGGGCACCCACCAATGGCGTGATCGGTAGACCGCCGCGGGGAAGCCGTGCGTGAGGAAGCGGGTGACGTCACGCCAGGACGCCCGGCGGGTTCCTGTCACGGCGCTACGCGCGCGTGCCACGAGTTGGCTGAGCCGGCCGGTGAGCTGGGGGTCCGGCGCGCTCGACTGGATGAGCGAGAGATGGGTGGCAGTGCGCTGGTAGAGGGCCACGAGTTCGTCCACCTCGGCTCCGGTGAGGCGGCGCTGGCGGCGCAGCAGTGCGTCCAACCGGTCCCACTCGGCGCGGTGGGCGGAGACGAAGACGTCGAGGTCCATCGTTTTGCCTGCTCCTCGGCTGTTCGTCGACTGCACGTCGTCGGTGTCGGCTTGTCGTACTGCGGCGCGATACGCCTTCAGCTTGGCAGACTGGCGGTTCCATGGGCAGGTCAGGGGAAGGACGGCAGGCGTGAGTGAGCTGGTTACGGGTGAGGCGGTGGCGCTGGAGTTGCGCCCCGCGAAACTGCCCAGCAGGGCGCTTGCCGTGTTGCTGGACCTTGTTGTGGTCGGGCTGGTCTACACCGTCGTGACCGTAGTTCTGGTCATATCCACGGCCTCGCTGGACGAGGCGGCGCAGGTCGCTGTCTCCATCGCCGCGTTTCTTCTGGTTCTGGTGGGTGCGCCGATCGCGGTGGAGACGCTCAGCCATGGCCGTTCGCTCGGCAAGATGGCATGTGGTCTACGGGTGGTGCGGGACGACGGGGGGCCGATCCGGTTTCGGCACGCTCTGGTGCGGGGTGCGGTCGGTGTGGTCGAGATTCTGATGACGTTCGGGGTCGTGGCCTGTATCGCCTCGCTCGTCTCGGCGCGGGGCCGGCGGCTCGGTGATGTCGTCGCGGGCACGCTCGTCGTACGGGAGCGAGTGCCCGTCGGCCGGGCCGCTTTCGTTCCTCCGCCACCGCCCTGGTTGTCCGGTCGGTTCGCGGAGCTCGATCTGTCGGCCGTGCCCGACGGCTTGTGGCTGGCCGTACGTCAGTATCTGACGCGTATCCGGCAACTGGATCCGCAGGTGGGCTGGGCCATGGCCGAGCGGCTCGCGTCCGACGTGGCGGCGCGTACGGGGACTCCGGCGCCGCCGGATGTTCCACCTGCGGCCTATCTCGCGGCCGTGCTGCAGGAGCGGCAGGTACGAGAGGCTCGGCGGGCGTTCGGGAGCGCACCGGTGAGCGGCGGCCCGGGGGCGCCTCAGTTGTTTCGGGCTCCGGTGCCGCAGTCGCCGGCTTGGGGTATCCATCCTGCGGCCGCCGAAGCCGCCGCCCCCGTGCCGGTCGCCGAGGCCGCGCCGCAGGACCGGGGCGAGACCAGTGATCGCCGTTCCTCCGGCGGGTTCGCGCCGCCCGCCTAGTCGGCGAACGTGGACGGCGGGGACTCCAGGTGTTCCAGCTCGATGCCCGGTGCGGCCAGGACCACGTCGCCGGCGATGTGCACGGCGTGCCGTTCCCCCGTGTCCAGGGCTGTGACCTGGTATTCGTCCACTGTCAGGGGGTCGTTGTCAGTGGCGTGTGCTTCTCTTTTCACCAAGGCCCAGGACTGGTCCACGGTGCGGGGGGCGAGGACCGGGTCCGTGAGGGCGACGAGGCGTACGCGGGTTGCGGCGGCGGAGGGGGTGAGGCGCAGGAGACGGGCGGTGGCGACCAGGAATGCGGGGGATGTACCGGTGAAGGCATGGGCGGGGACGTTGCCTTCGGTGGCGTGCATGCCGGTGGGATCGGTGCGGACCCAGGTGACACCGTCGAGTGCGGCACCACGGACCTGCCAGCTCGCCGCGTGGAGTTCGAGGCGGATCGGACGGCCCAGGTCGTCGAGGGTGAGGTCGACGGAGCCGCTGTGGTCGCCCGAGGGTGTGGTCAGTTGGGAGACATAGCGCCAGCCGGAGGGGCCGGGGGCGCAGTGGAAGTGTTCTTCTGCGAGAGGGGTGTGATCGTGCGGATCGTGAAGCGAATAACGGCCGCGGGGCATGAGGGTCCTGAGATTTTCGGACTGTCGCTGGAGACTTCGGGTCTCTGAGCCTCGGCAAGGGGCAGGCCCCCGGCACGGGGGTGCGGGGGCCTGCCTCGGAGGTCCTGCTGGTGGTGAGCGCGTCAGTGCGCTGACGTGCTCACCACTGGCTGGGCGCCGGCTCAGTAGCGGTAGTGGTCCGGCTTGTACGGGCCCTCGACCTCGACCCCGATGTACGAGGCCTGCTCCGGGCGGAGCGTCGTCAGCTTCACGCCGAGTGCGTCGAGGTGGAGACGGGCGACCTTCTCGTCGAGGTGCTTGGGGAGCACGTAGACGTCGGTCGGGTACTCGTCGGGCTTGGTGAACAGCTCGATCTGGGCCAGGGTCTGGTCCGCGAAGGAGTTGGACATCACGAACGACGGGTGACCGGTGGCGTTGCCCAGGTTGAGCAGGCGGCCCTCCGACAGCACGATGAGGACCTTGCCGTCGGGGAACTTCCAGGTGTGAACCTGCGGCTTGACCTCGTCCTTGACGATGCCCGGGATCTTGGCCAGGCCGGCCATGTCGATCTCGTTGTCGAAGTGGCCGATGTTGCCGACGATCGCCTGGTGCTTCATCTTGGCCATGTCCGAGGCCATGATGATGTCCTTGTTGCCGGTCGTGGTGATGAAGATGTCGGCCTTGTCGACGACCTCGTCGAGGGTCGCGACCTGGTAGCCGTCCATCGCCGCCTGGAGCGCGCAGATCGGGTCGATCTCGGTGACGATGACACGGGCGCCCTGTCCGCGCAGGGACTCCGCACAACCCTTGCCCACGTCGCCGTAGCCGAAGACGACCGCGGTCTTGCCGCCGATGAGGACGTCGGTGGCGCGGTTGATGCCGTCGATCAGGGAGTGGCGGCAGCCGTACTTGTTGTCGAACTTCGACTTGGTGACGGCGTCGTTGACGTTGATCGCCGGGAACAGGAGGGCGCCGTCACGCTGCATCTCGTACAGCCGGTGGACACCGGTCGTGGTCTCCTCCGTCACACCGCGGATCTCCGAGGCGACCTGAGTCCACTTCTGCGAACCCTCGGTGATCGTGCGGTCGAGGAGTTCGAGGACGACGCGGTGCTCGTCGGACTCGGCGGTGTCGGCCGAGGGGACCTTGCCGGCCTTCTCGTACTCGACGCCCTTGTGGACGAGCATGGTGGCGTCGCCGCCGTCGTCGAGGATCATGTTCGGGCCGCCGGTGGGGGTGTTCGGCCAGGTCAGGGCCTGCTCCGTGCACCACCAGTACTCTTCCAGGGTCTCGCCCTTCCAGGCGAAGACCGGGATGCCCTGCGGGTTCTCGGGCGTTCCGTTCGGGCCTACCGCGATGGCGGCGGCCGCGTGGTCCTGGGTGGAGAAGATGTTGCAGGACACCCAGCGGACCTCGGCGCCCAGGGCGACCAGGGTCTCGATCAGGACAGCGGTCTGCACGGTCATGTGCAGCGAGCCCATGATGCGGGCGCCGGCCAGCGGCTGGGTGGCGGCGAACTCACGGCGGATCGACATCAGGCCGGGCATCTCGTGCTCGGCGAGGGTGATCTCCTTGCGGCCGAACTCGGCCAGGGAGAGATCGGCGACCTTGAAGTCCTGTCGGTTGTCGACAGTCGTCATTACGGGCTGCTCCTCAGAGATGGGGTGAGGTGGGTACGGCTGTACTGCGCGGCGGCGGACACAGAGGTGCCCGAAGAGGGCACAGGCATGCCCGAGTACGCGCAGCGCAGTCCGTCGGAGGCCCTCTCTCCCTCGGTCGGTCCGCGGTGGGACCGCCCGACCGCCATCAGCAGCGACGTCTGGCTCCGTCCCAAGCTACACCTGTCGGCCCGGCCGTCCCCAGTCCGCCCGCGAACACATCAGGACATATCCGCACCGAGCGGAGGGGAACTCAGTGGGCGGCGGGCTGGGCCGGGCCGCCCGGGGTGGCCTCGCGGTCGGGACCCTTGGCGGCGTCCTTGTCGCTGTAGATGTCCGGTTCCAGGTAGATGACACGGGCGATCGGGACGGCGGCGCGGATACGGGACTCGGCGGCGTTGATCGCGGTGGCCACCTCGGCGGCGGTGTCGTCGTGCTGGACGGCGATCTTGGCGGCGACCAGAAGCTCCTCGGGGCCGAGGTGGAGCGTGCGCATGTGGATGATGCCGGTGACGGTGTCGCCGTCGACGATCGCCTTCTCGATCCGGACGACCGTTTCCGGGCCCGCGGCCTCGCCCAGCAGCAGGGACTTGGTCTCCACGGCCAGCACCAGGGCGATCAGGATGAGCAGGATGCCGATGCAGAGGGTGCCGATGCCGTCCCAGACGCCGTCGCCGGTGGCGAGGGCGAGGCCGACGCCGCCGAGGGCCAGGACCAGGCCGACGAGCGCGCCGAGGTCCTCCAGGAGGACGACGGGCAGTTCGGGGGCCTTGGCGTGGCGGACGAAGTCCTTCCAGGACTCGTTGCCGCGCAGCGGGTTGGACTCCTTGATGGCCGTGCGGAAGGAGAAGCCCTCGGCGATGATCGCGAAGACGAGGACGCCCACGGGCCAGTACCAGTGCTCGATCTCGTGCGGGTGCTTGATCTTCTCGTAGCCCTCGTAGATCGCGAACATGCCGCCGACCGAGAAGAGCACGATGGAGACGAGGAAGGCGTAGATGTAGCGCTCGCGGCCGTAACCGAAGGGGTGTTGGGGGGTCGCCTCGCGCTGGGACTTCTTACCGCCGAGGAGGAGCAGTCCCTGGTTTCCGGAGTCGGCGAGCGAGTGCACGGACTCGGCGAGCATTGACGACGAACCGCTGAAGAGGAACGCCACGAACTTCGCTGCCGCGATCGCGAGGTTGGCGCCGAGTGCCGCCACGATCGCCTTGGTGCCGCCTGACGCGCTCATGTGTTCGCGTTGTCCCTTCGTACGTTCGCTGTCCCGGGCTTTGCCCGCCCTTTGCCGGTGGGTCATTGTCGCAGCCCTCTTCGACAACAACCCGCCGGGCTGCCACACGGGCCCCGGCAACCAGTGCCCGGAATGCGCTCGGGCAGTCTCCGGTCGCCGGGGCTTCGGCTGGTGTCAGACGACGACTGTCGCCCGGAACACCGTCCCGGAGCCGGAGACCTCGGCCTTTTCGTTCGCCGGTACGAAGACGGACTGGCCGGGGGCGAGTTCGATGTCTCCGGTACGGACGGAGCCTGCGGTGCAGAGCAGGATCTGCGGGGTCGGGAGGGTGAGGTCGCGGGCGGGCGCGCTCTGCGGGAGGACGTGGCGGGAGAGGCGGAACTCGTCGATGGGCGTCTCGTAGACCTCCTCGCCGTCGGCGGAGGCCTCCGGGCGCAGTACGCCGGGGCCGCTCGCCTCGAAGCGGACGACGCGCAGGAGTTCGGGGACGTCGACGTGCTTGGGGGTCAGACCGCAGCGCAGGACGTTGTCGGAGTTGGCCATGATCTCGACGCCGAGGCCGTTGAGGTAGGCGTGCGGGATGCCCGCGCCGAGGAACAGGGCCTCGCCCGGCTGGAGTCGGACGTGGTTGAGGAGCATGGCGGCGATGACGCCGGGGTCGCCGGGGTAGTGCTGGGCGATGTCCGCGTAGGGGGCGTAGTCGCCGCCGAGGCGGGCGCAGGCGGTCGCGGCCTCGGTGACCGTGCGGGCCATGTCCTCGCGGTCGGCGCTGAGTACGGCCGTCAGGACCTCGCGCAGCGCCGCCTCCTCGGGGTGGGCACGCAGCAGGTCGACGTACGGCTTGAGGGAGTCGACCTCCAGGCCTGCCAGGAGGTCGGCGGTCTGCGAGGGGTCGCGGAAGCCGCACAGGCCGTCGAACTCTGTGAGGGCGCAGATCAGTTCGGGCTTGTGGTTGGCGTCCTTGTAGTTGCGGTGTCCGGCGTCGACCGGAATCCCGCGGGTTTCCTCGTCCTCGTAACCCTCCTTCGCCTGGGCGAGGTTGGGGTGCACCTGGAGGGAGAGGGGGGCTCCGGCCGCGAGGATCTTGAGGAGAAAGGGGAGGCGGGGGCCGAACTTGGCGACGGCCGCCGCGCCGAGTTCGCCCTGCGGGTCCGCGTCGATGACCTCGACGAGCGTGCCGCGTCCGGTGCGCGAGGGGGCGCCGGGGTGGGCGCCCATCCACATCTCCGCCTGGGGTTCACCGGTCGGCTCGATGCCGAGGAGTTCCGCGATGGCGGTGGTGGAACCCCAGGCATAGGGGCGGATGGTGTTGTCGAGGCGGTCCATACCGGTCTTTCTGCGTGCAGATGGAGAAGTGGGTGAGGATCAGGGTCAGGTGCCGGCGGTCAGTGCGAGGTACACCGCCGCGAAGTCCGTGGTGGCGATCAGTTCCGCCAGGGTCTCCAGTTCGGCGCCTTCCTCCGGTTCGAGCTCGCTGATCGCCGTGTCGTGGCCGATGGCGAGTTCGCGGGCGGCGGGGGCGGCACTGAGGCCGCCGGTGGGGCGATCGCGGAGCAGGACCACGCGCGCGTGCAGGGCGGGTGCCTCGTCCACGCGGTCGCGGAAGAAGTCGTCGGGGTCGGCGCCGGCGGCGAGCCGACTCGCGAGCAGGGCGCCGTGCGCGGCGAGCGCCTCGGGGAGTTCGGCGGCGAGCGCGGGGCGGCCGGCGAGTTCGGCGAGGGCTGCGGCGAACCGGCGGCCCACGGGCCCGGCCGACGTCCCCTCCGTCCAGATCACCGGGAGCCTGTCCGTCAGTTCGACGGCGAGCGTCTTGGCCGGATTGCTGTACGTCGCGACGGTCGGGCCGCATCGTTCGGCGATGTGGTCGAGGCGGTCGGCGACCTTCTCCAGCGCGTCCGGCGGGGCGCTGAGCAGGCCGGTGCGGTCGAGGAGGGCCAGCAGCGGGGTGAGCAGCGCCCACAGGACGCCGGATGCGGACGCGGCGGGCGGCTGGTCCGCCTCCCGATGGTCGTAGGGGGCGGTTGCCATCCGTACGAACAGGCCGTGGGCCGCGCCCTGCACCGTCTCGGTGAGCGGGGTGCCGTCGGGGGCGACGGCGACGACCGTACAGCCGCGGCGGTACGCCTGCTCGGCGAGCAGGGACAGGCCCGGTTCGGTGCCGTCGGGGGTCGCGATCAGGAGCAGGTCCACGGAGCCGGCCCAGCCCGGCAGCTCCCAGCGCAGGGCGCCTGCCGCGGGGGCGACGCCGGTGGGGGCCAGACGGGTGACGGGGCTGGCCGCGCCGGCGAGGGTGCCGAGGAGGTCGGCGACGCAGGTCGCGGCGGCGCCGGGGCCCGCGATCAGGACGGCGCGGGGGCGGCCGTCCGGTTTCAGGTTGTTGATGCCCGCCTCTGCCGCGTGGCGGGCGGCGGTGCGGACGCGGGCGCCCGCTTCGGCCGCACCGCGCAGGAGGCCGCGGCGGTCTGCGTCCGCCAACGCCTCGGGGGCGTCGAGCAGCGATTCGTCGAGCATGGGTGGCACCTCCGATCGCCGGGGCGGGCTTACGCGGGGCGGCGGGCCTCGTC
Organism: Streptomyces sp. AK08-02; assembly: GCF_033795085.1. Classification (NCBI taxonomy): domain Bacteria; kingdom Bacillati; phylum Actinomycetota; class Actinomycetes; order Kitasatosporales; family Streptomycetaceae; genus Streptomyces; species Streptomyces sp. AK08-02. The sequence continues at coordinate 8,493 of NZ_JARAZV010000014.1, forward strand.
GACGAGCAGTACGGGGATTCCGTCCCGGACGGGGTACGCCAGACCGCAGTCCTGACCGGTGCAGATCAGCTCGGCGTCCTGCTCCTTGAGGGGAGCGTGGCAGGCCGGGCAGGCGAGGATCTCCAGGAGGCCGGCTTCGAGCGGCATGTGGTGTCCCTTCGGGGGTGCGCTGATGTGGCCTGGTCAGGGTACCGCCGTGGGGGGCGGGGTGTCGGGGGTGGACGGGGGTGGGTGGGGTGGGGTTGTCTCGCCCCCGCCGCCCCTACCCGTCCCATCCCGAACCTGGGGGCTGCGCCCCCAGGCCCCCCTTCGCACCGAAAGCGCTCGTCCTCAAACGCCGGACGGGCTGAAGGGTGCCGGTCAGCCTCGGATGACGGCCAGGACCTCGTCCCGGATCTTTGTCATCGTCGCCTCGTCTCGGGCCTCCGCGTTCAGGCGGAGCAGGGGTTCCGTGTTGGACGGGCGGACGTTGAACCACCAGTCCGCCGCGGTGACCGTCAGGCCGTCCAACTCGTCGATTGCGATGCCTTCCTGGCCCTCGTACGCCGCCCTGATCGCGGCCAGGCGGCCTGTCTGGTCGGCCACCGTGGAGTTGATCTCGCCGGAGCCGGCGTACCGGTCGTACTGGGCGACGAGGGCCGACAGGGGGCCGTCCTGGCCACCGAGCGCGGCGAGGACGTGCAGGGCGGCCAGCATGCCCGTGTCGGCGTTCCAGAAGTCCTTGAAGTAGTAGTGCGCGGAGTGCTCGCCGCCGAAGATCGCGCCCGTGCGTGCCATCTCCGCCTTGATGAAGGAGTGGCCCACGCGCGTGCGTACCGGTGTGCCGCCCTGTTCGCGGACGACCTCCGGGACCGACCAGGACGTGATCAGGTTGTGGATCACCGTGCCGGAACCGCCGTTGCGGGCGAGTTCACGGGAGGCCACCAGGGCCGTGATCGCCGACGGCGAGACCGGGTCGCCGTGTTCGTCGACCACGAAACAGCGGTCCGCGTCGCCGTCGAAGGCGATGCCCAGGTCGGCGTTCTCCTCGCGGGCACGCTTCTGGAGGTCCACGAGGTTGGCCGGGTCGAGCGGGTTGGCCTCGTGGTTCGGGAAGGTGCCGTCCAGCTCGAAGTACATGGGGACGAGGGTGATGGGCAGGCCGGCGAAGACCGTCGGGACCGTGTGCCCGCCCATGCCGTTGCCCGCGTCGACGACGACCTTCAAGGGGCGGACGGAGGTCAGGTCGACGAGCGAGCGGAGGTGCGCCGCGTAGTCCTCCAACGTGTCCCGCTGTGTGATCGTTCCCGGGGTCACGGGCCGCGGTTCCGGTGTGCCCGAGTCCAGCCAGGATTCGACCAGTTCACGGATGTCGGTGAGGCCCGTGTCCTGGCCGACCGGTGCGGCGCCCGCCCGGCACATCTTGATGCCGTTGTACTGGGCCGGGTTGTGCGAGGCGGTGAACATGGCGCCGGGCAGATCGAAGGCGCCCGACGCGTAGTAGAGCTGGTCCGTGGAGCACAGGCCGATCTCGGTCACGTCGACGCCGCGTGCCGCCGCTCCGCGCGCGAAGGCCCGCGACAGGCCGGGCGACGAGGGCCGCATGTCGTGCCCGATCACGATCGCGTCCGCCCCGGTCACCTGGACGAAAGCGGCGCCGAGCAGTTCCGCCAGCGGCTCGTCCCACTGGTCCGGGACCACACCGCGTACGTCGTACGCCTTCACGAGCTGCGACAGATCTGCGGTCACGGCCACCCCATCTTGAAGTCCCATCGGTCGCCCCAAACTACCCGCCCGCACTGACATCCCCGCTGTACGGCGCTTCTCCCGTACGCCCGGGTGCACGCCCGTGCCGCGAAGGCCGTCCGGGCCGGGAGGTGCCGGCCGCCGGCCCCGGGGACGGCCGTCGAGGCGCCCGTGCGCGTCAAGGCGGCTTTGGCGTCGGCGAGTTGCGGGAGACCGTGGCGGGAAACCGTGGCCGGAGGCGGGGAATCGGGCACTCGCGATGTCCGGCAGCCGACCGACCGGGCAGGTGTCTCGGGGCGGTGTCACAGCCGACCCGCCCGCGCCACTCTCCTTGCGGATGGGCTCAGTTGTCCGGTGAGCGCAGGACTCTCAGGTGTCCGCGGCGAGCGACCTCGCGCGGGTCCGCGGTGCGTGCCCTGCCACCGGCGTCGGCCGCCCGCTCCGGCGGACGGGCCGCTTCACGGACCGCGTTGGCAAGCGCTTCCAGATCGTCCCCACTGGGGCGCGCGGGAGCGGAGGCGTCGAGAAGTCGGACGACCTCCCAGCCGCGTGGCGCGGTGAGGCGTGCGGAGTGCTCGGCGCACAGGTCGTAGCAGTGGGGTTCGGCATAGGTCGCGAGGGGGCCGAGGACCGCGGTCGAGTCGGCGTAGACGTACGTCAGCGTCGCGACGGCCGGACGGCCGCAAGCGGTGCGCGAACAGCGACGTACAGGGCTCACGACGTTGGACGGTACCGCACTCTTGAGCGGGCCGCGACGACTCCCCAGCAGGCCACTCTCCCGTGTCGTGGTGTGAAACCGCCCACACGGGTCTTCCGGGACAACTCGTTGACCTGGGGCGACATCGGGTAACGAGATACCGAACAGCCCTGATATCGATCCTTAGTTGGTAAAAACCATGCCAATTGCCCCGATTTCCCCCGCCTGCGGACGTGCGAAATCGAGCCCAACCTTGGCTTGAATGATCATCCTGTGTCAGTCCGGCGGCGGGCGGTTGGCCTCGGGTGATGCCGATCGGCGACGCCGACCCACGCAGCGTGCCCGGCACCCGTGCGGCGGTCGCGGGGACTACGCTTCGTCAGTGATGGACAACCCCGTACCGCCCCGAGCCGCAGGCCCCGGGCCTCGCCGCCGTGATCGCCACGGCCGTGGCATGCGCGGCCCCGTGGCGCCGCCGCAGGTTCCGCTCTCCGCGAGCCGTGCCGAGGCGTTCGCGGATCTGGTGCAGGACTCCGTGGAGCGGCTGGAGCGCCGGTGGCCGCAGCTCTCGGACTTCGACTTCCTGGTCCTCGAAGTGCCCCAGCTCGAAGGACCGCCCGAGGCCTGGGCCGAGGAGGCAGTCCCCCTGGGGGGCACGATTCCCGCCCGTGAGGGGCACCCCGCGCGCGTGGTGATCTATCGCCGCCCGGTCGAGATCCGGACCAAGGGCCGCGACGAACGCGCGGCCCTGGTCCACGAGGTCGTGGTCGAGCAGGTCGCCGAACTGCTCGGACTCACCCCGGACACCGTGGACCCGCGGTACGGCGAGGAATGACAGAGCCGATCGCCCCTCCCCGGGGCGATCGCTTCCGTTCGTCCATCACGTTCTCCCGTCGGTCACTTCTGCAGAACCGACAGATCCTGCTCCGCGTCCGGTACCGCCACCGTGCCCCGGTCGTCCGGCAGCGTCTGGATGGTGAACGCCGGGATGCCCTCCGCCGGGGCCGCGAGGGTCCGGGAGGCGTAGACGTCTCCCCCAGAGACCCGTTCGACCGTCAGCGCGTACGTACCCTTCAGGCCGGCCGGGACGGGGAGTTCGACGTCCTGGGTGGTGCCGCCCTTGATCGTGTACGTCTTTGTCGCCGCTGTACCGCCCTCGCTGCCCGCGGACGCCGTGACCTTGACCTCGGCGGCGCCCCCGGGGGCGGTCAGGGAGAGCGTGGTGCCCTTGGCGGTGTTGCCGACGACCGTCGCACGCGCGGAGACCGGGCCCGTGGCCGGGATGAAAGCGGTCTCCTGCTTGGCACCCTTGCCGCGTACGACCTCCAGGGCGGCGACGAACGGCACCGACGTGCCGGTCGGGGTGAGAACCAGGGAGCCCGCCTCCCCGCGCGTGAGGTCACCGAGGTCGACTGCGGCCGTCATGCCCGCCTTGATGTGCATCGTCTCGTTGCCGACCGGGGTGATCAGGCCGGTCGGGGAAGCGAGGCGGACCTTCAGGTCGGCGTCGCTGTCGCTGGGCGTGAAGGCGATCAGGCGTACGGCGGTGGCGTCCTTGGGGATGCCCGGCAGGACCAGGCTGCCCGCCGGCTCGGTCGACGCGCTCAGCCAGTCGCCGCCGGTCTTGGCGTCCAGGGCCTGGACGGCGGCGCCGACCCGGCCGCTGCGGACGCTCACGTGCACCGTGAGGTCGGGCTGCGGTCCGTCGGTGAGCGTGGACAGCAGGATCGGCTCGCTGCCGTGCGGCGGAACCGTGATGCCCTCGCCCACCTCGGACTTGAGGCTGCCGTCCTTGCCGTACAGCTCGATGTCGACGACCGCGGCGGAGTCGTCCGGATTGGTCAGGTGCACGTAGTCCGTGCGGCCTGCGGCGGTGCTGGCGCCCGGGAACCAGAACTCGGTGTCCGGGACGGTGCAGTTGACGCCCAGCAGACCGCGTCCGGTGCCCGCGGCGACCTCGGTGGTCTCCTGCACGGTCCAGCCCGGCGCGAACTTCCCCTCGGCGGTGCCGACGAGCGCGGGCGAGTCACCGCCCGAGGTGTCCCCGGTGGCGGGCTTGCCGGGCTCCTTGGGGGTGAGGACGGGCTTGACCGTCTTCGCCTTGCCCTTCCCCTTCGCTCCGGGCGCCGACTGCGCGGTGGCCGCGGCCAGTTCGGCCTTGCCGCCGCTCCCGGTGCCCTTCGTGACGGGAGTGAAGGACGTGTAGGTCGTCTCCGCGAGGTCGGACGTGCTGGGAGCCGGGCAGAGCAGGCTCGTGCGCTCCACGGGGAGCTGGGCGGCTGCTTTCGCCGTGCCCGCGTCGGCCGCGTCCGGCGTGTGGACCGAGGCGAACCCGGTGACGGCGACGAGCACGGTCGTGCCGGCGATCAGGGAGATGGTGGTGCGGTTCACTGCTGGCTCCCGTCGGGGCGCTCACCCTGTGGGTGGGGCTGCTGTGGCTGCGCCGGGTCGTACGCGGGGTCGTAACCCTGGGTGTACGTCTGGTCGTACGCCGTCGTCTCCGGCGAACCGCCGTACGCGTACGGGTCGTACTGGCCGTTCTGGTACGGATCCCCCTGGTACGCCGGGTCGTAGGTGCCCGGCGGGTACTGCTGGGCGTTCTGGTACTGGTCGGCGCTGTAGCCGTCGTACTGCGCGCCCGGGTAGGCCGCGGTGTTCCATTCGTCGCCGTACGGCTGTTGTTGCGGAATCCCGGCCGGGGCCTCCTCCGGAGGCGGAGGGGAGCTGGTGTCGGCGGGGAACCCGGCCTGTTCGTCGGTCTGTTCGGCCTGGTCGGCGTCCGCCTGGGCGCGCAGGCGGCGGGCTCGGCGGCCGTCGCCTGTGGCTGTCTGGGCGGGGATCTCGATCTCTTCCTCGGGCAGGTCGTCGTCGACGTCCCGGCGTCGGCCCGGCAGGGCCATGACGACGAGGACGACGGCGAGCGCGCCCTGGGTCCACAGCCAGGCGGTGTGGCCGATCGGGGTGTCGAAGGTGACGTCCAGCTTCCCTCCGGAGGAGGGAAGCTCGAAGCCCTGGGCCCAGCCGTCGAGGGTGGTGGGGGTGAGTGGTTCGCCGTCCAGCGTGGCCGTCCAGGCCTCGTCGACGGAGTCGGCGAGGCGCAGGACACGGCTGCCGGAGCCGGCCGGGATCGTGGTGTGGATGTCGACGGGGCCCGCGGCGACGGGCTGGGCGGCGCCGGAGCCGGACGCCGGGACGATGGCGGCGCGGGAGACCTCCTGGTCGACGCGCCACAGCGCGCCGCCGTCCTGCTGGCTGAGCCTGCTCAGGCCGGGTGTGGCGTCCAGGACGCGGCTGATCTGGCGTGGGGCTCCCCGGTGGACGAGGACGTAGCGCACGGCGAAGCCGCCGAGTTCGTCGGCCTGGTCGGCGCCTGAGCCGGCGACGAGGTTGGCGACGACCTTGTCCAGCAACGCGTTCTCGCCGCTCTGGGCGGCGAGTTCGCCGTCGCCGAGGCGGGCACCGGAGCCGCGGACGAGGGTGTAGCCGACACGGGCGGTGGAGTCGCTGGCCAGGACCAGGGTGCGGGCCTGGTCGCGGGTGCCGCTCTCCTCGGCGACGAACGCGGGCACCTGGACCGGGTCGCGCCGTTCCAGTGGCCCGTCGGCACCGCGGATCATCCAGCCGGCGGCCAGGAGCAGCGGGCCCGCCGCGGCGGCGAACGCGATCAGGGCGGCGACCGGCTGACGCCAGCCGAAGCTCTGCTCGGCCACGCGCGAGCGTGCCCCGTCGGCACCGAGCGCGGCGGCGGCCAGCAGGGCGAGGCCGTAGACGAGGGTGGCGGGTCCGGCCCACGTCGAAGCGTTCGAGAGGACCGCGAAGACTAGCGCCACCAGGGCCACCGTCCAGGCGGTCCAGATGCCGAACTGGCGCTCGGTGCGCAGCAGGGCGGCCAGTGCGGCCAGCACGATGCCGATGAGCATCAGCCCGCTGACCGTGCCGGGGCCGCCCGGGCTGGCGCTGAGGAGGTCGAGGGCGCCGGCGGCGCCGGACCCGTACTCCAGGCCGGCTTCCTGGAAGAAGCCGAACGGGAGCAGGGACAGCGACCAGGGGGCGAGGACCAGCAGGGGCACACCGAACTGGGCCAGGAAGCGCAGCCCGTAGGCGGTGATCTCGCCTCGCCGTACGACGAGGAGCGCGAGGCCGAGCAGCAGGGCGATGGGCCACACGATCGGTGTGAAGGCGGTGGTGACCGTCAGGAGCAGCGTGTACGCCCAGGTGGCGCGCCAGCTGCCGCGCGCTCCCGACGCATGCGTGAGGCCGCTTGCCGCGACGCCCGCGCGGGCCATCAGGGGCAGCAGGACGGCGAGTACGGCGGTGCCGATCCGGCCGCCGGCGAGGGCGCCGGTGGCGGCGGGCAGGAAGGCGTAGACGACGGCCGCCCACGCGCGCAGGAGCCGTGATTCGACGAGCGGACGGGAGGCGAAGTACGCGGTGAAGCCGGCCAGCGGCACCGAGGCGATCAGCAGGACGGTGACCGCGAGGCCCGCCGAGCCGAACAAGGTGGAGGCGAGCATCGCGACGAGCGCCAGATAGGGGGGTGCAGACGAGGTGTCGCCCACGCCCACCGGATGCCAGGCGTCCAGATAGCGCGCCCACAGGTCGGCGGAGTCTGCCGGGGCGGGCAGCAGGGCGCCACCCGCGAGGGCACCGCCGCCGAGCAGTTCGCGGCAGGCGACGAGCGAGACGAGCAGGAGTACGAGGAAGAGCACCGGCCCGGGCTTGCGGGCGATGCGCTTGAGGCGGACGAACTGCTCGACCTCGAGGAAGTCGGCGTCGTCGCCGCCGGGCCCGGACTCCACGGCGTTGCCGTGCCGGCCGGCGCCGGAGGTGACTTCGGGGTCGGAGCGGCCGAGGAGGTCGCCCGCGACCTGTTCGATGGTGGCCCGCACGGTCGCGCCGGGCGGCGGGAACAGGGCTCGCAGCTCGCCCTTGTCGATCTGGGAAACACCTCGTCGGCGGCGTCCGGCGATGATCCGCTCGGGCCGCAGCAGAGTGCCCAGGAGGCCGCGGATCTCGTCGACGGCCTGTCCGGGGGCCTTGCCGACGAGGTACGCCACCATGCGCACCATCGTGCCGAGGATCACCCGCAGCAGCACCCAGGGCAGCTGCGCCGTACGGCTGTTGACGAGCAGGGTGTAGACGGCGCCGGCCTTGTCGACCTTGTGCGGGGACGCGGAGGTACGGCCCACGCAGTCGACGGTGCGGCGCTCGCGGGAGGACGCCTCGGCATGCCGTACGACCGCCTCGGGGGCGACGAGGACGCGGTGGCCGGCGGTGGTGGCGCGCCAGCACAGGTCGACGTCGTCGCGCATCAGGGGCAGCCGGCGGTCGAAGCCGCCGAGTTCGTCGAAGATGTCGCGCCGTACGAGCATGCCCGCGGTGGACACGGAGAGCACCGGGCGGACGTGGTCGTGCTGGCCCTGGTCCTGCTCGCGGCGGTCCAGGCCGGTCCAGCGGCGGCCGGAGTCGGCGATGGTCACACCGACTTCGAGGAGTTGTCTGCGGTCGTACCAGCCGCGCAGTTTGGGGCCGACGACCGCGATGTCGTCGCGGCCCAGTTCGTGCTCGCTCTCCACGACCCGCAGCAGTTGGGCCAGCGCGTCCGGGTCGGGGGCGCAGTCGTCGTGGAGCAGCCAGAGCCACTGCACCGGTTCCCCGTGGGGAAGCTCCGGCATGTCGTACGCGTCGTCGCGCCAGCTGCGGGTGACGGGGTCCCAGCCGCTGGGGCGCTTGAGGTACGTCAGCTCGTCCGGGGTGAGGACGGGCGCGGTGCGGTTGGCCTCCTCGACCGCCTGGCCGAAGCCGGTGCGGCGGGCGAGGTGCAGGACGCGGTCGGCGCCGAGGGCGTCGGTGACCAGTCGGGCGGAGTGGTCCGCGCTACCGGTGTCGGCCGCCATGACGTTCTGCACCGGGCGCTCCTGCCCGAGCAGCCCGGCGAGCACCTCGGGCAGCCAGCGGGCGCCGTCGTGGGAGACGAGTACCGCGGTCACCACGTGACGCGGGAACTCGGGCGTGGTGGCAGTGCCGTAGTCGGCTGCCGTGTGGCTGTGCGCGGACATCGAGGTACGGGCCCCGGTTCGGTGGACTGCGGTGGACGCCTGTGCCCTGTGTGAGCGGCGGGGCGTCTCGGACGAGCAGCCACACTATCGGCTGGGCAGCACGGCGGCCCGCCGCCTGTGGACAACCACCCGCGACGGGCCGTTCGCTGTGTTGCGTCGTGCGTTGCGTGCGTGTCGCTTACGTGGAACCCGGTGCCGTACGTCTCAGACGGCGGCCTTCTTCAGCCGACGGCGTTCGCGCTCGGACAGGCCGCCCCAGATACCGAAGCGTTCGTCGTTCGCGAGGGCGTACTCAAGGCACTCGGAGCGGACCTCGCAGGCGAGGCAGACCTTCTTGGCCTCGCGGGTCGAGCCGCCCTTCTCGGGGAAGAAGGACTCGGGGTCGGTCTGGGCGCACAGTGCGCGCTCCTGCCAGCCGAGTTCCTCGTCCGCGTCGTCGACCAGCAGTTGCTGCACCGTCTCGGTCATGTGCGCCCCTCGTCTGTCTTTCGCGTCCCCGTGAGGTTGCCGTCAACCGATATCGGCCGAACGACACGAGTGAAATTACAAGTGTGCTGCTCCGGGCGAGTCAAGCTGAGATCTGCTATTGGGCCCCTTATTCACTCTGCGGAACCAAGGCCATGCGGAAAGTGTTCAAATCGGCATAAACCTTGACAGGGCAGAAGAGGCCCCTGGAGGGCGACTACCCCCGCGCGCAGCTTGTACAGGGGATGACGCCCAGAAGTTCGATCTCGTTCCGACATACGCGCCGAAGCGAACCGGATCACATCGGACCGCCTGCGGGTCGCCTGCGGATCACTGGGTCGCGGTGGGGTCCGTACGCCCGGTTGTGCGCCATGTGTCCCCGGGGGCAGACGCACAAACCTTTCACCTTCGAGATGGACCGGATGTGGTGAAACTCGTCCCACATACCGGGTGTCGAGTTGACAGTGCAGGTGTGAACCGGTGTCCTTGTGGGCATGCTCGCGAACCCGGCACTCACCTCGACCCGCCTTGCGCGGTCCCTCGGTGCTGCTCGCTGTAGCTGTTGTCGCTGTTCCAGCTGTTGAGCCCAACGCGCTCCGGCTGCCTCTGAGTCCACCGCGACTCGGCTGCTGCTCCCTCGAAGCCCACATCAGGGCGATGCCTTTCCCGCCCGCGACCCGGGCGGACGGTACGCGACACCCAGCCAACCCCCACACTTCTCCCGCCGAGGACCTCCGCACTCCATGAACAGCGACAGCGACCTCCAGATCGCCGGCGACATCCTCGAAGTACCGCACCTTCTCCAGGCCCCGCGCGAGCACCCGGCCACCGTCGCCGACTTCGTCGGTCTGGCCCGCGCCATCGCCGGGGACCGCTCGCAGTGGGAGCACCTCGTCCAGTACGACGCGACGTCGCGCTGGTACCACCGGCTGCGCACCGGCCCGGGATACGAGGTGTGGCTGCTGTCGTGGGTTCCCGGGCAGGGCAGCGGGCCGCACGACCACGGCGGTTCGTCGGGCGTCCTGACCGTCCTGGACGGGGAGCTGACCGAGCGGACGGAGCGCGGCACGCGCGCGTTGCGGGCAGGTGCGCAGAGGGCGTTCGCGCCCGGTTACGTGCACGAGGTGGTCAACGACACCCTTGAACCGGCCGTGAGCCTGCACGTCTACTTCCCGGGCCTGACGGAGATGCCGATGCACGCGGCGCGCTGCGCGCCGGCGGCGGCCGTGACCGGCTGAGGGCGGGCCCCCGTCCACGGCTCGACGACCGGTCGACGCGTTGTCGTACCCGCCTGCAAGACTTGGCGGCATGCGCATTGTGGTTCTGGCAGGCGGCATCGGCGGTGCCCGGTTCCTGCGCGGTCTTCAGCGGGCCGTGCCTGACGCCGACATCACCGTCATCGGCAACACCGGGGACGACATTCACCTCTTCGGGCTGAAGGTCTGCCCCGACCTCGACACGGTGATGTACACCCTCGGCGGCGGCATCAACGAGGAGCAGGGCTGGGGGCGGACCGACGAGACCTTCCATCTGAAGGAGGAGCTCGCGGCGTACGGCGTCGGGCCGGAGTGGTTCGGTCTCGGCGACCGGGACTTCGCCACGCACATCGTGCGGACGCAGATGCTCGGCGCGGGTTATCCGCTGAGCGCCGTCACCGAGGCGCTGTGCGACCGGTGGAAGCCAGGGGTGCGGCTCATCCCGATGTCCGACGACCGCGTGGAGACGCATGTCGCCGTCGAGGTGGACGGCGAGCGCAAGGCCGTCCACTTCCAGGAGTACTGGGTGCGGCTGCGGGCCTCCGTTCCGGCCGAGGCCATCGTGCCGGTCGGCGCGGAGCAGGCGAAGCCGGCGCCGGGGGTCCTGGAGTCGATCGCCGACGCCGATGTGATCCTCTTCCCGCCGTCCAACCCGGTCGTGTCCGTCGGCACGATCCTGGCCGTGCCCGGGATCCGCGAGGCGATCGCCGAGGCCGGGGTGCCCGTGGTGGGCCTCTCCCCCATCGTCGGGGACGCGCCCGTGCGCGGGATGGCCGACAAGGTGCTCGCGGCGGTGGGCGTGGAGTCCACGGCGGCGGCCGTCGCCGAGCACTACGGCTCCGGGCTGCTGGACGGCTGGCTCGTCGACACGGTCGACGCGGGCGCGGTGGCGCGGGTGGAGTCGGCGGGCATCCGCTGCCGTGCCGTGCCGCTGATGATGACGGACGTGGACGCGTCGGCGCAGATGGCGCGCGAGGCGCTGGCACTGGCGGAGGAGGTGCGGGGCGCGTGAACGGCGAGTTTTCCGGTGCGGGTGGCGGGGGCGGTCCGGTCGGGGGCGCCTCTGAGGGGGCAGTCGGCGGCGAGGGCGGGCGGGTCCCGGGCGCCTCTGACGGCGGAGTCCAGGGCGGTGGCGGTTCGGTTCCGGGCGCCCCTGGCGACGGAGTCCGAGGGGAGGGCGGTCGGGTTCCGGGCGCCCCTGGCGACGGAGTCCAGGGCGAGGGTGGGCGGGTCCCAGGCGTCCCTGACGACAGAGTCCAAGGGAAGGGCGGTCGGGGTCCGGGCGCCTCTGACGGTGGTGTTGGTTCGGGGGGCGGGTATCGGGTCTGGGCCGTGGGTGGGCTGCCCGAGGTACAGCGCGGGGACGATCTCTCGAAGCTCATCGCCGCCGCTGAGCCCGGGCTGCTCGACGGGGACGTGCTGCTCGTCACGTCGAAGATCGTGTCCAAGGCCGAGGGACGCGTCGTCATGGCGGCGGACCGGGAGGCCGCCATCGACGCCGAGACCGTGCGGGTCGTCGCCCGCCGCGGAGCCCTGCGCATCGTGGAGAACCGGCAGGGGCTGGTGATGGCCGCGGCCGGCGTCGACGCCTCCAACACGCCCTCAGGGACAGTGCTGTTGCTGCCCGAGGATCCCGACGCGTCCGCGCGTGCGGTCCGGGACGGTCTGAGGGACGCGCTGGGCGTCAACATCGGCGTCGTCGTGACCGACACCTTCGGGCGACCGTGGCGCGCGGGGCTCACGGACGTGGCGATCGGCGCCGCGGGCGTACGTGTGCTCGACGATCTGCGCGGGGGCACGGACGCCTACGGCAACCCGCTCTCCGCGACGGTCGTGGCGACCGCCGATGAGCTGGCCGCCGCCGGGGATCTCGTCAAGGGCAAGGCCTCGGGGCTGCCCGTCGCCGTCGTGCGCGGACTGCCGCATGTGGTGGTCGAGGGCGATGACCCCGACGGGTCGGGGGCGCGGGACCTGGTGCGCGACGCCCGCGACGACATGTTCCGGCTCGGTACGTCGGAGGCCGTACGGGAGGCCGTGACCCAGCGGCGTACGGTACGGGCCTTCACGGACGAGCCCGTCGACCCCGGTGCGGTACGGCGCGCGGTCGCCGCAGCGGTGACCGCTCCCGCTCCGCATCACACGACGCCCTGGCGCTTCGTACTGCTGGAGTCCGAGCGGTCGCGGACCGAGCTGCTCGACGCGATGCGGGACGCCTGGATCGCGGATCTGCGGCGGGACGGGAAGAGCGAGGCGTCCGTCGAGAAGCGGGTGCGGCGTGGGGATGTGCTGCGGGGGGCGCCCTGTCTGGTGGTGCCCTGTCTGGTGATGGACGGGTCGCACACGTACGGCGACGCCCGGCGGGACGCTGCCGAACGGGAGATGTTCGTGGTGGCTACCGGGGCCGGGGTGCAGAACTTCCTCGTCGCGCTGGCCGGGGAGCGGCTCGGGTCGGCGTGGGTGTCGTCGACGATGTTCTGCCGGGATGTCGTGCGGGAGGTACTGGCGCTGCCCGCGGGGTGGGATCCGATGGGGGCGGTCGCGGTCGGGCATCCGGCGGAGGCGCCGCGGGCTCGGGTGGATCGGGATGCGGGGGCGTTTATTGAGGTTCGGTGAGCTGACTCCGTAGGGGTTCTGTCCTATTCAGTTCAGAGGGTTCGCTTTGTTTGCTTCTCGGCCTTCCCAGCCTTCCCTGCCCACTCGTACGACTGTGCGGGGTGGGCATGTCGCCGTGCCCGGTGGGGTGCCGAGGCAGGCTGACGCGCCGGGGCGGACGCGGACCTGGGTGCCCGGGGTGGCGCTCGACCTCGGGCTGGTGCTGGGGCCGTTGCGGCGGGGGCCGGGCGATCCCACGTTCCGGGCGGCGCCGGACGGGTCGGTGTGGCGGGCCTGCCGTACGCCCGCCGGGCCCGGGACCTTGCGGGTCGCACTGCGGGACGGGGTGGTCCGGGGGGAGGCGTGGGGGCCCGGGGCCGAGTGGCTGCTGGAACAGTTGCCCGAGTTGCTGGGGGCGGCCGACGACCCCGAGGCGTTCGCGCCTCGGCACCGGATTGTCGCGCTCGCACGGCATCGGCGCCCCGGGTTGCGGCTGACGCGGACCGGCCTGGTCATGGAGTCGCTGATTCCGTCCGTACTGGAGCAGAAGGTCACGACCGACGAGGCGTATCGGGCTTGGCGGTTGCTCGTACGGAAGTTCGGGGAGCCGGCTCCTGGGCCTGTAGGTCCAGAGGTTCCCCAAGGGTTGTTCGTTGTGCCCGCGGCTCGGGACTGGGCGCTGATTCCGTCCTGGGAGTGGCATCGGGCAGGGGTCGACAACAAGCGGGCGTCGACGATTCTGCGGGCGGTTCGGGTCGCGGCGCGGCTGGAGGAGGCTGTGGCGCTGGATCCGGAGCGGGCGCGGGCTCGGTTGGAGCTGGTTGTGGGGGTGGGGCCGTGGACCTCGGCGGAGGTGGTGCAGCGGAGTCATGGGGCGGCGGACGCGGTGACTGTGGGGGATCTGCATCTGCCGGGGATCGTCGGGTTCGCGCTGGCGGGGGATCGGGACGCGGATGACGAGGTGATGTTGTCGTTGCTGGAGCCGTATGCGGGGCAGCGGCATCGGGCGGCTCGGTTGATTCTGCTGAGTGGGCGTACGCCGGGGAGGCGGGCGCCGCGTATGCGCAAGGGGGATATCGGGCGGCTTTGAGGCGGCGGGGCGGTTTCTCGCCCCCGCCGCCCCTACCCGTCCCATCCTCGACCTGGGGGCTGCGCCCCCAGACCCCCCAACGGCCCTGAACGGGCCTCGTCCTCAAACGCCGGACGGGCTGAGTGTGCGGGCCGGGGTTGGAAGGGGGGCCGGCCCCTGCGTTGGCTACTGGTCCGACGAGAAGCGGAGCGCCCCCGCTGGGATTCTGGCGTCGCACCAGACCCGTACGCCCTCCCTCAGTTCGTTGTCGGCGCCGATGATGGCGCCGTCGCCGATCACCGTGCCGGTGAGGACCGAGCGTTCGCCGACGCGGGCCCTCGTACCGATCAGGGAGTCGGTGATGACCGCGCCCGGTTCGACCACCGCGCCCGCCAGGATCGTGCTGCCCGAGACGCGTGCCCCCTCCGCCACGAACGCGCCCTCGCCCACCACCGTGCCGCCGGTCAGCTTGGCGTCGCGGGCCACCCGGGCCGAGGGGAGGATCAGCCGGTCGCCGCAGCGGCCGGGCACCGCGGGGGACGGGGCCCGGCCCAGGACGAGGTCCGCCGAGCCGCGGACGAAGGCCGCCGGGGTGCCGAGGTCCAGCCAGTACGTCGAGTCGACCAGGCCCTGGAGGTGTGCGCCGATGGAGAGGAGTTCAGGGAACGTTTCTCTTTCCACCGAGACCGGGCGGCCCGCCGGGATCGTGTCGATGACCGAGCGGCGGAAGACGTACGCCCCCGCGTTGATCTGGTCGGTGACGATCTCCTCGGGGGTCTGGGGTTTCTCGAGGAACGCCGTCACCCGGCCGGTTTCGTCGGTGGGGACGAGGCCGTAGGCCCTGGGGTCCGTCACCCGGGTGAGGTGGAGCGAGACGTCCGCCGACGTCGACTCGTGGGTGCGTACCAGTGCCCTGATGTCCAGGCCGGTGAGGATGTCGCCGTTGAAGACGAGGACCGGGTCGTCGGGAGCGGAGTGCAGACGCGAGGCCACGTTGCGGATCGCGCCGCCCGTGCCGAGGGGTTCGTCCTCGGTGACGTACTCCAGATGGAGGCCGAGCGACGAGCCGTCACCGAAGTGCGGTTCGAAGACCTCAGCCAGGTAGGAGGTCGCCAGGACGATGTGCTCCACCCCCGCCGCTCTCGCTCTCGCCAACTGGTGCGTGAGGAAGGGGACACCGGCGGCCGGGACCATCGGCTTCGGGGTGTGCACGGTGAGCGGACGCAGTCGGCTGCCCTTGCCGCCGACCAGGAGGATCGCTTCTGTCACCTGTCGTCTCTGCTTCCTGCCGGGACCGACCGAACGTCGTTCGGCCGGCCAGTGTATGCAGACCGTTTGTATGCAGAACCGAACTCCGGTGGCCCGCTGAAGGTGCTCAGCGCCCCTGGTACGCGGCCGCCGACTTGCGCGCCGAGCCGAGCCTCCCGTAGAGCAGTCGGCCCGGACACTCGGTGGCGAAGCCGTCCCGGTGGCCGGAGATCACGTTCAGTCGTACGTTCTTTCCCTTTGGGTACAGATTCCCACCACCTGACGTCAGGTATGTCTTTCCGTTCGGATTGCCCCCGAACAGACCGAGCTTCCAGGCGGTGAGCCGGGCGATCGCACCCACTGCCCGCTTGGACGGCTTGGAGTCGACGAAAGTTCCGAGGACGGCGATTCCCATGCTGTTGGTGTTGAAGCCGAGCGTGTGCGCGCCCATCACCGGCTTCGCCACACCGCCGGCCCGCCCCTCGTAGATGTTTCCGCACCGGTCGACGAGGAAGTTGTAGCCGATGTCCCGCCAGCCGCTGCTTTCCACGTGGTAGCGGTAGATGCTGCGGATGAGGGAGGGGACTTCCGAGCACCAGTACTTGTTGCCCGAGGCCGTGTGGTGCACGAAGGCCGCCTTCACCGTCTTCGTGTAGACGAAGCCGCTTTCACGCAGGCCCTCGTCCGCACCCCAGCCGCGCCGGGTCACGATCCGCGGGCGCGGGCCGATGTACGGCGTCACCTGTCGCTCTTCCGGCCGGGCCTCCTGTCCCCGCAGGGTCAGCGCCTCCTCTTCGGTCCGCTGCCTGTCCAGTGCCGGGATCTCGGTCGCGCCCAGAGGGGCGAGGTCCCCGTTGGCCGCGGCCGACTCAGCGGCCGACCGCGCGGACGCGGTGGCGTACTCGGTCTCCGTCGTTCCCCTCGATCCCGTCTGCCCTTCCTGCCCTTCCTGTCCCGGCTGTCCTGTCTGTCCCGTCGGTTCCGTGGTGCGGGCGGGCTGTCCTGCGGGGTCGGCGGGCGCCATGCCTGGGTCCACCAGTTCGAGGCGCATACCTGCGGGAAGGGGGGAACGAGTCTCCGAGGCGCGGCCCTCGCCGTCCGCCCGTACGCGCACCTCGACGCCGTCCGAGTCGCCCACCCACAGCGGGGCCGTGGAGCCACGGACCCGGCCCGAGACGCGTTCGGCGGTGTCGGGGTCGGCCGAGTGCTCGTGGTTGTGGGTCTCGACGTCCTGCCAGCCGGACCAGTGACCGCCGGCGGCCTCCCGGGTGCGGACCTGGACCTTGCCGTACAGCTCGGTGTCCGGGTTGTCCCAGATGACACCGACCAGCGAGAAGTGCCGTACGTCCGGACGGTACAGGCCCTGTTCGGCGGCCGGGCCGAGCGTACGGTCACCGGGGCGGGGGGCGAGCGGGAGCGACTGGGTGCTGCCGGGGACGGCCGGCGCAGCGGCGGCCACAGGGACTGCGGGGGCCTCTGTCGCCGGTCGCGTCTCGGCGGGTCTCGCCGAGGCCGAAGCCGGGGTTGCGGGCAGGGTCAGCGGAAGCGCCAGGGCTGTTGCACATACGACGCCGATGGAAGAAGAAAGGTATCCACGCATGCCCCTGATCCTGGACATAGTCATACATACCTGTCCAACGATGAACTGACGGACAGTCCGGCGCGTTCACCCGAACCGGTGGCTCCGCAGGGCTGCCCCGGCCCACGGCCGCGCGCGCTCCTGCGTACTCTTGCGCGGGTGAACGCCACCGACCGCACCCCTGCCCACCTGCTGCGTTCCGCGCTCGCCGCGGACCCCGCGCGCCCCCTGGTGACCTTCTACGACGACGCCACGGGTGAACGTGTCGAATTGTCCGTGGCCACCTTCGCCAATTGGGTGGCCAAGACCGCGAATCTCCTCCAGGGCGAGTTGTCCGCCGAACCCGGTGACCGGGTCGCGCTGCTGCTGCCCGCGCACTGGCAGACGGCGGTGTGGCTGCTGGCGTGTTCGTCGGTGGGTGTCGTCGCCGACCTGGCGGGCGAGCCCGGCGCCGCCGACATCGTCGTCAGCGGGCCGGACACGCTGGACGCGGCGCGCGCGTGTTCCGGCGAGCGGATCGCGCTCGCGCTGCGGCCGTTGGGCGGGCGGTTCCCACAGGCTCCGGCCGGTTTCGCCGACTACGCGGTGGAGGTGCCGGGGCAGGGCGACCGGTTCGCGCCGTACGCGCCCGTCGACCCGGAGGCGCCCGCACTGATCGTGGCCGGGGCGCAGCTCACGGGTGCGGAGGTCGTCGAACGGGCGCGGGCGGACGCGGTCGAGTTGGGGCTCACGGGGCCCGGGTCGCGGTTGCTGTCGGGCCTGGGCTACGACACGTGGGACGGAGTCAGCGCGGGGTTGTACTCGCCTCTCGCGACCGGGGGGTCCGTGGTGCTGTGCAGGCATCTTGAGCGGGCGGACGAGGGCGTGGTGGCCAAGCGGGTGGAGGACGAGCGCGTCACGGCTACGCGCCGCGGATAGACGGATAGACGGACAGACCAAATAGGCAGATAGGTGAACAGGGGGCGCTCACCCCGGCCGCGGGCCGGTGACCTCACCCCGGCAGTCATTCGTTCGGCCCAACAGCGGGCGCCCTCACCCCTCCGCGGGGACATGGTCGTAGAACACGTACACGCCATGGAGGGGTGGGCCAGTCGTGACCGAGACCGCACGTGCCCTCGGGCCGGGTAACGGGGCCACCCGGCTCGTGCGGCGGCGTTGGGTGCGGCGGGCCGCTCTCGGGATCGGCGTCCTGTGCCTCGCCACCGTCGGGGTCGGGGTCGGGGTCTACGCCAAGCTCGACGGGAACATCACCCCGGACGACGACGCCGCCGCCGAGCTCGCCCGGTACGAGAAGGAGCGGCCCACCTCGCTCGTGCGCGGGGCGCAGAACATCCTGCTGATCGGGTCCGACTCACGGGCCGGGGACGGGAACCGTGAGTACGGACGGGACTCGGGGACCGCGCGGTCGGACACGACGATCCTGTTGCATCTGGCCGCCGACCGCAGAAACGCCACCGCCATGTCCCTGCCGCGCGACCTGATGGTGGACGTGCCGAGTTGTCTGCGGCCGGACGGGAGTCGCGGAAAGCCGGTGTTCACGATGTTCAACCAGGCCTTCCAGCAGGGGGGTTCGGCCTGCACGATCCGTACCGTCGAAAAGCTGACGGACATCCGGATCGACCATCACATGGTCGTCGACTTCCACGGTTTCAAGGACATGGTCGACGCCGTCGACGGGGTCGAGGTCTGCCTGGCGAAGCCGGTCGACGACCGGGAGGCCAGACTGCGGCTGCCCGCCGGGAAGGTGACTCTCGACGGCGAACAGGCGCTCGGGTACGTGCGGGCGCGCAAGTCCCTCGGCAACGGGAGCGACACCGGGCGGATGGACCGGCAGCAGCGTTTCCTCGGGGCGCTCGTCAACAAGGTGCAGAGCGATGACGTCCTGCTGAACCCGGTGAAGCTCTATCCGGTCCTCGACGCCGCGACATCGTCTTTGACGACGGACCCCGCCCTGGCCAGTCTGCGCGGCCTGTATCAATTGGTGCGCGGTATGCGCGACATTCCTACCGAACGTGTGCAGTTCCTGACCGTTCCACGCGAGTCGTACGCCTACGACGCCAATCGCGACCAGTTGATCGAGCCGGCTGCCGGGCGGCTGTTCAAGCGGCTGCGGACGGACTCCCCGGTCACGGTAAGGGCGGAGAAGTCGGTTCCGGGCGATACCTCCACCGCGACTCCCCAGCACACCCGGGTACCCGTTTTTCGCGGGAGCACGGCCGCCCAGGACGTCTGCGGGTAAAGCGCTTGCCAAGTCGGCGAACCTTAGTTCAAGAAAATGGGTGGATTGCCCAGTTGTAGGGACGTGGAATTTGTCACCGCCGTCACTTGACGCCCAACTGGACGGATAGTGTGAGCGATCCGGTGCGTCAGGACACGTGTCGTGTGCACACCGGCAGACCGAGACCCGAGCGCCTTTGGAGGGGGAAAGGCGCCGCGTGGCCCCGACGGAGGATGCAGACAACCGTGGACGCGCAAGGCCGTGGGCAGGCGGGCGACATCGACCCCGCAGACCAGTGGGTGCTCAACCCGAGCACCGGCGAATACGAACTGCGACTGACTCCCTCCGCACCGCAATCAGCGGTCCCGGGACCTCGTCGTCCCGCACCCGCCAACGCGGGTGCGGGACGCGGGCGTTCGGCGGCACCGGAGCGGGAGCAGAACCGAGAGACGCACGGGGTGCCCGGCGCACCCGGCCAGGTACCGCCGCCGAGACGGCGTCGTGGTGTGCCCGAGGAGGATCCGCTGCCCGGGCGGCGCCGTTCGCGCGCCCCGCAGAAGAAGAAGTCGAAGGCCAAGAAGGTACTGCTCTGGACGGGCGGGACCATGGCCTTCGTCATGGTGGCCGCCGCCACGGGCGGCTACTTCTACCTCAAGCACCTTGAGGGCAACGTCCAGACGACGGACATCGGCACGGCGGGCAAGTCCGGCTTCAGCAAGGACGAGGCCTTCAACATCCTCATCATCGGCACGGACAAGCGCACCGGTGCGGGCAACGAGGCCTACGGCGACGCGGGCAGCGTCGGGCACGCGGACACGACGATCCTGCTGCACGTCTCCAAGGACCGGACGAACGCGACCGCGCTGAGCATTCCACGTGACCTGATCGTCGACGTCCCGGACTGTCCGACCATATTGAAGGACGGGTCCGAGAAGATCATCGGCGGCACCCAGAACGTTCGCTTCAACACCAGTCTCGGGCAGGACGAGCGCGACCCGGGCTGCACGATGCGCACGGTGAAGGAGGTCACGGGCATCTCTCCGGACCACTTCATGATGGCCGACTTCAACGCCGTCAAGACGCTGACGACGGCGGTGGGCGGTGTCGAGGTCTGTGTGACCAAGGCCGTCAACGACAAGGAGTCGAAGCTGAAGCTGCCCGCCGGCAAGTCGACGGTCGAGGGAGAGCAGGCGCTCGCCTTCGTCCGTACGCGACACAGCTTCGGCAACCAGGGCGACCTGGACCGGATCAAGGTGCAGCAGCAGTTCCTCGGCTCGCTGATGCGCAAGATGTCCTCCAGCGACACCCTGACCAACCCGGCCAAGCTGCTGAAGCTCGCCGAGGCGGCCACCAAGGCGCTGACCGTGGACACCGGCCTCGGCAAGGTCTCCACGCTCAAGGACGTGGCGCTGGAGCTGAAGAAGGTGCCGACGAAGAACATCACCTTCATGACGGTGCCGGTCATCGACAACCCGGCGGACGGCGTCGTACGCAAGACGGTGATCGTCAACCAGGTCACGGGTCCCGAGGTGTTCAACGCGATCGCCAATGACGTGTCGTTCACCGCCGTCAAGCAGCAGAAGGCCAAGGAGGCGGCTGCCGTCGCCGCCCGCCTCAAGGGCACCAAGTCCGCCCCTGCCGACGTACGGGTGCAGATCCTGAACGGCGGTGCCGTCGCCGGCTCCGCACAGGAGACTCTTAACTACCTGCAGAATGATGAGGGCGTGACCAAGTCCGAGAACGCGGGCAACGCCTCGGCGGAGCTCGCGAAGACCACGCTGGAGTACGCGCCCGCCCAGGCCGACCAGGCCCGGCGGCTGGCCGCCATCATGGGGCTGTCCGGTGCGGCGCTGAAACCCGGCAAGAGTGTGACGAACTCCCAGGGGCTGCCCACCATGACGCTGACCCTGGGCAAGGACTTCAAGGGAGCCGGCGTCTCGCTCACCGCGCCGGCGAAGGCACCGACCGTGGAGGGACAGTCCACGGCGGACAAGGTGAAGTGCGCCAGCTGAGTACACCGATCGACTAGTGGGCGTCTGCGCCAGAAGTTTTTGGTGCGCCGATTGACCTGACAGGCCTGCCTTGCGTCTTACCCGACGCGAGGCAGGCCTGTTCGACGGCGGCGCAAGGGTGGGGAGGCAGGGGAATGACACAGAGCAGTGTGCACGGGGAGGGGACGCGACGAGGCGTCCGGCCTGCTCGGGTTCCGGGGCAACGAGACGGCTCGCACGAGCACGAGCACGAGCACGAGCAGGAGGGTGACTCCGGCGGCGGCGACAGCGGTGGCGGTGGCGGCAACGGGGGCGGTGGTTCGGCGGGAAGACAACGCCGGCCCGGCAGACGCAAGTTGCTGCGCTGGTCGGCGGCGACCCTCTCGGTGCTGATACTCGGCACGGCCGGGGCCGGATACCTGTACTACGAGCACCTGAACAGCAACATCCAGAAGGGCAAGCGCAGCAGCGGCGACTCCAAGGCGGAGAAGACCGAGCCGAACGCGGCCGGGCAGACCCCGCTGAACATCCTGCTGATCGGCTCGGACAGCCGTAACTCCGACGCCAACGTGTCCCTGGGCGGTGACAGGGCCAACCGCGGCAATCCGCCGCTGGGCGATGTCCAGATGCTCGTCCACGTCTCCGCCGACCGCAAGAGCGCGGCCGTGGTGAGCATTCCGCGCGACACCCGCGTCGACATACCCAAGTGCACGGACCCCGACACCGGTGAGAAGTTCGCGGCGACCAACGCGATCATCAACACCTCGCTGGCCCGGGGCGGCGCCGGCTGCACGCTGGCCACCTGGCAGAACCTCACCGGGGTCTACATCGACCACTGGATGACGATCGACTTCGCGGGCGTGGTGAAGATGGCCGACGCCATCGGCGGCGTCGAGGTCTGTGTGAAACAGAACGTGTGGGACCGCCCGCTGCCGGGCGTGTCCGGCGGCTCCGGGCTCAAGCTCAAGGCCGGCAAGCACATGGTCCAGGGCAAGCAGGCACTGCAGTGGCTGCGTACCCGGCACGCCTTCTACAGCGACCTGGGGCGCGCGAAGGCCCAGCACATGTACATGAACTCGATGATCCGCACGCTGAAGGCGCAGAACGTCTTCACGGACGCCGGGCGGCTGACCGGTCTGGCCGAGGCGGCCACGAAGTCCCTGACGGTGTCGGAGGAGCTGGGCACGGTCAAGGAGCTGTACGACCTGGGCATGCAGCTCAAGTCGGTGCCGACCGACCGCATCACGATGACGACGATCCCGACCGTCGAGGACCCGCAGAACGCGAACCATCTGGTGACGGCCGACGCCGACGCCGAGACGATGTGGACGATGCTCCGCGACGACATCGCCTTCGACGGGAAGGGCGGCGCCGCGGCGACGAAGGCTCCGACGGCCGCGGCCTCGGCGACGGCCTCGACGGACCCGGCGGCTGCCCCCGGCAAGATCGGGGTGCTCGTGCAGAACGGCACGCGGACGGCCACGCTGGCCGCCGTCGGCGGCCGGGCGACCGCGATCAGCGGGGTCCTCTCGGGCAAGGGGTTCACGAACGCGGCGGCGGACACCTCCGGTTCGCTGTCCGTGGAGAAGACGGTCGTGCGCTACCCGAGCGCCGATCTGGCGGGCGACGCCCAGCTGGTCGCGAAGTCCCTCGGAATTCCGGCGAGTTCGGTGCGGAAGTCGACGGACGTCTCCGGTGTGACGGTGATCGTGGGCGCCGACTGGCGTGAGGGCGAGGCCTATCCGAAGCAGACGGCTCCGAAGGCCGGCCAACTGCCCGCCAGCGCCGACAAGGTGGTCGGTTCGGACACCGGCGCGTGCATGGACGTCTACTCGCCCTACCGCTGGTAGAGGCGGCGCGCACATGGACGGGGGGCCTGCCGTCAGTGGCTGACGGCAGGCCCCCGTTGTCGTTCAGGCCGCGTTCGCGCCGGCCGGCACCGCCGGCCGACGGGCCGCGATCACCTTCCTGGCAAGCGACTTGGGGCTTGTCAGGAAGCCCCAGCCCCAGCACATGTGCATGGTGGCGAGTGCGACGGGGATCTGCAGCCGGGCCTTCAGGGAGAGTCCCTTGCCGGCCGGAACCGAGCCCGCCGTGATCGCCGCGAGGTAGCCGCCGGGCACCAGGAAGGCCCACGGGGTCAGTACGGCGCCCAGCAGCACGCCCGCCACTATCGCGATCAGGGCGGTGGGCGGAGCGAGG
Organism: Streptomyces sp. AK08-02; assembly: GCF_033795085.1. Classification (NCBI taxonomy): domain Bacteria; kingdom Bacillati; phylum Actinomycetota; class Actinomycetes; order Kitasatosporales; family Streptomycetaceae; genus Streptomyces; species Streptomyces sp. AK08-02. The sequence continues at coordinate 31,594 of NZ_JARAZV010000014.1, forward strand.
TAGCGCAGGTTGATGGAACCCTCGTGGTAGCGGGCCACGACATGGCGCCAACGGCCGTAGTCCTTGTACTGCTTGGCCAGCGCGCGCACGGAGGGCCTCGGCCGGTACGACACCCTCAGTTCGGGCGAGAACCAGATGAGGCCGCCCGCCTCGCGGATCCGGAAGTTCAGCTCCCAGTCCTGGGCGCGGATGAACTCCACGTTGTAGCCGCCCTGTTGCTCCAGTGCGGCGCGCCGGAAGACTCCGAGGTACACGGTCTCGGCGGGCCCGGCCACGCCTCCCGTGTGGAAGGCGGCGTTGCCGACCCCGATCTTCGAGGTCATCGCGGCGGCCACCGCGTGCTCCCAGGCGTTCTCGCCCTCGGCGTGCATGATCCCGCCGACGTTCTGCGCGCCGGTCTCGTCGAGGAGACGTACGGCGGTCGCGATGTAGTCGGGCGAGAGCATGCCGTGCCCGTCGACGCGTACGACGACGGGGTGGCGGGATGCCTTGATCGCGGCGTTCAGCGCGGCGGGCGTACGGCCGGTCGGATTGGGGACCGTCTGGACGCGCTTGCTCGTGCCGGCCGTTTCCCGTACCAGCTCGGCGGCGATCTCGTCCGTGCGGTCCTTGGACGGACCGAGGGCGATGACGACCTCCATCTCGCCCGCGTACTCCTGGGCGAGGATCGCTTGGACGGCTCCGCGCAGATGCCGCTCCTCGTCGAGGACGGGCATGATCACGGACACGGCGGGCAGCTGCACGTCGGGCTTGGCGTTCATAGGGGGCTCACGTTACCGCGAACGGGGGACACCGACGCGCGCCGCCCGCTTGCCGAACCGGTCCACAGATCGTATGGGCCTACGGTGCTCACGGATCCCACGTTCGGCCCCCTCCGTTCTCCCCCTCTTCCCCCTCGCTCCTCCCCTCGCCGCTCCCCTCCCTCCACCCGTATTTCCTCGGTCTTCCCCTTCCCTCCCCCCGGCCAGCCTTCGCGGAGGTGTCCCCCCATGCCCGCATCCCCCCGCTCCCCCGGTTCGCCGCAGCGCCGGCCACGACCCACGTCCGGGCGCCCGCGTCCCCCCGTACGGCGCAGGAAACCCCGTTGGGCCATGCGGGCGGTGACGACACTGTCCGTCGTCGTGCTCGCCGCGGCCGGGATCGGGCACGCGGTGGTCACCAGCCTCGACGCCGACATCGCCCGGGTCGACCCCTTCAAGGACATGAAGAACCGTCCGCGGGCCGGTCACGGTATGAACGTGCTGCTGGTCGGCACGGACAGCCGGGAGAAGATCAGCGAGGCCGAGCGACGGAAGTACCGGCTCGGCGGGGCGCCCTGCCACTGCACGGACACGATGATGATCGCCCACATCTCGGAGGACCGGGAGCGCGCGAGCGTGGTCAGCCTGCCGCGCGACTCGTACGCCGAGACGCCCCCGCACATCGACCGGACCACCGGACGACGGCACGGCGGGCATGTGATCAAGCTGAACGCGGCGTACGCGGAGGGCGGCCCGAACCTCACCGTGCGGACGGTGGAGAGCATGACGCACGTGAAGATCGACCACTACCTGGAGATCGACTTCACCAGCTTCATGAAGACGGTCGATGTGCTCGGCGGCGTGGAGATCTGTACGCCGCGACCGCTGAAGGACTCCTACACGGGGCTGGACCTGACCGCCGGGAAGCATGAGCTCAACGGCGGGGAGGCCCTGCAGTACGTCCGTTCACGGCACGCCGACGGCTCCTCCGACCTGGGGCGGATGCAGCGCCAGCAACGCTTCATGGCGGCGCTGATCGCACAGTCCACGTCGTCCGGGGTCCTGCTGAACCCGATGAAGTTCCGGGACATCACACGGGCGGTCCTCGGGTCGGTGCGGGCGGACAAGGAGTTCGGCACGGGTGAACTGCTGGACCTCGGGCGGGCCATGCGGAACTTCTCCCCCTCGTCGTCCGAGTTCACGACCGTGCCGATCGGGCGGATGGGGTTCGCCGTCAAGGGCATCGGTTCGACGCTGAAGTGGGACGAGGCGAAGGCGGGCCGGCTGTTCCGGGCCCTGCGCGAGGACGAGCCGCTGGCGGTACGCAAGGGTGGGGGCGGCGGCGGCAGGAAGGGCGCGCCGTTGCGGGTCGAGGTGGCACCGCAGCAGATCCGGGTGCAGGTCGAGAACGGGACCCTCACGGCGGGACTGGGCCGGAAGGTGGACCGGGAGCTGGCCGCGACCGGGTTCCGGACGACGCGGGTGCCGGTGAACGCGCGGCAGCGGGGGTCGGCGACGCGGACGGTGATCGCGTACGACCCCCGGTGGGACCGTTCGGCGAAGTCGCTGGCGGCGGCGTTGCCGGGGAGTTCGCTGCGGGTGGTGCGGGGACAGGGAGCGCTGCTGAAGGTGACTGTCGGGGCGGACTACCGGGGGGTCCGGAAGGTTCGGGTCGGGGAGTTCGGGGTGAGCACGGGGGACGAGGTGGTGTGCCGGTGAATCGGGTGAGGTCGGTGCGGGCCAGGTCTTGTCTCCCACCCGCCCAACCGTTTGCGGTCCGTTAGTCGGCCAGGCCCTCCGCCGCTCTCCGTTCCCTCAGTTCCAGGATCGCCCGCCGCCTCGCCAGGCGGTGGGTGCGGCGGATCTGGGCCTCCTGGCAGCGCCGTTCGTCCCGTTCCGTCTCCGGGAGGACCGGGGGCACGCGGCGGGGTTTGCCGTCGGCGTCCACGGCCGCGAAGACCAGGTAGGCCGAGCCGACCTGCGTCGCGGGCGTCGACTCGTTCCAGCGCTCGGCGAGGACCCGTACCCCGACCTCCATCGAGGTCCGGCCGGTCCAGTTGACCTGTGCCTTCACATGGACCAGGTCGCCCACCCTGACCGGCTCCAGGAACGCCATCTCGTCCATCGACGCCGTGACCGCCGGACCACCGCTGTGCCGGCCGGCCACCGCGCCCGCCGCGTCGTCGACCAGTTTCATGATCACACCGCCGTGCACCGTACCCAGGAGGTTGGTGTCGGCGTGGGTCATGATGTGGCTGAGGGTGGTGCGGGAGGCGGAGGTCGGCTTGCCCGGGGGCGCCGTTTCCGCCCCGCCGGCCTGGTCTGTCATGGCGTCCACCTTATGCCTGACGTACACCTGGGCGATTTGTGTCAGCTTGGCAACAGCACTGTTCCTAATTTCCCTCGACCCTTGTGAAGGGCACAGTCGGGCACTGCACACTGGTCGGCATGAACGATTGGCCCGACGCGTGGTCCGACGACAACCGCAACAACCGGCACGGACGCGGCAGCGCGAACGCACAGCCCGAGGGTGCGCGCGTGATGCGGCAGGTCCAGCGCGGCCAAGGCGGCCAGTACGGCCAGAACCCGAGCGCCCCGCCCTACGGCGGCGGGGTCCCGAAGCAGCAGCCGTACGCCGGTGGCCACGGCCAGGACCCGTACGGAAACGGAAACGGGGACGGCTATGACAGCGGCTACAACACCGGCCAGGTCTACGGCGGCGCCCCGAGCGGCGGCGGACCCGGTGGCGGACAGGGCGGGCCCGGTTCGATGAGTGGCCCCCGCTCGGCCCCGGACTGGCGCAAGCGCATCAAGTGGACCGCGATCACCGTGGTCACGCTCCTGGTCGTGGTGTCCGTCGGTACGTACTTCTGGGCCGACGGCAAGCTGAACCGCCAGGTCGACCTGTCCAAGGTCATCGAGCGGCCGGACGGCGGCAAGGGCACCAACTATCTGATCGTCGGCTCCGACAGCCGTGAGGGCATGTCGGCCGAGGAGAAGAAGGCGCTCCACACCGGCTCCGCCGAGGGCAAGCGCACGGACTCGATGATGATCCTGCACACCGGTGACAACGGGCCGACACTCATCTCCCTCCCCCGTGACTCGGACGTCGAGATCCCCACGTTCGTGGGCTCCGAGTCCGGCAAGACGTACAAGGGCACCGGCAAGCACACCAAGCTGAACGCGGCGTACGCGACGGACGGGCCCGAACTCCTCGTCCGGACGGTCGAGTTCAACACCGGTCTGCGCATCGACCACTACGTGGAGATCGGCTTCGCCGGCTTCGCGAACATCGTGGACGCGGTCGGCGGCGTGGAGCTGACCATCCCCAAGGGCGGGATGAAGGACACGAAGTCCGGCGCCAACTTCACGGCGGGCAAGCAGACCCTCAACGGCGAGCAGGCCCTGGCCTTCGTCCGTACCCGGTACGCCCTCGCGGGCAGCGACCTCGACCGTACGAAGAACCAGCAGAAGTTCCTCGCGGCGCTGGCGAGCCAGACCGCGACGCCGGGCACGATCCTGAACCCGTTCAAGCTGTACCCGACGATGAGCGCGGGCCTCGACACCCTGATCGTCGACAAGGACATGAGCCTGTTCGACCTGGGCGACATGTTCTGGGCGATGAAGGGCGTCACGGGCGGCGACGGCAAGTCCATGAACATGCCGATCTCGGGCTCGACCGGCGGCAACCTCGTCTGGGACAAGACGAAGGTGAAGACACTGGTGACCGAACTGAAGAACGACGACAAGGTCACGGTCTCGGGCAACTGAGCGTCCCCTTGGCAGACGAACGCCCCCGCCCTTGCCGGCGGGGGCGTTCGTCCCTCGGGCTGCGCTGCGATCTCCCTGCTACGGAAGGTTCCTCGCCATCACGATCCGCTGAACCTGATTCGTGCCTTCATAAATCTGGGTGATCTTGGCGTCGCGCATCATCCGCTCCACCGGGTAGTCCCGCGTGTAGCCGTAACCGCCGAGCAGCTGGACCGCGTCCGTGGTGACCTCCATCGCCACGTCCGACGCGAAGCACTTCGCCGCCGCGCCCTGGAAGGTGAGGTCCTTGTCGCCGCGTTCGGACTTCGCCGCGGCCTGGTAGGTCAGGGCGCGGGCCGCCTCGATCTTCATCGCCATGTCGGCCAGCATGAACTGGATGCCCTGGAAGTCGGCGATCGGCTTGCCGAACTGCTTGCGCTCCTTGACGTACCCCTTGGCGTAGTCGAGGGCGCCCTGCGCGATGCCCAGCGCCTGCGCGGCGATCGTGACGCGGGTGTGGTCCAGCGTCTTCATCGCGGTGGCGAAGCCGGTGCCCTCCTCGCCGATCATGCGGTCGGCCGGGATGCGAACGTTGTCGAGGTAGACCTCGCGGGTCGGGCTGCCCTTGATGCCGAGCTTCTTCTCGGGGGCGCCGAAGGAGACGCCCTCGTCGGACTTCTCGACCACGAAGGCCGAAATGCCCTTGCTGCGCTTCGTCGGGTCCGTCACCGCCATCACCGTGTAGTACTCGGACTCGCCCGCGTTGGTGATCCAGCGCTTCACGCCGTTGAGGACGTAGAAGTCGCCGTCGCGGACCGCCCTCGTCTTCATGCCGGCCGCGTCCGAGCCCGCGTCGGGCTCCGAGAGGCAGTAGGAGAACATGCCGTCGCCCTTGGCGAGCGGTGTCATGTACCTCTTCTTCAGCTCCTCCGAGCCGGACAGGATGACGGGGAGGGAGCCGAGCTTGTTCACCGCCGGGATCAGGGACGAGGACGCGCACACCCGTGCGACCTCCTCGATCACGATCACCGTGGCCAGCGCGTCGGCGCCGGCGCCGCCGTACGACTCGGGTACGTGTACCGCGTGCAGGTCGTTGGCCACCAGCGCGTCGTGCGCCTCCTGGGGAAAGCGGGCTTCCTCGTCCACCACGGCGGCGTACGGCAAGATCTTCGCCTCGGCCAGGGAGCGGATCGCGTCGCGGAGCATGTCGTGCTCCTCCGACGGGCGGTACAGGTCGAAATCAGCCGATCCGGCCAAGGTCTCTCACGCTCCAAAGACGCTGTGTGACTGACGCTAACTACCGTTAAGTAACCCTGTAGACAATCCAGATTTTAAGGGCCTGCCCACCCCAGTGATACGTGAGCTTGGCGACAGCTGGGATTCTGCCCGGCTCAGGGGCGCAACAGCCCCTGACAGGCCCGCGACTATGCTCGCCATCGCACACACGACCACACTCCAGGCCGCCCCCCAGGCCATACCCCAGGAGCACCCATGGCTCTCAAGATCACCGTGATCGGCACCGGATACCTCGGCGCCACCCACGCCGCCGCCATGGCCGAACTCGGTTTCGAGGTGCTGGCACTGGATGTGGTCGAGGAGAAGATCGACCTGCTCCGGCGCGGCCAGGCCCCCATGTACGAGCCCGGGCTTGACGAGCTGCTGCGCAGGCATGTCGCCGGGATCGAGGGTTCCACCGGGCGGCTGCGCTTCACCATGGACTGGGCCGAGGTCGCCGCCTTCGGCGACATCCACTTCGTCTGCGTGAACACCCCGCAGAAGCACGGCGAGTACGCCAGCGACATGTCGTACGTCGACGCCGCGATCGAGTCCCTCGCCCCGCACCTGACCGCGCCCGCTCTCGTCGTCGGCAAGTCGACCGTGCCCGTCGGCTCGGCGGACCGGCTCGCCCGGACCATCGCGGGGCTCGCCCCCGCCGGAGCGGACGCCGAGCTGGCCTGGAACCCGGAGTTCCTGCGCGAGGGCTTCGCCGTCCAGGACACGCTGCACCCCGACCGGCTCGTGGTCGGGGTCCGGAGCGAGCGGGCCGAGAAGCTGCTGCGCGAGGTGTACGCCACGCCGATCGAGGAGGGGACGCCGTTCGTCGTCACCGACTTCCCGACCGCCGAGCTGGTGAAGACCTCCGCGAACTCCTTCCTCGCCACCAAGATCTCGTTCATCAACGCCATGGCCGAGGTCTGCGAGGCCGCCGACGGCGATGTGGCGAAACTCGCCGAGGCGATCGGGTACGACGACCGGATCGGCAGGAAGTTCCTGCGGGCCGGGATCGGCTTCGGGGGCGGCTGCCTGCCCAAGGACATCCGGGCGTTCATGGCGCGCGCCGGGGAACTGGGCGCCGACCAGGCGCTGACCTTCCTGCGCGAGATCGACTCGATCAACATGCGTCAGCGCGGCCAGATGGTGGAGCTGGCCCGGCAGGCGCTGGGCGGCGGCCCGTTCCTCGGGAAGCGGGTCGCGGTCCTCGGCGCCACCTTCAAGCCCGACTCGGACGACGTCCGCGACTCGCCGGCCCTCAACGTCGCCGGGCAGATCCACCTCCAGGGCGGCCAGGTGACGGTGTACGACCCGAAGGGCATGGCCAACGCACGCAAGGTCTTCCCGACGCTCGCCTACGCCGACACGGCCATGGAGGCGGTACGGGGCGCCGACGCCGTACTGCACCTGACGGAGTGGCGGGAGTTCCGCGAGCTGGACCCGGCGGCGCTGGGCGAGGCGGTGGCCCACCGGCTCGTCCTGGACGGGCGCAACGCCCTCGACCCGGAGCTGTGGCGGCGGGCCGGGTGGACGTACCGGGCGATGGGGCGTCCGACCGCCTGAACGGGGGCCGGCGCCGGTCGTACGCCCTCGGGAAGAACGCCGGTCCGGCCGAGGCTCAGTCGGCCGGACCGGCGCCCGCTCCATTCTCCACATCCCGGCCACACTTCGGGAAGCGCATTCCACATCCCGGGCGGTCGCTTCTCGCGAAACCGCTACCTGGCGCGGTACCGCCGCATCTTCGCGCGTGCCCCGCACCCCGCCATGGAGCACCAGCGCCGACGCTGGGCGGGGCTGCGGTCGTAGTACGCCCAGTGGCACTCGGGCAGCTCACAGGCCTTGAGGCGCAGCCAGGTGCCGTCGGTGAGCGCCTCGGCGACGGCCGCCGCCACTCGGGAGAGCAGCGGGCCCTCCTCGGCGGCGGTCAGGCGGGCCGAGCCGTCCCGTTCGTCGACGGTCACCAACAGCGGGGCGCGGGACAGCAGTCGACCCAGGGGCGTGACGACCTCGTGCGGTGGATGTCCGGCGTGCGCGAGGCAGACGGCGCGCAGGGACTCGCGCAGTTCCTTCACGGCGGCCAGTTCCCGTTCGGCGATCTCCGCGATACCGAACGCGGCACGCCCCTCGGCGGTGTTCAGCGCGTCCCGGCCCGATTCCAGGCCCCTGGTGTTCACCAGTGCCTCCACGAGGGCCAGCCCTCCGGGCGCGGACCCGATCTCGCTCATACCGGCGACGGTACCTCCTTGCGTTACCTCCTATGCAGGGGCATCCGGTAACCGTTACCGTATGAGGCCCATCAACAGGTAACAGGTAATCCGATACCCGCCGGTATCCGTCATCAGGTGACAACGGAGGAACTCATGCCCATCGCCAAGTTCGACAGCGTCGTCCTGGACTGTCCCGACCCCGGCGCGCTCGCCGCCTTCTACGCCGGGCTGCTGGGCGGCACCCCCGAGGTCGAGGAGGACTGGGTCGACCTGCGGATCCCGGACGGGCCGAAGCTGGCCTTCCAGGCCGCCCCCGGGTACGTACCGCCGAAGTGGCCGTCCACCGACGCCTCGCAGCAGTTCCATCTGGACGTGACCGTGGCCGACCTGGACGCGGCCGAGCGGGAGGTGCTCGCGCGGGGCGCCAAGCCGCTGGACACGGAGGACCGGGCCCGCTCCTTCAGGGTTTACGCGGACCCGGCGGGGCACCCGTTCTGCCTCTGCATCGGCTGAGCGAAGACCACCACAGAGGCAACGAACGGACGGAGCAACCCCCATGCCCGGGACACCCGTAGCCCGCTTCCGGACCGTCGTCCTCGACTGTCCCGAGCCTCGCCCGCTGGCCCGTTTCTACGCCGGGGTCGTCGGCGGTACGCCCGCGGACGAGGACCCCGAGTGGGTCGTCCTCCACGTCCCTGACGGGCCGCGGCTGGCCTTCCAGCGGGCGCCCGGGTACGTCCCGCCCGAGTGGCCGCGGGCCGACCACGGCTCCCAGCAGTTCCATCTCGACCTGGACGCCGGCTCCACCTGGGCGGAGCTGGACGCGGCCGAGGAGGCGGTCCTCGCGCTGGGCGCCCGCCCGCTCGACCTGGACGACCAGGACGGGAAACGGGACTTCAGGGTGTACGCCGATCCGGCGGGGCATCCGTTCTGCCTCTGCCGGGTCGAGCACTCCTGAACAGGCGGGTCAGCCGTCCAGCGCCGCGATCCGGGCCGTCGACGGCTCGCGGCGCTGCTGGGCGGCCTTGGCCGTGAAGTCGGCGCTGCGCAGCACGCGTTGGACGTTCCCCCAGGTGAGAAGGGTGAGGTCGGGTTCGGTCCAGCCTCGGCGCAGGAGTTCGGCGATCAGGTTCGGGTAGCAGGAGGCGTCGCCGAGTTCCTGCGGGTGGGCGCTGCCGGAGTCGTAGGTGCCGGACAGGCCGACGCACTCCGGGCCCGCGACCGCGCGGACGTGGTCGAGATGGTCGGCGACGTCACGGACGGACGGCCCGGTCTGCTCGGCCGTCAGCGGCACCAGGCACAGGCCTCTGGCCGCGCCCAGCTCGGCGAGCGTCTCGTCGGGGAGGTTGGCGGGGTGGGGGCGCAGAGCGCGGGCGGCGGAGCGGGTGCACAGGACCGGCGCCTTGGAGATCGTGACGGCACGGCTGATGGTGGCCGGGGAGGCGCCCGAGAGGTCCGCCAGTACGCCGAGCCGGTTCATCTCACGGACCACTTCCTCGCCGAACCGGGTCAGCCCGGCCTCGCTCGCCCAGGACGTCCCGGAGAGGGTGAGCACGCGCAGGCCCAGGGAGTGCAGGACGCGCAGGATGGCGATCGAGTCGTCGAGGGCGGCCGCGGCGGCGGGCCCGAGGACGACGGCGACCCGTCCGCAGTTGCGCGCGTCGGTGACCTGCCCGGCGGTACCGGCGAGCCGCAGGCCCTCGGGGTGGCTCCGGGCCACGGTCCTGGCCAGGTCGAGCTGTTCCAGGGTGGCGCCCACGGCACGGTCACCGGCGAGGCCCTCCGGGAGGTGCAGCGCCCAGAACAGTGCGCCCACGTGGCCGCGTCGCATCCGGGGCACATCGGTGTCGACGGTGCTCTCACCGAGCTCCAGGTCGTACCAGGGCAGGTGCCGCAACGCCCAGGGCAGCCCGCTGTAGCCGTCGGCCACGGGGTTCGCGGCGAGGAGTGCGTGGGCGCGGTCGAGGGGATCGGCGTCCGGGTCGGCCAGCAGGGCGAGCGCGAGCTCCGCCGCACCGCCGTCGCCGGGCGGTTCGTCGGGGTACTGGTCGGGCTCCGGCAGGGGGACGGTCGAGGCGGCCGGCGGGTCGTAGTCCCCGACCTCGGCTGTGGTGCGCAGTTCGTCCTGCAGGTCGGCCATGACGGGCTCCCGTACGTCGTGATCTACCTCGTGATCGCAATACGGTCACCGTCGCACGGTGGCGGGAGGGCTTCCTGGTGGGTGGGGCGTTCGGGGGTATGTCACAGGAGTCACTCCTCGCTCACTCACCGCACTCTCCCCTCCCGTGCGTGCGAGCTGCGCAACTTCGCCACACTCCGACAGCCGCCGTCGATTAGACATGTGTCGATTGGGTACGCCCATTACGAAGGCAGCGGCTTGCTTATAGCCATTCGAGTGACGCCGATTCGAAGTGCGCGGGTTGACGTAACGCTAGTCGACCTACTAACGATGAAAGGTTCGGCACGACACGTGCCTAAATGCCGCTGTCAAGATTATTAGGGAGCATCATGCCCACGGCCGTGGACCCGAGTCTCAATCGCCGCAAGCTGCGACTGGCGCTGAAGACAGCCCGCGACAAACGCGGTCTGACGCAGCGCGACGCGGCCGACGCGCTCGAGTGGTCGCTGTCCAAGCTGATCCGCATCGAGGCGGGCACGGTCAGTCTGTCCGTCACGGACCTGCGCGCGATGCTCCTCGAGTACGGCGTGGATGACCCCACGGTCGTCGCGGACCTGGAAGAGGCTGCCAGAGGCAGCAAGGGGCAGTCCTGGTGGTCCGCGTACAACGACGTCATCAGCCAGCCGTTCAACCAATACCTGGGCTACGAAAGCGCGGCGAACGTCATCCGGGGCTACCACCCGAGTCTCATTCCGGGCCAGTTGCAGATCTCGGACTACATCAGCGCGCTCTTCGAGGTCGGCGAACCCGTCGCGAAGGCGAGGCAACTCATCGACCTGCGGCTGGCCCGGCAGGAGAGGGCCCTCCAGGAGGACGGCCCCCGAGTCGAGATGATCCTGGACGAGGCTGCCCTGCGCCGCCAGATCGGCGGCCCGGCGACCATGCGGCGCCAACTTGCCTTCCTCAAGAGTCTTGTCACCGACGAGCGCGCCGTCCTGCGGATCCTGCCGCTCACCGCCGGCGCGCATGCCAGCCTGGACAGCAGCTTCACCCTCCTGGGCTTCCGCGACGACGAGGACGTCGTGTATGTCGCCGGCCCCGGCGGCACGCTCACCAACCGGGACGACCGGGAGTTGGTCGCCCGCTACCAGGAATGCTTCGAGGATCTACAGAACAAGGCACTCGCCGAGGAGGACACGATGTCATTCCTCGACGATCTGATCGAGAACTTCCACCGCTCCTGATACCCAGTCAGTGTGCGCTTAGGCCCGGGGGACACCATGACCAGCGACGACGAGTGCAAGGGACCGGAGTTGGATCCCGGCCGCTCTCGCCGCACCGGGCCCAGCTACAACATCTTCCTGGAGTCGGGAGCCACTGCCGACGAAGGCGCCGGAACTCCTGCCCGCCCGCCCGGTCACCGGCGCGGGCGGGTCGATGGCGAGACCGTCAACGCGCTCAGGCTTCTGCGCAATCTCGCGGGACTGGTCGTGTTCTCCTCGGCCACCCTGCCTCTGGTGGCCTTCGCCGGTGTCGGGATGGGTATGCCGCCCTGGTTCTGCCTGGCCATCGCCTTCGGAGGAGGACCTCTCACGATCTGGGCGTTCGTCAGGACCTTCGAGACGGTACGTTCCTCGCTGCCGGACGGACCAGAAGATCCACCGTCCAGTGGCGGGCCGTAGCCGGTGAGCGCACCCACCACCAACCCGCAGCCGCGGACACCGTGACAAGCACCGTCAGCCACATCACGAGGCGCATCCACGAACTTCCGCCCAGCAGCGAGACACCTGCCCCGGCGGCCATGGCGAGCACACCGGTCACGACGCAGTACCCGGCCAGCCCGGGATAGCCGGTCACCTGGTCTCGGCGTTCGCCGCTCATCTCACATCCTGTGTACTCGGTCCGCGTCACCACTGCGTCATACGTGGTCCCGCCCGGTTGAGTCCGGGAGAAGAAACAACGCTATCGCCGCCCGCCAGGCATCCGCGGTAAAGCTCACTGGCACGCTGCCGGGTCGTTTGGAATCACGCACCCGGACCGTCCCGGGAAGCACGGCAACCTCGCAGCAGTTCGGCTCCGGGTTAGCGCTGTAGCTGCTCTTCCGCCAAACGACCGCACCCCGATCCGCAGCCAACGCCGCCCCCTCCAACTCTCGCCCCGCTCCGAGAAACGCCGAACGTGCCTAGGGTTCTTACCCGTTGTGGCCATGGTTCAACAGACGGTCGCCCCTCTGGCGTGTTCTGAGGGTTCAGGCACCCCTCACCCGTCCAACTCCCCCAACGTCGCGTTGGAAGGCCCACGCCTCCCTTGCGCCTCACGCGCCACATCCTCCGCCGCCCCCAGCACCCGCACCGCGTTCCCCCAGGTCAGCTTGGCCAGGTCGTCCTTCGACCAGCCCCGGTCCAGCAGCTCCGCGATCAGGTTCGGATAACCGGAGACGTCGTTCAACCCGTCCGGGGTGAACGCCGTGCCGTCGTAGTCGCCGCCGATGCCCAGGTGGTCGATTCCGGCCACCTCGCGCATGTGGTCCAGGTGGTCTGCGACCGTCGAGACCGTGGCGACCGGGCGCGGGTTGGTCTCCTCGAACGACCGGTGGACCTTCATCGCCTCGGGGGTCGTGGCGAGATGGTGGAAGCCGTGGGCGCGCATGTTGTCGTCCGCGGCGGCCGTCCAGTCGACGGCGGCCTGGAGCACGAACTTCGGTACGAACGTCACCATCGCCATCCCGCCGTTGACGGGCAGGCGTTCCAGCACGTCGTCGGGGATGTTGCGCGGGTGGTCGCACACCGCGCGCGAGGAGGAGTGCGAGAAGATCACCGGTGCGACGGAGGTGTCCAGCGCGTCCCGCATCGTCGTCGCGGCGACATGCGAGAGGTCGACCAGCATGCCGAGGCGGTTCATCTCCCGGACGACCTCACGGCCGAACTCCGACAGTCCGCCGACGCCCGGCTCGTCCGTCGCCGAGTCCGCCCAGGCCACGTTGTCGTTGTGGGTGAGGGTCATGTAGCGCACGCCCAGCGTGTACAACCCCCGCAGCGTGCCCAGGGAGTTGGCGATCGAGTGACCGCCCTCGGCGCCCATGAGGGAGGCGATCCGGCCCTCGCGCCGGCCCGCCTCCATGTCGGCGGCCGTCAGCGCGGGCCGCAGATCGTCCTCGTACCGCTCGATCAACCGGCGTACGCAGTCGATCTGTTCGAGGGTCGCCGGCACCGCGTCCGGCAGGTCCGAGCGGACGTACACCGACCAGTACTGCGCACCCACCCCGCCCTCGCGAAGGCGCGGGATGTCGGTGTGCAGGTGGGCGTGCTGGGCGGTGGCGATGTCGCGGGCGTCGAGGTCGTAGCGGACCTGCTCACGCAGCGCCCACGGGAGGTCGTTGTGGCCGTCGACGACCGGGAACTCGCGCAGGAGTTCCCGGGCCCGCTCCAGTGAGCTCACGGACGTCACTTCCCGAAACCGAAGCCGCCGCCACCCGAGCCGCTCTCGACCTTGGCGCGCAGCCGCTTGCCCTTCTCGGTGGCCTGGTCGTTCAGTTCCTGCTGGAACTCCCGCATCCGGCCGAGGAGTTCCTCGTCGTGCGAGGCCAGGATGCGGGCCGCCAGCAGGCCCGCGTTGCGCGCGCCGCCGACCGAGACCGTGGCGACCGGCACACCGGCCGGCATCTGCACGATCGACAGCAACGAGTCCATGCCGTCGAGGTACTTGAGCGGGACCGGGACGCCGATCACCGGGAGCGGGGTCACGGACGCCAGCATGCCGGGCAGGTGGGCCGCGCCGCCCGCGCCCGCGATGATCGCCTTCAGCCCGCGGTCGGCGGCCTGCTCGCCGTACGTGATCATCTCGCGCGGCATGCGGTGCGCGGAGAGGACGTCGACCTCGTACGCGATCTCGAACTCGTCGAGGGCCTGGGCGGCTGCCTCCATGACGGGCCAGTCGGAGTCCGAACCCATGACGATGCCTACAACGGGGCTCATTCTGTGATCGTGCCTCTCAGGTAGCCGGCTGCGTGACGGGCGCGCTCCAGCACGTCGTCCAGGTCGTCGCCGTAGGTGTTGACGTGGCCGACCTTGCGGCCGGGCTTCACGTCCTTGCCGTACATGTGGATCTTCAGCTGGGGGTCGCGGGCCATGCAGTGCAGGTACGCGGAGTACATGTCGGGGAAGTCGCCGCCCAGGACGTTCGCCATGACCGTCCACTTCGCGCGCGGTCGAGGGTCGCCGAGCGGGAGGTCGAGGACCGCGCGGACGTGGTTGGCGAACTGCGACGTGATCGCGCCGTCCATCGTCCAGTGGCCCGAGTTGTGTGGGCGCATCGCCAGTTCGTTGACGAGGATGCGACCGTCGCGCGTCTCGAACAGCTCGACGGCGAGGTGGCCGACGACGCCGAGTTCCTTGGCGATGCCCAGGGCCAGCTCCTGGGCCTGGAGGGCCAGCTCCTCCGCGATCCCGGGCGCCGGGGCGATGACCGTGTCGCACACGCCGTCGACCTGCTGCGATTCGACGACCGGGTAGGCGACGGCCTGGCCGTGCGGGGAGCGGACGACGTTCGCCGCCAGTTCCCGTACGAAGTCGACCTTCTCCTCGGCCAGGACCGGCACGCCGGCCCGGAAGGGGTCGGCCGCGTCCTCCGCCGACCGGACGACCCACACACCCTTGCCGTCGTAGCCTCCGCGGACCGTCTTGAGGACGACCGGGAAGCCGTCCCCCTCCTCGGCGAAAGCCACCACGTCCTCGGGATCGCGCACGATCCGGTGCCGTGGGCACGGCACCCCGATCTCGTCGAGCTTCGCCCGCATCACGCCCTTGTCCTGGGCGTGCACGAGCGCGTCGGGGCCGGGGCGGACGGGGATGCCATCCGCCTCCAGGGCCCGAAGATGCTCGGTCGGGACGTGCTCGTGATCGAAAGTGATCACATCGCACCCCTGTGCGAACGCGCGCAGCGTCTCCAGGTCGCGGTAGTCGCCGACGACGACATCACCGACCACCTGCGCCGCGGAATCCTGCGGGGTGTCACTGAGGACCTTGAACCTGATGCCGAGCGGGATGCCCGCCTCGTGTGTCATACGAGCGAGCTGCCCCCCGCCGACCATGCCGACTACCGGGAACGTCACCCGCCAAGAGTATCGGCCCGGCCATCCCGGCCTGAATTGCACGCATTACACGCCTGTGACTCGATGCGCACAGGCAACCCCCAGAGGGGGTGGTTAGCATGGCTGGGTTGACGAAATCCCACACTGCGATCCCACAGACGGGGGCCGACAGACCATGGAACGTAGTTCCAAACGTGGTTCCACCGGTGGTTCCGACGGGCTTCATACCCCGCCCCGGAGCGCCGTACGCCGACGATTCGACCAGTTCGCGGCCGAGGTGGCGAAGTTCGGGGCGGTGGGCACGGCGGGGCTTCTCGTCAACCTGCTCGTGTTCAACCTGGTGCGCACGACGACCGATCTCCCGGTGGTCCGGGCCAGTGTGACCGCGACGGTCGTCGCGATCTGCTCGAACTACGTCGGCTTCCGCTACTTCACGTACCGGGACCGCGACAAGAGCGGCCGTACGAAGGAACTCACGCTGTTCCTGCTGTTCAGCGCGGTCGGACTGGTCATCGAGAACGGCGTGCTCTACGCGGCGACGTACGGGTTCGGCCTGGACAGCCCGCTGCAGAGCAACGTCTTCAAGTTCGTCGGGATCGGGGTCGCGACCCTGTTCCGGTTCTGGTCGTACCGTACGTGGGTGTTCCGTACGCTTCCGGCGCGCGAGGCGGTGGCCAGCGCGGAGTCGTTCCTGGAGCCTCTCCCTGAGGGACGGACGATTCCGGAGCGCCGAAACCAGCACCAGCGGGTGGGTTGAGCGGTCCGATCCAGTGCGGCACCGTTGTGGCTTGTCGCGCAGTTCCTCGCGCCCCTTAGGGGCGCTTACCTGAGGGAGCGCTTTATCGGACCGTCCGCTCCTCGTCGTCCCCCTGCGGCTTCTTCAGCGGTGTCCGGGACAGGAAGAGGCCGAAGACCGGTGGCTGGGCCTGGAGCATCTCCAGGCGGCCCGCGTCGGCCTCCGCGAGGTCGCGGGCGACGGCGAGGCCGATACCGGTGGAGTTGCGGCCGCTGATCGCCCGCTCGAAGATCCGGGCGCCGAGGTCGGCCGGGACGCCGGGCCCCTCGTCCGTGACCTCGATCACGGCCTGGTTGCCGATGACGCGGGTGCGCAGCGCGACCGTGCCGCCGCCGTGCATGAGGGAGTTCTCGATCAGCGCGGCCAGTACCTGCGCGACCGCCCCCGGGGTGCCCACGGCCTGCAGGTGCCGCTTGCCGGAGCTGACTATGGCGCGGCCCTCACCGCGGTAGGCGGGGCGCCACTCGGCGAGCTGCTGCTGGATGACCTCGTCGAGGTCGAAGGAGACGGCGGAGCCGGTGCGCGGGTCGCGGGAGTTGGTGAGGAGTCGTTCGACGACGTCCGTGAGGCGTTCGACCTGCGTGAGCGCGATGGTGGCCTCCTCCTTCACCGTGTCCGGGTCGTCGGTGAGGGTGATCTCCTCAAGGCGCATGGAGAGTGCGGTGAGGGGCGTACGCAGCTGGTGCGAGGCGTCCGCCGCCAGTCGGCGTTCGGCGGTGAGCATCCGGGCGATACGTTCCGCCGAGCTGTCCAGCACATCCGCGACCCGGTCGAGCTCCGGGACGCCGTACCGCTTGTGACGGGGGCGCGGGTCGCCCGAGCCGAGGCGTTCGGCGGTCTCGGCGAGGTCGGTGAGCGGCGAGGCGAGCCGGTTGGCCTGCCGTACGGCGAGCAGGACGGCGGCGATGACGGCGAGCAGGGCGACGGCGCCGATGATCAGCAGGGTCCGGCCGACCTCACGGGTCACGGAGGAGCGGGGTTCCTCGACCCGGACGGTCTCGCCCTCCTCGCCGTCCTCCTCGGCGGAGATGACGTCACCGACGGGCTGGTCCCCGACCTCGATGGGCGCGCGGCCGGGGATGCGCACCACGGCGTACCGGTCGCCGGTGACCAGGCCGCCCAGCACCTTGGAGTTGATCTGCTCGTCGCCGAGGATGCGACTGTCGACGATGCTGGCCAGCCGCACGGCCTCGGAGTCCACCCGTTCCTGGGCGCTGGAGCTGA
Source organism: Streptomyces sp. AK08-02 (assembly GCF_033795085.1). NCBI lineage: Bacteria > Bacillati > Actinomycetota > Actinomycetes > Kitasatosporales > Streptomycetaceae > Streptomyces > Streptomyces sp. AK08-02. Next base: position 48,791 of record NZ_JARAZV010000014.1, read on the forward strand.
TGGTCCGCGTCTCGACGATGACGAGGGACACCCCGAAGACGGCGATCACGACGAGCACTACGGCAAGGGTGGACTGGATCAGACGACGACGCACGGCCCCTCCGGGCGGCTGATGAACGACGAGCACGACCTGGAAGCCGCCCCGCAGGGGCGCTTCCAGGGGCGCGGGGAACTGCGCGACCAGCCCCCCGGGCCCGCAGCCGCACACCGCGCACAAGCCCCCAGGACGTTACGCGCGTAGTCGACGAGCCCCGCTAACTCTTCTCGAACCGGAATCCGACGCCCCGGACAGTAGCGATGTACCGAGGGTTCGCCGCGTCGTCGCCCAGCTTCTTGCGCAGCCAGGAGATGTGCATGTCGAGCGTCTTGGTCGACGACCACCACGTCGTGTCCCAGACCTCGCGCATCAGCTGGTCGCGGGTCACGACCCGCCCCGCGTCGCGCACGAGCACCCGCAGCAGGTCGAACTCCTTCGCCGTGAGCTGGAGTTCCTCGTCGCCCATCCACGCGCGGTGCGACTCGACGTCGATGCGCACTCCGTGCGTGGCGGGCGGCTGCTGCGGCTCGGACGCGCCGCGCCGCAGCAGGGCCCGGACGCGGGCCAGCAGTTCGGCGAGCCGGAACGGCTTGGTGACGTAGTCGTCGGCGCCCGCGTCGAGGCCGACGACGGTGTCCACCTCGTCGGCGCGCGCGGTCAGGATGAGGATCGGGACGGTCAGCCCCTCGGCGCGCAGCCGTCGGGCCACTTCGAGGCCGTCCATGCCGGGCAGTCCCAGGTCGAGCACGACCAGGTCGATACCACCCTGGATGCCGGCGTCGAGCGCGGTCGGTCCGTCCTCGCGCACCTCGACCTCGTAACCTTCCCGGCGCAGTGCGCGGGCCAGCGGCTCCGAGATGGACGCGTCGTCCTCAGCGAGCAGTACACGGGTCATGACCTGATGGTAGACCGCCCTGGACGCGGCCCGGGGTGTGACCAGGCATTCTTGCTTCTTACCTTCGGACGCCGGGACGAGGGCGCTCGGGGCGTCACGGCCCGCGCTCACCACCCACCACCGGCCGAACCTGCGCCCCTACGGGGGCAACTCCTCTCTTACCTTGGAAAGGGCGACCGACGTCCACCGACCGCCTGTGATTCACATCTCAAGTCCGCGTATTTACGACTGTGAACCATTGCGCAGCGAAAGAAGCCTTTCGCGGCTCTCATGGATCTTGGGGCGTTTTCCGCCGAAGGTCTCTTTCACTCCTGGGCACGCAGGTACTCGATCTGCCGCTGGGCCAGTTCGGTCGTCCGGCGCATGTGCCGGACGAGCAGTGCCAGCTCCTCGTCCGTGTAGCCCTCGAAGGTCGCCCGCCAGCCCTCGCCGAGCGTGTCCCAGAACTCGCCGAGGCGTCGCATGGCCGCGGCCACCGGCACGACCAGCACCCGCCGCCGGTCCTCCGCGTCCCGCTGCCGGGTGACATAGCCGGCCTTCTCCAGGCGGTCGACGAGCCGGGTCGCCGAGCCGCTGGTGAGGCCGGTCAGCTCGGCGATCCTGCCGGTCGTGAAGGGGCCCGGCTCGATGCCGAGCAGGCTGAGGCACTGCACGTCCGTCGGGTGCATCCCCAGGTGGTCGGCGACCGCCTGGTTGAACAGCACGTACGAGGCCACATACCGGCGGGAGGCCAGCTCCAGGCCGGCCATCCGGTCGTCTCGGGGCACGGCCCCTCCTCAATCACTCGAATCACTCGTCGCCGAGCACTGGGTAAATATCTGCGCGGCGCAGACAATGCGTGTACGTTTACTGCATGACGCAGACAATTTATCAGCCCGTCATCGCTGTCACCGGCGCGACCGGCGCCCAGGGCGGCGCCACCGCCCGGGCCCTGCTCCGCCAGGGGTCCCGGATACGGGCGCTGACGCGCCGCCCGTCGTCCCCTGCCGCCGAGGAGCTGCGCCGGCTCGGCGCGGAGGTGGCGTACGCCGACTTCGACGACCGGGCCGGTCTGGACGCCGCGCTCGCCGGCGCCGACGCACTGTTCGCGATGTCCACGCGCTACGGCGACACCGGGGGCGACGTCGGGAACGACGCCGACACCGAGGTGCGGCAGGCGGTCGCGCTGCTCGACGCCGCCGCCGCGAGCGGAACCGTCCGGCACATCGTGTTCACCTCGGCCGCCAACGCGGACCGCGGCACCGGCATCCCCCACTTCGACACCAAGCACCGGGTCGAGCTCCATCTGCGGAAGCTGGGCATCCCCTGGACGGTGATCGCACCGGGCCTCTTCATGGACAACTACACCAGCGAGTGGACGCTGAGCGGTCTGCGCGAGGGCCGGTTCGCCCTGCCCCTGCCCGCCGGCCTGGCTCTGCCGTTCATTCCGGCCGCCGACATCGGCGCCTTCGCGGCTCTCGTCCTGCGCCACCCCGGAAAGTTCGCCGGGCGGCGTATCGACCTGGCCTCCGACCGTGTGACGTGTTCGGAGATCGCCGAGATCCTCTCCGGCGTCTGCGGCCGTCCGATCGAGTTCACGCCGGTTCCGCTCGCCCAGATCGAGGCGCACTCCGCCGATCTGGCCGCCATGTTCCGCTACTTCGGCGCCAGCGGCCTCCACGTCGACGTCGAGGGTCTGCGCCGGGACCACCCCGAGGTGGGGTGGCAGAGCTTCGCCGACTGGGCGGGAGCGCAGAGCTGGAATCTGACACCTGCGCCCTGAACCGGCGCGCGGGCAGCGCGAGTCGCCGTGTCCGGGTGGGCGCGGCGGTCCGAGATCGCGCCGGTCGTACGTCCGTCGGCGGGCGAGGAGTTCGGCCCACCCGACGACGGACGTACGACCATGGTGACTCTGTGTCGCTGAAGTACGTAGGGGAAATAGGCCCGCCGAACGTGGGCATCCGGCCCTGTCCACGCGGTTTCCGCCCTGTCGAGGCGGCATGCTCGTCATACCTGCCTGAACACGCACCGTAATCCGGCGACCGCGTGCGTCACAGCCCCGGCGCCGGAGCCTCCACCCGAGGAGTGATCCGCATGACGTCGACCTCCCTCCCCCGTCTCCCCCGCCGCCCCCGCGCCACCCCTCACCGCACCGCGCCCGCCCCCTCCTGGACCCCGTCCGGCGCCTGGGCGGCGCCCACCCCCGAGGTCCTGCGCTCGCTGGAGGCCGCCCTCGCACGGTGGTCGGTGTGAACACGGCAGCCACGTCCCCCACGCCTGCCCAGACGCCGGCCTGTGACGTGTGCGAGGCACTGACCGCACAGCGGGACGCGGCTCGGGAGGCCGGACGTACGAGCGAAGTCGGCGACTGCGAGCGGGAGTTGCGGGAGCACGACGGCCACGGACGGCGGAGTTCGTCATGACTCCGCGCCCATCGGTCCACGCCTCGCGGTCAGCGCCGCGAACGTAGGGCTCCGGGCCGACCGCCGCACGCCCCGCACGTGAACCGCGCGGGAGAACGCCGGACCCCGCCCGGCCGCACACTCCGGAGCGGGGTCCCGACCCGGGCGGTCAGCGCAGGCGCCGCCGCCCCGGCATGAACGTGAACACCGCCACGCCCGCCAGGATCACCGTGCCGGACACCAGACCCAGCGCCTTCAGGGCCCCGTTGTTCTCGGCGCCCGTGTTGGCGAGGCCGCCCGACGTACCGCCGGAACCGGACGTCGTGCCGCCCGACGTCGAGGAACCGCCCGACGCCCCGCTCGCCTGTTCCTCCGTGTCCAGCGTCAGGGAGACCATGGTCGTGGTCGGGGTGCAGGTGGTCGTCGTGCCAAGGGCGCTCACCGTCAACACGCCTGGTGCCAGGGTCGATTGACCGGTCGCGCCCGGCTTGTACGTGCCTGTCATGTCGGAGATCGTCATCGCGTCACCGGTCTTGATCGGCTCCGTGTTGGCCGGGCCCACGACATAGACCTTGCCCGTGTCGGAGCCGCCCAGGACGACGTCCATGGACGGGTTCACCGAGTTGGCCGGCAGGTCGGCCGGGCTGTTCATCACGGAGCCCTTGAACTGCACCGTGATGTCGTAACTCCCGCCGTTCTTCTTGGCGTTGATCTGGATGGGGGACGTCACGTCCTTGTCACCGATGGGCGTCACGCACCTGTACGGGACCTTGACGAGTTTGCCGGTGAAGTCCGTCTGGCCGTCGTCCGTCGGACTCGCCGTGCTGCTCGGCGACGCGCTCTCGTCGTCCGAATCGGTCGGGGTGGGGGTCGGGGACGTGGAGTCCGTGCCCGTCGGTGTCGGGGTCGGAGTGGTGGACGTCGACGGTGAACCGCCGTCGCCCGCCGTCACCTTGATCGTCGCCGAGGACTGCACCGGCTCGGTCGGCGTGCACTTCGTGTCCGTCCCGAACGCGTTGATCGTGTACGCGTCCGGCGTCAGCGTCACGTCGCCCGCCGTCGTCAGTTTCACCTTGCCCTTCATCGCGGACAGGACCATCGCCGCGCCCTTGGGGATCGCCGGGTTCTGGCGCGGGCCCACCATCGCGATGTCGGCCGTCTGCGCGCCCGCCGCCTTCAACACCCCGCTCGGCTGCACCGAGTTGGCCGGGAGGTCGATCAGGTCCGGGTTCTTGGACGCGGCCTGCGTGAACTGCCAGACCACGTCGACCTCGTCGCCCACCTTCGCCGTCGCGGGCGCGGTGATCTGCACCTTGGTCGTGCCGTTGACCGGCTCAAGACCGGAGGCCGCCGGCGGCACGCACTTGGTCGCGTACGACACCTCGGCGGCCTGGGCGGGCCCCGCCGCGGCCAGGCCCAGCAGAACACCTCCCGCTCCGCCGAGCAGCAACAGGGCCCCTGCCGCACTCACGCTCCGTCTCCGTTGCGTTCTCACGTGTTCCCCTTCGTCTTCGTCGTGTTGGTCGTCGCAGTGCCCGCGCCCATGTCGATGCCCGTGTCGATGCCCGCGCCCGTACCCACGTCCGCTCCCGCTCCGGCCCCCGCTGCCGCTCCCGGGTCGGTCTCGGGGGTGAACCACGGCAGGGTGGTGGAAGCGGTCACCGGCTCGGGTTCCTGCCGCCCCTTCCGCGCGCCCAACCGCGGCATCCGGAGGGTCGGTTCGGGTCTCCGCGGCGCCGTGCCACGACGCGCCGACGCCCGCCCGCCCGCTCCGCGTGGCCGTACCCGGTCCACCACCGCCATCCCGACGCGGAACAGCGCCGCCGGTACGACGACACCCGCCAGGACCCAGAACAGGGTCACGCCCCACGGCCGGCCGACGCCCCACGGCTGCTCGGCGAGCACCTTCCCGCCGTACTTCAGCGAGACCGTGTAGTCGCCGTGCGCCCCGCTCGCCAGGGACACCGGCAGTTCGACGCGCGCCTTCCCACCCGGCGGGATCGTGCCGCGCCACTGCTGCTCGTCCCACTGCGGGGCGAACACCCCGTGGGAGGTGCCGATGTGGAAGACCGGGTCCTTGACCGCCCCCGTGCCGAGGTTGCCGACGGTGACCGCCAGCGTCCGTGAGGGAGGCGCCCCGAACCAGGTCAGCAGCCCGCTCGAACCGTCGAGTCGCGGGTCGGTGAGGACCGCGAGCCGGCCCGTGCCGACCTGCGCGGGCAGCGGTTCGACGGGGTGCCCCGCCACCTGGAACGCCGCGTCGCCCGACGCCGGGGACGAGCCCGTCACCGTCACCACATGCACCACACACGGGCACGGCACGGGCGGTTCGACCACCGGCAGGCTCTTGCTGAAGCCGCCGTTCGCGTCGGTGGTGACGGCCCGTCCGTCCGCGTTGGCGCAGGAGTTGGTGCCGCCGATCACTCCCCGGCCGGGCGTGGACCGGCCGCAGATCAGCATCATCAGCAGTGTCTTCGGCTGCCAGCCCGTGCCTGTCACGACGAGCGAACCGCCGGTTCCCGCCTGGGACTCGGAGACCTTGACGGTCGGCCCGTCGGCGGCCGACGCGGTGGTCGTGGGTACCGAGAGCAGAGCGATCGCCAGTGCCGCGACCAGTGCAGGAATCCGCCGCATCACGTCATCGCCCCCGTCAGTTCGTCCGTCCTGGCCACCAACTCCTGGTGCGCGCAAACCTGTTCGTCCCGCCTACGGCGTGCGAGCCGTCGTACGGCCACAAGGACCGCGCCCGCCGTCAGCGCCCCCGCGACGCCCGCCACCCCGCCCCACGGCACGAACCGCACCGACGTGCCCGCCTCGCCGCGCACCGTCCCGTCCGCCGCGGTGACCGTCAGCCGGACCTCGACGGCGTCGAACCCGGGGCGCCCTGGCCAGGGTTCGGTGAGGGCCAGGCGCCGGCCCGGCGGAAGTCGTACCGGAAGGGTGCGCGGGGCCCGGTCGAGGAGGGGGCCGAGGACACCGTCCGCGCGGACGGCGAGGGTCGGGGTCAGGTCGGTGGTGCCGCGGTTGACCAGCTCGTACGCGATGCGGTCGCCGCGTACCGCCACGTGTTCGACGGTCAGCGCGGCCAACCGGGGTCCCCCGACCCGGAGTCGGACCCGTACCGTCGCGGTCCGGCCCGACGCCCGGGCGGTGATCGTCGCGGCGCGGTCACCGGGAGGCGTGCCCTCGGGGACGCGCACCGTGAAGGGCACGTCGGCACGTGTCCGGGCCGGGACCCGCACCTCCGGGGCGGCGAGGGTGATCCAGCCGCTGCCGGTCAGCCGTACGTCGAGGGTTCGCTTCGTCGGGTTGCGGACGGAGAGCGTGTCCTGGAGAACCGCCTTCGGGGCGCCCTCGGCGTAGAAGTACGGCCGGCCGGTGCCCAGAGGCGTGACGGACCAGCCCTCGTCGGCGACGGCCGCCGTCCCCGTGGACAGCAGCGCGACGAGGCCGAGCAGCCCGAGAAGGCGGTGGCGGCTGAGGCTGGGGCTAAGGACACGCATCGGTGGCTCCCGGGAGTCGTACGGGTCTCGTACGGTCCTCAGCGGCGGGCCGTCGGCTGCCGTCGTACCGCCCCCGCCTGGTTCCTGCGGGTCAGCCACAGCGTGCCCGCCGCGCCCGCGAGCAGCACGGTGCCGCCGAGCGTGCCCAGCGCCACGAAGGAGTCCTCGGGGCCGGTCTGCGGGAGGTCGCCGCCGGTACCACCGGTGCTGCTCGTGCCGCCTGTACTGCTCGTGCCGCCCGTGTCGCCGCCGCCGGAGGCCCCCGTGACGTCGAGCGTCAGGGACGGCTTGGGGTTGTTGGTGGGTGTGCACGTGGTGGTCGTGCCGGCGGCCTTGATCGTCAGGATGCCGGCCGTGAAGGTGACCTTGCCGTTCTTCGACGGCGTGTACGTGCCGCTCAGGTCATTGATCTTGATGGGGGTGTTGGCGGGGAGCGCCGCCTCGTTCGCGGGCCCGCTGACGTTCAGCGTGCCGCTGTCCGCGCCGCCGAGTCTGATCGTGGCGCTCGGGCTCATCGCGCCCTTGCCCAGCTCGACCGGGCTGGACGAGACACCCTTCTGCCAGGACATCGTCACCTTGTAGGCGGCGCCGCTCTGTACGGCCTTGATGTCGATGGACGAGAGGGCGCTCTTCACGCCGATCGGCGTGTCGCAGCGGTAGTTGACGTCCACGACCTCGGCCCGGGCGGCGGGAGCGGCCAGCAGTACCGCCGATCCGGCCAGGGCCGCGGCGGACGCGAGCGCGGCGCCGCGTTTCGGGTGCGTTCGGCGGCATGTCCGGTGGTACGACATCGTCGTCCCCCATTCCTGGCGGTCCTGGCGGCATTTCTGACGGCACATCAGATCGCGGATCGGCCGTCAAGGTACGCCGGGGGACCAACAGTTGGAAGACACAGCACACACCGGATCGGCGGTAATTCGGCCTGATCCCGGTGGTGCGCATCCCGCCGGAACGGCGGGAACTACGCCGGAGCGCCCAGCTCCGCCCAGACCCTCTTGCCCGCGACGCCGGGGATCCGCACGACTCCCCAGTCCAGGCACAGGCGCTGCACGATGAACATGCCGTGACCGCCGGGGCGCCCGGCACGGTGCGGGGTGCGCGGGGCGGGCTGGCCCGTGCCACGGTCCGAGACCTCGACGCGGATCACCTTGTTGTCGCAGGTGATCCACATCTCGTCCGGGCCCTCGGCGTGCAGACAGGCGTTGGTGACGAGTTCGGAGACCACCAGCAGCACGTCCTCGGCGGCGGCCCGTCGGTCGGCGGTCGCGGCGGGCAGCCAGCCCCACGCGTACAGCGCCTGCCGGGCGAAGTCACGGGCGAGCGGAACGACACCGCTCTGACCCGCGAAACTCAGGTTGCGGGTCTGACGACCCCCGGAAGCGCCACCGCGCTCGGAGGACTCGGAGGACTCCGAGGAGCCCGGCGAGTCGGGCCGGGTGGTGCTCATCAGCGCTTCACCTCACCGATTCACCAGTTGCGCGTACACGGTCGTCATTCAACACAGTTCCTTTACGCACGCCCTTGTGTGCATATTCAGGATGTCTCCTGCCCGGCGTAACCGACAGAACACCCCCCAAAAAGAGCGCGCTCAAGAACCGGCCCGGGCGGCCAGGAGAACCTGGCCGGAAAGGCTAGGAGGATTCGAGGGGCTCGGGCGACCCGGGCGGCCCATCGGCGAGGGCGTCGGCGAGCGTCTCGTGGACGGTGAAAACGGCGTCCGCGCCCGTGATCTCGAACACCCTCGCGACCACCGGCTGCATACCGGCGAGGTGCACCCCGCCGCCCGCGGCCTCCGCCTTCAGACGGGCGCCGAGCAGCACGTTGAGGCCTGTGGAGTCACAGAACTCCAGCCGTGTGCAGTCGACGACCAGCCGTGCGACGCCCTTGGCGAGGCAGTCCTCGAGTGGTTCACGCAACAGATCGGCGGTGTGGTGATCGAGCTCACCCGTCGGCGTCACAACGGCGCTGGGGCCGTCCTGCCGAACCTCCACCAGAAGCCGGCCAGACTGTGCGCTGCCGACCGTCTCGCGGTCCATGCCGTCCCTCTCTCCCGAGGCCTCTGCTGCTTACCGGCGCGTACTCGCGCCCAACTGACGTCCACGAACACTACGCCTTCCTCACACTCTCCGACACCTGAACTAAAGCCCAAATGCGGACATATGGTAAGGCAACGCACTTGCGGCGGGCTCGGGAAAGCGGGTAGGCCTAGTACTGAGCCGGTTCCCCCAGCGAGCCGGCTCGAGACACGCACCCGACACGGCCGGCATTGGAGGCGCCGCACACCGCACCACACGCCCCGGCTTCGGCAGCCTTATGCCGAGAACCATGGAGGACACCATGTCACCCCGGCTCGACGCATCGCATACCCACTGGGCGACGTCGACACCCCCTCCGGAAAACACGGACTCCCAGCAACTGGACCAGCACCTCCCCGGCCCGCGCGTTCCGGAGGCCCTGGACGGGCTCCCCGAGATCCCGCCGTTCGACGAGGTGGGGGCGGTCGACGCCCGGGCCCTGTCCAAGACCCTCTTCGCGCGACTGGAGTCCCTCGAAGAAGGCACGCACGACCACGCGTACGTCCGTAACACGCTCGTCGAGCTCAACCTCGCGCTGGTCAAGTTCGCCGCCTCCCGTTTCCGTTCGCGCAGCGAACCGATGGAGGACATCATCCAGGTCGGCACCATCGGCCTGATCAAGGCGATCGACCGCTTCGAACTGAGCCGCGGCGTCGAGTTCCCGACGTTCGCCCTGCCAACCATCGTGGGCGAGATCAAGCGCTTCTTCCGCGACACGTCGTGGTCCGTCCGCGTCCCGCGCCGGCTCCAGGAGCTCCGGCTGGACCTGGCACGGGCCGGCGACGAACTGGCCCAGCAGCTCGACCGCGCCCCCACCGTGGGTGAGCTGGCAGAACGGCTCGACCTCTCCAAGGACGAGGTCGTGGAAGGCATGGCGGCCTCGAACGCCTACACCGCCAGCTCTCTCGACGCGCAACCCGAGGAGGACGACTCCGAGGGCGCGCTCGCGGACCGCATCGGTTACGAGGACCACGGCATCGAGGGCATCGAGTACGTCGAGTCCCTGAAGCCGCTGATCGCCGGACTCCCGCCCCGGGACCGGCAGATCCTCTCGCTGCGGTTCGTCGCCAACATGACCCAGTCGGAGATCGGCGAGGAACTCGGCATCTCCCAGATGCACGTGTCGCGACTGCTGTCACGGACGTTGCAGCGACTGCGCAAGGGCCTGACCGTCGAGGAGTGACGGTCAGGGTTCGCCGTCGGGACGTCGAGAACCGGCGTCCGTTCGGGAGGGGTTTTCGGTTACCTACGGAAACCCCTCCTCTCTTTTCCCAAAGGCCCCCTGCGTCACCGAGCGCGCCCTCAGACTGGCCGGTACGTCAGCACGGGGCCGGAGTCGGGGGGCGAGGAGGCGGACGGATGTCCCAGGACACCGACGGCAGCGGGGAGTACGGGGTGTACGTCGGCGCGTCCGACGCACACCTCACGGAGTTGCTGCGCACCAACTCCCCCACCGCATACCCCGCGTTGCAGGAACTCCGTGGCCGGCACCGGGCGTCCGTCCTCGCCTACGCCCGTCTGTGCACGGTGAGCGACTCCACGGCACGGCAGTTGGCGGACCAGTCGTTCACGGCGGCGGCCCGGGACACGGCACGCGGCACCGAGCCGAGCGTCCCGTGGCGCCACCAACTCCTGCTGCTGACCGCCGATCTGGCGGCCACCTGGGCCACCGACGAACGCGCGGCGGGCCTCGACGCGAGCCTGCTCCTCGTCCTGAGCACCGGCGGCGGCAGCTGGCCGCCGCCGCCCGTGCTGGGCCCGTTCCAGTCGCTGCCGTCCCGCACGCAGGGCCTCATCTGGTACGGCATCGTGGAGCGCGAGTCCGAGGACCGGACCGCCGCGCTTCTCGGCCTGACCCCCGAAGACGTGACCCACGAGACGCAGACGGCGCTCCAGACCCTGGCCCAGGCCTGTCTGCGGTCCAGGCTGGCCGCCTCCGACGACCCGCGCTGCCAGGACTTCCGCCGGCTGATCGAGGAGTCGGTCCGCCCCGTCAACCCCCGCCACAGCACGGACCTGAACTCCCACATGGTCATCTGCCCGCACTGCTCGGGGGCCTACGAGGAACTCTCCGCCCTGCGGGACCACCCGCGCACGGCGCTGGGAGAGGGCCTGCTGCCGTGGTGCGGTCCGGCGTACGCGAGGGACGCGCCGACGGTGACCCGTGCCAACGCCCGTACGCCCGAGCCCAGTTGGCCCTGGTCGCCGGCCCGGCGGTCCCGTCGGCGGTTCGTGCTGGCCTCGGCTGTGCTGGGTGTGACGCTGGTCCCGCTGCTTATCGCGCTGCTCTGGTCGGGCGACAGCTCGCCGAACCAGCGGGGAGTGTCGGGAACGCCCCCGCTCACCTCGGTACCGAGCGGCCCAGGGGCGGCGGCCCCCACGGCGTCGGCCTCCACCGGGCTCCCTTCCCCGCCGCCGACCTCACGCCCCCGGACCACTCCGACACCGACCGCCGAGCCGACGCGCACACCCGGTCCCACACCGACTCCCTCGCGCACGTCCGTGTTCCGGGCGCCCGGAGCCTCGTACGCCCAGGTGGTGAACCTCGCCTCGGGGCGCTGTCTGGACATCCGGGACGGTGTGCCGGAGAAGGGGACGGATGTCGTCACGACACCCTGTTCCGCGTCGGCCCGGACCCAACGCTGGCGTGTGGACGCCGACTTGGGGTTGTTGCGCTCGGCCGCCGACACCGATCTGTGCCTGGACAGCCGAGGTGACGTGAACAAGGGCGTCGGCATCTGGGAGTGCGCGTCGGTGGACAGTGACGACAATGGCGACAACCTGCGCTTCACCGTGGACGACGACGGTGTGATCCGCCCGGCCATCGCCATCGCGACGGCGCTCAGTCCGGACGTCGACGGCGGCCTGACCCTCGCCCCGCTGACCGGTGGGTCGGGGCAGCGCTGGCGCGCGGGCTCTAGCTGAAAAGGCCGTACTCGCCAACCTCCCTCGCGGGCCCGGCATTTCACTCCACCCGTGGGAGAAGGGAGTGAAACGCCGCCGGAGACCTGTCGGCAACCCCGTGCGCGACCGGTGACGACCCGAGGGTGAATCCCGTTCCCCACAACAGGAGTTCACCCATGCGCAAACGCATCGCACGCCTCTTGGCGGTCCTCGCCGCACTGGCCGCGCTGATCGCCGCTCCCGGTCTGCCGGCGGCGTTCGCCGCTCCCGCCGTGACGGCGGCACAGGCAGAGGCGCGAACCGAGGCACAGGCACAGGCCGCCGACAACTGGAACCCGCCCGCGAACCTCGTACAGCCCCTGAACGAGGTCTGGAACCACGTCGAGTCGACCTACGGGAACCTCTACGGCTTCCGCAACTACGGCTGGGACCAGGTCATGGCCAACCGGGGAAGCGTCAACTACTGCGTCCGCTGGGAGTCGGACGCACCTGTCAGCACCGCCCTGCGCGACCGGATCCACACGGCGCTGAAGAAGCAGTTCGGCAAGTGGATGGCGGCCATGGTCGACAACGGCACGGGGCACAACGCCTGGCCGTACACCAGTGTGCCGGTCAACATCGTCGGGTGGGCGGTGAAGAACCGCTCGACCCTCCAGTGGACCGACAACTCCGTCGACATCTACGCCGGGAACCTCGACGGCGGCGGCTCCCCGCAGTGCGCTCCCGACTGCGGCCGCTTCTTCCACCAGGACGGCAACTACTCACGCTGCCCGGGCGGCGCGTCCCGCCACTACGACCAGTCGCTGTGGCTGACGAAGGGCTTCCAGGGCGGCGCCGGGGGCGACTGGGGCCAGCGGGTCGGCCAGGAGTACTTCACCAGCACGCTCGACCAGGAGAACATCCACATCTACCTGCACGAGGTCGGCCACACCTTCGGGCTCGACGACTTCTACGACTGGACCCCGACCGGCCAGTGCTGCTTCCTCATGAAGGCGGGCAGCGCGACGCAGATCACCGAGTTCGACAAGTGGATGTTCCGTGACTTCTGGCGCCACATGAAGAACAGGTACGGCCTCTGACCGTCCGGTTCGGTCAGATCACGGGCACGCCCCGCCGCCACACCCCGCTGACCAGGGGAACTCCCGGCCGGTAGGCCAGGTGTACGTGGCTCGGGGCGTCCAGGAACGTCAGATCGGCGTACGCCCCGGGCGTGAGGCGGCCGATGTCGGTGCGGCGGAGGGCTTGTGCGCCCCCCGCCGTGGCCGACCAGACCGCCTCGTCCGGGGTCATGCCCATGTCCCGTACGGCGAGGGCCACGCAGAAGGGCACGGAGGAGGTGAAGGACGACCCCGGGTTGCAGTCCGTGGACAGCGCGACCGTGACGCCCGCGTCGAGGAGCCGGCGGGCGTCCGGCCACTGGGCACGGGTGGAGAACTCGGCGCCGGGCAGCAGGGTCGCGACCGTGTCGCCGCTCGCGAGGGCGTCCACGTCGGCGTCGGTGAGGTGGGTGCAGTGGTCGGCGCTGGCGGCATCGAGTTCGACGGCCAGCTGCACGCCCGGACCGTACGAGAGCTGGTTGGCGTGGACGCGCGGATGCAGCCCCTTCGCCTTCCCGGCGGTGAGGATCGCGCGCGCCTGGTCGCCGTCGAAGGCGCCCTTCTCGCAGAAGACGTCGACCCAACGGGCGTACGGGGCACAGGCGTCGAGCATCTCGCCGGTGACCAGGGCGACATAGGCGGCCGGGTCGTCGGCGTAGTCCGGGGACACGATGTGGGCGCCGAGGTAGGTGACCTCGTCGGTGTGGGCGGCGGCGATGCGCAGGGCGCGGGCCTCGTCCTCGACGGTCAGGCCGTACCCCGACTTGGTCTCGAAGGTCGTCGTGCCCTGGTGGAGGGCCTCGCGGAGGTAACGGGTGAGGTTGGCCTCCAGTTCCGCGTCCGTGGCGGCGCGGGTGGCGGCGACTGTGGTGCGGATGCCCCCGGCGGTGTAGCTCCGCCCCGACATACGGGCGTTGAACTCCTGGGTCCGGTCGCCCGCGAAGACGAGGTGGGAGTGGGAGTCGACGAAGCCCGGGAGGACGGCCCTGCCACCGGCGTCGACCCGATTGTCAGTGGCTGGTGCTTTGCTGGATTCACCGGTCCAGACGACGCGGTCGCCCTCTATGACGACGGCCGCGTCCAGGACCAGTCCAAGAGGAGAGCCGTCTCCCAGAGAGGGGTCGTTGGTGACCAGGCTGCCGATGTTCGTGATGACAGTCGTCGTGCCGGTGGTGGTGTCGGTCGTGCTGCCGATAGCGCTGTTCGTCCGGTTCGGGCTGCCCGGACTGCTCGGCGTGCTGGTGCTGTTCATGGCGTCCTCGTGGGTGGCGGGCCTGCGGGCGGGGGGACGTACCGGGGTGCGTACGGGTGTCAGCCGCGCAGGGCTTCGACAGCCGCCGCAAGCGCCCGCGGCACCTCGGGGACGAGGGTGTGCGCCCCGTCTCGCACGACGTGCCGGCCGCCCACGACCGTATGGCGCACATCCGCTGCCGACGCTGCGAATACCGCGGTCTCCGCTCCCAGACGAGGCAGCGGCCCCGCTGTTCTGACCGAGTCGAGCGCGATCGTCGTGAAGTCGGCGAGCGCACCCGCCTCAAGGGTGCCCGCGTCGTCCCAGCCGAGGGCCGCGTGACCGTCGGCGGAGGCCGCCCGGAGCAGGGCTGCCGCTGTCCAGTGGCCCCGGGTGCGGGTGCGCAGTCGCTCGTTGAGTTCCATGGCGCGCGCCTCTTCGAGCAGGTCGATGACGGCGTGGCTGTCGGAGCCCAGACTGAGGGGTGAGCCCGCGCGCTGGAGGGCGACGGCGGGGCCGATGCCGTCGGCGAGGTCGCGTTCGGTGGTGGGGCACATGCACGTACCGGTGCCGCTGTCGCCGAGGAGCGCGATGTCCTCGTCGGTGAGGTGGGTGTTGTGGACGCCGGTGGTGCGGGGGCCGAGGACCCCGTGGTCGGCGAGCAGGCGGGTGGGGGTGCGTCCGTGGGCGGCGAGGCAGGCGTCGTTCTCCGCCGTCTGCTCGGACAGGTGCACATGGAGCGGCGCGCGGCGTTCCTCGGCCCAGCGTGCCACGGTCGCCAACTCGCCGGCGGGCACGGCCCGTACGGAGTGGATGGCGGCACCGATCCGCGCGTGATCCCGGTCCTTGAGAACTGAACAGCGTTCCGCCCAGGCGTCGGCCGTGCCGTCGGAGAATCGGAGCTGGTGACGGTTCGGGGGCTGTCCGCTCTTCGTGTCGTGGATCCCGGAGGAGAGGTAGGCGGTGTCGAGGAGGGTGATGCGGATCCCGGCGTCGGAGGCCGCCGCGAGGAGCGCCTCGCCCATCGCGTTCGGGTCGGTGTACGGAGTGCCGCCGGGGGCGTGGTGGACGTAGTGGAACTCGCCCACGGCGGTGATGCCGGCGAGGGCCATCTCGGCGAACACGGCGCGGGCGAGGGCGTGGTAGCTCTCGGGGGTCAGCCGGTCGGCGAAGGAGTACATGATCTCGCGCCAGGTCCAGAAGGTGCCGGAGCCGACCTGGACGGTGCCGCGCAGGGCGCGGTGGAAGGCGTGACTGTGGGCGTTGGCGAGCCCGGGGAGGGTGAGCCCGCGGAGGATCTCGGCGCCGGGCGGCGGGGCGTCGACTCCGGTGCGGACGGCGGCGATCCGGCCGTCCCGCACGTCGAGGGCGACGCCCGGCTCGACGAAGGTGCCGAGCCAGGCGTGCTCCAGCCAGTAGGTGCGCTGCTGTTGAGCGTGCTGATGAGGGTGCGTCACGTGCGGGCCAGCCCTTCCAGTACGTCGGCGAGTGCGGTCACCCCGGCCACGCAGTCGTCCTCGGCGGCGTACTCCGCCGGGGAGTGCGAGACGCCCGTGGGGTTGCGCACGAACAGCATGGCGGTCGGGATGCTCCCGGAGAGAATCCCGGCGTCGTGTCCGGCACCGGTGCCCAGGACGGGGACGGTGAGTGCGGCGTCCTTCTCGTCCCGGCCCAGCAGCCGGGCGAGTTCGTCGCGCAGGGCGTGGTCGAACTCGACGACGGGGGTGAACGACTCCCGGACGACGTCGAGATCGACGCCGTGCGCCTCGGCGTACTCACGGGCCGCCTTCTCGACTCCGGAGACGACGGTGTCGAGGGCGTGCTGGTCGGCGGCGCGGGAGTCGAGCCAGCCGCGTACGAGGGAGGGGATGGCGTTGACCCCGTTGGGCTCGACGGCGATCTTCCCGAAGGTGGCGACGGCCCCGGCGAGCTGTGCCTCGCGCCGGGCGGCGAGGACGGTCTCGGCGTACGACAGCATGGGGTCGCGGCGGTCGACGAGGCGGGTCGTACCGGCGTGGTTGGCCTCACCGCGGAAGTCGAACCGCCACCGCCCGTGCGGCCAGATGGCACTGGCGATGCCCACCCGGTCGCCGCTCAGGTCGAGCGCCCGTCCCTGCTCGACGTGCAGCTCGACGAAGGCGCCGATCCGGGCGAGCCGCTCGGGGTCCGGCCCGATGGCGTCCGGGTCGTACCCGGCGGCCTCCATGGCGCGTGGCAGGGTGACACCGTCCCCGTCGGTCAGCAGCCGGGCCTGCTCGACGGTGACGGCACCGGCGGTGAGCCGCGACCCGACACAGGCGAGCCCGAACCGGGCGCCTTCCTCGTCCCCGAAGTTGACGATGGCCAGCGGCTTGCCGAACCGCACACCCCGGCCCCGCAGCTCGTCGAGGGCGGCGAAGGAGGAGACGACACCGAGGGGACCGTCGAAAGCCCCGCCATCGGGCACCGAGTCGAGATGCGACCCGGTGACAACGGCGTCCCCGGCGTCGGGATCCCCGAGCCAGGCCCACTGGTTCCCGTTCCGGTCGACCTCGTAGGACAGCCCCCTGCTCTCGGCCTGCTCCTTGAACCAGGCCCGGCATTCGAGGTCGATCCCGGTCCAGGCGAACCGGCGATAGCCACGGGAGTCGGGATGCCGCCCGATGGGCGCGAGGTCCCGCCACATCTCCAGAAAGGAGGAACCGGACGAACCACTCGAACGAATTTGCGAGGCGGGGAGAGTGGACGCGGCCGAACCCGCGGTCGGCGACGAACTGTCCGTCTCCGCCGCGGAGTCACCGCCCCCGCCGGAAAAACCCCTCACGCGTCGTCACCCTCGCGCATCGGCACCCGCACGCCCCGCTCGTCCGCGACCGACTCCGCGATGTCGTACCCGGCGTCCACGTGCCGGATCACTCCCATCCCGGGGTCGTTGGTCAGCACCCGGCGGATCTTCTCGCCCGCCAGCTTCGTGCCGTCGGCCACCGACACCTGTCCGGCGTGGATCGACCGTCCCATGCCGACACCGCCTCCGTGGTGGATGGAGACCCAGGAAGCCCCGGACGCCACGTTGACCATGGCGTTGAGCAGCGGCCAGTCGGCGATCGCGTCGGAGCCGTCGAGCATGGCCTCCGTCTCCCGGTACGGGGAGGCGACGGACCCGCTGTCCAGGTGGTCGCGGCCGATCACCAGCGGCGCGGCCAGTTCCCCGCTCGCCACCATGTCGTTGAAGCGCTCGCCCGCCTTGTCCCGCTCGCCGTAGCCGAGCCAGCAGATCCGGGCCGGCAGTCCCTGGAAGTGGACGCGCTCGCCGGCCATCTTGATCCAGCGGTGCAGCGACTCGTTCTCCGGGAACAGCTCCAGCATCGCTTTGTCGGTCTTCGCGATGTCGGACGCCTCGCCCGACAGGGCCGCCCAGCGGAAGGGGCCCTTGCCCTCGCAGAAGAGCGGGCGGATGTAGGCGGGCACGAAGCCGGGGAAGGCGAACGCCCGCTCGTATCCGGCGAGTTGGGCCTCGCCCCGGATCGAGTTGCCGTAGTCGAAGACCTCGGCACCGGCGTCCATGAAGCCGACCATCGCCTCCACGTGCCGTGCCATCGACTCGCGCGCCCGGGTCGTGAAGCCGGCCGGGTCCTTCGCCGCGTAGGAGGCCAGGTCGTCGAAGTCGACGCCGACCGGCAGGTAGGACAGCGGGTCGTGGGCCGACGTCTGGTCGGTGACGATGTCGATGGGGGCACTCTCGGCGAGCATGCGCGGGAGCAGCTCGGCCGCGTTGCCCAGGAGGCCGATGGAGAGCGGGCGGCGGGCGTCACGGGCCTCCACCGCGAGCTGGAGGGCGTGCTCCAGGGAGTCGGCCCTCACGTCGAGGTACCGGTGCTCGATACGACGCTCGATGGCACGCGGGTCGACGTCGATACAGATCGCGACGCCGTCGTTCATGGTCACGGCGAGCGGCTGGGCGCCGCCCATCCCGCCGAGGCCGGCCGTCAGCGTGATCGTGCCCGCGAGGGTGCCGCCGAACTTCTTGGCGGCGACGGCGGCGAAGGTCTCGTAGGTGCCCTGGAGGATGCCCTGGGTGCCGATGTAGATCCAGGAACCGGCCGTCATCTGCCCGTACATGGTCAGGCCGAGCTGCTCCAGACGGCGGAACTCCTCCCAGTTGGCCCAGTCGCCGACCAGGTTGGAGTTGGCGATCAGGACACGCGGGGCCCACTCGTGGGTCTGCATGACACCGACCGGGCGGCCCGACTGGACGAGCATCGTCTCGTCCTGCTTGAGGGTGCGCAGGGTGCGGACCATCGCGTCGAAGGAGCGCCAGTCACGGGCGGCCTTGCCGGTGCCGCCGTAGACGACGAGCTTGTCGGGGTGCTCCGCGACCTCGGGGTCCAGGTTGTTCTGCAGCATCCGCAGGGCGGCCTCCTGCTGCCATCCCAGGGCACTCAGTTCCGTACCGCGCGGGGCTCGTACGGGGCGGGGTCCTGACATGGTCTGCCTCCCAGCGGACTGATAGCGACTATTGCAGTGGATATTCACATCTTCGCCGTCTGAATAGAACTAGTCAATACGTTCTTGCGCCAGCACGCGCGCGCCGCGGATGTTTGGCTTGCCCCATCGATACGGACATCGACGCATTTCGACACGGACACGTCACGGACAACGACACCACGGGGGCTGTCATGGAGCACAACAGGTCGGATCGGATCAACCGGCGGGACGAAGCCGTACGCGCCGCCGTGGAGCAGGGGCTGCTCCACACCCACGCGCCCATCGTCGGCCTGCTCGACGTCAACGGCATCCGCGAGTCGGCCGCCGAGCTGCGCGCCGCCTTCGACGCGGTCCTGGCGCCCGGCACGCCCGTACTGCACGCCTTCGCGGTGAAGGCGACCCCGCTGGTGCCCGTACTGCGGCTGCTGCGCGAGGAGGGGATCGGGGCCGAGGTGGCGAGCCCGGGGGAGCTGGCGCTGGTGCGGGCGGCGGGGGTGCCGCCGCAGCTGACAGTGCTGGACTCTCCGGCCAAGACGCCCGCCGAACTGCGCGAGGCGCTGGCGCTCGGCATCGCCGTGAACGCCGACAACCCGCAGGAGCTGGACCGGCTCGACGCGCTGATGCGCTCGGCCACCAGCCGGTCCCCGGTCGGGATCAGGGTGAACCCGCAGATCGGCGGAGGGTCGATCGGGGCCACGTCCACGGCCACGGCGACCTCGAAGTTCGGGGTGGCACTGCAGGACGAGGGGGCGCGCGAGTGGGTGGTGGGGGCGTACGCCGAGCGCCCGTGGCTGACCAGGCTGCACGCGCACACCGGGTCCCAGGGCATCCCGCTGTCGCTGATGGTGCGGGGCGTGGCGGAGACGTACGCGCTCGCCGAGGAGATCAACCGTCGGGTCGGGCGGCGGCAGATCGACACGATCGACATCGGCGGCGGGCTGCCGGTCAACTTCGCGTCGGACGCGACGAGTCCGACGTTCGCGCAGTACGCGCGGCTGCTGGGCGACGCGGTACCGGGGCTGTTCGCGGGGCGGTACGGGCTGGTGACCGAGTTCGGGCGGTCGCTGCTGGCCAAGCACGGCACGGTGGTGGCCCGGGTCGAGTACGCGAAGAGCGCCGGCGGACGCCCGGTCGCGGTCACGCACGCGGGCGTACAGGTCGCGACCCGGACGGTGTACGCGCCGGGGTCGTGGCCGCTCAGGATCGCCGCGTACGACGGGAAGGGACGCCCCAAGTCCGGGGCGGACGTGGTGCAGGACGTGGCCGGTCCCGCCTGCTTCTCCGGCGACCTGCTCGCCGAGGGCCGGGCGCTGCCGCTGCTCGAACAGGGCGACTACGCGGCGGCGCTGGACACGGGCGCGTACTACTTCGCCCATCACTACGCGTACAACTCCCTCGCGCGGCCGGGGATCTACGGGTTCGCGCCGGTCGGCGGCGGTGACGGCAGGGACGGGAACGTCGCCTTCGCGGTCGTGCGGGAGCCGCAGACCGTCGCCGAGATCGTGGCCGAATCCGGCGGGGCGCACGCATCCGCGCTCACCACCCTCGCCCCTCCCACCTCCCCCTCGGCGCGCCCTTGACGGACTCCGGGGAACATGCAGGTCAACTGCCCTGAAAACAGGCTCAGCCGACCCACCTTAGTCATCCAGCGCATGTTCCACTGGAAAATGCCAGATCTCTCACTCCTCGCGCACACGTTGCGTAGCGTCTGCGTCACTCAGCCGAACACCGGGCGGGCCGAACATCCGTCGGCCGAACGCCAGGTGGAGCGGCCGAGTACCGGCCGGACAGACGCGAGCGGGACAGGCGGGAGGGGCTCAGGGTGCCCGGAATCGACGAGTGCTTACTGGAAGCCATGCGGCTGCCCGGTGCCCGGGGCGCCGCGCTGGTCGACTGGACCAGCGGGCTGGCACTGGGCACCGTCGGGGAGTCCCCGGGCGGTGACCCGGAGACGATGGCGGCCGAGGCCGCCGAGCTGGCCCGGCTGGCCGCCGAGCACCGCGCGTTCGCCCCGGAGGAGGAGGACGACGAGGCCGCCGACGCCGACGAGTTCGGCGGGGGCCGGCCGCGGCAGGATCCTCCGGTCGAGGACCTGATCATCAGCAACCGCGACAGCTATCACGTCCTGCGGTTCGTCACGACGAGCTTCGACAGCAGTGTGTTCCTGCATCTGTGGCTGGCCCGCGCGGACGGCAATCTCGCGCTGGCCCGCATCCGGCTCGGCGAGATGGCCGGACGGCTGGTGCTGGGATGACGACACTGCGCACGAACCTGACGACCCCGCCACCACGCCTGCCGGTGCGGGACAGGACGGCGGCCCGGCAGCGGGCGTGGGGCGGGGTCTCGCCGATGCTCGCCCGGCTCGCCACCGAGCGGGCCACCGGTGTCCTGGTCCGCGAGCGCGGCTCGCTCTACCTCGCCGACGGCCAGGTCGTGCACGCGGAGAGCCCGGCCGTACCCGGCCTCGACGTGCTGCTCACGGCGGGCGGCACGCTGGACGCGGACGGCTGGCGGGACGCGGTCGGCGCGGCCGGCGAAACGCACCGGGTCGGGCGGTTCCTGGTGGAGAGCGGCCGGATCGGCGCGGGCGCCCTGGAGGTGTGCCACCTGGGGGCGCTGTACGACGCGGCGTACTTCGCCCTCTCGCCCAGCGGCACGCCGGGACACTTCCGGTACGGGGACACGCACTGGCTCGGCCCCGTGAGACCGGTGCCGGTGGCGGCGGTCGAGCACGAGACGCTGCGCAGGCGCGCCCTGCTGCACCGCATCTGGCCCGACCCGGCCCCCGACAGCGCCCCCCTGCTCCTCTCCGGCAGCCCGGCCGCGCCGACGGTCACCGCCCGCCAGCACGCCGTACTGGCCCTGGTCAACGGCGTCCGTACGGCGGCGGACATCGCCCTGGCGCTGGCCCGGCCGACGTTCCACGCCCTCGTGGACATACGGCGGCTGGCAGCGGCGGGCGTCATAGCCCCGGAGGCCACCCCGGCCCCGATACCCGCCGACCCCGCACTCGCCCCGCCGCCACTGTCCGAGTCCTCCGCTCCCCCGGCTCCCCCCGGGACACTGCCGCCGTCGTTCGCCGACCCCAACATCACGCTGCTGAAGAGGCTCAGGGATGCGCTGGAGGCCCTTTGAACGGCAGCGCCCGCGTGCCGAGAGGAGACAGCTCATGGCAGCCGAGGCCGAGGTCATGGACGAACTGCGCCGGTTGCGGGCCCGCGTACCCCAGCTCACCGGCGCGCTCGCGGCCAGCGTCGACGGTCTCGTCCTGGTGCAGGACACCCCCGGCGTCGAACCGGAGACGGTCGCGGCGCTCACCGCCACCGCGCTCAGCGTCGCCGTGCGGATGGCGGACGCGACCGGCCAGGGCGACTTCCGCGAGCTGCTGGTGCGCGGGGTGTACGGCTATGTGGCGACGTACGCGGCGGGCCGGACCGCCGTCCTGACACTGCTCGCCCAGGACCGCGTCAACGTCGGCCGGCTGCACCTGGAGGGCCGCCGGGCCGGCCTGCGCATCGGGGAACTGGTCGACGCGGCGGCCGAGACCCGGTCACCGCCGACCGTGGCCGAACCGGCCACCGGGCCCATCGATCCCGCAGCGCCCCCCATGCCCACCGCCGCACCCGCACCCATGCCCACCCGAACCAGAACCCCGCGCGCGCCACGCACACCGACAACCACGCCCAACGCGCGCACCACCACCACGGAAAACTGAACCGGAAGCAGGAGAGGACCACCGTCATGGCCACCACAGAAACCGCGTTGAAAGAGGCACTGACCTCCATCGAGGGCGCCACCGGAGTCGCACTCGTCGACTACACCAGCGGCATGGCCCTGGGCACCATGGGCGGCAGCAAGACGTTCGACCTGAACGTCGCCGCCGCCGGCAACACCGACGTCGTACGCGCCAAGATGCGCACGATGGAGCATCTGGGCCTGAAGGGCGAGATCGAGGACATCCTGATCACGCTCTCCAGCCAGTACCACCTGATCCGCATGATGAAGGGGCGCGGCGGCAACGGCCTCTTCCTCTACCTGGTGCTCGACATCAACCGCTCCAACCTGGCGATGGCCCGCCACCAGCTGAAGCGGATCGAGGCGGAGATCGAGGTCTGAGACGCTCCCCGCGCAGACCCTCCCCGCGCCCGAAGCGACGAAGAGGCTAGACCAGTACGTCGCCGCGGCGGCGCGCCCCGCCCGGGGTGGCGTCGCCGGCGGCGATTCCCGTGGCGCGGTAGGCCTTGACCGGCTTGCCCGCCGGAGCTCCGGAGCGCGGGCCGAGCCAGTCGACCCGCACCCAGAGCAGTACGTCGTCGGCGCGCTCGCGGCGGCCCAGCCAGGCGGCCTTCAGCCGCAGTCCGGTACCGGCTCCGGCGAGCAGCAGCCCGCCCGCCGCGGGCACCACGAGGGAGCTGCCCAGTGCGGCGGCGAAGGCGAGCAGCAGCCACCAGCGGTGGCCCCGGCGCCAGTTGCGTACCGTCACCGCGCGGTCCTGGAGCACATCGTGCCTCCCGGCCCGGGCGGGACCGGCGGCGAGCGCGGTGTAGCGCCCGCGCCTCAGGTACGCCACGACCCCGGCCGTGATGATGAACAGCGCGGCCCCCGCCATCACCCCGATCCGGCGGCCGGTGATCCCCGGCACCAGTACGCCGATGCCCGCCGCGAACACTCCGAACCACCACATGGGCGCCGCTCCGGCCCGTACGACCACAGCCACCCGCGCCAGCCCCTGACCTCCGCGCGCCACGTCCGCCTCCCGGTTCCTCCAGCTCGCACAGCCCTGCCGGAGCGGGAGAGTAGCGAGCGAACGTGAGACGAGTCTGAGAGCCGGGGACGAGGGCGCGAAGGACGGGACGGACGCGAAGAACCCCGAAGAAGCCGCGAAGAACCCACGACGAACCCGCGCGGGCCTACTCGACGAACAGCCCCCGGGCCGCCGCCCTCGCGTCGAACTCCTCCAGGCGGGCCTGGGCGTCCGGCAGGTCGTCGCACATGGCCTCCAGCAGCACCCGGCCGAGCAGCATCGGCGCGCAGGCGGTGTCGAAGGCGAGGCCGGTGCCGACGGCGGCCGGCAGCAGCAGGTCGGAGACCTTCGCGACCGGCGCGAACGCCGAGTCGGCGACGGTGACGACGGTCAGCCCCGCCCCCTTGGCGTAGGCGAGGGTGTCGACGACCTCGCGGGGATGCCGGGGCAGCGCGAAGCACAGCAGGGTCGTGGCGCCCGCCCGTACGGCGGCGTCGATACGGTCCTGGATCATCGTGCCGCCCTCGTGGAGCAGCCGTACGTCCGGGTGGACCTTGGCGGCGAAGTAGGCGAAGCCGTACGCCTGGGAGGCGGCGGCGCGCAGCCCGAGGACGGGCAGGGGGCGGGACGCGGCGAGCAGCCGCCCCGCCCGGTGCAGGGGGCGGGGGTCGGCGAGCAACTCGGCCAGATGCCTCAGGTTCTCGATCTCGGCCTCGACGGCCTGCTGGTACTCGTTGTACGAGCCCGGATCGGCGCTCTGTTCGGTGGGGGCGACCTCGCGCAGGTGCTTGCGCAGCGCCGGGTAGCCGTCGAAGCCGAGGGCGACGGCGAAGCGGGTGACGGACGGCTGGCTGACACCGGCCAGCTCGGCCAGCTCGACGCTGGAGAGGAACGGCACCTCGGAGGCGCGGCGCACCATGCTGTGCGCGATGCGCCGCTGCGTCGGGGTGAGCCGATGCCCTTCGAACAGTGCCTGGAGCCGGGCGGCGGGACTGTCGGGAAGGTGTCCGCCCGCACCCACCTCTCCTGCGGCGCCCTCCGTCCCCAGCGTCCCCGCCCTCCCTTCTGTCCTCTCCTCCGCCTTCTCCGCGCCCGTACCGGCGCCCCTGTTGTCGTCGTTGTCGTCCGCGCTCGGCGTGCTCATTCCCCGCTCCCCCTCCAGATCTCCGTGAACCGGTCCAGCAGTGCCGACGCCGCTGTCACGTCGTCCGTGAGCGGCCGGTCGGTCGAGTCGGCGTCGAGGACCGACTCGGCCAGCTCCAGCGCCCGTCCGACCGGCAGTTCCGGGTCAGGACGCAGGTCGCGCTGGCGCAGCGCCCGTACGGCGGCGACCAGTTCGCAGCCCACGACGAGACGGTACGCGTCGCACGCGCGCAGTGTCTGGCGGGCGGCGAGCGAGGCGAAGCTGGCCTGTTCCTCGACGCCCCGGGAGAGTACAGCGTGCCCGAGCGAGGCGGGCGCGGAGAAGGCCCGCAGGTCACCGAGGGCCGCGCCGGCGGCGTACTCCAGGATCATCACCCCGGAGGCGGCGGGCTCGTGATCGGCGAGGAAGGGGCGCAGGCGGGTGAAGGCGGGCTCGTTGAGGGTGGACAGGCGTGAGGTGGACAGCCGTGCCACCTGGGTGATGGCGAGTCTGAAGTGGTCGAGGGCAAGGGCGAGTTGGGCCTGGTAGAAGCCGCCGTGGTGGTAGGCGGTGAGGTCCTCGGGGGAGATGAGCGGGTTCTCGGCGGCGGCGTTGATCTCGATCGCGAGCACTCCCTCCAGCGCGTCCGCCGCGTCGTGCGCGGGCCCGTGGATCTGCGGCAGGCACCGGAAGCCGTACGGGTCCTGGATGCGCCCGAGGGGAGGGGTTGGCCGGTCCGCGGAACCGATCAGCTCCCGCATCCGGCGGGCGACCTCGACCGACCCCCGGTGCGGACGGGCGGCGTGTACGGGCGCCGCGTACGCCTCGTGCGAACCGTCGACGGCGAGCAGCGAGAGCGCGGCGACGACCTGGGTGGCGGCGATGAGCCCGCGCAGTTCGTGCAGGGCGAGCGCGGCCTGTCCGAGGGTGAGCGCGTTGCTGCTGATCAGGGCGAGGGCGTCGTTGTTGTCGAGGGCCTGGGGCTCGGGGGCGCCGGCCGCGCTCCACCCCCGGGAGGCCGATCCGCCCGCTCCCGTCCCAGCTCCCGCTGCCGCCCCCGTTCCCGTTCCGGTTCCCGCTGCCGCCCCCTTTTCCGCTCCCGCTCCCCCTCCCGTGTCCGACCCGATCCACTCGTGCTCCCCCGCCAGGGCGAGCCCCACCTGGGCCAGCGCCGCGATGTCCCCGGTGCCCACCGACCCGAACTCGTTGACCACGGGGTACGCGCCGTTCTCCAGCGCCTCGCACAGGGCGGTGACGACCCCGGGCCGCAGTCCGGCACCCCCCGCCAGCAGCTGGTTGGCGCGGACGGCGAGCATCGCCCGCACCTGCCGGGCCGGCAGTTCCGCGCCGATGGCACCGGCGTGACTGCGCAGCAGACGCAGGCCGTGGTCGGCGGCGGCCTCGGTGGGGACGTCCTCGTTGCGGTTGGCGCCGACGCCGGTGGAGCGGCCGTAGACGCGGCCGGTCGCGGCGATCCGGCGGGCCACGTCCCAGACCTGCTCGACGCGTTTCATCGCGTCCGTGCCGGGGACCGGCCGCGCGGCCCCGTCGGCGAGGCGTACGACGTCGTCGACGCCGAGGCCGACGCCGTCCAGAACAACGATGCCGGTGGAGAGCGGCGGTGACACCGAGAGCGCCGTATCCACGATCCGAGACGACATAAGGCGAAGACTCCCCTCAAACGGGACGTAAGCCGGACGCTCGATCTTGCTTGCCGGACGTCCGTTACCTCGGATTAACACCAGGGCATTGACAATCTATTCAGACACAGAGAACTCTGCATGACGATATACAAGCCCGGCAAGGGACACCCCATGATCCAGTTCGACGCGGTCCACAAGCGTTTCCCGAACGGCACCACAGCGGTCCACGATCTCTCCCTCCGCATGCCGGAAGGCGGCG
Source organism: Streptomyces sp. AK08-02 (assembly GCF_033795085.1). Classification (NCBI taxonomy): domain Bacteria; kingdom Bacillati; phylum Actinomycetota; class Actinomycetes; order Kitasatosporales; family Streptomycetaceae; genus Streptomyces; species Streptomyces sp. AK08-02. The sequence continues at coordinate 75,147 of NZ_JARAZV010000014.1, forward strand.
TGACCGTGCTCGTCGGATCCTCCGGATGCGGCAAGACGACCACCCTGCGGATGATCAACCGGATGGTCGACCCGACCTCCGGCACGATCAAGGTCAACGGCCAGGACGTCCTGCGGCAGGACGCCGCCGACCTGCGCCGATCCATCGGATACGTCATCCAGCAGTCCGGCCTCTTCCCGCACCGCACGGTCCTCGACAACATCGCGACCGTGCCGCTGCTCCTCGGCTGGGGCCGGAGGAAGGCCCGTTCCCGCGCGGCTGAGCTGCTGGAGACCGTCGGTCTCGCCGCCGACGCGGGCAAGCGCTACCCGCACCAGCTCTCCGGCGGCCAGCAGCAGCGCGTCGGTGTGGCCCGCGCCCTCGCCGCCGACCCGCCCGTCCTCCTCATGGACGAGCCGTTCGGCGCGGTCGACCCGGTGGTCCGCACCCAGCTCCAGGACGAACTTCTGCGCCTGCAGAAGGAGTTGAACAAGACCATCGTCTTCGTCACACACGACGTAGACGAGGCCGTCCGGCTCGGCGACCAGATCGCGATCTTCCGCACCGGCGGCCATCTGGTCCAGTGCGCGGCCCCCGCCGAACTCCTCGCCCACCCGGCCGACGACTTCGTCTCCGACTTCCTCGGCGCCGAGCGCGGCCTCAAGCTGCTCTCGCTGAAGACCCTCGCGGACCTCCCGCAGGCCCCGACCCCCGAGGGGGCCGCCTGGACCCTCGTACTCGACGAGGCCCGCAGGCCGCTGCGCTGGCACGAGACGGGTTCGAGCACGCCGGGCACGGACATACCCGTACGGCCGCTGCGGGACGGCGACTCGCTCCTCGCGGCGCTCAACGAGTCGATCGCCTCCCCCACGGGGCTCGTGGCCCGCGTGGACGCGACGGGCGCCCTCACCGGTGTCTCGTCCCGCGACGACATCCACGCGCAGGCGGGCCGGGCGCACACGGAAGCCCGGACGGAAGCCCTGGCAGCCGCCCCTGAGACCACGGAATCCCAGGTCACGGCATGACCATCGACTGGTCGTGGATCGGCGACCACACCGACGACCTCACCAGCCTCACGGTCTCCCACCTCCAGGCGGCCTTCTCGGCGGTCTTCTTCGGCCTGCTGATCTCTCTCCCGCTGGCCGTGGTCGCACACCGGGTCCGCCCCCTGCGCGGCTTCCTGCTCGGCCTTTCCAACGTCCTCTTCACGATCCCGTCGATCGCGATCTTCGTGCTGCTGCTCCCGGTGAGCGGCCTGACCCGCACGACCACCGTGATCGGTCTGACGGTCTACACCCTGGTCGTGCTGCTGCGGAACACGGTCGAGGGCCTGGACTCGGTCCCGGTGAAGACCAAGGAGGCGGCCAAGGCGATGGGCACCCGCCCGCTGCGCACCCTCCTCACGGTCGAACTCCCGCTCGCCCTCCCGGTGATCATGGCGGGCGTCCGCATCGCGACGGTCATGTCGATCTCGCTCGTCTCCGTCGCGACCTACATCGGCGACGGCGGTCTCGGCCAGCTCTTCACGGACGGCTTCCAGCGCGACTTCCCGACCCCGGTGATCGTGGGAGTGGTCCTCACCCTCCTCCTCGCGGTGGTCGCGGACGCCCTGCTGGTCGCCGTCCAGTACGTACTCACTCCGTGGACGAGGCGGCGAGCCTGACATGTACGAACTCTTCAAGGACCTCGGCAAGTGGCTGACCAGCGGCGACCAGTGGTCGGGCTACGACGGCATCGCGCACCGCCTCGCCGAGCACCTCCAGTACTCGCTGCTCGCCACCCTCGTCGCGACGGTCATCGGCCTCCCGCTCGGCCTGCTCATCGGCCACACGGGGAGGGGCGCGTTCGTGGCGATCAACCTGGCCTCCTTCGGCCGCGCCCTGCCGACCGTCGGCCTGGTCGTCCTCGTCTTCCTGGCCAGCGGGCTGTCGATGTGGCCGGTGTACATCGCCCTGGTCGCGCTCGCGGTCCCGTCCATCGTCACCAACACCTACGCGGGCATGACCGCCGTCGACCCGGACGTGAAGGACGCGGCACGCGGCCAGGGCATGCGCTGGCACCAGGTGCTCTTCCAGGTCGAACTGCCCCTCGCCCTCCCTCTGATCATGACCGGCCTGCGCCTGGCGCTGATCCAGGTGGTCGCCACTGCCACGATCGCCGCGTACGTCTCCTTCGGGGGCCTGGGCCGCTACGTCTTCGACGGCCTCGCCCAGCGCGACCTGGTCCAGGTGATGGGCGGCGCCGTGCTGGTCGCCGTGGTCGCCATCGCCCTGGACCTGACCCTCTCCGGCGTCCAGCGCTTCCTCTTCCGCCACCGCCCCGCGTAACCCGAACCGGGTAAACCGAACCGCCCAGGAGTCCTTCCGATGGCCCTTCCGATGAACCGACGCGCCCTCCTCGGCGGCCTCTTCGCAGCCGCCTCCGTCCCCGTCCTCGCCGCGTGCGGGGGTGGCATCACCTCCCTCGACGAAGGCGGCGGCTCGGGCGGGGGCGGCGGCTCCAGCGCCGGCGGCCTCACCATCGGCACCGCCAACTTCACCGAGAACCAGGTGCTGGGATACCTCTACGCGGCCGTGCTCGACGCGGCGGGCGTGAAGACGAAGGTCCGCCCTAACCTGGGCAGCCGCGAGATCCTCATCCCCGCGATGAAGGGCGGCGACATCGACCTCCTCCCCGAGTACCAGGGCGCCCTTCTCCACTACCTGGCCCCCAAGGCGACGGCCACCGAGGAGGGCGAGATGCAGAACGCCCTCACCATCGCCCTCCCGGCGGGCCTCCAGGTCCTCCCGTACGGCATGGCCGAGGACTCCGACGCCTTCGTCGTGACCCGCGAGACGGCGGCGAAGTACGGCCTGACCTCGCTGGCCGACCTGAAGAAGCAGAACGGCAAGCTGATACTGGGCGCGGCGGCCGAGGTGAAGACGCGCGAGGTGGGCGTGGTGGGCCTCAAGGAGGTCTACGGGGTCGAGTTCAAGGAGTTCAAGTCGCTCGACTCGTCCGGCCCGCTGGTCAAGGGCGCCCTGAAGAAGGGCGACGTCGACGTGGCGAACCTCTTCACCACGGACACCGACATCCTGGACAACGGCTGGGTGGTCCTGACGGACCCCAAGAACCTGATCCCCGGCCAGCACATCGTCCCCCTGATCGCCGACCGCAAGGCCGACTCGACCGTCCGCAAGGCCCTCGCCGAACTCGGCAACGTCCTCACCACGGCCGACCTCACCGAGCTGAACCGCAAGGTGGACAAGGACAAGAAGGACCCGGAGGACGTGGCGAACGCGTACGCGAAGGACAAGGGCCTGACGAAGTAACCGCCCAGCCCTCTCGTCGCCGCTCCGACGCTCCGGCACTCCGGTCCCCTGGCGATCCGGTCCCCTAGGGTCCGGCCCAGGGGCAACAGGGGGGCTAACCCCAGTGCCTGGCGGATGCCGTTTCCCTACCGTGGTGTGCATGACCGGTATGGACGCGACGGGCGCACACGACGCCGACCTGAAGAAGGAACTCAACGCCACCCTGCAGGCCCGCAGGGAACTGGGCGACGAGTACGAGTCCGTGTTTGTCGACTCGTTCCTGGAGAAGGTCGACCAGCGGATAGACAGCGCGGTGGAGCGCCGGGTACGGCGGCAGCTCGCCGAGCAGCGGATGGTGGCGGCGCGTGACTCGCGCGGGCCGAAATCGACCGACAGCTTCGGCGAGCGCTTCGGCTTCGGCATGGTCTCGCTGGTGCTGGCGATACCCCTGTCCGCCATCGGCGGCGGCAGCTCGGGGCTGCCCGGCCTGCTGGTCGCCTGGTGCGGCATCGTGGGCGTCAACGCGTTCCAGGCGGCACGCAGTTCGGCCTGGCTCTTCGGCAGCAGGCACCGCGGGTCCGACCGGGGCGGCGACTGGGAGGACTGAGGGGCCGCCGGGTGAGAAAGCTGTGCGCGGGGACCGCCGCACCCCCGTTGCCGGGGGGCGGGACGACGGCGGTCCCCGCGAGGGACGCGGGCCGGGTCAGGGCCGGGCCGGCGCGTCCAGGGCGTCGGTGGAGGTCCGGGAGCCGCTCCGGAAGTCCGTGACGCCGTTTGGGTGTCGGCCTGGGCGGGGAGCCGCTCCCGCCCTTGCCGACATCCACTACTGTGCCGGTCCCGTGTTAAGCGTGTGCTGCGCGGACGTGACGCCCTCGTACCACTTCCGAGAAGTCTCCGCCGGAAAGGAATCAGGACGGAACATCGCGGCGGAGACCGCAAGTTCCGTCCCGACACGTCCCGTTCACCGGACGTTCGCTACTGGTTGCCGCCCTTGGCCAGGAACGCCAGCAGGTCCTGCCGGCTGACGACACCGGTCGGCTTGCCCTCGATCAGCACGATCGCCGCGTCGTGGGCGCCCAGTACGGACATCAGGTCGCCGACCGGTTCGCCGGAGCCGACCTGCGGCAGCGGTGCCGACATGTGCTTCTCCAGCGGGTCGTCGAGGGAGGCCCGCTGGGTGAACAGCGCGTCGAGCAGCTCGCGTTCGACGACCGACCCGATGACCTCCGCAGCCATGACGTCCGGGTGACCGGCGCCGGGCTTCACGATCGGCATCTGCGAGACGCCGTACTCACGCAGCACCTCGATGGCCTGGCCGACGGTCTCGTCCGGGTGCATGTGGACGAGGGAGGGGATGTGGCCGTGCTCCTTGTAGTCGAGGACGTCGGCGACGCGGGCGGAGGGCCCGGTGTCCTCCAGGAAGCCGTAGTCGGCCATCCACTCGTCGTTGAAGATCTTGCTGAGGTATCCGCGCCCGCTGTCGGGCAGCAGTACGACGACCACGTCGTCGGGCCCGAGCCGCTCGGCGACCCGCAGCGCGGCGACGACGGCCATTCCGCAGGAGCCGCCCACCAGCAGGCCCTCCTCCTTGGCGAGCCGCCGGGTCATCTGGAAGGAGTCCTTGTCGGACACGGCGACGATCTCGTCGGCGACGGTCCGGTCGTAGGCGGTGGGCCAGAAGTCCTCGCCCACCCCCTCCACCAGGTACGGCCGCCCGGACCCCCCGGAGTACACGGACCCCTCGGGGTCGGCCCCGACGACCTGGACGCGCCCGTCACTGGCGTCCTTCAGGTAGCGCCCGGTCCCGGAGATGGTCCCGCCGGTGCCGACGCCCGCCACGAAGTGGGTGATCCGCCCCTCGGTCTGCTCCCACAGCTCGGGGCCGGTGGAGTGATAGTGCGAGAGGGGGTTGTTCGGGTTGGAGTACTGGTCGGGCTTCCAGGCGCCCGGCGTCTCACGCACCAGCCGGTCGGACACGTTGTAGTACGAGTCCGGGTGCTCGGGGTCGACGGCGGTCGGGCAGACCACCACGTCGGCGCCGTACGCGCGCATGACGTTGATCTTGTCGGTGGAGACCTTGTCAGGGCAGACGAAGATGCACTTGTAGCCCTTCTGCTGGGCCACGATGGCCAGCCCGACCCCGGTGTTTCCGCTGGTCGGCTCGACGATCGTGCCGCCCGGCCGGAGCTCGCCGCTCTTCTCCGCAGCCTCGATCATGCGCAGGGCGATGCGGTCCTTCACGGATCCGCCGGGGTTGAAGTACTCGACCTTCGCGAGGACGGTCGCCTGAATGCCCGCGGTCACACTGTTGAGCCTCAGCAGCGGGGTGTTGCCGACGAGGCTGATCATCGAGTCGTGGAATCGCACCGTTGTCTCCGGTTGCCGCACATGAAAGTGGTCGTCATTGGTCACGCCAGCCTAAGGCTCCACCCCGGCATTCACCTCACGTCACGATTGGCGGGCGGTCGTTACGGGGCAAGGAGTGGGTGTACGGCTACGAGGAGGTGGCGGCGACGCATGACGAGCATGTCCAGGGCAAGAGTGGCCCGGCGGATCGCGGCCGGAGCCGCGTACGGCGGTGGCGGGATCGGCCTGATGAGCGTGGCGGCCGTGGGACTGGTGCTGGCAGAGGTACGACTGGCGAAACGCCAGGTGGGCAACGGACGCGGTCCGCACCCGCCGAGCGCGGACGGCCTGTACGGACGCGGATACACCACCCCGGGTGAACCTCCGCTCGGACTCGTCCTGCTGGGCGACTCCACGGCGGCCGGCCAGGGCGTCCACCGGGCCAGGCTGACCCCGGGCGCACTGCTCGCGTCCGGTCTGGCGGCGGTCGCGGAACGCCCGGTGGAACTGCGCAACGTGGCGCTGCCCGGCGCACAGTCCGACGACCTGGACCGCCAGGTGGGGCTGGTCGTCTCGGCGTCCGACCGGATCCCGGACATCTGCGTGATCATGGTCGGCGCGAACGACGTCACGCACCGCATGCCCCCGACGCGCTCGGTCCGCCACCTCTCCTCGGCGGTACGTCGTCTGCGTACGGCGGGCGCGGAGGTGGTCGTGGGCACCTGTCCCGACCTGGGCACCGTCGAACACGTGCAGCAGCCGCTGCGCTGGCTGGCCCGGCGGGCGTCCCGGCAGCTGGCGGCGGCGCAGACGATCGGGGTCGTGGAGCAGGGAGGCCGCACGGTGTCTCTGGGCGACCTGCTCGGCCCCGAGTTCGAGGCCAACCCGCGCGAACTGTTCGGCCCGGACAACTACCACCCCTCGGCGGAGGGCTACGCGACGGCGGCGATGGCGGTCCTCCCTACGGTGTGCGCGGCGCTGGGCCTGTGGCCGGCGGACGAGGAACGCCCGGACGTCTCCCGCCGCGAGGGCTTCCTGCCGGTGGCGCGGGCGGCGGCGGAGGCCGCGTCGGAGCCGGGCACGGAGGTCGCGGCGGCGATGCCGACGGGGCCCAGAGGACCCTGGGCACTCCTCAAGCGCAGGCGCCGCAGGCGGGTACCGGCGACGGACCCGTCCCCCGCGCCGACGACGACGCGAGGAGTGTCGAGCGGCTGATCCCGGCGAGGGCCTGCCGGAGGTGCCGGAGGGTCGGGCGATCGAAGTCGCCGAGCAGCGCACCGCGCGGACGCAGGCCGCGCTGCTCGGCGTACTCACCGGGCGGGAAAAGCATTGGCCTCTGGTCGTGGACCGGGCGACCATGACTTCCGTGAAACCGTTGGAGATCGTCGCGGGCGACGCGACCAACCCTCAGGCGAAGGGTCCGAAGATCATCGCCCACATCTGCAACGACCTCGGCGGATGGGGCAAGGGATTCGTCCTGGCGATCTCGCGCCACTGGCCCGAACCGGAGCGCGAGTACCGCCGCTGGCACCGCGAGCGGGCAGGCAACGACTTCGCCCTCGGCGCGGTGCAGCTGATCCGCGTCCGATCCGACATCTGGGTCGCGAACATGGTCGCGCAGCACGGGATGAAGGTGGGAAGCAACGGTCCCCCCATCCGATACGACGCCGTGGAACGCTGCCTACAGGCCGTCGCTGAGCACGCCCTTGCCAACAAGGCCTCCGTTCACATGCCCCGCATCGGCTGCGGCCTCGCCGGCGGCAAGTGGGAACGTATCGAGCCGATCATCGGCGAAACCCTCGGTGCCCGCGACATCGCCGCCACCGTCTACGACTACGCGTGAGACCGACTCCTCACCTGACCGCATGGCCGCACCCCCACCCCCCTGAGCAAGCGCTTAGAAAAGTGCGGCCCGAGTCACACCGCCACACCCGTGACCGGGGCCATACGTACGGGTAACTTCCCAAGCAGGTTGCTTACATCCTCGTACGCCAATGGAGCCGTCATGCCGGAAGCCGTCATCGTCTCGACCGCCCGCTCCCCCATCGGACGCGCCTTCAAGGGCTCCCTCAAGGAGCTGCGCGCCGACGACCTCACCGCCACGATCATCCAGGCCGCGCTGGCCAAGGTCCCCGAGCTGGACCCGCGGGACATCGAGGACCTGATGCTCGGCTGCGGTCTGCCCGGTGGCGAGCAGGGCAACAACCTCGGGCGGATCGTCGCCGTACAGATGGGCATGGACCACCTGCCGGGCTGCACGATCACCCGTTACTGTTCCTCCTCCCTCCAGACGACCCGTATGGCACTGCATGCCATCAAGGCGGGCGAGGGCGACGTGTTCATCTCGGCCGGTGTCGAGATGGTCTCCCGGTTCACGAAGGGCAACTCGGACTCGCTGCCGGACACGCGCAACCCGATCTTCGCCGAGGCCGAGGCCCGTACCGCCGCCGTCGCGGAGCAGGAGGGCACCTCCTGGCACGACCCGCGCGAGGACGGCCTCGTGCCGGACGCCTACATCTCGATGGGGCAGACCGCCGAGAACCTCGCCCGTCTGAAGGGCGTGACCCGTCAGGACATGGACGAGTTCGGCGTCCGTTCGCAGAACCTCGCCGAGGAAGCCATCAAGAACGGCTTCTGGGAGCGCGAGATCACCCCGGTGACGCTGCCCGACGGCACGGTCGTCAGCAAGGACGACGGGCCGCGTGCGGGAGTGACGCTGGAGGGCACCCAGGGGCTCAAGCCGGTGTTCCGTCCCGACGGGCTGGTCACGGCCGGCAACTGCTGCCCGCTGAACGACGGCGCCGCGGCCGTCGTCGTCATGAGCGACACGAAGGCGCGCGAGCTGGGCCTCACGCCGCTCGCCCGGATCGTGTCGACCGGCGTCTCCGGCCTCTCCCCCGAGATCATGGGCCTCGGCCCGGTCGAGGCGAGCCGGCAGGCGCTGCGCCGGGCCGGCCTCACCGTCGACGACATCGACCTCGCCGAGATCAACGAGGCGTTCGCCGCCCAGGTGATCCCCTCCTACCGCGACCTCGGCATCCCGCTGGAGAAGGTGAACGTGAACGGCGGCGCCATCGCCGTCGGCCACCCCTTCGGCATGACGGGCGCCCGGATCACCGGCACGCTCATCAACTCCCTCCAGTTCCACGACAAGCAGTTCGGCCTGGAGACGATGTGCGTCGGCGGCGGCCAGGGCATGGCGATGGTCATCGAGCGCCTGAGCTAGACCCCGGCGGCACCCGCGATCCCCAACTGGCGGAATCGTTTCGGTAATCGCCCGGAAGCAGTGAGTGACAACTCGGCCCGGAACCCGGTAACCACCGGGGTTCTGGGCCGATTTGTGATCCAATCTCCCCCAGGATGTGACCTATCTCGCTCCGGCGAGGCATATACGCAGGTCAAAGTAGGTTCGATACCAAACCCCGGGCCCAAAGTCCTGTCCGTTTCGTGACGTTACGCACTGACAGGTGGTTAGTCCATCCTTCAAGCTGATGTAGGAAGTCGGGGGTCGACTTTGAACCGGGAGTACGTCAGTGAGCGCTACGCCTCTTGCTCTGCTGCTCGCCACAGCCACCATCACCACGGCCGTGGGCGTCGCCGTTCTGCGCACCCTGCTGGGGCTGCGTCGGCAGATCGCGGCCCTGCACGCCGAACTGGCCGCCCAGAGTCTCGCCGTCGGAGCGCACGGTCTCGTACCGCAGGCGCGCAACTCCGGTGACACCGACCGGATACGCGCTGCCGTGGCCGAGGCGCTCGCCGAGGAGCGGGAGCGGGAGCTCGCCGAGGCGCGTGCCTTCTGGGCCGCCCAGGAGGCCCGTGACACCTCTGACGCGCCCTCCCTGCTCGGCCTCCCCGACAGTGAGCTGTTCCTGCCGCGCCCGGCCGACTTCGCGGGCCTGGACTCCCTGGAACCGGTGACCGAGGCCAGCACCGACACCGACGAGTTCGCCGGGGAGTCCGCCGAACTGGCCGCCGCCCGTCGCCGGCACCCCTCGCACCCCGATTTCGTACCGGCCCAGTCGCCCGTCGTGAACGACCACGAACGCACGGTCGCCTGCCTGGAGGACCTCGCCGACTCCCGCACCGCGCTGGCCGACGTCCGCCCCGGCCCCCTGGGCACCCTCGACGTCTACGTCTTCACCGACGGCACGACCCTCTGTATGACGCCGGGCCACCGCGAGACGGCGGAACGTCTCTCCGCGGCCCTGCGCTCGGGCGCGGCCCCGGTCCTCCTCGGCGGCTCGGGCATCTCGGGCGCCTACGCCCTGACCTTCGAGTGCGGCGAGGAGACGGTGTACGTCCTGGCGGACAGGGTCATAGCCTCACTGTGAGGCGTCCGCCCACACACCCCACGCGCCTCTCCTCCGGCCCCGCGGACGCGGCCTACACCCCGGCCCGCTGCTGAGCCTCCGCGACAAGGGCGAGCACCGAGGCCAGCTCCCCCTCACCGCGCAGCACCAGCGCCAGATCGTGCGCGGCCACCGTCACCTGGTCCGCCGCGGCGAACATCCCCGCGTCGGGCATCACGCGGGGATCGTCCGCCGGTGACTCCAGAAGCTGGGCACGCCGTGCCAACTCCCTGGCCAGCCCCAGCGCCTCCGCCGCGGCCCCTCTCTGCAAGCGACTCTGCGGCGCTGCCCGCAACCGGTCGGCAAAGTGATCCACTGCGAGCGTCAAAGGCGAGGTATCCAGCACGCCGCGAGACTACGCGTCGCAACCGGACTGTTGCCAACGACCCAACCCTGAGGCACCGTGGCGTGAAGGACCGGCTTACATCCCCTTTGCGTCCGGAGGCGCCGATGTCCCACGTCCTCTCCGAGGAGACCCACCGCAACATGCTCGCCCGCATCCCCCAATGCACCGGTCGTGAGATCTCCGACTGGTTGCGCACCGTAGACGAAGGCCCCTCCCTCTTCTGCTTCGAGGAGAAGGTCAGTTGGCTCCGGCACGAGCACAATCTCGCGTACGGCCACGCCAAAGCCCTCATTCACGAGTACGACCTGAGGAGGGCCGCGCGCAAGTTTCTCTGAGGGCACGCCCCTCTGAGAGACCGAGGCACGCACCGACACCACGACGAAGGGCCCCGGGATCGCGGCGATCCCGGGGCCCTTCCACCGCTATCAGCTACTGCCAACTGCCTGGCGTACCAGTACTGGCTACCAGTACTAGTCGTTGCCCTGCAGGATGGCGATCAGCCGCAGGAACTCCAGGTAGATCCAGACCAGCGTCATCGTGAGGCCGAAGGCGGCGAGCCAGGCCTCCTCGCGCGGCGCGCCGTAGGCGATGCCGTCCTCGACCTGCTTGAAGTCGAGGGCGAGGAAGCACGCGCCGAGCAGGATGCCGATGATGCCGAACATGATGCCGAGGCCGCCGCTGCGGAAGCCGAGGCCGTCACCGCCGCCGAACACCGCGAACAGCAGGTTCACGGCCATCAGCAGCACGAAGCCGAGCGCCGCCGCCATCACGAAGCCGTAGAAGCGGCGGTTGACGCGGATCCAGCCCGCCTTGTACGCCACGAGTACGGCGGTGAAGACCGCCAGCGTGCCGATCACGGCCTGCATGGCCGCACCGCTCGCGATGCGGTTGTCGACGACGCTGGAGACGACGCCGAGGAAGACACCCTCCAGCGCCGCGTACGTCACGATCAGCGCGGGCGAGGCCTTGCGCTTGAAGGACTGGACGAGGCCCAGGACCATCGCGACGAGACCGGCGCCGATGGCGATGCCGTAGGACCTGTTGATGTTCGCGTCGTCCACGGGCAGCAGCGCCCAGGCGAGCGCCGCCGTGACGACGAGCACACCGAGCGTGGTGGCCGTCCGCATGACGACGTCGTCCATCGTCATCCGGCCGGTGGAGACCGGGGCCTGCGGCGGTGCGCCGTGCTGAAGGTCCTGCTGGGCGTAGGGGTTGGTCGCGTACGGGTTGCCGCCCTGCTGGGCGTGCGGGTCCGCATACGGGTTGCCCGGCTGCGTACCGACAGCTGCGCCCCCGGCCTGCGGCGCGGTGTTGAAGCCCGCGTAGCCGTTGTCGCGGCTGAACCCCCGTCGCGAGAAGACCGGGTTGCTGCTCCTCATTTCACTCCTCCATGGCCACACTGCGTGGTCTTGGGCTCAAGAGTAATAGGTGGGCAAAGGATTGACCCTAGTGCTTGGGGAGGATCTTTCCCTCGTCCTGTCGCGAACACGCTACGCGCCCCCCTGATTCCCGGCCACGGAGCCCCCGGACCATGACCAACCCGGTACAGAGCCGAGACCGGCCCCTGATCTGGTGATCTGGTGATCCGGCGCCCTGCCGCTCGGCTCCTCCGGTGCTCCCGTGACCCTTTGCCCTTTGGCCTCCGTCGTCTGTCCCGTCAGTCGAGAGGGAAACCCGTGTACCCCTCGGCCAGGTCGGTCTCCGCCGAGGGGGCGCCGGCGATGCGTTCCAGCCGGGCCAGCTGGAGCCGGTCCTCGAAGGGAGTGGCGTCCGGGGTCCGGTGCAGGAGGGTCGTCATGTCGTACGAGAACCGCTCGGCCTGCCAGACGCGGCGCAGACAGGTCTCGGAGTAGGCGTCGAGCAGTCGCGCCGACCCCGTCTCCCTCTCGTGCGTCAGGGCTCGCGCGAAGGTCACGACGTCCCCGACGGCGAGGTTGAGCCCCTTGGCGCCGGTGGGCGGCACGATGTGCGCGGCGTCCCCGGCCAGGAACAGGCGTCCGTGGCGCATCGGCTCGTGGACGTAACTCCGCATCGGTGTCACGGACTTCTGGGTGATGGGCCCCCGGTCGAGCTTCCATCCGTCGGCGGTCTCGAAGCGGCGCTCCAGCTCGTCCCAGATCTCCTCGTCGCCCCACTCCTCGGCGTCGGTGCCGTCCGGTACCTGGAGGTAGAGGCGGGAGACGGACGGGGAGCGCATGGAGAGAAGGGCGAAGCCGCGGTCGTGGCGGGCGTAGACCAGCTCGTCGTGCGAGGGCGGTACGTCGGCGAGGATGCCGAGCCAGCCGAAGGGGTACGACCGTTCGAAGACCTGGGTGAGTTCCTCGGGGATCGCCGTACGGGCCACCCCCCAGAAGCCGTCGCACCCGACGACGTACTCGCACTCCAGTACGTCCTCACGCCCCTCGTGCCGGAAGCGCACCCGTGGGCTGTCGCTGTCGGCGTCCTCGACGGCGAGCGCCTCCGCCTCGAAGAGCAGCGGGCCGCCGTCCGCCAGCTGGAGGGCGATGAGGTCCTTGCAGACCTCGGTCTGCGCGTACACCATCACGGACCGGCCACCGGTGAGGGCGGGGAAGTCGACGCGGTGACGCTTCCTGTCGAAGCGCAGCTCGATGCCGTCGTGGCGCAGCCCCTCCCGGTCCATACGGGCACCGGCCCCGGCGGCGCGCAGCACGTCGACGGTCCCCTGCTCCAGGATCCCGGCCCGCTGCCGCCGCTCCACGTAGTCCCGGTCGCGGCTCTCCAGGACGACCGAGTCGATACCGGCGTTGTGGAGCAGCCGGGCGAGAAGGAGCCCGGCGGGGCCGGCTCCGATGATGCCGACGGTGGTACGCATCGGTCGCTCCCTTCGCACATTCACGCGGACGTACATCCCTGCGGATGGACACTGACGCGGAATGTTCGTGTGGTGAAATTTCCTTCACGAGTTGACTGTGCCGAGTCTCTGACCACATGCGGCCGCTGTCAACGGTTCCACGATGAAGACCTCAATGGAGGCAGCACCGACAAATCCGGCATACGGCTGTCGAAAGTGCCCGGAGCCGGACTTGAACCGGCACGCCCGCGAAGGGGCAGCGAGGTTTAAGCTCGCCGTGTCTGCATTCCACCATCCGGGCAGGCCCTGGGCTCCGCATCGAGGTTCCGAGCCTATCGGGACGCCCCACCCGTGCTGAGGGTGAGGGCCCCGATGTTGTCTTATTTTATTGACTTCTGAGGGTGCATCAGCACCTGGAACGGGCCATCCGCACTTGCCAATAGCCTTTCGCGAGGCAGTCCGGCGCGCATGCGGAATGACGGAATTTCACCGTACGAACAAGGGGGCTCCACCTGTTCTTGACATAACCCGTGCGGGCGGGACCTAGGGGACGACCGTCATCCCCAGGTATGACTCGGACCCGCCGGGTCCGTCCGGAGTCTGCCTTCGGAACCGGAACAGCGGCTGACTACACGGCGACCTGGGGCCACGACGATGGTTCACGAGCCTCAGACCTCGTGCCGTCGTCCCGACAGGAGCCCCACCCGTGACCACCACCCCCCTCGCCGACCGGACCACCACGGTGGCCGCCCGCGCCACGGATCTGTCCAAGGTCTACGGACAGGGAGAGACGCGGGTCGTCGCCCTCGACCAGGTCTCCGTCGACTTCCGGCAGGCCGAGTTCACCGCGATCATGGGCCCGTCGGGTTCCGGCAAGTCCACGCTGATGCACTGTGTGGCTGGCCTGGACTCGTTCTCGTCCGGCTCCGTACGCATCGGCGAGACCGAGCTGGGCTCGCTCAAGGACAGGCAGCTCACCAAGCTCCGCCGGGACAAGATCGGCTTCATCTTCCAGGCGTTCAACCTGCTGCCGACGCTGACCGCACTGGAGAACATCACCCTCCCGATGGACATCGCGGGCCGCAAACCCGACAAGGAGTGGCTGGATTCGGTGATCTCGATGATCGGCCTCGCCGACCGGCTCCGTCACCGCCCGTCCCAGCTCTCCGGCGGCCAGCAGCAACGCGTCGCCGTGGCCCGGGCGTTGGCCTCCCGCCCCGACATCATCTTCGGCGACGAGCCGACCGGAAACCTCGACTCCCGCGCGGGCGCCGAGGTACTGGGCTTCCTCCGCAACTCCGTACGGGAGCTGGGGCAGACGGTCGTGATGGTCACCCACGACCCGGTGGCGGCGGCGTACGCGGACCGGGTGGTCTTCCTCGCGGACGGCCGCATCGTGGACGAGCTGTACGGCCCGACGGCCGACGGCGTCCTGGACCGCATGAAGCAACTGGACACCAGGACGACCCGCACCAGCTGACGCGCCACCGCGCTACGGGAGTTGACGACCAGTCAACTCCCGTAACCCCTCACCCCTCTTCATCACGACCTCGACTCGACGGACTGAGACGACACCCATGTTCCGTACCGCCCTGCGCAACGTACTCGCGCACAAGGCCAGGCTTCTGATGACCGTGCTCGCCGTGATGCTCGGCGTCGCGTTCGTGTCCGGGACCCTGGTCTTCACCAACACGCTCTCCAACGCCCTCCAGAACAGCTCCGCCAAGGGCTTCGACCAGGTCGACGTCGCCGTGCGGCCCGGCTACCGGGAAGACGTGGGCGACAAGATCGGCAAGACGCCGGAGCTGACGCAGGCCCTGCTGGAGAAGACCGCGAAGGTTCCGGGCGCCGGCTCGGTCATCGGCGTCGTGAACGGCTTCACAGCCATCGCCGACAAGGACGGCAAGCTCGTCGGCGGCGGTTTCCAGTCGGAGGGCGGGAACTACTGGGGTGACAAGGACGCCCGTTACCCGCTGACGGAAGGCACCGCGCCGAAGGGCTCCGGCCAGGTCGCCCTCGACGCGAAGACCGCCGACCGGGCCGGCTACAGGGTCGGCGACACCGTGCGCCTGTCGGTGGACGGCCCGGTGCTCTCCCCCAAGGTCTCCGGCATCTTCACCACGGACGACGGCAACGTGACGGCCGGCGGCAGCCTCGCCCTCTTCGACACTCCGACCGCGCAACGACTGTTCGGCAAGGTGGGCGCGTACGACGAGATCGACGTCAAGGCCGCGCCCGGGACGAGCCAGACCGCGCTCAAGGCGGCGCTCGGAAAGGCCCTGCCGCGCGACACCGTCGAGATGACGACGGCGGCCCGGCTCGCCGACGAGCAGGCGAAAACGATCGCCGCGTCGATGAGCGGGCTCAAGCAGGGCCTGCTGGTGTTCGCGGGCATCTCGCTCTTCGTGGGTACGTTCATCATCGCCAACACCTTCACGATGCTGGTCGCCCAGCGCACCAAGGAACTCGCGCTGATGCGGGCGGTCGGCGCCTCGCGCAGGCAGGTCACCCGGTCCGTGCTGATCGAGGCGTTCGTCGTCGGCGCTGTCGCGGCGGTGACCGGGCTGGTCGCGGGCATCGGTATCGGGGCCGGGCTGAGGGCACTGCTGGGCATGCTCGGCGCGACCGTGCCCGACGGGCCGCTGATCGTCACACCGGGCACGGTCGGCGCGGCCCTCGCGGTCGGCATCGTCATCACCATGCTGGCGGCCTGGCTGCCCGGCCGCCGCGCCGCGAAGATCCCGCCGGTCGCCGCCATGAGCAGTGTCCACGCGACCGCGACCACCAAGTCGCTGGTGCTGCGGAACACGCTCGGCGCGCTCTTCTCGGGCGCGGGCGTCGCCGTGGTCCTCGCGGCCACGGGGATGGACGGCTCGGACGGCCAGGCTCCCATGGGCATCGGCGCGGTACTGCTCATCATCGGCGTCTTCATCCTCACCCCGCTCCTCTCCCGCCCGCTGATCGCCGCCACCGGCCCGTTCACACGCGTGTTCGGCGTCGCCGGAAAGCTGGCCCGCCAGAACTCGGTCCGCAACCCCCGCCGTACGGCCGCCACGGCCTCCGCGCTGATGATCGGGCTCACCCTCATCACCGGTATGACGGTGGTCGCGGGCAGCCTCCAGCAGGCGATCGACAAGATGGCCTCGGAATCCATCAAGGCCGACTACATCGTCTCGATGGCCAACGGCAACGACCTCTCCCCCGATGTCGCCGGGAAACTGGCGAAGACGTCCGGGGTGGTCGCTGTCAGCCCTCTGAGCCACGGCTCCGTACGCATCGACGGCGAGACGGAGTGGGTGACCGGCGTCAACGGCGCCACGATCGGCGAACTCACGAAGCTGACGATGGACAACGGCACGTTCAAGGTCGACGGCACCCGGATGGTGGTGGACGGCGACACGGCCAAATACCTTGGCTGGAAGGTGGGTTCGACCGTCACGACCGCCTACGAGGACGGCCGGAAGGCTCGGCTGACCGTGGCGGGCGTGTACCAGGACAACGAGATCACGAACGGCATCATCCTCGACGACTCTCTCCTGACCCCGCACCGCGCGAACGCGGCCGGCAACACCGGCAGCACCGACTCGCAGGTCATGGTGAAGATGTCGGACGGCGCGACGGGCGCGGCGAAGGACAGGCTGGAGAAGGTCCTGGGCTCCAACCCGGCCATCAAGATCCAGGACAAGAAGGACCGCTCGGACGAGGTCGCACAGATCTTCACGCTGATGCTGAACATGCTCTACGGCCTGCTGGCCATGGCGGTCCTGGTCGCGGTCCTCGGGGTCATCAACACCCTGGCCATGTCGGTCTTCGAACGCTCGCAGGAGATCGGCATGCTGCGGGCGATCGGCCTCGACCGCAAGGGCATCAAGCGGATGGTCCGTCTGGAGTCCCTGGTCATCTCCCTCTTCGGCGGTGTCATGGGCATCGGCCTGGGCGTGTTCTTCGGCTGGGCGGCCGGCGAACTGCTGGGCCCGAAGATGGCGACGTACGAACTCGTCCTGCCCTGGGCGAGGATGGCGCTGTTCCTCCTCCTCGCCGCCACGGTGGGCGTCCTGGCGGCCCTGTGGCCGGCCCGCCGCGCGGCCGGCCTGAACATGCTGACGGCGATCAAGTCGGAGTAGGAGTTCAGCGGTACCCGCACGGTAGTTGGGCCCCACTCCCCCCGGAGCGGGGCCCAACTACCTTTCACTCACGCTCAGTTCCAGGTACGGGCCCGCAGGGGCATCCCGGAGGCACCGGACTCGGCGGCCCGCACGGCGAGAACCTGGTTGACGCCGAGACGGTTGTGTTCGAAGGCGAGGGCGCAGGCGGCCATGTACAGCCGCCAGACACGGGCCCGCCCCGGACCGGTGAGACGCAGGGCCCGCTCCCAGTCGGCCTCCAGGTTGGCGACCCACCGGCGCAGGGTCAGCGCGTAGTGCTCCCGGATCGACTCGACGTCACGCACCTCGAACCCGGCCCGTTCGAGCTGGGTGACGGTGGTGCCGACCGGCGCGAGTTCGCCGTCCGGAAAGACGTACGCGTCGATGAACCCGTCGAGGCTGTACGCGCCCTCGTCCGTCTGCGGCCGACGGGCGATCTGATGATTGAGCAGCCGCCCGCCCGGCTTGAGGAGCCCGTACAGATCACGCGCGTACGTCAGATACTGCTCGCTGCCCACATGCTCGGCCATCCCCACGGACGAGACGGCGTCGAAGGGCCCGTCGGTGACGTCCCGGTAGTCCTGCACCCGGATCTCGACCCGGTCGGTCAGCCCCTCGTCAGCGACGCGCTTACGGGCGTACGCGGCCTGTTCCTGCGAGAGGGTGACCCCGACGACCTGGACGCCGTGCTCACGGGCGGCATGGACGGCGAGGGAGCCCCAGCCGCAGCCGACGTCGAGGAGCCGTTGCCCCGGCGTCAGGGCGAGCTTGCGGCAGACGAGTTCGAGCTTGTCGCGCTGGGCGTCCTCGAGCGTGCCACTGCCAGGGGCTTCCCAGTAGGCGCAGGAGTACACCATGGACGGGCCCAGGACGAGTCCGTAGAAGTCGTTGCCGACGTCGTAGTGGTGGCTGACGGCGCGTTTGTCGGTGCGCTTGGTGTGGAGGTGCCTGCGCCGCCGCGTGACCTCCTCACGGGGCGGAGCCGGAGGAAGCGGAAGCCCGGCCATCTTCACGAGCCCGCGCGCGGCGGCCCGCGCCTCGGGATCGCGCAGGGTCTCGCCGAGAGTCCGGGCGTCCTCCCCGCGCTCCCAGACCAGCCCGGACAGCAGATCGAGGGCCGCGTAGAAGTCCCCCTCGATGCCCAGGTCACCGGCGACCCAGGCCCGGGCCAGCCCCAGTTCGCCGGGTTTCCACAGCAGCCGGCGCAGGGCCCGGCGGTTACGGACGACCAGTGTGGGAGCGCCGGGCGGCCCGGCCTGCGAACCGTCCCAGGCGCGGATGCGCATCGGGAGCGGGACCCCCAGCAACTGTTCGGCGAAGCTCTGCAGCCGCGACGCGGCTCCGGGCATGGCTCACACCTCCGTTACGACACAACCGAGAATGTCCAACACCCACCCAAACACCAACGCCCCGGGCCCGCAGTCCCCAGAACTGATCACAACTGGGCAAAGGGGATACGAGGGCAAGGCACACCCTTCCCCCACCCGGCCCGCACCTCCCCAGCCCCGGCCCGCACATCCAGCCCGTCCGGCGCTTGAGGACAAGGCCCGTTCAGGGCCGATGGGGGGGTCTGGGGGCACAGCCCCCAGGTCGAGGATGGGACGGGTAGGGGCGGCGGGGGCGAGAAAACCCTGAAGGGGCCGCCCGCACCACGGATGGCGAGCAGCCCCTTCAGGGGTAATTCAGCGACCGGAGGTCAAGGGCTCAAGGGAAAGAACGTCAGGAGGCCTTGGCCTCTGTCTTCTCCTCGGCCTTCTTAGCCGCAGCGACCGGCGCAGGCTTCGCAGCCTCGTAGAACTCCTCCCGAGGAGTCTCCAACGCCCCCAGCGCCACAACCTCACGCTTCAGGAACATCGCCAGCGTCCAGTCCGCGAACACCCGGATCTTCCGGTTCCACGTCGGCATCGCGAGACCGTGGTAGCCACGGTGCATGTACCACGCCAGCCGACCCTTGAGCTTGATCTTGATCTTGCCCATGACGATCATCGCGACGCCCTTGTGCAGGCCGAGACCCGCGACAGCGCCCTTGTTGGAGTGCGCGTAGTCCTTCTGCGGGAAGCCCCGCATACCGGAGACCACGTTGTCGCCGAGCACCTTCGCCTGCCGCAGCGCGTGCTGCGCGTTCGGCGGGCACCAGGCGTTCTCCACGCCGGCCTTACGGGCGGCCACGTCGGGCACCTGGGCGTTGTCGCCCGCGGCCCAGACGTAGTCCGTACCCGTGACCTGAAGCGTCGGCTGCGCGTCCACGTGACCGCGCGGGCCCAGCGGCAGGCCGAACCGCGACAGCACCGGGTTGGGCTTGACGCCGGCCGTCCACACGATCGTGCTGGAGTCGACCTCAAGGCCGTTCTTCAACACCACATGACCATCGACACACGAGTCCATGGAAGTCGAAAGATAGATCTCGACCCCGCGGCTCTCCAGGTGCTCCTTGCCGTACTGGCCCAGCTTCGGGCCGACCTCGGGAAGGATCTTGTCGGCGGCGTCGACGAGAATGAACCGCATGTCCTCGCGGGACACGCTGGTGTAGTACTTCGCCGCGTCGCGAGCCATGTCCTCGACCTCACCGATGGTCTCCGCACCCGCGAAGCCACCGCCGACGAAGACGAAGGTGAGCGCCTTGCGGCGGATCTCCTCGTCGGTCGTGGAGTCAGCCTTGTCCAGCTGCTCAAGGACGTGGTTCCGCAGGCCGATGGCCTCCTCGATGCCCTTCATACCGATGCCCTGTTCGGCGAGGCCGGGGATCGGGAAGGTGCGGGAGACCGCGCCCATGGCGATGACGAGGTAGTCGAAAGGCAGCTCGTACGCCTCACCCACGAGGGGGGCGATCGTGGCGACCTTGCGGTCCTGGTCGATGGTGGTGACCCGACCGGTGAGGACTTCCGCCTTGGGCAGCACACGTCGCAGTGGTACGACGACGTGGCGCGGCGAAATGCTGCCGGCGGCGGTTTCGGGGAGGAAGGGCTGGTAGGTCATGTACGACCGGGGGTCGACGACCGTGACGGTCGCCTCGCCGTAGCGCATCTTCTTGAGGATGCGCCGAGCTGCGTACAGGCCTACGTACCCACCGCCTACTACGAGGATCCTGGGACGCTCCGTGGTGCTCATGCCATCGAGTATCCACCCGGTCCAGGGGGGTCGCTCGTGCGCCCCTTCACAAGCTTACCCAGACCCTCTGTTACACTGCGCGCCCCGCATCCCCGGGACCGCGCCACGCGAGGGATACCAGCGGGCGGTACGCCCCGATGTCAATGCCGCGTGAACTGCTCTTCCGGGTCTCCGGAGCGACTGGACCAGCACCCCGCAACACCCTCTGGAAACACCCCCGCGACGCTCCCCCGAGCAGGCTCCCACCCCAGGTGAGCCCCCGAAAAGCCCCTCCGGACCACGTTCGTCGCCCAACAGGACCGAATTCCTTGTGAAGAACTTCACGAACTTTCCCGCGAGGGCGTCACCGGGGGGCCGCGAACAGCCCCCCAAGTGCGCTCATGCGTAATCCGACCTGCTCAGCCGAGGGGTCAGGCGACCGACCACGCGATCCCGTCGAGGATGTCCCACGAACGCGACTCACCCCGACGCGTGTACACACATGCGCGTACACTGGCGTCATGACCGAGGACACCGTGACCATACGGGAAGCCCGCGCCCATCTCGCGGAGCGCATCAACCTGGCCGAGGAAGGCACCCCGACGGTCATCACTCGCAACGGCACTCCGGTGGCTGCCGTGGTGCCGATCGCGGACTTCGAAGCCCTGGAGGAGGCGGCCGACGTCATGTTGGCCCGAGAGGCCGAAGCGGTCCTGGCCGAGAACGGCCCCACCGTGACCATGGCCGAACTCCTGGCGGATCTCTTCACCGAGCACGGTGAAGGCGCCGCGTGAAGTACGCCTTCCGGTTCACCACGGCGGCGCAGAGGCAGCTGAAGGACATCGCCCGGCTCGACGCCATGCGCATCCTCACCGCGCTGACCGCACTCGGTGACGACCCGTACCGCCAGGACGCCGACGTCAAGAAACTCACCGGCCCGTCCGGGCTCTACCGGCTCAGGGTCGGAAGCTACCGGGTCGCCTACCAGATCAACGATGGCGAACTTGTCATCCTCGTCGTCAAGGTGGGCGACCGGCGGGACGTGTACCGCAACCTGTAGGCGGTCAGACCAAAGACCATCCGATGCCATCCAGGATGTCGTGCTCGCTCACCACGACCTCCGTCGCCCCGATCCGCTCCATGATCGACAGCAGCACCAGCGCCCCCGCGCCGATCACGTCCACCCGCCCCGGATGCATGGACGGGATCGCCGCCCGCTCGGCGTGCGTGGACCGCAGGAGGGTCTCGGTGATCTCGCGGACGCGGTCGTAGGAGACCCGGGAGTGGTGGATGGCCTCCGAGTCGTACGCGGGCAGGTTCTGGGCGATCGCCGACACCGTGGTGACCGACCCCGCGAGACCGACCAGGGTGCGCGCCTCGCTCAGCGGCACGCTCCGCTCCGCCAGGTCGACAGCCGCCTCGATGTCGGCCCGTACCGCCGCGATCTGCTCCTCGGTCGGCGGGTCGGTGACCACCCCGTCCCGTACGAGGTGCCGTTCAGTCATCCGTACGCAGCCGATGTCCACGGACCGTGCCCCGCGCACCTGGTCGTCCCCGACCACGAACTCGGTCGAGCCGCCGCCGATGTCCACGACCAGGTAGGGCCTGGCGAGGTCGTCGCGCCCCGTCAGTTCCCTGGTGGCGCCGGTGAAGGAGAACTCGGCCTCCTGCTCGCCCGAGATGACCTCGGGCTCGACACCCAGGATGTCCAGCACCCCCCGTACGAACTCGTCCCTGTTCTCCGCGTCCCGCGAGGCGGACGTCGCGACGAAGCGCAGCCGCTCGGCGCCGTGCTCCTTGATGATCCCGGCGTACTCCCGGCAGGCCGCGAAGGTCCGTTCCAGCGCCTCGGGGGCCAGCCGCCCCGTACGGTCGACGCCCTGGCCGAGGCGGACGATGGTCATCCGGCGGTCCAGGTCGACGAGTTCGCCCGTCTCCGGGTCGGCGTCGGCGACGAGGAGGCGGATCGAGTTCGTACCGCAGTCGATGGCGGCGACACGGGTCACTTGCCGCCCTCCCCGGACTCCAGCGCGTCCACCGGATCCGCCGAGTCCACCGGCTTGAACGCGAAGTGGCCGCCGGAGTCGTTCGTGTGCACCGTCCAGCCCTCCCCCGCCGGAGGCCCCGCGCGCATCACGCACGGCCCCTTCGCCCACCACTCCGGCAGCATCGCGATCGCCTCGTCGCCCAGGGGGTTCACCCCGGGGCCGGCGGCCAGCGAGTGGCCCACGAGGACGTGCAGGCACTTCACGCGGTCCGGCATGCCGCCCGCGCTCGGGAAGCCCTCCAGGACCTCGATCGCGTCACGGCGTGAGATGTAGTCCTCGTGCGCGGCCCGGTACGCGGCGGCCAGCTCCGGATCCGTCGCCAGACGTTCCGTCATCTCCTTCATCACGCCGTTCGCCTCCAGCGTGCCGATCGCCGAGGCGGCGCGGGGGCACGTCAGGTAGTACGTCGTGGGGAAGGGAGTGCCGTCCGGCAGGCGCGGCGCCGTCTCGACGACGTCCGGGTGCCCACAGGGGCAGCGGTGCGCGATGGCTCGCAGCCCGCGCGGCGGGCGGCCCAGTTGCCGCTGGAAGGCCGCGACGTCCGCGTCGGTCGGCTCGGTACGCGGGGTGGGAGGCGGGGGCGTGTCCATACCTGTCTTCTCTGTTCCGTTCACTTCACTAATGAACTCACTGGTGAGCTCACTGGTCGGCGGCGTCGGCCTTGTCCACGCCGTCCCAGACGTTCGCGTACCAGGGGCGGTCGGCCGCGCCCAGGTCGACGCGCGACTGCTTCGCCGCGTCCGGGTCGATCACGACGTAGCCGGTCTCGCCCGGCATCACGTAGTGCAGCCGCTGCCTGATCTGCTGTTGCGCGTACGCGTCGTCCTGCCAGCGTGCCTTCAGGTCGCGCAGTTGCTCGACCCGCCGGCTGGCCTGGTCGCGCTCGCGCTCCAGGTCGGCGATGTCGGCGCGCTGGGAGACGTACTGCCTTATCGGGTAGGCGAGGGCCACGATCAGCGAGCAGAGCACCAGGACGAGCAGGGCCGCCCGGCCGGTCAGGCGGGAGCGGCGGGCCTGGCGCTTGGTCTGCGAACGGTAGACGCGGGCCGCCGTCTGCTCGCCGAGCAGCTTGATCCTGGTCGCGGTGGAGAACCGGTCCCGGTTGGTCACTGATGCTCACCTCGCAGCTCTACGCCGGTCACGCCCGCGCGACTGCGTCCTTTCGGCCGGGGGTCCGGGGGTCGTCCCCCGGGAAGGCCCGGTACGGCCATGGTCCCCGCCTCCCGTTCACACGCGCGTACGTCCCCGCACACGGTACGGGACCGGATACGGGGACGTACGTACGACTGGCTATGCCTTAGCCCGGGAAGGCTCAGCCCTTGCTGTGCCCGTGGTCCGCAGAGCGGACGTGGGGAAGGCTCAGCCCTTGAAGCGCGGGAAGGCCGAGCGGCCGGCGTAGACCGCCGCGTCGTCGAGGATCTCCTCGATGCGCAGGAGCTGGTTGTACTTGGCGACGCGGTCCGAGCGGGCCGGGGCGCCGGTCTTGATCTGGCCGCAGTTCACCGCGACGGCGAGGTCGGCGATGGTGACGTCCTCGGTCTCGCCGGAGCGGTGGGACATCATGCACTTGAAGCCGTTGCGCTGGGCCATCTCGACGGCGTCCAGGGTCTCGGTCAGCGAGCCGATCTGGTTGACCTTGACGAGCAGGGCGTTGGCGCTGCCCTCCTCGATGCCACGGGCGAGGCGCTCCGGGTTGGTGACGAAGAGGTCGTCGCCGACGATCTGGACCTTGTCGCCCAGCTTGTCGGTGATGGTCTTCCAGCCGGCCCAGTCGTCCTCGTACAGCGGGTCCTCGATGGAGATGAGCGGGTACGCGGAGACGAGCTCCTCGTAGTACTCGGTCATCTCGGCGGCCGTGCGGGACTTGCCCTCGAACTCGTACTTGCCGTCCTTGTAGAACTCGGACGCGGCGACGTCGAGCGCGAGGCCGATCTGCTCGCCGGGGACGTAACCGGCCTGCTTGATGGCCTCGATGATGAGGTCGAGCGCGGCGCGGTTGGACTCCAGGTTCGGGGCGAAGCCGCCCTCGTCGCCGAGGCCGGTGGACAGGCCCTTGGTCTTCAGCACCTTCTTGAGGGTGTGGTAGATCTCCGCACCCCAGCGCAGCGCCTCGGAGAAGGACTCCGCGCCGATCGGGGCGATCATGAACTCCTGGATGTCGACGTTGGAGTCCGCGTGGGAGCCGCCGTTGAGGATGTTCATCATCGGAACGGGCAGCAGGTGCGCGTTCGGGCCGCCGAGGTAGCGGAAGAGGGGCAGGTCGCTGGCCTCGGAGGCGGCGTGGGCGACGGCGAGGGAGACGCCGAGGATGGCGTTGGCGCCGAGGGAGCCCTTGTTGTCGGTGGCGTCCAGGTCGAACATGGCCTGGTCGATCAGGCGCTGCTCGGTGGCGTCGTAGCCGACGAGCTCCGGGCCGATCTGCTCGATGACGGCGAGGACGGCCTTCTCGACACCCTTGCCGAGGTAGCGGTTGGGGTCACCGTCGCGCAGCTCGATGGCCTCGAAGGCTCCGGTGGAGGCGCCGGACGGGACGGCGGCACGACCGGTGCTGCCGTCATCGAGGCCGACCTCGACCTCGACGGTGGGGTTGCCTCGCGAGTCGAGGATTTCCCGGGCTACGACGACGTCGATGGACGGCACGAGCATCTCCTTTTATGGAATGTGACGCGGGTACGCGGGGCTGCTGAGGCCTCACGGGTACGGGGCCGCGGCGGCTCCGCGTTGATGAGCCTAACCGGCTCGGGGGGATCGGCCAGCCGTCCGACCACCCCATGGACGGAACACGAACGGAACCGAGGGTAAACATTGTTCCTCAGGGAAACAAAAAGCCCCGCCCCGGTGCGTACGGGGGAACACGCACCGGAGCGGGGAGCCCGTGGGGGACGGGGGTGACCCTCACGAGGTCTTCACTATGGAAGGCACGGATGTGAGGGCGCTGTGGTTCACCTTCGAGCGGACTGTACTTCGAGCGGCCTGTCCGCCCCTGGGATCGGCTTTCGACCCTGGGTCAGCTGAGGTGCAGCTGCTGGCCCGGGAAGATGAAGTCGGCGTCGTCGATGATGTCCTTGTTCAGCTGGAAGAGCTTCTGCCAGCCGCCCTTGACGTGGTGCGCCTCGGCGATCGCGCTGAGGCTGTCGCCCTTGACGACCTTGTACTCGCCGTCACCCTTCTTGACCTTCTTGCCGGTCGGGGTGGTGACGGTCTTCTTCGCGGCGGGCCGCTCCTGCGAACGGGAGGCCTGCTGGTTGCCGGTGGAGCGGGTGGAGGTCTCGCTGGAGCCGCTGGAGCTGGAGCCGCCGGACGAGTTGTTGTTGCTCGAACCCGTGCTCGTACCGCTGCCGCTGCTCGAACCGCCGTCGTAGGACGCGCTGGACAGGCCCGTGCCGCAGACCGGCCAGGCACCCTTGCCCTGGCCCGCGAGGACCTTCTCGGCGATGGTGATCTGCTGGGACTTCGAGGCCTGGTCGGCGGTGCCGGCGTATGCCGTGCCGCCGTACGCGGCCCAGGTCGAGGCGGAGAACTGCAGGCCGCCGTAGTAGCCGTTGCCGGTGTTGATGGACCAGTTGCCGCCGGACTCGCACTGGGCGACGGTGTCCCACTCGGCGGAGGTGGCGGCGGAGGCGGAGCCGGCCGCCAGCAGCGGAGCGGCGACAGCGGCACCGGTCACGCCGGCGATGGCGACGACGCGGGTGGCCTTGGACGGACGACGGTGCTTGCCCTTACCGGAAAACAGCATGAAAGATCCCCTCACCGACGCCTGCGAGGTGAGCTGTCGGGTTCGGGCCGGTTGAGTTGCCCGGCCGTACGCCCCTGTCGGGCGGCGTACGGCTTCACCCCGAGCCGCTCCGGACAACTGCCCGGTGCGGCACCTACCTTGGGTCCCCCGCTCCTGCCTACGGCGCTTGACGCGACGACTGTTCCCGTTCGGCCGTTGGCAGGATTCGGCGTTGCGACCGGCGGGGCCCACTGTGGCGGGCGATGACGACCGTAAACAGCTGATCCGATGAAATACAAAGACGATCAGGGCTTCTGAGACCTATCTCTCACCGCATCGATAACGGACATTCAGCGTGAAAACAGGACGTGAACTTCGGTTAGTTTTGCCCGGGTTCGCTACCTACCGCAAGGATCTGACCGGGGAGAACGAGGCCCGAGCTCGCGTCAAGGAAGGCGTCGCTCCCGGCGGTGGATTCGGACTGCTCGCCGACGAGATCCAGAGAGCCGGTGACGTCCCATAGGGCGTCTCCGATGCTCGCCGCGTACGACCCCTCGGCCTTGCCGCGGTGACGGCCGGTACCGGCAGAGGTCTCGGTACTGCCCGCACCGCTCACCTTTTCTGCCTTCTGACCTGATTTGCCAGCATCCCCACCCTTTGCTGCTCCTCCGGGTGAACTGTCGCCTTCCTTCGAACCGTTCGCACCGGGCGACGAGGTGGAAGGGGACGGCGAGGTGGCCGACCCGGCCGAGTCACCGGCGTCGGCGGAGCCGGTGGTCGCCCCGCCGGACGGCGTCGGGGACGGCGACGAGTCCGAACCCCCGGTCAGCGCCGAGGAGCCGGTGGAGGGGGACCCCGAGGGCGTGGGCGACGCCGAGGTCGAGGAGGAGGAAGAGGAGTCCGACCCCGAGCCCGCGATCACTCCCAGGCCCAGACCCGAGACATCACCCTTGTCCGCATCGGCGTCATCCCCGGCCACACCGGTGTCGACGTCGGCCGAGCCGGTGTCCTTGCCGAGCCCGGACAGCAGCGCGCAGGCCTCCCAGGCGCCGGCGCCCTGGTCGGCGAGGATCTTCTCGCCGACGGCTATCTGCTGCGAGCGGCTGGCCTGGTCGGCGCTCGGGGCGAAGGAGAGACCGCCGTACTTCTCCCAGTCCGCCTGGGTCAACTGGAGCCCGCCGTAGTACCCGTTGCCGGGGTTGGCACTCCAGGAGCCGCCGCTCTCGCACTCCGCGACCCGGTCCCAGGTGGTGCCACTGGCCGCGCTGGCGCCGGTCGCGCCGAGCAGCGGGATGGCGATGGCGGAGCCGGCGACGCCGGCCGAGACGAGCAGCGCCGGGGCCTGGCGGGGGCGACGGTGACGACCGTTCCCGGAGAGCATGGGGTTGCCTTTCGCGAGACAGCGGGGACCAGTGCGACGCGTGATGCCGGGCATCGCACTGGTGCACGAACGTAGCCGCAGGCGATCGCCAGTCACAAGTTCATGCCGCAGAGATCACGTGAAGATCACATTGTTGAGGGAGTGTCACCTTCTCGTGATCTTCTACGGTGCCGCCGGCAAGGTCTGGCCGGATTCGTGCACCGGCGTGAACTCGACGGGCAGGGTGCGCAGTCCACGCATGATGAGCCCGCCCCGCCATCGCAACTCGGCCGGATCCGCGGCGAGTCGCAGGTCAGGGAGGCGGGTGAGGAGGGTGGCCAGCGCGCTGCGGCCCTCCAGGCGGGCGAGCGGGGCTCCGAGGCAGTAGTGGATGCCGTGGCCGTATCCGAGGTGCTGGTTGTCCCGGCGGCCGAGATCGAGGGTGTCGGGGTCGGCGAACCGCGCCGGGTCCCGGTCGGCGGCGGCGAGGACGACGAGGACGGGGTCGCCGGCCGCGATGTCCTGCCCGCCGATGCTGACCGGGCGAGTGGCATAGCGCCAGGTGGCCAGCTCGACGGGGCCGTCGTAGCGGAGGAGTTCCTCGATGCCCGTTTCGAGGAGGGAGGAGTCCGCGTCGGCCAGGGACGCCTGGAGGCGGGCGCGCTGCTCGGGGTGGGTGAGCAGGGCGTGGACGCCGTTGCCGATCAGGTTGACGGTTGTCTCAAAACCGGCGAACAGCAGGATGAAACTCATGGCGACGACCTCGTTCTCGGTGAGGTGCTCGCCCTCGTCGGAGGCGCGGATGAGTCCGGAGATGAGGTCCTCACCGGGTTCGGGCACGTCGGACAGCGCCTCGCGCTTGCGGTGGATCAGCTCCGCGAGATAGCTCCGCATCTTCTTCACGGACCGAGCGACCCCACCCCGGGGCCCGCCCCCGTGCCGGATCATCATCCCGGCCCAGTCCCGGAAGTCGTCCTGGTCCTCGCGGGGTACGCCCAGCAGGTCGCAGATCGCGTAGATGGGCAGCGGGAAGGCGAACTCGTGGATGAGATCGGCGGAGCCGCTCGCCGCGAACCGGTCGATCAGCTGATCGGTGAGTTCCTGGACGCGGGGCGCGAACTCGGCGACCCGGCGCGGGGTGAACGCCTTGGCGACGAGCCTCCGCAGCCTGGTGTGGTCCGGCGGATCGATGTTCAGCAGATGGGTCGTCAACTCGGCCTTGCGCTCACCGGGGATACCGGTCTTGCCCTTGGCGTGCGCGGGCTCGTCGTGATGGGCGGGGTTCTTGGAGAGCCGGGGGTCGGCGAGGGCCTGTTTGGCATCCGCGTGCCGAGTGACCAGCCAGGCCTCGACCCCGCTGGGCAACCTGGTCCGGTGCACGGGCGCGTGCTCACGAAGCCAGGCGTAGGCGGGGTAGGGGTCCGTGGCGAACTCCCAGGTGAAGAGTTCGGGAGCGGGCGCGAGGGCGGGCGCCGGAGGCGTGGAGTGGGGCTGGTTGGTCACTCGTCGACGGTATCGGGAGGGGTGGGGAGGTCCGGGAGCGCCTGCTCGCAGGCAGGAGGCCACCCTGCCTGCTCCTCGGTGCCGGCACTCTGCTCATCTATTCGTCGAGCTGTTCATCGAGCTGTTCGTCGAGAGGCTTTTCGTCGAGCCCGAGCTTCTTGGAGAGACGGGCGACGAGGCGGGCGACATGGGCATCGTCACGCGCGTCGTCTCGGGCGTCGTCACCCGCCTCACGGCCGTGGCCACGGCCGCCGTCGCCGTCGCGCTGCACGCCGCGACGGTGTGACCTGTCCGGCTCGGGCTCCCGCTGGTCGAAGCCCCTTCCGAACTCCTGGTCCCCGCGCAGCAGAAGCAGCAGTTCGCGCACCTTCGCCGGATCCCTCGAATCGGACGCTATCCCCAGCCACCACAGTCCCCGGTCGCGAAGAACGAGCCCGAGCAGGTGCGCCGCTCCGAAATCCCCGGCCCTGGCGGCCGTCTCCAGAAACGGTTCCGCCTCCCTCTCCTCGCCCTTGCCCACCAGCAGCCGTCCCAGCTTCCCCGCGGCCTCCGGCTCCCCGGCCTTCACCGCCCGCCGAAACCAGCTCTCCGCCGCTTCCCAGTCCCCGAGGCTCTCCTCCAGCACGCCCAGCTCGAACATGGCCCGCACGTCACCCGCGTCCGCCGCCGCCCCGAAGGCTCTCCGCGCGCCTTCCACGACCACCACGAAGTCGTACGCCGAGTTCGCCCGGGCCACCTCCAGCGCCACCCCCCACACCGCCACATCCACGGCCGGAAACGTCTCGTCATGGGACGCGGTGTCCACCAGACAGGGGGACGCCTCCCATGCATTCGCTCCGCTCCTCCGCAACATCCGCAGCACCCCGTGCCGCTCCTCCTCCGCCCAGGCCAAAGCGTCTTCCACGGGCTCCCGTTCGATGTCCGCGACGGCCTCGTACCCCTCGTGCACCTTCACCAGCAGGTCCTGGGACAGCGGGCCCCGCAACCCGCACAGCGCCAGATCGACCGCCGCACGGACCAGGGCGTACCCGCGCGGATGCCGGTCCGCGCGCCGGGCCCGCTGCCACTCCTCCCACAGCATCGGCCCGACCGCGAGATACCCCGCCACGCCCTCCGCACCGGACCGGCGACCTGCCTCCTTCAGCCTGGGGTCCTCGGCCTCCAACGCCCGCTGCCGCTCCGCGTGGCTCCACTCCCGGGGCAGTTCGACGATGTGCGCCAGATCGAGAACGCGCCCCCGGGACGATCTCCGGAACTCGTCGTACGTGTCCTCACTCATCGTCGCGACCACCACCACCCCCTGCGCCCGCAACTGGGTCAGCAGCCGTGGTTCCAGGCCCCCGTCCCCGAGGTGACCGTCGAGGTCGTCGAGCCACAGCGCGCAGCGTTCGCCGGACAGGCTTCCCAGCAGGGCGGGCAGCTGCCGCAGGTTCTCGCGCCGGGCGGGCGCGAACACCCGTACGCCGGGGAGTACTTCGGCCATCGCGGCAAGCGCCGTACGCGACTTCCCGACGAACGCCTCCCCTCGTACGACGACCAGGCCTCCCTCCGAAGCCGCCTGCTCCAGAGCCGAGTTGACCGCCGGATCCGCGTCCCGCGCCACATACGGAGGGAGTAGCGGAAGCCCTCTGTCTCGCCGCGTCGGCCGTACCCCGTAATCCCGCGGATCCATGTCCTCCGCCACGGGCCAGTCCGCCGAAGGGGACCGGGGAGCACCCTTCGGGGCATCCCCGTCCGACTGCCGCACCTCCTGCACCTGCCGCACGTGCTGCACGCCGACGAACTGGCCGTTGACCGTGATCCCTTGGAAGTCGAAGCGGTCCCCCTGCACCACGGGATCCGGAGCCGAGGCCGGAACGGAGGCCGGAACCGGAACGGGAACCGGAGCCGGAACGGAAACCGGTGCGGGAGTACGCTGCGCGGCCGACGCATCATCGCCCGTCGGTGGCAGACTCAACTCCTCCAGGACAGAGGCCAGTTCATCAGCGCCGTCCAGATCCCACGCGTCGGCGAGTGCCTCGCTCAACCGGTCGCGCCAGATCGCCTTCTCCGTGTCGGCGAACTCAGCCGGCCCACGCAACGCGCGGAGCGCATGGACGCACTCGTCCTGCCCGCGCTGGTCGAACCACTCGGCGAACCAGTCCCGAACCCGTTCCCAGTCGGCCGACTTGAGTCCGGCGACCAGTGTCTCGGCGCCCTCGGCCGCAAGCTGATCCATCTTCTCTTCCACGCACGCCCCCACGCCTCAGCACCGGCCCTGGGACAACCGTACTGATCCGGGGGCGCATCAGGGCTCCAGCGCCCCCTCCGCACCCGCCCCTTCGGTCGGCGCGCCCTCACTCACCCGCACCGCGTCCCGATAGGCCCGGGCGGCGGCCCGCAGCGCCCCCTCCGGATCCACGCCCTCGCGCTCCGCCCGTACCGCCAGCTCCAGCAGCTCGTATCCGATGCCCGAGCCCTGCGGCAGCGGAACGTCCAGGCCCGCCGTGCGGACGCGGGACGCCAGTTTCGCCGTGAGGGCCAGGGCGGGCTGGCCGAGCGGGATGCCCTCCGTCACCGAGGTCCGGCGCTTCTCGACCGCCTTGGTGCGCAGCCAGAGCTCCTTGACGTCCTCCGGTGTGGACGCCGTCTCGTCGCCGAAGACGTGCGGGTGGCGGTGGATGAGCTTCGTGACGATGCCGGCGGCCACGTCGTCGATCGAGAAAGGGCCCGCTCCGTCCTCGTCCTCGTCCTCGTCCTCGTCGCCGCTCTCCGCACTCCCGGCACTTCCCTCCTCGGCGATGCGGGCATGGAAGACGACCTGGAGCAGGACGTCCCCCAGTTCCTCGCGCAGCTCGTCCCGGTCGCCCTCCTCGATCGCCTCGACGAGTTCGTACGCCTCCTCGATGCCGTACTTCGCCAGGCCCTTGTGGGTCTGGCGGGACGACCAGGGGCACTCCAGGCGGATACGGTCCATGACCTGGACGAGGTCGAGGAGGCGGGCGCCGGGAAGGTCGTAGGAGGCGGGGAGGAGTTCCAGGTCCGGCATCCGTACGCGGCCGGATCCCGCGAGGCGGGCCAGACCGTCGGTGAGGGCCGGGTCACCCTCGCCCGTCGTCACGACCACGACCGTTCGGCCGTCGGCGCAGGCGTCGAGCAGGTCCTCGGCGGTCGGTGCGGTCTCCTCGACCGTTATCCCGGCGTCCCGCAGATACGGCAGCTGGGGGTGCCCACCGTCCGCGCACAGCACCCGGTCGGCCGCGTGCAGCACCTGCCAGGCGGGCCAGGACAGCAGGCCGGGGGCCACGCGGTGGCTGGTGGTGAGCAGGACGACTCGACCGGAGTCGGTCCGCGTCCCCATCTCCGTCTCCGGAGCCGTCTCGAAGCTGCTGGTTGCGTTCACCCTCCGAACGTAACCCACGCCGCCGACAGCCCCACCGGTTGTCCACAGCCTCCCCGGTTATCCCGGTTGTCCACAGGCCGGGACGTGCCGAGCGCCCGCACACCCGTGCGCGCGAACACCCGAACGGACAACCGTTACGCCGTGCCCTGGGCCGTCTGCGGGGCCGTGATCTCCCGTACCCAGGGGGTCTTCGCGTCGACGCGGCTGCTCTTCTTGACGTCCCAGGTGCCGTAGCGCGGGTTCAGGTCGACGTGGAGGCTCTTCGAAGCCTCGGACATCGCCTTCCAGAACGTGGCCTGGCCGTCCGGCGTGTTCATGTCGGCGCCGAGGGCGGCGGCCAGTTTCTGGGCCACGATCTCGGTGTGGAGGCTGTCGTCGAGGCGGGCCGGAGCGACACCGTACTGCTGGAGCCAGGCGTCTTCGAGCGCCTTCGCGTTGCCCGCCTGCTGTTCCAGCGAGGCGCGCAGACTCTGGACGTCCTTGCGGGTCACGGTCACGCCCGCGTTCTTCGCGGCCTGGTTCAGCACGCGGTCGAGGACCAGGGTGTGCAGGGTGTCCCGGGTGAGACTGCCGGTTCTGGCGACGGTCTGCGCGTACTGGGCCTGGTCCGGGGTGGCCGCCCGCTGCGCCGCGCGTACCTCGTTCACCCTGCTCTCCAGCTGCGCGACCGTGATCCGCTGCCCGCCCACGACGGCCGCCGCGCCGGGATGCGCGTCGTTTCCGCAGGCGGTGAGGAGCGGTGCCGCCGCGACGATCGCGGCGGACAGGAACAGCGCGGTGCGACGACGGCGGTGCAAGGAAGCCTCCTGAGGAGATTGTGCGGCGGTGCACAAAGTCTTGCGGTGATCGATGTTAGGCAGTGGCCGGGCTCTGGCCAAGCCATTCGACCAACGATTCACCAGGACTTCGGGCACCGCCCTCCGCGCCTACGGCTTCCTGCGGTCTCAGCCGGTGATCGCCACCGGCGCGTCCCACGCGTCGCGGTCCACGGTGATCGTGTATCCGCCGCGCGTCTCCTTGCTGTTGACCATGTACTGGTGGGCCCGGCTGTGGTTGGTCCACTGCGTGGCGGCGAAGGGCCAGTCCGCGGTGGTGGTGTTCTGCTTGTCCCACAGTGCGTACCACATGTTGCCCGGCAGGTTGGTGCGGTCGGTGGCCTGGGCGATCGCCTTCGCGCTGGAGCTGGTGAAGCCGTAGTAGCCGGTGCGGTACGTCTTGGCCTGCAGTGCCTTGTCGAAGGCGCGTACGTACGTCAGTACGGCGTCGTTGCACGCCTTGTTCGTGATGTCGTACGACTCCATGTCGAGGTAGACCGGGCTGCCGGCCTTCATGCCGAGCGCCGAGGCCTTGGACACCGCGTCCGCCGCGTCACTCGCGCCGAGGGAGGCGGCCGTGGCGGTGGTGAGCTTCTCGGGGCTGGAACCGGTCTGGCAGGACGGCTGGGCGCCGACGTACAGGGGGATGAGTTTCCAGCCCTGGGCGCTGACCGTCTTGACCCAGGACGCGGTGAGGTTGGGCTGGGCGCAGCCGCGGTTCTTGCCGCCGATGTAGACGGCGGCGGCACCGTAGAAGTTGTTGGTGCGCCAGGCCTTCATCGCGGCGACGGAGGGCGCGGTGCAGGTGTCGAACGCGCGGCCGGTGAAGGTGCGCTGCGCGGGCCAGGTGGTGGCGGCCATCGACGACTGCGCGGCGAGCCCGGCCCCGGCGACGACGGCCGTACCGGCCACCGCCCAGGTGATGTACCTGCGCTTCTTGGACTGCCGGTGACTGGACACCACGTAACCCACCCCTGGTTC
Organism: Streptomyces sp. AK08-02; assembly: GCF_033795085.1. Classification (NCBI taxonomy): domain Bacteria; kingdom Bacillati; phylum Actinomycetota; class Actinomycetes; order Kitasatosporales; family Streptomycetaceae; genus Streptomyces; species Streptomyces sp. AK08-02. The sequence continues at coordinate 109,305 of NZ_JARAZV010000014.1, forward strand.
TGCGACATGACGTTGTTCGGCACGACGTTCTGCGGCACGGAAGCAGTTCGCAACGTAACCGGCGTCGTTCCCGTGTTCGGGAAACATCGGCCCCACGGACACACAAGATTCTCTCAAGGCACCGCAAACCTTATCCGTGCACCTGTCCGAGCCATGCCAGGGTCCGCCGGACCTCCGCCGCCAGCGGGTGTCCCGGGCCGCGCAGGCGGTCCACGTCGTGGAGGAGGCGGGCGAGGGTGTCGCGGGCGGCGGTGCGGTCGCCGAGGGCGAGGAGAAGGTGGCCGATACGGCGGCGGACGTCGAGGGAGAGTTCCGGGTCTCCGGCGACGTACTGGTTCTCGTAGTACGGGAGGAGGGCGCGGTACTCGGCGAGGGCCGCAGCGGGTTCGCCGAGCTGTTCGAGGCACTGGGCGGCCTCGTAGCGGAAGCGCAGCGACTGGGGGTCGGCCTGGCCTGCCTCGGCGGCGCGTTCGTCGGCGAGGCGGCGCAGTTCGGGCAGGGCGCGGCGGTACTGGCCGTCGTCCATGAGGGTGGCCGCGTACTGCTTGCGCAGGGTGCGGACGACCGGGGAGTGCTCGCCGTGCTGTTCGGCGGCGGCGGGCAGGATTCCGCCGAGGATGTCGACGGCCTGGGTGATCCGGCCCTCACCGAGGAGGCGTTTGACCTCGTCGACAGCTCGGGCGACGTCGGGCCGCTCGGCCGCCGGGGCTGCCGACGGCTGGGGCGCGGGGGTGCGGGCGCGGTCCGGCCAGGGGGCGTGCGGGCGCAGGAACGGGCGCGTGGGATCGAGAGGCGCTCCGGTGGGCATCCCGCGCTCCGGGAGGAGCAGCGACAGGTGCTCGTAGACCTCCTGCGCGGAGGCGGGCCGGTGCTGCGGGTCCTTGGCGAGCAGCCGCAGGACGAGCGCCTCCAGCGCCTCGGGCACCTCGGGCACCTCGGGTCTGAGACGGCGCACGGGCAGCGGCGGTTCGTACAGGTGCCGGTGGAGCACGCCGAGGGCGGTCGAGCCGGAGAACGGCACGTCCCCGCTGAGGAGTTCGTGGAGGAGTACGCCGAGTGCGTACAGGTCCGTGTACGGGCCGACAGCGCCGCCCATCGCCTGCTCGGGGGCCATGTAGGCGGGCGAGCCGATCGGCGAACCGGTGTGCGTGAGGCGGGTCGTGTCCGTGTCCATGACCGAGGCGACGCCCAGGTCGAGGACGGTGACCGTGCCGTCCTGCTTCACCATCACGTTGCGCGGCTTGAGGTCCCGGTGGACGATCGGCACGGCGTGCACGGCGCTCAGTACAGCGCACAGTTGTGCGGCCACGGCGACCGCCCACTGCCAGGGGTACGGGTCGTGTTCGGCGAGGTGGTCGGAGAGGTCGGCGCCGTCGACGTACTGCATGACGAGGAACAGTTCCTCGCCCTCACTGCCCGCGTCGTGGACCGTGACCAGGCCGGGGTGGTCGACCTGCGCGGTCACCCGGCACTCGCGCACGAAGCGGCGGCGCAGTTCGTCCGCCTCCTGGCCGGCGACCTTGTCCGGGCGCAGCAGTTTCACGGCCACCCGCCGGTCGAGCCGCTGGTCGTACGCCGTCCACACCTGGCCCATGCCGCCCTGGCCGATGAGCGTGGACAGTTCGTACCGGTCGGCGATGACGCGTCCGGTCGCCACGCTCACCGTCCGCCCTCGTGGCCGCCGCCGCTGTTGTTGGTGCCGCTCCCGTTGCTGCCGCTGCCGTTGCTGCCGCTGCCATTGCTGCCGCTGCCGTCGTTGCGGCGCAGGAAGTCGCTGAGCTCGTCGAGTTCGGCGCGGACCTGGTCGATACGGGCGGGCGCGGGGCGCGGCGGGTCGACGGGCGGGCCGCCCACGGGGGGCTGGGGTATCGGGGTCTGGCCATGGTTCTGGGGTACCGGCGTGTGGGGCTGGGGCTGGTACGGGGGCGTGACGGTGTACGGCGACGGGGGCTGGGGCTGGAACCCCACGGGGGGCTGTGGGTAGCCGTACGCCTGCGGGGCCTGCTGCGGGATGTACCCGGGGTGCTGCGGGCCGGCGGAGGCGGCCTGACGGAGCCGGCTGAAGTGGCGTATGTCCGCGGCGATGTAGTACCCGATCATGATCGCCAGGGTGCCGAGGAGCAGCACGAGGCCCGTGTAGCCGCCCGGGGTGTGGATGTCCTCACCGGGCTCGTTTCCCAGCAGGACGAGGCCGAGGATGTCGGCCGCCACTACGGCGACGAACAGGCCCCAGTCGAGCGCCTTGCGGGTCACGATGGCCAGCCGCAGCAGCATCGTCCAGGTCAGGAGGCCGCAGCTCATGACGGACATCACCACGAAGAGCACACGCAGGAAGACCAGCCACCCGCTCGGGGGCGGCTGCTTCACCGGCTGCGGGTAGCCGTGGCCTGACATGGTTGCTCCTGATCGACTGAACCTGCGCGACTGGACCAGCTCGCCCGACTGGCCCGACCTGATCGTCCGAACCCGATCACCTGGACCCGATCGCCTGACGAGGACGAACATCGCGTCGAGCGTGTCGAGCGTATAGGTCGACACCGACAACAGGTCCCGGGTTGTACCGAACCGTTGTGCAGCTCATCAGTTGATACGTCCATGTACGCACGTGCACGCGCCCGCGTACCTTCCGATACGCGTTTTCCGCCCGCTCAGTCTGGCGCGACGGTCCCGTCCGTCAGCCCGTCGTACATACCCCGCACGAGCTGTCCGCCGAGACGGCCCGCGTGCCGCAGGGCCTCCTCGAACTCGGCGAGTGCCCTGAACCGGGCGCCGTAGCGCCGCTGTTCGTCCAGGGGCAGCCGGGGCAGTTGCAGTCGGCGCACGTCGAGCCGGGTCGCGGTGGACGCGTAGCTGCTGGCCTGCCGGTTGTTGGCGGTGCCGCGCAGGAACCCGGCGAGGAACCACGGGTCGAGGGCGGCCGGATCGGGCCTCAGGAGGACGAGGCTGCGGCCGAGAACGGCCCCCGCGGTCACCTCGTCGACCACCCGCGCGACGGACCCGCCGCCCAGCACCGGCACGACGACGTCACCCACCTCCACCCGCACCGCCTCGTCGTCGCTCTCGGGCAGTGAGCCGGAGGGAGCGGTGCCGGCGAGGACGTCCTGGTCGGTGAGCACGGGCACGCGCGCGTGGCCGCCGTTTCCGCCCGTACGCATCACCAGGGCACCCCCGCGCGCGAGTTCGCCGATGGTGATCAGCGGCCAACGCCCGGCCTGCCCGTCCACGGGTCCGGCGGGGGCGGGCGGAGTGAGGTCCGCCGTCAGTCGCAGGGTCTCGCCGAGCCGCTCCCGTACGTCGCTCAGCTGCTCGCCGTCGCCCGCGGTGGCCGGCGGGAGGTGACGGGCGGGGGCGAGGTCCACGTCGTCGTCGAGGAGTTCGATGACGGGGACGGAACGCGCCACCCCCGGCCGCTCGACCGCCGTCCCGGCCCGCTCGAAGGGCCGCCAGGCATCGAGGACGGCCGTACGCACGGCCTCCCAGTCGAGCCCGCCGCGCCCGGTGTGCTCGGCGACGGTCCCGGTGTCGGCGAGCAGCACCTCGGGCTGCGCGGGCGCCTTGCCGGGCCGCCGCAGCACCCACAGGTGCAGCGGGATGTTGTACGGGGGTGCCGCGCCGACCGGCAGCGCGATCACCGCGCGCAGCGCCCCGCGCCGCAGCAGATCCGCGCGGATACGGCGCCCCGAACGCCGGGAGGCCGCGGCGGGCGGCATCAGCAGTACGGCGGTGCCGCCGTCCTTGAGCCGCGCGAGCGCGTGCTGCACCCAGGCCAGCTCGGACTCGTTGCGGGCCGGGAACCCGTACTCCCAGCGAGCGTCGTACGCGAGTTCGTCGTGCCCCCAGTTGCGCTCGTTGAACGGCGGATGACAGAGGACGGCGTCTGCCCTGAGCCCGGGATACGCGTCACTGCGAAGCGTGTCCCCAACGGCCGTGCGCACGACGTTCTGCCCCTGGAGCGCGAGCCGGAGGGCGGTGAGCGCGGCCAGCTCCGGGGCGCTGTCCTGCCCGTACAACTCCCGCTCGGCATCGTCCCGTTCGACCTCCCGCGCGCCGCGCACGGGGACGGCGCGCAGCAGTGCGCCGGTGCCACAGGCCGGATCGAGCACGGTGCGCGCCGGACCGGCGAGGTCCCCCATGAGGCGGGCGAGCTCGGCCGGGGTGAGCGTGTACTGCCGCGGGTTGGCGTCGAGATGCCGCCCGACCAGGAACTCGTAGGCCTGCCGCGCCCCCATCTCGGCGGCGAGCTCGGCGACTCCCCGGAGAAGGGGGACGGAGGGGAGGAGTGCGGGGCCGGTGGGGGTGTGTACGGCTGGTGGAGCAGGGGTGGTGTGAACGGCGGGTGAGCTGTGTACGCCGGGTGGGGCGGAGGTGGTGTGAACGCCGGTTGCGGGAGGGGAGGCGTGTACGCCGGGCGCGACGTTCACAGCATCCGAAGCGTTCACACCCTCGGGCTCGTTCACAGCCGACACAACGCGTCCGACCGCCGGAGTGTGAACTCCTCGCACACCAGCCGGACTGTGAACCCCCTGTTCGACCGACTCCCTGTGAACTCCCCGCACGGCGGGCGAGGTGTGAACACCGCGCTTTCCGCCGAGGCCAAAGCGCGGCGCGATCACCTGTTCCAGCGCGGCGGGCAGACGGGCGGCGAGGCGTTCGTCGGAGACCGCGCCGAGTTCGAGCCAGACAGTGGGGCGGTCGTGGATGAGCAGGAGAACACAGCCCGCGTGGACGAGGGCGGTGGCCGGCCCGTCGGGGTGGCCGACGAGTTGCTGCCAGACGCGTTCACGGAGGGGCACTTCGGCAAGTTTGCCCTGGTGGCGGAGCCAGGATTCGACCTCGGCGAGGGCGAACGCGGGGCTGGTCTCGGTGCCGCCGACCGGCTTGGGGAAGTCGGCGTGACGGCGGCGCCAGTTGCTGACGGCGGCGCGGCCGACGCCTGCGAGCCGTGCGATACCGGCGGCGGTCACTTCCGTGGCGTTGTCCTGCACGCGCCGCGCTCCCCTCGTCCCGTGCACGGCCTCGGTGTGCCTGTGCGCGGCTCTGGTCGCCTGTACACAGCCCTGGTCGTACACCCTCGTTCAACGTGTGACGCCGAGCATACCGGCGTGCACAAGATCTACCCCTTCACGACCGTGTACATGAGTCGTCGTGTGAATCGTGTTGACTCGGTTCACACGGTCTGCTGTTATTGACCCAGCGAACGAGGGGCCGCCGAAAGAGGGCGGAAGGCCGGGCGGCGGTGGCGAAGCGCCGGGGACTACGCCACCGCCGCCCACACCTCTCAGCGCTCGTCCGCGCTTCTCGGCAGCGCTCTCAGCTCAGTTCGCCCTCATCAGGAAACGTCGAAGGAAATCCCATGCGCCGAACCACACTTGCCGCCCTCTGCCTCACCGCCGTCACTGTCGCCGGGGTCGCCGGCTGCCAGACCGGCGGGAACAGGACGAGCGACAGGACGACCGACAAAGCGTCCGACAAGACCGCGACCGATACCGCCGCCGCCGAAAAGACGAAGGACCCGTTCGCCGGGCTGTCCGGGGACGAGATAGCCGAACGAGCGCTGACGGCCACCTCGGGCGCCTCGTCGCTCCGTATGACGGGCGATGTTCCGGACGACGAGAGCGGCGGCACGATCCGGATCGACATGGCCCTCGACAAGCGGGGCGAGTGTGCCGGGACGATGAGCATGAACGGTCAGGGCAAGGCCGACCTCGTGAAGTCCGGCAGCACCCTCTACATGAAGTACGACGAGAAGTTCCTGCGAGCGCAGAGCGAGGGTTCGTCGAAGGAGGAGACCGACGGGGTCGTGGCGATGCTGGCCGGCAAGTGGACCAAGATGGCCACGACCGGCTCCGACGCCAAGGACCTCGCGGGCTTCTGCGACCTGGACAGCGTGCTCGCCGACTTCAAGGACGGCACTTCCGGGACCGGCTCCGGGGTGACGCGCGGCGCCACCACGACCGTCGACGGTAAGCCCGCTGTCCTCGTGACGGAGAAGGACGGCAAGGACACGTACACGATGTACGTCGCCAGCGAGGGCAAGCCCTATCTCCTGCGCGTCGACAGCAAGTCGGCGAAGGACCCCGGAACCGTCGTCTTCAGCGAATACGACAAGCCGGTCTCCGTCCGGAAGCCCACCGGCGAGATCCTCGACCTGGACGCACTGGGCGGCTGAGCCGGACCGTTGAACCCGGCGGACCTGTCGGACGTCAGGGACCGTGGACGGCGGTCACAGAGTGTGCCGCATCCACACGTTGGGCTCCACATAGACCCCGTACCCGTGCGCCAGGTCGCACCGCACCGGTACCAGCGCGCCGGGTACCTCCACCTCGCCCTCGCTGTCGAACGGCAGGCCGGTCCAGGCGCGCCACTCCTCCAGCGAGGCCGCGACGCACATCGACGCCGGTGCCACGGCGACGATGGCGGCGCCGGCTCGGGCGTGCACGCGCAGCCACGGGTCGTAGGGCAGGCCGTCCTCGCGCACCCGGTACGCGTACTCGGCGATCGGCGTCCGCGGTTCGAGGTGCTTGGCGCTCGGCCGGACCGGGGCGACGACCTCGCGGAAGCCGTGGGCGGCGGCGTTGTCCCGCATCGCCGCGAGCATACGTCCGGACAGTCCCGTGCCCTGGGCCTGCGGGGAGACGACGATCGAGATCGCGCTCACCGTGTCCGGGCGGGTACCGGCGCGCAGGTCCTGGAACGCCCACACCAGGACCTGGTCCCAGCCCCGGGCGGGCAGTTCGCCGCCGCCCCGCCCCTCGGCCGCGAGCGCGAAGGGCACGCTGTAGGCGTGGGCGACGACCTCGCCCCGCTCGTCCTCGGCGAACAGGACGTGCTCGGGGAGTTCCGTGGCGATGCGGTCGTAGTGGGCGTTGCCCGTGAAGTCGTGCTGCATCAACTCGGGCCAGGTGTCGGGCATTTCGACGACCCGACAATACATCTCGGGGCGCTCGGCGAGGGACGAGACCTTCAGCTCCATGGCCGTCACGGTAACCGGATCGCGGCCCACGCCCCAGTCCCGGACGGCACACCCTTCAGTCCCGGACGGCACCCTTCAGCGCCGAGTGGCGCTCCTCAGCCCGTCCGGGGGTCCCCCCTCTGGGGGAGCTTGAGGACGAGCCCCCTTAGGGCCGAAGCGGGGGCCTGGGGGCGGCAGCCCCCAGAGACGCCCACACCAACCCGGCCTCACCAACCAACCCCGGTCCACAACTCCCCCGCCCCAACCTCAGTTCGCGTGGAACCGCGCGGGCGCCTCGGTGGGGTTGCCGCCGGTCGGCAGCTTCTGCCCGGCGCATCCCGACAGCACCTTCTTCATCGCGGCCTTCTCCGCCTCCGTGACCCACAGTTGGTACTTCTTCTTCACGGCGACCTGGTTGGCGACATACGTGCAGCGGTACGCCTTGTTGGGCGGCAGCCAGGTCGCCGTGTCGCCGTCACCCTTGCTGCGGTTGGTGCTCGCGTCGACGGCACGGAGGTTGAGCGGATCGTTGGCCAGGGCTATGCGCTTGCTGGCGTCCCAGTACTTGGCGCCCTTCTGCCAGGCGTCGGAGAGGGCGACGATGTGGTCTATGTCCACCTCGCTGCGGCCCCGCGTGAACGTCACGTCCTTGCCGCTGTAGGGGTCGGGCTTCAGTTCCCCGGCGGACACCTTGCAGCCGCCGCTGCGGAACCGCACGTCGGCCAGGTCCCGCTTGAGGATGTCGTCGCGCGTATCGCACTTGTTGGAGTCGGTGTCCGCCCACGCGGTGCCGAACCGGTCCCGGGAGTAGCCCGTCTTGGGAGCCCTTCCCTTCACGGTCAGCGAGTCGACGGCCGTGAGTGCCGCTCCACCGCCGCCTCCCCCGCCTGCCGCACCGCTCGCGCTCTTCTCGGGCCCGGCCGACCCCAGGGTCTCGCCGTTGCACCCGCTGACGCCGAACACCACCACGAGTACTGCGGCGGCGACGCCCCCACCCCTCAGACACACCACGCTACGTCCCTCCCCTGCTGCCCCGTTCACGTCCCCGCCCGCGGATTTCCGCTGGTCGACAGGCTAGCGGGCGCGCTCTCCCCGCCACAGGGCGCCCACCGGTACTCAAGGGGCGTATTCCGCATACCGGGCGTATCGTCGATGCTGACTCACCTCCGGAAGGAGCTCCTGGATGGGCATCTTCGACAAGATCAAGGACCAGATGCGCGGCAAGACGGGGCAGAACGCCTCCGACGCCGCGGAAAAGAAGATCAACGAGAAGACGGGCGACAAGTACACGAGCCAGGTCGACGACGCGCAGCGGAGAGCCGAGGGCGCGATGGGCATGGACCGTGATCGCGACAGGCCCGACCAGCCGTAGAGCGCCGGAGGCCGGCAGAATCCTCGGCTCACCAGCAGGAGAAGCCGCCCACGACCCCCACCAACAGGTCGTGGGCGGCTCCCTGTTGCCGCTCACTGTTCCCTACGGCCTCTGCCCTGCTGCCTGTTCCTCACCGCGGTGCGCTGTGCCGCAGTGCACCGCCTGCTCGCTCACGAACCCAGGATCGAAGCCAGGAACTCGCCGGTCCAGCCCAGCAACTCCCGTCCGACCACCGGCTTTCCGCCGACCTTCGCCGTCTTGGGGCGCGGTACGAGGATCTGGTGCGCGGTCGGCTTGATGACCGTCCCCGGATAGAGGCGCTTGAGCCGGAGCTCCTGCGACTCCCTCAACTCCACCGGCGAGAAGCGGATGTTGGCGCCCTGGAGCACGATGTCGCCGACTCCGCAGGCCCGCGCGAGCATCCGCAGCCCCGCCACGAGCAGCAGGTTCTCGACCGGCTCGGGCAACTTGCCGTAGCGGTCGACGAGTTCCTCCCGTACGGCCTTGATGTCGGCCTCCGTGTTCGCGGAGGCGATGGCACGGTAGGCCGCGAGGCGCAGGCGCTCGCCGGGGGCGTAGTCGTGCGGGACGTGGGCGTCGACGGGGAGCTCGATCTTGACCTCCAGCGGCGGCTCCTCCTCCACCCCGCCCTCCAGCGAGGCCCGGTAGTCCGCGACGGCCTCGCCGACCATCCGTACGTAGAGGTCGAAGCCGACTCCCGCGATATGGCCGGACTGTTCGCCGCCGAGGAGGTTTCCGGCGCCCCGGATCTCCAGGTCCTTCATGGCGACGTACATGCCGGCGCCCATCTCGGTGTGCTGGGCGATGGTCGCGAGCCGTTCGTGGGCGGTCTCGGTCAGGGGCTTCTCCGGGGGGTACAGGAAGTACGCGTATCCGCGCTCCCTCCCGCGCCCGACTCGCCCGCGCAGCTGGTGGAGTTGGGAGAGGCCGAAGTTGTCGCCGCGCTCCACGATGAGGGTGTTGGCGTTGGAGATGTCGATGCCGGACTCGACGATCGTCGTCGACACGAGGACGTCGTAGCGCTTCTCCCAGAAGTCGACGACGACCTGCTCCAGCGCCTGCTCGGACATCTGGCCGTGGGCGGTCGCGATGCGTGCCTCGGGGACGATCTCGCGGAGCCGTGCCGCCGCCCGGTCGATGGACTCGACCCGGTTGTGGATGTAGAACACCTGGCCCTCGCGCAGGAGTTCGCGGCGGATCGCGGCGCCGATCTGCTTCTCCTCGTAGGGGCCGACGAAGGTCAGCACCGGGTGGCGTTCCTCCGGCGGGGTGGTGATCGTCGACATCTCACGGATGCCGGTGACCGCCATTTCGAGCGTACGGGGGATGGGGGTGGCGGACATGGTCAGCACGTCGACGTTGGCGCGCAGCTTCTTCAGCTGTTCCTTGTGCTCGACGCCGAACCGCTGCTCCTCGTCGACGATGACGAGCCCGAGGTCCTTGAACCTGGTCTCGGAGGAGAAGAGCCGGTGGGTGCCGATGACGACGTCGACCGAGCCCTCGCGCAGGCCCTCCAGGGTGGCCTTCGACTCGGTGTCCGACTGGAAGCGGCTCAACGCCCTTACGTTGACCGGGAATTGTGAGTAGCGCTCGCCGAAGGTGCCGAAGTGCTGCTGGACAAGGAGAGTTGTGGGCACGAGGACGGCGACCTGCTTGCCGTCCTGGACGGCCTTGAAGGCGGCGCGGACGGCGATCTCCGTCTTGCCGTAGCCGACGTCTCCGCAGATCAGGCGGTCCATCGGGACCGTCTTCTCCATGTCCTCCTTGACCTCGGCGATCGTGGTCAGCTGGTCGGGCGTCTCGGCGTACGGGAAGGCGTCCTCCAGCTCGCGCTGCCAGGGGGTGTCGGGCCCGAAGGCGTGCCCGGGGGCCGCCATGCGCGCGCTGTACAGCTTGATGAGATCGGCGGCGATCTCCTTGACGGCCTTCTTGGCTCGCGCCTTGGTCTTCGTCCAGTCGGCGCCGCCGAGGCGGTGCAGGGTGGGCGCCTCGCCGCCGACGTACTTGGTGATCTGTTCGAGCTGGTCGGTGGGGATGTAGAGGCGGTCACCGGGCTGGCCGCGCTTGGCCGGCGCGTACTCGACCACGAGGTACTCGCGGGTCGCGCCCTGCACGGTCCGCTGGACCATCTCGATGTACCGGCCCACACCGTGCTGCTCGTGCACGATGTAGTCGCCGGTCTCGAGGGTCAGCGGGTCGATGGTCTTGCGGCGCCGGGCGGGCATACGGGCGCCGTCCTTGCCGGCGGCCTTCTGCCCGGAGAGGTCGGTCTCGGTGAGCACGGCGAGCTTGAGCTTCGTGTCGACGAACCCGAAGTCGATCGAGCCGCACGCCACCTGCACGACGGAGGGCGTCAGGGAGGTCAGATCGGCCTCCAGGCGGGCCGCGATGCCTTCCCCGCCGAGCACCTCGACCGTACGGGCGGCCGGGCCGTGCGCCTCGGTGACGAACACCGTGCGCCAGCCGTCCGCGAGCCAGCCCTTGGTGTCGGCGAGCGCCTTCGCGGTGTCCCCGCGGTAGGTCTCGGGCGCGTGCATGCCGAGCTTGAGGGTGTCGGCGTCCAGCTCCTCGTCGGCGGCGAAGGGCGAGACGGACCACCACATCATGTCCAGCTCGCGCGCCCGGTCCCGTACGTCCGCGATGGACCACAGGGAGGCCGCGCCGACGTCGATGGGCGCCTCGCCGCCGCCCGCGGTGGCCGCCCAGGATGCCTGGAGGAACTCGTGGCTGGTCGCCACCAGGTCGGCGGCCCGCGTCCGGACCCGCTCCGGGTCGCACACGACGGCCATGGAGCCCTTGGGCAGCACGTCGATCAGCAGTTCCATGTCGTCGACGAGTACGGGGGCGAGGGACTCCATGCCCTCGACCGCGATCCCCTCGGCGATCTTGCCGAGCAGTTCTCCCAGCTCAGGGTGTGCCTCGGCGAGGGCCGCGGCCCGCTCCCGCACCTCGTCGGTGAGCAGCAGCTCGCGGCAGGGCGGCGCCCACAGTCCGTGCTCGGCGACTTCCAGGGAGCGCTGGTCGGCGACCTTGAAGTAGCGGATCTCCTCGATGTCGTCGCCCCAGAACTCCACCCGGAGGGGGTGTTCCTCGGTGGGCGGGAACACGTCGAGCATGCCGCCGCGTACGGCGAACTCGCCGCGCTTCTCGATCAGCTCGACGCGGGAGTACGCGGCGGCGGCCAGCGCCTCGACGACGGTGCCCAGGTCGGCGGTCGATCCGGTGCGCAGCGCGACCGGCTCCAGCTCGCCGAGCCCCTTGACCTGCGGCTGGAGTACGGAACGAACGGGGGCCACGACGACCGACACCGGGCCGGTCTCCGGGTCGTCGGGGCTGGGGTGCGCGAGGCGGCGCAGTACGGCGAGGCGGCGGCCGACGGTGTCGCTGCGGGGCGAGAGGCGTTCGTGCGGGAGGGTCTCCCAGGCCGGGTACTCGGCGACCGTGTCCGGCGGCAGCAGCGTTCTCAGGGCGGCGGCGAGATCCTCGGCCTCGCGGCCGGTGGCGGTGACTGCCAGCACGGGCCGCCCGGCCTCCCGCGCCAGCGCGGCGACCGCGAAGGGGCGCGCGGCGGGTGGTCCGACCAGGTCGACGTGCATACGGTTGCCGTCGCCGGCGGCCTTGATCGCTTCCGCGAGGGCGGCGTCCTTGACTACGACGTCGAGCAGACCGTGCAGACTCATGAGCGAGCTTTCGTGAGGCGTGGACTGTGAGGGTTGGGCAACGCGAACCGCCCGACACGTGTGACGGGCCGGGGAGCCTCCAGCGTACGTCGCCGCGTCCACCCGCGCCGCGCCTGTGGACAACGCCAGCCCCACATGACCGTCCTCTTCAGCGTGGGCCAGCGACCGCGCGAACAAGGAGCGTGCCGATGTGGCCGAGGTGAGGCGCGTCGAGGAAGTACGGCTCGTTTTCTCGGGGTGGGTGACGGAGAGCTCGGCCGAGTAGGTCTCGGCGAGGACGAGTCGGCTGTCGAACATCGAAAACGCGTTGCCCGGCCAGATGAAGGTGGGGGTGGACTTGGGGACAATGCCCAGGCTGAGGCGGGGAAGTCTTCCACGACCTGACCGCTCAGACCGTCACATGACAAGGAGAACCGTGGCGCAGAACGAATACGAAGCGAAGTTCCTGGAGATCGACGTGGAGGGCACCCTCGGCGCTCTGCGCACCGCCGGGGCGGAACAGGTCTTCCCCAAGACCATGTTCACCCGCCTGATCTTCGAGAACGACACCGTGCAAGGCGAGCAGTGGCTGCGGTTGCGTGACGAGGGCGGCAGGACCACGCTCACCCTGAAGCAGGTCACCGACGCGACGCACATCCACGGGACCACCGAGATCGAGATCGAGGTCGACGATCTGGCCAAGACCGCGGAACTCCTCGCGGCGCTCGGCCTGCGACAGGTCCGCTACCAGCAGAACTACCGCGAAGAATGGCAACTGGGTGGTGTGACCTACGACTTCGACACCTGGCCCGACCTGCCCACCTTCCTGGAGATCGAAGGCCCTTCCGAGGCAGCCGTGAAGGAGGCGGTGGCGGAGCTCGGCCTGGACTACGGCCAGGCCCGCTTCGGCAGCATCGATCTGATCTACAAGAGCGAAGTCGGTCGTGACATCCTCTCGGAGCCCACGCTCCTCTTCACCTGATCCGGCGTTCAGCGGTTGTCACCCGTTCCCCACCCCGCCAGTAGTTGACCTGTTGGGCTCGGGGTGTCCCGGCTCAGAGTGCCGCGAACTCGACGAACGCGGTCCACGCCGTGGGTTCTACGGCGAGTGCGGCGCGGGTTGTGTCCTTCGAGTCGCGGACGTGGACCCTGGCGGGGCGGGCGGCTACCTCGACGCATTCGCCGCCGTTGCCAGCGCTGTAACTGCTCTTGAACCAGGCCAGTCCGTCCAGGCCGAGCCTGGCCTTTTCCCCGCTCATCTCTCTCCCAACAGTTCCTCGATCAACGCCCGTGATTCTGCCGGAGTGTGGGCCTGCGCGCGCAGAGTTCCGTACGTACGTTCAAGCTCTCGGACCCTCTGGCGCTCCGTGTGCACACGGCTGTCGCCTTGTACCTCCGCGTAGGTGATCCTGTGCCCATCCTTCATTTCCATCAAGGTGAACGGTCCAGCCAATCCCGCATGTTCCTGGCGGGAGAGCGGCATCACCTGGATCTCCACGTTCCGCTTCTCCTCGATGAGCAGGAGCTGCTCCAACTGCCCCCGCCATACCGCTGCACCACCGAGCGGCCGCAGAAGTACAGCTTCCTCCACCACGAAACTCAGATGCGGAACGGGCCGCCGGTCGAAGATCGCCTGTCGTGCCAGTCGGGCGGCCAACCGCTGCTCAATGACCTCTTCGTCCAGCTGCGGGCGCCACATGGCGAAGACCGCCCGCGCATACTCCTCGGTCTGCAAGAGTCCTGGCACCGCCTGGGTGGCGTACACATGCAGTACAACCGCCTCGGCCTCCAACTTGGCCGCGTCCCGGAAGAACGCCGGATACTGGGCCCGAGCCATCTCCTCCTTGCTCGCGCTCAACACCCCACCCGCCCCCAGCACTTCATCGGCCAGGTCGATGAGCTTCGGCGGCGGAATGCGTCTCGCCTGCTCGAACGACGCGATCGTCGAGGCCGAGTACCCGGTCAGCGACCCGAGCTTCGCGCGGTCCATCCCCGCCCGCTCCCGGAAGAGCTTCAACTGCCGCCCGAACACATGGAGAATGCCCGCCCCGAACTCGTACTCCGGCTGCTGAACCTCGTCGTCCACGCCGCGACTCCTCCCGTACGACCATCAAGTCACCGGACACCGCCCGCCCAACGCACGGCCCGGAAACCGGTCACGCCCACCATCACGTACAACCGCACCGCCCACGTGTACAGCCCGTGCCCGTCAGCGCGTCACTCCTGGTCAACGCTACTCAGAGTCGACGACCGTTGACCTCATGAAGTCAGCAACTCCCCCCAACGGGCATATGCCACAGCACCCCGCGCCCGAACGCGAGTTCACCATGCGCTTCACATCGACCCCACGCGGCGCCCGCCTCGCCCGCCGGCTCGTCTCGCACCGCCTGAACGACTGGGGCCACCCCTACACGACCCCGCCCAACGAGACCCTCACCCTCATCACGGCAGAACTGACCGCCAACGCCGTACGCCACGGTCACGTCCCCGGCCGGGACTTCCACCTCCAACTCACCCTGGCCAAGGGCACCTTCCGCATCGAGGTGACCGACACCCGCGCCGAGAAGCTGCCCCCGTCCGCACCCCTGACCCCCGACCCGGCATCCGAGTCCGGCCGAGGCCTGCTCCTCGTGGCCGCTCTCGCGGACGACTGGGGCGTCACCCCTCGCCCTGCCGCCCCCGGCAAGACCGTCTGGGCCGAGCTGCGCGTACCGACCGGAGGCCGCCCGCGCATGCACCACGCGTCGGCGGCCTCGGTGAGCGTCAAGAACGCTCACCGAGGCCGCCGCTCCCCCGTCTTCCCCCGTAGTCCCCCCGTTTCCCCGTGGCCCCCGCCCGGGTCGGTCAGCCGATCAGTCCGTGGCGATGGCGTTCAGCACGTTCATCCGGCCCGCCCTGAACGCCGGTACCAGTGCCGCGATCAAGCCCACGAACGCCGACCCGACGAACACCCCGCCGATCGTGACCCACGGAATCTCCAGCACCTTCAGACCCTCCAGCGCCAGCAGTCGCTGGGCCGTCGCGCCCCAGCCCATTCCCAGGCCCAGGCCGAGCAGTGCGCCGAAGAGGGCGATCACGACCGACTCCAGCCGGATCATCCGGCGCATCTGCAGTCGCGACAGGCCGATCGCCCGCATCAGGCCGATCTCCCGCGTCCGCTCCACCACCGACAGGGCCAGGGTGTTCACCACGCCCAGTACCGCCACGATGATCGCCAGCGCCAGCAGGCCGTAGACCATGTTGAGGAGCTGGCCGATCTGGTCCTTCAGCTCCTGCTTGTAGTCGGCCTGGTTGCGGACGTCGTACTGCGGGTACGGGTCCAGCGCCTTCTTGAGGGCCGCGTACGCCGTTTCCTCCTGGCCCTTCTTCGCCGAGGCGAACATCAGGCTGCTCGGCGGGACCTTGGCGGCCGGCAGGTACTTCTCCATCGTCGCGATGGACAGGTACTGCGAGCCCTTGTCGATCGCCACGTCGTCGTCGGTGATCGCGGCGACCCTGAGTTTCGCCGTCGAGCCGCCCTTGAAGGCGACGGTCATCGTCTCGCCGACCTTCACACCGTGGTCCTTGGCGTACCCGGAGCCCAGCGACATGGCGTCGTTTCCGTACGCGGCACTCAGCGTGCCCGAGACGGTGGTGCGGCGCAGGTCGGAGGCGTACGTCGGGTCGGCGGCCGTCAGTTGGGTCTTCTCGCCCTTGCCGGTGGGCGGGGTCAGGGTGACCTCGACCTCCTTGTAGCGGGTGACGTGGGTCAGGCCGGGCGTGCGCTGCATCGCCTGTTCCGCCTGCGGCACGATCCGCTGGTTGCCCTCGACGATGAAGTCCGCGCCGACCGACGCGTCGAGCTCGCTCGTCGCCGAGGCGACCATCGAGGAGCCGACCACCGACAGACAGGCGACCAGGGCGAGGCCGATCATGAGGGCCGCGCCGGTGGCGCCGGTGCGGCGCGGGTTGCGCAGGGCGTTGCGCTCGGCCAGCCGGCCGACCGGGCCGAAGCCCCGCAGGAGGACGGCGCTGAGCACCCGTACGACACCGCCGGCGAGCAGCGGGCCGATGATCACGAACCCGAGGAGCGAGAGCACGACGCCCGCGCCGAGTACGAGTGAGCCGTCGCTCGCCTTGTCCGCGCTGGCGGCCAGGTAGAGGGCGAAGCCGCCGGCACCCGTCAGGGCGAGGCCGATGAGACCCCGTACGAGGCCCGCCTTGCCGTCGGCCGGGGTTCCGGCGTCGCGCAGGGCGGCCATCGGGGAGACCTTGCCCGCCCGGCGAGCGGGGAGGTAGGCGGCGAGCACGGTGACGACGACGCCGAGGACCAGACCGATCACCGGGGTGGTCACCTTGACGGTGAGGTCGTCGGTGGAGAGGTTCATGCCGGCCATCGCCATCAGCTTCATCAGGCCGATCGCGATGCCGACCCCCGCGGCGACACCGAGGATCGATCCGACGAAGCCGAGCAGCAGTGCCTCCACCAGCACGGACCGGTTGACCTGCTTGCGGGAGGAGCCGATCGCCCGCATCAGGCCGATCTCGCGGGTCCGCTGGGCGACCAGCATCGAGAAGGTGTTGATGATGAGGAAGATGCCGACCAGGAACGCGATTCCGGCGAAGCCGAGCATGGCGTACTTGATGACGTTCATGAACTGGCCGATGCCCTGACGGCTCTCGTCGGAGAACTCCTTCTGCGTCTGCACCTTGAACACACCGTCGGCCGTGAGGGCCTGGGTGACGTTCCGCTTGAGCCGGGTGTCGGTGACACCGTCGGCCGCCGTGACGTTGAGCTGGGTGAACCGCCCGGTGGCGCCGAGGAGTTCGCGCTGTGCGGTGGCGGTGTCGAAGTAGACGACGGCCGCCCCGGGGTTGGTCACCTTGAAGGTGGCGATGCCGACGATCCGCGCCCTGATGTCACCTGTCTGCGCGATGGTGCGCAGCTCGTCGCCCATCTTCAGGTGGTGTTTGTCGGCGGTGTCGGCGTCGACCATCACCTCGGTGGGCCCGCGTGGTGCGTGACCGCTGGTGATCTCCATCGAACGCAGGTCGTTGCGCGTCCAGTTGCCCGCGATGGTCGGAGCGCCGGTGGTGGACCCCATGTTCTCGTTGTCGCTGTTGACGACGGTCACGTTCATCGAACTGACCGCGCCCTCGGCCGACTTGACGCCCTGGGCCTGCTGCGCCTTGGCGAGCACGGAGGCCGGCAGCGACTCGGGCACCCCGTTCTGCGGGGTGTCGTCGCTCTTGGCCGCCTTCGGGGACACCGTGACGTCGGACGACGTGGTCGAGAAGAGCTTGTCGAACGTCGTGTTCATGGTGTCGGTGAAGACGAGCGTCCCGCACACGAACCCCACCGACAGCAGCACGGCCACCGCCGAGAGGGCCATCCGGCCCTTGTGCGCGAAGAAGTTGCGCATCGAGGTCTTCAGCACAGTCATGACGTACGCCCCCGCGCGTCGAAGTCCTTCATGCGGTCGAGGACGCTGTCGGCGGTCGGCCGGAACATCTCGTCGACGATCCGCCCGTCCGCCAGATACAGCACCCGGTCGGCGTACGAGGCGGCCACCGGGTCGTGCGTGACCATCACGATGGTCTGGCCGAGCTCGTCCACCGAGCGGCGCAGGAAGCCCAACACCTCAGCGCCCGCACGGGAGTCGAGGTTTCCGGTCGGCTCGTCACCGAAGATGATCTCGGGGCGTGCCGCCAACGCCCTTGCCACGGCGACACGTTGCTGCTGGCCGCCGGAGAGCTGGTTGGGCCGGTGCTTGAGCCTGTCCTTCAGCCCCACCGTCTCGACGACCTGGGCCAGCCAGCCCTTGTCCGGCTTGCGGCCCGCGATGTCCATGGGGAGCGTGATGTTCTCCAGCGCGCTGAGCGTCGGCAGCAGGTTGAACGCCTGGAAGATGAACCCGATCCGGTCCCGGCGCAGTTGCGTCAGCTTCTTGTCCTTGAGCCCGGTGATCTCGGTGTCGTCGAGGTGGATCTGCCCGGACGTCACGGTGTCGAGACCGGCGAGGCAGTGCATGAGGGTCGACTTGCCGGAGCCCGAGGGGCCCATGATCGCGGTGAACTGTCCCCGCGCGATGTCCACGTCGACCTGGTCCAGGGCGACGACGCGGGTCTCACCGGACCCGTACGCCTTCACGACCTGCCGCGCCCGTGCGGCAACGGCCGTACGCCCTCCAGTGCCCCCGTGCCTGGTGATTGTCACAGCCGATGTCACGGTATGTCTCCTAAGTCGGTCAGTGCCGAAGCGCACTGAATCCCGCCGATGCGGATTCTCATGTGGATGCGTTGCCCTGCGGTACGGCTATGAGTCTGCTGGTCGGACGGGGTCCGGGTCTCTGGTGCCCGGCCCAGTCTTCTGCGGGGGTAAACCCCACCCCCGAGGTTCAGGAACGCCGTCCCCACCGGCGTAAAACCAGGTTAAGGACGGTCGGGGTCCCGTCTCGTCCTCCGTCGGTACGAGCCCTCCCCGAGCCGTAGTAAGGAGGTACCCCTAGGGGCAGTCCACCCGTCGGTGGAGCGGATCTCGGGGTCGCCTCCACCCTCCCGCCACGCGAGGCTCAAGTGGCAGAGTGGTCGACGGCAGATAGATGCAGGGGGAAAGGAACCTGGTGGGCAGCAGCCGCCGTACAGGACCCGCGATACGACGCGACACCGCGCGGCGCGCCGGAACCGAGAAACGAGGGGCCGTCGTCGCGGCCCTGATGCTGTCGATGGCGCTGGCCGCGCTCGACTCCACCATCGTGTCCACCGCCGTACCGCAGATCGTCGGCGACCTCGGCGGCTTCTCCGTCTTCTCCTGGCTGTTCTCGGGCTACCTGCTGGCCGTCACGGTCACCCTCCCGGTGTACGGCAAACTCTCCGACACCTTCGGCCGCAAACCGGTCCTGATAGCGGGCTGCGCCCTGTTCCTCGCCGGCTCGCTCCTCTGCGCCCTGGCCTGGAACATGGGTGCGCTGATCGCGTTCCGGATCATCCAGGGCCTCGGCGGCGGCGCCCTCCAGGGCACGGTCCAGACGCTGGCCGCCGACCTCTACCCACTCGAACAACGCCCCAAGATCCAGGCCAGGTTGTCGACCGTCTGGGCGACCGCCGCAGTCGCGGGACCCGCGGTGGGCGGAGTGCTGGCCGGCTACGCGGGCTGGCGCTGGATCTTCCTCGTCAACCTCCCCGTCGGCGCGGTGGCGATGTGGCTCCTGGCCCGCCACCTCCACGAACCGCGGCGCGACACCTCCGGCACCCGTCCACGCGTCGACTGGGCCGGCGCGCTCACGGTGTTCGCGTGCGGCGGCGTACTCCTGACCGCCCTCGTCCAGGGGGGCGTGGCCTGGCCCTGGCTGTCGTGGCCGTCAACCGCCTTCTTCGGTACGGGACTTGCCCTCGTGCTGCTCGTCGTCGTGATCGAACGCCGGGCGGCGGAGCCGATCATCCCCGGGTGGGTGTGGCGGCGCCCCACGATCGCGGCGGTCAACCTGTCGCTGGGCGCGCTGGGCCTGCTGATGGTGGCCCCGACGGTGTTCCTGCCGACGTACGCCCAGTCGGTGCTTGGCCTGACCCCGATCGCCGCCGGATTCGTGCTGTCCGTATGGACGTTGAGCTGGCCGGTGTCGGCGGCGCTGAGCCAGCACGTGTACCGCAGGATCGGCTTCCGCGACACGGCGCTGCTCGGCATCGGCACGGCGACCCTGATCCTGCTGGCGTTCCCCTTCCTGCCCTATCCGGGCTCGCCCTGGCAGCCCACGCTTCTGATGCTGCTGCTCGGCGGCGCTCTCGGCCTCTTCCAACTCCCGCTGATAGTGGGCGTCCAGTCGACGGTCGGCTGGTCGGAGCGCGGCACGACGACGGCGTCGGTGCTCTTCTGCCGGCAGAGCGGCCAGACGATCGGAGCGGCCCTGTTCGGCGCGGTGGCCAACGGCGTACTGGCGTCCCGGCTGGGCGGCGCGGGCGACCTGGACTCGGTGACCAGGGCACTGGGCGCGAGCGTCACCCCGGAGGCGACCCGGCGGGCCATCGCGGACGCGGTGCACTCGGTGTACTTCGGCGCGGCGGGCGCGGCGGCACTGGCGTTCGTGGTGCTGCTGGTGCTGGCGCCCCGAAGGTTTCCGGTGCTGGAGAGCGACCAGTAGAGGTCGGTAAGGACCAGTAGGGGCCGGAAACGGTTGAGCTGGGCCTCAGCCCCACCAGCCGGAGTCGTCGAAGGCGTTCTTCAGGTCCTCGAACAGGCTGAGGTCGCAGGGGCTCAGGCTGGTCGACTCGGCCGCGCTGACGACGGCGCGCGCGGTCCTGCGCACCACATGCCAGTACTCGAAGCGGTTCTCCTGGTCCATCAGCCTGGCCAGGCCCTCCGTCGGGTAGCTGCCGCCGAACCGGTGGTCGATGTAGGGGACCGAGCGGGTGGCGATGGGTTGTCGCCACTCGTCGATGCCGGCCCAGAGGACGGGCACGATCGCGGAGACACCGTCGCTCTCCGACGCGAACAGCCGACGGCGGCTGAAGGCGTCCCACTCCTTGCCACACCACTCGCTGGCGAAATACTGGCGCGAGTAGAGCGGTACGAAGACCCGGGCGCTGGCGAGGGCGAGTTTGGTCCGCTCCTGCCGGTTCTCGTCGCCGCGCAGCTCCTCCTCGGCGAAGAAGCCCGTACCGGAGACCAGGGCAGGGGTCAGTCGGGAGATCTCGGCGGTCAGATCGCGGAAGAAGCGCCTTTCGCTGCCACCGCCCGCTCCATGAACACAGCTGAGATAGAAATACGGCGGCTGCGGGGCCTCGCGCGTGGGCTGCGGCGCCACCGGCATACGGTCACGGGCGCGGACGCCGGCCGCGAGGTCCGCCAGCAGTCCCGGGGTGACCTCGATCGTCCCCGCCGAACCCCCGGCCGGGTCCGAGGCCGAGTTCGAGGCCGTGGTCAGGGCGCGGGGCCCTCCGGCCATGTCGATCAGCGCGGTCCCGGTGGGCAGGCCGTTCACCGGCGCGGAGCCGGGCCGCAGCCGGATCAGCGGTGCGTCCCGGGTACTCGCCGACGGGGCGTACCACGCCGCGACGAGGCCGGCGTACTCGTCCTCGCGGGGGAGATCGGAGTGTGAGGGAACCAGCCCCGGCACCCTCAGCAGGGTCAGCTGGGGAATTCCGCAGGCTCGGTCCCATCGGAACACCGCCATGTGCGAACGGCCCTGCCAGTGGACCTCGATGGCACCCGGCAGGTCCTCGATCACCGTGGTCAGCACCACCCCGGGCCACGCGACCACCCCGGTGCCGACGAACACACCGTCACGCGCGAGCCAGACGAGGGAATCCCTGAACTCGTCGCCCCCCGCGGCCTCCAGTCGCTTCGTCAGCACCTGCTCGACATGGACGTGGACGGGCCGACGAGCGCCCCTGACAGCCGCCACGGCCTGCCCGAGGTCGCGCGGGTACCTCCCTGTCACCGCCGCCAGATCGGCCAACTCGTCGTCCCGCTCCCACAGTTCTCCGCGTTCGTCGGCGAGTGTCGTGCGCAGGTGGTTCAGAACCTGGAGGGGGCTCAGCTCGCCCACCCTCACCCGCTCGTGCGTACGCCAGAACATGCTGTCCGGCCAGGGCCAGGACGCGTCCGTGTCAGCGGTCACCAGCAGGCTGCCGTAGCCCTCCGGTGGCAACCAGTGCGGAGAGAACTCGGGGGTGACTCCGTCATAGATCAGCAGCCAGCCGGGGTGCTCGCGCAGATACCGGGTGAGGCCGTTCATCCGGCGAGGCGCATCGCCCTCGTCGGGGATCCCCAACTCGGTTGCGAGCGAGGTGAGATCGACCTCGAAGTCCGCTCCGCTGCCGACCCGGATCCAGTAGACGGTGGTGAACCCCGCCGCGCCCAGTAGCTCCCGCACACAGTGGAGGGCCAGCGCCGTCTTGCCCGCACCGGGGGCCCCCTCGATCACACACTCCGCCACCCGGTCGACCGGATAGCTCACGACGGTCGAGGGTGCGCCCCTGCGCAGCACCGCCAGGACATCGGCGGCCTCGGCGCGGGGAATGTACGGCGCCGGCACCGAACCGGCCCAGGGCGGCACCGGGACTTCCGCCCGGGCGTGCTCCGAGCCGTCGCCGGCACCGGAATCCGCAGGTCGCGAACCCCACCGCCGACCGGAGAGCCGTCCCAGCCCCCGCCCCAGCCTGACCGCGAGGCGGGCCCCGACCGACCCCCGCTCCTCATACTCATCCGCCTCAGTCTCAGTCTCAGTCTCGGTCTCGGTCTCGGTCTGTGGCTCTGTCCCTGCCCCTGCCCCTGTTCCTGTTCCTACCCCTGCCCGCGCTTCTGCGGCGCCCGTACTCCCGCCCGTCGGCGTACCCCCCGCCGCCGCACTCCCCGCCAACTGATCCGTCAGCCACCGGTAGTCACCCCCCGCCCCACCGATGACCGCCAGCGCGACCTCGGCGAACGCCCGGCTGTCCTCGGGGAGTTCGAGGCCGTCCAGTACCGCGCCCCCGGCCCCGCCCTCCCCCGCCGCCATCAGCGCGGCGAAGTCGGTCACACCGCCCAGGGTCGCCGCCACCCGCTCGCTCACGCCCTCGGTCACCTGCCGCAGCACCCGCAGGGACTCCGTGCGGGTCATCCGGGCCAGCAGCGCGTCCCGTACGCCGTCCCGGAAGTCGTACACCACCGAGTCGGGGTTCTCACCCGGTTCCACCGGGGTACGACGGACCAGGAGCCCGGAGAGGAACAGCTCCGCGAGGTGCATCGGGGTGGACGCCGGAAGCAGGGCGCGCTGGACCAGGCGCATCACGGGCAGGCTGAGCGGGGCGGCGGAAAGCAGCCGCAGGAGGCGGAAGGCGTCCGGGGAGTAGCCCGCCTCGAACCGTTCGATCCACTTGGCCGGGGTGTCGGGCTCGTCGGCCGGGGTGGCGCGTACCGGCCGGTCCACGACCGTCAGCGCGGTCGCGCGCAGGGGCGTCCAGTCGCTCGTGCGGCCGGAGACCAGCCGGGCCCACGGGCTGAGCCACGGCTCCGAAACCTCCAGTACCGGCATCCAGTCGACCCGGGCCCGGTCGGCCATGCCCGCTCGGCCTCGTGCGATCCCGGGCAGCGGAGCGGACGAGACCGCCTCGATCGTCGCCCGGGGCGCCGCCGATCCCCGGGCCCGGACGGCCGCCGTACGCAGCGCCGTACGGTGCCACAGACGGCTCGGCAGGACCTGGAGCGCGGCCACGGGGCGTTGCCCGGACCAGCGGGCCAGCGTGCTGGGCAGTTCGGCGCCGTACCAGGACGGGCCGACGCCGTCCGTCAGGACCAGCACGACCCGGCGTCCGGTGGGGTCGTACAGAACCTCACCCCAGCGCCGGGTGGTGGACGGCGCCTGCGGGCCGCGCCGGAAGGGGGCCAGCCTCGGCTCCGGACCGTCCGTGTGCAGCGCCCAGGCGCGTACGTCGGCGAAGGTGCCGTGCCGTTCGAGCAGGGTGCGCAGTTCCCCGGCGAGCCGGTGCCAGACGGTCATCGTCGTGCCGACGTCGACCAACAGGTCCACGGAGAACCGGCGTTCGGTGGCCGGGCGCAGCACCGGCAGCAGCAGTCCCGTGTCGCCGGAGGCGGCTGCGGTGGCCGGGACGTCGAGGGTGCGGGCATGGGCCGAGGGGACCGTCTGGCGCAGCGGGCGCAGTGCGCGGGTCAGGGACAGTACGTCGGGGAGCGCGGCCGGTTGGGCGACGCGGATGGCGTAGGCGCCGCCGGGTGCGGACGGGACACCGCGCGGCCCGCCGGGCAGGTGAAGCCGGGCGGCGGGGATTTGCGGGGAGGCGGCCCCCCGGCCGGAGCCGGGAGGCCACTCAGGGTTCGACATGGCCGAGGCCGAGGAAGAGGCGGCGGATGCGGGGGATGCGTCGGAGGCCGATGGGGTTGGAGCGGCGGCGGCCGTCGTGGAACCCCGGCCCGGTCCCACGGACGACACGGACGACATGGGTGACTCAGTCGACACCGGCGACTCGGGCGACTCTCCCGGCCGGCCCTCCGGGGTGAGGCCGCTGAGCTGGGCGATCCACAGCACGTCGAGCACGTCGCAGGCGTCCAGTACGTCCGGCGCGGCGCCCGCTCCGGCTCCCGCACCCGGGTCCGAGCCGCCGGCCGGCCCCAGGGCACCGGCGGCGAGCAGTCGGCCGAGTTCCTCGCGCAGGACACCGTCGGCGCCCTCCGCCCGCGAGCCGCCGCCCGGCACGGCCGTCCCCGCCTGGGGTAAGGCGCCCGGTCCCCGGCCCGCCCTCGGCGCACCCCGCGCCGCCCCGCCCGCGAAGCCTCGCGCCATGTCCCTCGGCACGGCAGCCCCTCAGCCCTGGTCCAGCGGACGCATCAGATGGTCGCGCACCAGGCTCTGGCCGACCTCCCCGTCCCCCAGGCCCCGTTCCGCCATCAGCAGCGCGTTCAGTAGCTGGTCGTTGGCGAGCGGCCCCAACTCCCGTTGCCTGGTGAGGAACTCGGAGATGAGCCGAGCCCGGGTCGCCGCCCGCCCGGAAGCATCGGATCCCGAACGACCTGAACGGCCCGAACCTCCCGGATCTCCCTGACCTCCCGGCCCTTCCGCTTCCCCTGCCTCACCCGGGTCTTCCAGCCGACCGAGGTGGGCGGCGACGATGCCGGCCAGCCGATCCACGTCCGCCGCGCCGATCTCCAGGCGGATGCAGCGCCGTAGGAAAGCCATCGGGAACTCGCGTTCCTCGTTACTGGTCAGCACCACCAACGGGAACTCCGCGCAGGCCACTTCACCCCCGTCGACCTCGGCGAGCCGGCGGTCGGCCGTCTTCACCGTCTGTCCGCCCGGCCCCAGTCGGGCCAGTTCGGGGATGACGAACTCGCCCTCCTCGAAGACGTTCAGCAGATCGTTGGGGAAGTCCATGTCACCCTTGTCGATCTCGTCGATCAGCAGGACCCGGGGACGCGCCCAGGGCAGCAGCGCCGTGCCCAGCGGGCCGAGCCACAGGTACTTGCCGATGTCCGGCGGTTCCGGGACCGGGGCGTCACGGCCCGCGAGGGCACCCGCGTTGCGCAGACCGGCGTCGTACAGCCGGCCGACGGCGTCGTACTCGTACAGGCCGTCCTTGAGGGTGGAGCGGCTGGTGACGGCCCAGCGCAGGACCGGGCCGAGTTTCAGCTCGTGAGCGACGGCGTAGGCGAGGGTGGACTTCCCGGTGCCCGGCTTACCGGTGAGCAGGAGCGGACGGCGCAGATGCAGGGCGAGGTTGACGAGGTGGATCTCCTTGTCGGCCGCCTGGTACGCCGCTCCCTGCCCGGTCCGGCCGAGGTGGCGCCGTACGGTGTCCCGGTCCGGTTGGGACGGCGGCTCGGGCAGACTGCCGGGGTCGGCACCTCCGTAGCGGAAAGCCCGCCAGGGAGGCGCCGGGGGCAGCCGACGGATACCGTCGTGCGGGGTGCCGACGCCCTGGTAGACCCACCAGTCCTGGCTGTCCGGCCGCTGTGTCATGGCGCTCCTTCGCCGGCCCCGCGGGTGCCGGACATCTGGTGGTCCTGATCGCTGTGGACACAGTTCGGGTCGTCCCACAGCAGGGTGACCTGACGTCGTACGTCCATGTCGTCGTACCGGCTGCGTTTGCGGCCCTGGTGCACGCTGTGCGGCAGGTCGGCCAGCAGGGCGGGCGGTGCGGTCCTGCGCAGCGCGTCGAGCAGCAGACCGGGATCGCCCGGGTCCCGGCGCCACACCATGGCGGGGATGCCGTACGCCACCAGGGCTTCGCACACCGCCTCCTGGAGGAGGGGATCCTGGTCGCCGTAGGGGGCGGCCAGGCCCAGACAGGCCATGTCGGCGTTCTCCATCAGCCAGTCCTCGATGTCCGCGAGGGCCGACAGCTGGAGGGGCGGGTACTTGCCGACCGGCCAACTGAACTGCGGATCGGGTGAGTTCTCGCCGCCCGACTGGCCCGTCCCGGCGCCGACGCCCATCCATCCGATGCGCTTCAGCGCGTCGCCACGGGGGCAGTCCCGGTCGAGCGCCTTCCAGCGGATGATCCAGTCGTCGTGGAGCGCGGGGTCCTGGTAGCGGGCCAGGGACCGGACGACGACCTGGGCGTTGAAACCGATCTGCGCCCTGGGCGAGGTCGACCACGCGTCGGCGGGATACCCGAGCAGCGAGTGCGGCAGCAGGAACTCCACCCGCTTGCTCCCGCCCCGGGCCGCGAACCAGGGCTCGCTCCAGCCGGCCACGAACTCCTGTCCCCGGCGGTCGAGTTCGTCGCCGGTGAACAGTCCGGGCCCGGCCCGTGAGCTCTGGAAGACGGGCCGGTCGTCGCCGGTGCGCACGTAGTGGAAGCCGCGCAACGAGTAGTGACGCCGATGGAAGGGGAGGTCGCCGGGCGGGTCCCCCTCCTCCTCCACCCGTATCTGGATGATGGTCTGGAGCTGCGACTCGTCGCCCGCCGCACGGACGCGGGCCCGGTCCGGCCCCAGGACGCCGACCAAGGCGTCGACCAGGCTGCTCCTCGTCGCCGTGCCGCCGGCCTCCACGAGCATCAGCTGAAGGAAGTCCAGCAGGTCGGCTCGCGGGCCGCCCGGTTCGCCCACGGCACGCCGTGCGTCGAAGAGCTCCTGAAGCACCCTCGGCAGGGTGAAGGCGAACACGCCGTCACCCAGCGGCCGATCGCCGCCGCGCCGCTCGGACAGGTACTGGGCCACCACCCTTCCGCCGAACTCCGGCGTGCAGCAGCGCAGTTCAGTGACGAGGTCGATCATCTGACGACGAGGCAGCGGGCCGTCCACGGTGAGCACGGTGACCGCGAGGTCGAACCAGACGGTACCGACGTCACCGGGCTCGATGTCCTTGAGCACGTCCCGCAGCGACTCCAACGCGCCTTCCGCGCGCCGGGCAGTCTCGATGACGGACCGCAGATGGTCGCGGGCGACCATGGAGTGTGGAGTGTCCTCGCTGAGCCCGTGTCCGGCGTAGCGAAGCAGTTCATCGCGGGCCGCAGGCGTCGACAGCCTCTCGACACCGAGCAGGATCACCGTCAGCAGCTGGTTCTCCTGCCGGTACTCATGCTGCTCCTCATGCTGATTCTCATGCTGATTCTCATGCGGGTTCCCCCGCAGGTTCCCCTGGTCCTGTCGCGGGACCCCGTGCTGGTACTGCCGGGTGGGCGCTGCCGGCGGGTCGGCCTCGTCCCGGGCCGGCCGGCCGAGGCCACGCCGACGCAGAGCGTCGAACACTCACTCCTCCCCGAGGGCCAGACCATGGACGACGAGCAGTTCTCGCACGCCGCGCGTGCCGCTGTCGTCCGGCGCGATCTCCACCAGGGCGAGGTACAGGGCCTTGAGCACGGCATCCCGCAGCAGGGCGGTGCGCTCGACACGGCGGACGAGTGAGCGCAGGTGTGTCCGGGCATCGGCGCTCTCCGCAACGGAGAACGGGTGCCCGAGACCCAGGTTCTCGCCCATCAGACCCAGCAACTCGTGCCGGTCGCCGAGCCGGTGGAGGCCTTCACAGGCAACGAGGCTGTCCAGCAGGACCTTTGGCTCCGGGAACACGAACTCCGCCGAAGCCGACGCAGGAGGCACCACGCCCCGCCCTCCCTCCACGACGCCCACGGCACCCACGGCCGGCGATCCACCCCCCGCACTCACCACGGCCACCTCGTCCCCCTGCCCCCGAGGCGCCGGCCGCACCATCGGCTCCAACTCCGGCACCGTCTCGCACGGTTGCCCCGTCAGCTTCCGCAGCAGCCGGTCGACTCCCGTGACGGTGAGTTCGTCGAGCCGGTAGAAGGTGTCCGTCCACCGGCACAGCCACATGGGCAGATCGTCGGGTGAACCCCCGGGCAGGACAACGGGGATGATCCGGTCGAGGGCGGCATCGTGATCCTCGTACAGCATGTTCCGCAGCAGCCGCGCCTCCCACCGCACACCCAACCCCACACCGGCCGGGGCATCCCCGTCGGCCCTGCGCCGGTACTCCGGCGAGGCGACGACGATCACGTACCGGCTGTCGCGGATGCCGCGCAGCATCCACAGGGCCCAGTCCTGGCGGCTCTCGTCCGCGGGCAGATCCAGCTCGGCGTCGACCCCGCACGAGCGCAGCAGCTGCCACAACTCCCTGACCCGCGCCACGTGTTGCTGACTGTCATGCGCGTACGAAACGAACACCCGCACGGGTGGCACCGGTTCGACACTCATGTGGCATCCCCCTTGCGTCCCCCACACCACCACGAGTGCGTACATCATGGCGCAAGCCCGTCCACCAGGTGGCTCATTGGCCATACTTCACAACTTCGGCCGCCCCCTACTCCGCCGTTGCCCGCCCCGTGAGCGTGGTCAGGCTGCTGCGTACGTGGTCCATGTGGGCCTGTACGTCGTCCCACTCCTGCCCGTGCTCCCGCAGCACGCGTTCCGTCTCGCGGGCGAGGCGCTCCTCCTGGACGCGGGCCTCGGCGAGGATCTCGGCGGCGCGGATCCGGGCGTCCTCCTCGGTGCGCCCGACCGATCCCTCGGCCTCCGCGAAGGCCCGCTCCGCCTCGGACAGCGCGGCCTCGGCAACCGCCACCCGTTCCATGTTCCGCGCCTCCAGGGCGACTTCACGCCCGGCGGCGAGCCGTTCCGCCTCGGCCCACCGCTCGGCGTACTCCTTCTCCTGCTCGGCGAGCAGCCCCGAGGTCCGCAGCCGCATCTCGCGCAACGCGGCCAGCGCCTCCCCCCGGCCCTCCTTGACCTCGCGCCGGGCCCCGATCCGGATCTCGTCGGCCTCCGCGCGGGCGGCGAGCAGCCGGTGCCGGGCACGTTCCTCGGCCTCGGTCCGTACGGTCTCGGCGTCGGCGCCCGCGGCCTCCAGCAGGGCGTCGGCGTGGGCCTCGGCCGCCGCGACCAGCTGCCGCGCCTCGCTCCGCCCCCACTCCCGCACGGCGGTGGCCTCCTCGACGCCCAACTCGAAGAGACGCCGGGCACGTTCACCGAGGGTGTCGTAGGTCTGCGGCTCCAGCGCCGAAACGACCTCCCGCAACCGCTCCGACTCCACGTCCATCTCCCGGGCGAGCACGGTCAGCCGCGCGGCCCGCTCCCAGGCGGCGTCCCGCTCCGCGGAGAGCGCGGCGGCGTACGCGTCGACCTGATCGGGCCGGTATCCGCGCCCCCGTCCGGCCCCGAATCCGGCCACGAAACCGTGCGACATCGCTGCGCCGCTCATCCTGCGACCCCTCTCCGCGTACGACGTAATGATTTCGCGCACATCTTGATGGATCGGGATGAAATGTGCCTAACGCGACACTCCGGGCCGGGTCACGGCCTGCACCAAGAGGAGGGGGCGGGTGGCCGTACGGCCACCCGCCCCCTCCCCGCAGTCCTCAGCGGGTCACAACAACCCGTCCCACATCTGCTCCAGCAGCACCGCCCACCAGCTCTCCGGGGAGCCGAGCGCCGCCGCGTCGAGGGAGGCGAGCTGAGCCTGGAAGTCGACGGTCCAGCGGCCCGCCTGCTCCTGGTTGAGGCCGTAGCGCAGCCGCCACATACGGCCGAGCAGCGCGAGACAGCGCGTGAACTCGAGCAGCCCCGTGTTCACGAACTGCGGCGGTACGGGCGCTCCGCCCGGCCCCGCCTCCACGGGCACCGCGACGATGTTCGCCGTCCCGTACTGCACACAGATCGCCTTGCCGAAGTCACTGCCCATCACGAGATACGACCCGGCGTCCGACGCCGGCCGCACCCCACGCTCCTGCGCCAGCTCGGCGAGTGTCGGCACCGGCCGCCCCGGCTGGGCCTGGGCCCAGAAGAACGGCCCCATGTCGGTGGGCAACCCGGCGACGACCAGGGTGTGCGCCACGATCGGCGGCACCCCCTGCCTCGACACCGCCGCCTGGTCGAACCGGAACACCCCGGGCCCGAAGGCGCCGGCCAGCTCCTGCGCGGCCCCCTCCGGGGGGATCGGCGGCGCGGGCTGCACGGGCGGAAGCGGCGTACGCACCGGCCCCGGCCGTGCCGGACCATCCGCCACCTGATGCAACTCGCCCTGATGCGCGAGGAGTTGACCCATGCCCTGCTGGCGGCTCGCGTGATCGGTGCCGTAGGGCGCGATGCTTGTGATCCGGGCGTTGGGCCACTGCTCGCGGATCATGCGCGCGCAGTAGGCACCCGGCAGCTCACAGCTCTCCAACTCGGTGTGCAGTTCGAGAACCTGATCCGGCGGAATGCTCATCGCCCGCAGCTCGTGGAAGATCTGCCACTCCGGATGCGGCGTCCCCGGCGCGGACCGCCGGATCACCTGCTGCTCGGACCCGTCGGGCGCCCGGTAGCGGAGCACTGCCTGGTAGCCGGGACCGACCGTGGGCTGCCCGGGCGGGGGGTAGCCGTACGAGGGGGACTGAGGGCCGGCCGGGGCGGCGAGGTTCGGCGCGGGCGGCGGCGGAAACCCGGCGGCGGACGCCGACTGGGGGTGCCCCGCGAAACCGGGCGCCGCCATACCGGGCACAGGCTGGCCACCCGGCGCGGGCATGCCGGGCACCGGACGACCACCGGGAGGCGGGGGCGTCGCACCGGGCGACCCAGGGGGCCGCGGGACGCCGGGAGGCGCGCCAGGGACACCCGGGGCACCGGACCCACCGGGGAAACCGGGAGCACCCGGCGCCCCTGGAGCACCTTGCGCACCTTGCGCACCAGGGGTGGGGGGATAGCCGCCCGGAGCACCGGGAGCACCCTGCCCACCAGGCGCGCCATGGACGCCCTGCGCACCCGGGCTGCCGGGGAAACCGGGAGCGCCGGATGCTCCGGCAGCGCCCGGAGCGCCGGGGAACCCCGGGGCGTTGGGCGGGCCGGGAGGAGCGGGCGCACCGACGGCCGGGGGCGGCGGGGGCATACCGGGGCCGGCGACCGGGGGACCGGCCAGCACGGTCTCCGCATGGTGCACGGCACCCGGGGTCCCAGGAACGCCGGGAGGCTGGGGAGCACCAGGAGCGGACGGCACGCCCCGCGCACCCGAAGCACCCGGCGGCTGGGCAGCCCCGGGATTCCCAGGAGCGCCCGGCGGCCGGGGCACGTTGGCGCCGCCCTGGGGGTCGGCGAACATGGTCGCGGCCTGGTGGACACCGTCGGGAGGAGTCCCCCCGGGCGAGTGCGGAACGCCGGACCGGTTCGAGGCACCAGGGGCACCCGGAACACCGGGCGGACCCGGAGGCAAGGGCGCGCCGGGCGGGTTCGGCGGACCCGGAGGCCGAGGAGCACCGGACACCCCGAGCCGGCCGGACCCACCAGAGGCACCCTGCGCCTGACCCGCACCCGGAACCCCGGGAGCCGCCGGAGGCTGCGGCGCACCGGCCGCGCCCGGCCCACCGGGGCCGGAGAACATCGTCGCGGCCTGGTGAACGCCCCCAGCGGGCGCACCCGGCCGAATCGGTCCGCCGGCCGGAAGGGGGCCACCGACCTCTTCCGCCCGGCCGACGCCTTCGGCGCCTTCAGCGTTGAGGGCCGACACGAACTGCGTGGGCACGTAACCACCGGCGGAGCCGGGTCCCGGCGGCCCAGGAGGCGCAACTCCCGGACGGGCGCCCGGAGTTCCGGGCGCACCCGGCGGAGGCGGGGTGCTCGCGGCCCGGGCACCGCGTGGCGGCGGGGCCTTGCTCGTCGCCGCGTCGGCGATCTCACCGGCGTTGGGAGCGAGCGCCCGCGCCGGAGGGGTGGGCGCACCCGGCGCCCCCTGCGGGTAACCGTACGAGGGCGCACCGGCCCCCTGCGGATACCCGTACCCCGCGGTCGCGGCAAGCCCTGGAGTCGCCGCCCCGTCGAAGGCGTCGCGGTCCTCGTCGCCGAGCGGCGGCGAGAACACGGTCGCGGGCAGGGGCACGGACCGGTCCTCGCCCGCGTCCACACCGGTCGTGTCGGTCCCGGTCCAGGGCGTGGCCCCCGGCGGCACCGAGTCCACCGGCCCCCCGGCCGAGGAGGCCACGGAAACCGACGCCGCCCCACCACCGGAGGTCCGGTCAGGCTGGATCCCCAGCTTGTCCGCCGCCTCCTGCAACCACTCCGGCGGCGTCAGCAGGAACGACGTCTGGTTCAGGTCGACCCGGGCCGGAGGCGCCGGTACCGCGTCCTCGACCGAGGCCGCACGGCCGTACTCCTCCTCGTACCGGCGGATCACCTCGCCGACCGGCAGCGCGGGCCACAGCGTGGCCTCGCCGCTGTCCCGGGCCAGGACCAGCCGCTGCGCGCCCCCGTCCGAACGCGGACCCTCGGCACGGTCCTCCGCCCAGACCACGAACCCGAGCTCGAACTCCCGCACCCGCACCTCCCGGTGCTGGTACGACGGCACATCCCCGTTGACCCATTCCTCGGCGTGCTCCTGCGCCTGCGCGAAAGTCACCATCGGTCAGTCACTCCCCCACCGAAGACACCGAGGACGCGGAAGCCGCCGAAGCCGCCTGGGACCGCACCGGAACCGCACGCGCGAAACCGCCGTCCACCATCAGGTTCGCCACCGTCTCCAGCTCCGGCGGATTACCCGCGAGCCGGGACAGGAACTGGTCGAAGTCGTCACCGCACGGCAGCAGCAACCGCTCCACCCGGTCGGCCGGCGGCCACGTCGGATCGACGTCCCGCGCGTCGTCGTACGCGCAGAACCACACCGAACCGAGCCTCTCACCCCTCACCCGCACAGCCAGCAGACCACCCTGCACGAACCCGACGCACAGATAGTCCTTCGTCAGATGATCACGCAGACACTTGTTGACATACACGAGGTCGTTGACCGCCGCCTCGTCCCGCACCGTGAAGAACGGCTGGTCCACCAGCAGCCCCAGCTCGGCATCGAGCGCCGCGCCCACCGGCGCACACCCGCCCGCCGCCTTCAGGAACGACCGGTACGCCCCCGGCAGCCGGTAGCCGAGATCCTCCTCGACGCCCTGCACCTGCAGCTCGGTCACCGCCACCGCCGACTTCGGCAGCGCGAAATGCGCCGGCCGCGTCTCCTGCAGGGGCCGCGTACCGCGCTTGTGCTGGTCGACGCCAGACGTCGCGATCCCGCCGTGATGCCGCAGCAGCGCCTTCACCTCCACCGGCACGAGCTCCAGCCGCCGCCCACCGGCCACGTGGTGCCAGGTCCAGCCGTGCGGCGTCGCCACCGCCGGAACCGTGTCCCACAGCTCGTGCCCGGACGCGGCCAGCGCCGCGTTCGCCGACACGTAGTCCGTCAACCGCAGTTCGTCGACCCCGAAGCCCTCGGGCGGCTCGGCGATCTCCGCCGCCGCACGCGCGTAGAGCGAGAAGTCGGGATAGCCGCCTTCGTCCACCCGTACCCCACTCGGGTGCCGAGTGGCCCGTACCGGATCCGGGAAGTGCACGACCTGCCCGGCATAGGCCGCGTTCGGCGGCACGACTCGCTGCCCGAGCCGACCTGTCGTCATGGCGGTTGCCCCCTGCGGCGTTTAAAAAGGCCTGTACATCAGTACGACCCGTACGTCTGTCACAACACGTCACGTCACATCACCGCCGTCCCACCCGTCAGCACATCAGTGCGGACAGCAACCCGGACGACGCTGCGGATCGCGGCTGCCCGACAGCCTATGCGGTACGCCGACACCGGTCACCGGCGCCGGTCAACGGCCCCCCGCTTCCGTGACCTGCCGTCACCCCGCCGTGACGGTCCGACGAAGCCCGGGCGTGTCACACCGCCCCAGCTACCGCACCAGGCACGCCGTTTGGCACTCTGTGTCCGCCGGAGCGTTGTACGGGGGAGACACCGGAGGGGATGACGATCATGAACGCGACACAGACAGGGACTCAGACGGGAAGGCCGACAGGGCGGCCGACAGACCACCCGACGGAGCCACCCACACCCGGAACACCCGGTACGACCGGCAGACCCGGCGGCGACCCACGCGTCGGCTGGAGCACCAACGAGACGCCCCGCGTCCCCACCCTCCGCCACCGCCGCGACGGCATACTCCCCACCGTCGCCGCCGCCCTCTCCGTACGCGGCGCCACCCTCACCGGCACCGCCGCACGCACCGACCAGCCACCCGCCCTGCACCCCCTCGTCCAGGACTTCCTGGACACCCTCGCCAGCACCCAACGCGACCGCTCCACCGGCCGCTGCGCCGAGGCACTCCTCATATCCCGGCAGATCACCCTCGCCGACGAAGGCCGCAGCCGACGCGCCGCCCGCAAACCCATGACCAACGGCGAAGCCCGCAGAGCACTCAAACAAGCCAAACTCACCACCCGCCGCATCCGCGAGGACGGCGACCCCCTCCACGGCAGCTTCGCCACACCCTGCCGCTCCTGCACAGCACTCAGCGCCCACTTCGGCGTCCGCATAGTCGACTCGTCGACCCCCACAGGCTGACGCCCCACCTCACCCCGGGCCCCATCCCCTCCCGAAGACCCCTCCCCAAGACCCACCGCACGACGGCGCCGCACCGAGCACGCGCCCGCGCCGGTCCATGACCTCGACGATCGAAGGGCAGATGCACACCGACCGCACCACACCCCCCAAGCCCCCAACCCCGTTCGGCCAGGGGGGATCCCCGACCCGCTTCCCCGTCGCCGTCGACACCGCACTGCGCGCCGCAGGCTGGCAACCAGGCCGCTGGGACATAAAACAGGCCGAGATCTGGGCCGACGCCCTACGCGGCCACGCCTCCCCCGCCGGACACCGCCACGCCGTCTTCCCCGCCGCCGTCGAAGCCTGGGCCGAGTTCGGCGGCCTGCACATCACACCCCCCGGCCCCGGCCGCCAGCTCGCCCCCACCGCCCTGCACCTCGACCCCCTGCACGGCCTCCACATGGCCCGCACCCTCGCCGACCTCGGCCGCGCCCTCGACACCGAGGTCTGCCCCCTCGGCGAGGAACCCGAGACCCAGACCCTCCTCGCCATCGACACGACAGGCCGCGTCTACGCCCTCGACCACACCGGAGACTGGTACCTCGGCCCCGACCTCGACCAGGCCCTCACCACCCTGATCACCGGCCTGGAACCCATACGCCTGACAGCCCCCTGAAACCCACCCAGGCACCCCGGCGCAGGGCAACACCCCAGGCCAAACCACCAGCCACCAGGCCTGGGTCATGAGCAACTAGGCCCGGGTCGGAATGACCGCCGACACCCGAAACCCCCCGGCCTCCGTCGGCCCGGACACGAACACCCCGCCCAACGCGGCAACCCGCTCCTTCATCCCGAGCAGACCATTGCCCCCGGACGGAAACCGCACCGAAGAGCCCGACACCGGCTCGGGCGGCGGCTCGTTCTCCACCTGCATCGCGATCTCGCCACCCCGATGCGCCAGCCGTACGTGCGTCTTCGCACCCGCCGCGTGCTTGTGGACGTTCGTCAACGCCTCCTGCACCACCCGGTACGCCGTCTGCTCGACCTCCGCGCAGTACAACCGCACATCCCCCTCGACCGACAGCGCCACCACCATCCCCGCCGCCGCCGACTGCCCGACCAACTCCTCCAACTCGGACAGACACGGCCCGTCCCCCACACCCTCACCACCCGACGCGGCACGAGACGCCGCCACCGCCGCGGCCACCCCCACCGCCGCCAACGGCACACCCTGCACCCGCCGCTCCAGACCCTCCCCCGACCGCAACACCCCGAGCATCTCCCTCAACTCGGTCAACGCCTGCCGCCCCATGTCCCCCACCAGAGCGGCATTCCGCACAGCCTTCTCAGGATCCTTCCGGGCGATCGCCTGCAGAGCCGCCGCATGCACCACCATCAGACTCACCCGATGCGCCACCACGTCGTGCATCTCACGGGCGATACGCGTCCGCTCCTCGTTCCGCGCCCACTCCGCCCGCTCCTCGGCCCGCTCGGCCAGCAACTGAAGCTCCCGCTCCAGACTGTCCGCCCGCTCCCGGAGACTCTCCATCAACCGCCGCCGCGCCCCCACGTACAACCCGAGCAGCAACGGCGGCGCGGTCACACCCAACGACGTGGTGATGGCGACGACAGGAACCAACCAGTCCCCGATCTTCAGACTCCCGTCCGCCATGTCCTGGTGCGACCGCACGAACGTCACGATGAGCGTCCCCACCATCGCCATTCCGGCCAGCGCCCCGATGATCCGCCGGGGCAGCTCGGAGGCGGCGAGCGTGTACAGCCCGACGACGCCCATCAGATAGCCCATCTGGGCCGGCGCGACGGCGATCGACACCAGGACGACAGCGATCGGCCAGCGCCGCCGCAACACCAGCACGGCCCCGGCGACAAGCCCGAACACGATCCCGGCGGACACCGGGATCCCCGCCTCCCGCGCGAACCGGACACCCTCCCCCGCACACTCCCCGGCGGACACCAACGCGAGACCCACATCAAGCACCGCACCGCGCCACCTGGTCCACCACCAGGGCCCGGTCAGGGCCGCGGCGTGGTCTTCCCCCGTAGTGGTCATGCGTCCAGCCTACGTTCGGGCACGGCCGATTTTCCGGCGAGTTTCAACGACCGTCCCGCACCACGGGGCCACCCGGCACCGCAATCGAACAGAAGCGAAACCCACCAGAATCCCTCGAACTGCCGAATCGCGCACCGTTCGACCCCGGAAGCGATGATTCCGCCGGAGGGTTTGCCCATGGAACATGCATGTGGCAAGTACGCGGACTTCGAGGGGTTGCGGGAGCGGGCGGTGGCGTTGCGGCGGGAGGGCTTGAGCCTTCGGCAGATCCGGGACGAGCTCCAGGTCCACAACAAGGAGGTCCTGCAACGCCTCGTCGAAGGCGAGCCGCCCCCGGAATGGACGAAACGCCCGCGAGCGAAGGACGACCTCCGCGAGAGGGCACGGGAACTACGGCAGCGGGGCTGGACCTACAACCGGATCCAGGCGGAACTGGGGTGCTCGAAGAGTTCGGTTTCGCTCTGGGTGCGGGATCTGCCGCACCCGGAGCCCAAGTGCTCACCGGAGGAACAGCGGGAGCGGATGAACGCGGGGCTCGTTCGACTGCAAGCCTCTCGGCAGCGGGAACGTGAGGCTACGAAGCAAGCAGCGGCGACAGCCGTCGGTGAACTGTCGGATCGCGAGTTGTTTCTTACAGGCGTTGCTCTCTACTGGGCCGAGGGGACCAAGGACAAGCCACACGCTCGCCGGGAGTGCGTGGAGTTCGTCAACAGCGACCCCGGAATGATCAGCGTCTTCCTCGCTTGGTTGGACCTGCTTGAGGTAAGCCGGGACCGACTGCACTGCCGCGTCATGATTCACGAGTCCGCGGACGTTGCCGACGCCGAGCAGCACTGGGCGGATCTCGTCGGCATCGAAAGGTCAACCCTGGGCAGGACGATCCTCAAGAAGCACAATCCGACGACCGTGCGCAAGAACACGGGAGACTCCTACCGAGGGTGCCTCGGCATCAGAGTGCGACAAGGAGCAGATTTGTACCGTCGCATCGAGGGTGCCTGGTACGGCATAGTGGTGGGTGCCAATTCGGCGACCTGACTAAATGTCCGGTTTAGTCGAATTTATTCCCCCGTGGTGTAATTGGCAGCACTGTGGCTTTTGGTGCCATCTGTCCGGGTTCAAGTCCTGGCGGGGGAGCAATGCACGGTTCGGGCCCTGACAGCACAGTCAGGGCCCATACTCATGTCCCCCACGAAACGCCCCGGTATCCTGCGGATGTCGTCCCGCCCCCCTCCGCAGCCGAAGGGCACCACCCGTGAGCGCCAATCGCCCCGCCGCCGTAGTCGTACTCGCAGCGGGTGAGGGCACCCGTATGAAGTCGGCCACACCCAAGGTCCTGCACGAGCTCTGTGGCCGTTCCCTGGTGGGCCATGTGCTCGCCGCCGCAGGCGAGTTGGACCCCGAGAACCTGGTCGTCGTCGTCGGGCACGCCCGTGAGCAGGTCACCGCGCACCTGACGGAGGCCGGCACCGGCATCCGTACCGCCTTCCAGGCGCAGCAGAACGGCACCGGTCACGCCGTACGCATGGGGCTCGAAGAGCTCGGCGGGACCGTGGACGGGACCGTGGTGGTCGTCTGTGGCGACACCCCGCTGCTCACCGGGGCGACCCTGCGCACGCTCGCGGCGACCCATTCCGGCGACGGCAACGCCGTGACCGTGCTGACGGCGGAGGTGCCGGACGCGACGGGGTACGGGCGGATCGTGCGGGACGGGGCGTCGGGGGCGGTGACGGCGATCGTGGAGCACAAGGACGCGACCGACTCGCAGCGGGCGATCCGTGAGATCAACTCCGGTGTCTTCGCGTTCGACGGGCAGTTGCTCGCGGACGCGCTGGGGAAGGTGCGGACGGACAACAGTCAGGGTGAGGAGTACCTCACCGACGTACTCGGGATCCTGCGTGAGGCCGGGCATCGGGTGGGGGCCTGTGTGGCCGGTGACCACCGGGAGATCGCGGGGATCAACAACCGGGTGCAGTTGGCCGAGGCGCGGCGGATCCTGAACGACCGGCTGCTGACGGAGGCGATGCTCGCGGGGGTGAGTGTGATCGATCCGGCCAGTACGTGGGTCGATGTGACGGTCACCTTCGAGCAGGACTCGATCGTCCATCCGAACACGCTGCTGCAGGGGTCGACTCATCTCGCGGAGGGTGCCGAGGTCGGGCCCAACTCGCGGCTGAAGGACACGCGGGTGGACGCCGGGGCGCGGGTGGACAACACGGTCGCCGACGGCGCCGTGGTGGGGGCTGGGGCGACGGTGGGGCCGTACGCGTATTTGCGTCCTGGAACCCGTCTCGGTGTGAAGTCGAAGATCGGGACGTACGTCGAGACCAAGAACACGTCGATCGGTGCCGGGACGAAGGTGCCGCATCTGTCGTATGTCGGGGACGCGACGATCGGTGAGTTCACGAACATCGGTGCCGCGAGTGTGTTCGTGAACTACGACGGGCAGGACAAGCATCACACCGTTGTCGGGTCGCACTGCAAGACGGGTTCGGACAACATGTTTGTGGCGCCTGTCACTGTCGGGGACGGTGCGTACACCGCTGCCGGGTCGGTGATCACGAAGGATGTGCCGCCCGGTTCGCTGGCCGTGGCCCGGGGCCAGCAGCGGAATATCGAGGGCTGGGTGGCTCGTAAGCGTCCGGGGAGTGCGTCGGCGAAGGCGGCCGAGGCGGCTTCTCGGGAGCCGGGCGACGAAAGCTGACCGGAAACACTCGCGTCCGTCTCGGGCTACCGTGATAGGCACACACCCGCACACCCCCAGCTGAGCAGGCCTCTCAGGGCTGATCACGGCTGAGAAACCTCCGAGGAGACAGTGCTGTGACCGCGACCAAGACGACCGGCGGGAAGAACGGGAAGAAGAAGATGATGTTCTTCTCCGGCCGCGCCCACCCCGAGCTCGCCCAGGAGGTCGCTCAGCAGTTGGGGGTCGGGGTGGTGCCGACAAAGGCCTTCGACTTCGCGAACGGTGAGATCTACGTCCGTTACGAGGAGTCGGCGCGTGGCGCGGACTGCTTCGTGATCCAGAGCCACACGGCTCCGATCAACCAGTGGATCATGGAGCAGTTGATCATGATCGACGCCCTGAAGCGTGCGTCGGCCAGGTCCATCACCGTGATCGTGCCGTTCTACGGTTACGCGCGGCAGGACAAGAAGCACCGTGGGCGTGAACCGATCTCGGCGCGTCTGGTCGCGGATCTGATGGCGACGGCGGGTGCGGACCGCATCCTGACGGTGGACCTGCACACGGACCAGATCCAGGGCTTCTTCGACGGCCCGGTGGATCATCTCTTCGCGTTGCCGCTGCTCGCGGACTATGTGGGCGCGAAGGTGGACAAGGGCAAGCTGACGGTCGTGTCGCCGGACGCGGGCCGGGTGCGGGTGGCCGACCGTTGGTGCGACCGGCTGGGTGCGCCGCTGGCGATCGTGCACAAGCGTCGTGACAAGGACGTGGCGAACCAGGTGACCGTCCACGAGGTCGTGGGTGAGGTCAAGGGTCGGGTGTGTGTGCTGGTCGACGACATGATCGACACGGGTGGGACGATCGTGGCGGCGGCGGACGCGTTGTTCGCGCACGGTGCGGAGGATGTCATCGTGACGGCGACGCACGGTGTGTTGTCGGGTCCGGCCGCCGATCGTCTGAAGAACTCGCGGGTGAGTGAGTTCGTGTTCACGAACACGCTGCCGACGCCGGGTGAGCTGAGTGCCGACCTGGACAAGATCAAGGTGCTGTCGATCGCGCCGACGATCGCGAGTGCGGTGCGTGAGGTGTTCGAGGACGGTTCGGTGACGAGCCTGTTCGACGAGCAGTAGGTCGTTCCGGCCTCCGGCTCGAGGAAGCTGCTGGATCGCTTCTGCATGATCGATTTTTCTGCGGCCTCCTCCGCCGAGTAGTCTGTGCGAGTTGCTCGGCGAGGGAGGCCGTACCCGTGTCATTCACGGGCTGGTTCTCCGTTATCGACGCGCTCTTCGTAGCAGGCCGTTCGTGGCCGGGTGACCTGTCCGTCTCTCACCCGTACGAGGAGTGAAAAGTATGTCCGAGGTAAAGCTCGCCGCTGAGACCCGCACCGAGTTCGGCAAGGGTGCCGCCCGTCGCGCCCGCCGCGAGGGCAAGGTTCCCGCGGTCGTCTACGGCCACGGTGCCGACCCCGTCCACATCACGCTTCCGGGCCACGAGCTGCAGCTCGCCCTGCGTACCCCGAACGTCCTGCTGACCCTGGACGTCGAGGGCCGCACCGAGCTGGCGATCCCGAAGGCTGTCCAGCGCGACGCCCTCAAGGGCTTCCTCAAGCACGTCGACCTGCTCACCGTGAAGCGCGGCGAGAAGGTCACCGTCGAGGTCTACGTCCACACCGAGGGCGACCTGGCCCCGGGTGCGTACCTGCTTGAGCACGTGCTGAGCACGCTGACGGTCGAGGCCGAGGCCACGCACATCCCCGAGTCCGTCACGGTGTCCATCGCGGGCCTGGAGGCCGGTGCCTCCATCCTCGCCAAGGACATCCCGCTGCCCTCGGGCACCACGCTGGCGATCGACGAGGACGCGGTCGTCCTCCAGGTCCTCGCCGCGCAGGCGGAGGAGGCCCCCGCCGACAGTGAGGGCGAGAGCACCGAGGCCTGATCGCCCCGGAGACTTCGTTTGCCGGCCGCCGCTCTCCAGGGCCTGTCGTCAAATTCCCGCCTGCCGGGCGACGCCATGCACGCACTCTCGCCGCACCGGACACAGACCCACGTACAACCAGTACGAGGGCCTGCGTCCGGCACGCCGAGAGCACGCACCTGACGCCGCCCGGCCCGCCCTCCGGGCGGACGACGGGAATTTGACGGCAGGCCCTGGAGCGGCGGTCGGCGCGTATCCAAGGAGAGATGGACGTGACGACCGACGCGGGCGGCCCCTGGCTGATCGTGGGGCTCGGTAATCCCGGGCCGGAGTACGCGATGAACCGGCACAACGTGGGGTTCATGGTGGCCGACCTGCTGGCGGAGCGGATCGGCGGGAAGTTCAAGCGGGCCGGGAAGGCGCAGGCGCAGGTCGTCGAGGGGCGCATCGGGCCGCCGGGTCCTGCTAACCGTCGGGTGATCCTGGCGAAGCCGATGTCGTACATGAACCTGTCGGGCGGGCCGGTGAACGCGCTGCGGGAGTTCTACAAGGTGTCGCTGGACCGTGTCGTGGCGGTCCATGACGAGCTGGACATCGACTACGGGGTGCTGCGGCTGAAGCTGGGTGGCGGGGACAACGGTCACAACGGTCTGAAGTCGATGACGAAGGCGATGGGTGCGGACTACCACCGGGTGCGGTTCGGGATCGGGCGCCCTCCGGGTCGTATGCAGGTGGCGGATTTCGTGCTGAAGGACTTCTCGTCGGCGGAGCGCAAGGAGCTGGACTACTTCGTGGACCGGGCGACGGACGCGGTGGAGTCGCTGGTGACCGAGGGTCTGGAGCGGGCGCAGAGCGCGTACAACTCGTGAGGACGGAAAGTCACCGGGGGTGTACGGGCGTGGAGCGGGAGATACGTGGGTACAACTCCTGACTTTGTCGGGCAGGAGTTGACCGATCGCCCGACCATGGCCAATGATCCCGGCCATGCCAGCCACCGCCCATCGTCGCAAGCCCGCCTCCGCCTCGCCGCGGCTCGGGCGTGTGGGGCGGTTCGGGCGGTTCGCGGTGATGGGTACGGTCGCCGCGCTGATCCTGATCGCGGGTGTGTGGGCGTCCTGGGGGACGGCTCAGCACGTGATGCTCAGCAAGGGACGTGAGCAGGGCACGATGACGGTGGCGGGGTGCGAGGACGGCGTCTGTACGGGGTCGTACCGGCCGGTGTCGGTGGGGTCGACGGCGCGGAGCCGGGTCGTGCTGGACCAGTCGGTCGGGGTGAGCGCGGGTGACACGTACACGGTGGTCGTGAAGCCGGGGAGCCGTGATGTCGTGCGGTCGGGTCCGGCGGGTGTTCTGTACGCGTGGGTGCCGTTGGGTGGTGCGCTGCTGCTGGCGTCGGTCGTGGTGGCGGGCGGGCTGGGGCTGACGCGGACGGGGTGGGCGATGGCGGGGAGCGGGTTGGCCCTGGTGACGGCGGCCTGGGTGGCGTTGTGAGCGGCGTGGGGGTGTGGTCGGTGTGGCCGTGTGCTGTCTGTGTCCGGCGTCCCGCCCTGTGACGACGTGAGGGTGCCGTCGTACGCGTGATGGTGTGTCCGCGTACGAGGGCACCCTCGGTCGTTTCGTGCGGCTCGGCTCAGCCGGTGTTGCGCAGGCCCGCCGCGACTCCGTTGACGGTGAGGAGCAGGGCGCGGGCGAGGAGCGGGTCGGGCTCGGTGCCGGCCGCGGCGGCGTCGCGCTGGCGCTTGAGCAGGGTCACCTGGAGGTAGGAGATGGGGTCCAGGTAGGCGTCGCGGATGGTGAAGGTCTGCTTCAGCACCGGGGTGGCGTCGAGGAGTTCGTTCTCGCCGGTGATCTTCAGAACCTCGCGGACGGTGAGTTCGTGCTCGGCCTCGATGTCGGCGAAGACGTGCTGGAGTTCGGCGGGGACGAGGGTCTCGACGTAGTGGCGGGCGATGCGCAGGTCGGTCTTCGCGAGTGTCATCTCGACGTTGGAGATGAAGTTGCGGAAGAAGTGCCACTGTTCGTGCATCTCGTCGAGCACGGTGTCCAGGCCGGCCTCGCGCAGTGCCTTCAGGCCGGAGCCGACGCCGAACCAGCCGGGGACGATCTGCCGGGACTGGGTCCAGCCGAACACCCACGGGATGGCGCGCAGTCCGTCGAGGGAGACGCCTGAGCCGGGGCGGCGGGAGGGCCGTGAGCCGAGGTGCAGGTCGGCGAGCTGGTCCACCGGTGTCGACGCGAGGAAGTACGTCGGCAGGTCCGGGTCCTCGACGAGCCTGCGGTAGGCGGCGTGGGCGGAGTCGGAGACGAGGTCCATGGCGGCGTCCCAGCGGGCGAGGGACTCGTCGGACTGGCGGGGTGAGGTGTGCAGGGCGGAGGCCTGGAGGGTGGCGGCGACGGTGAGTTCGAGGTTCTCGCGGGCGAGTGAGGGGACCAGGTACTTGTCGGAGATCACCTCGCCCTGTTCGGTGACCTTGATCTCGCCTTCCAGGGTGCCCCAGGGCTGGGCGAGGATCGCGTCGTGGGAGGGGCCGCCGCCTCGGCCGACGGTGCCGCCGCGGCCGTGGAAGAGGCGGAGCCGGACGCCGTAGCGGTGGGCGACGTCGCGGAGGCGGCGCTGGGCGCGGTGAATCTCCCACTGGCTGGTGGTGATGCCGCCGAACTTGGAGGAGTCGGAGTAGCCGAGCATGACCTCCTGGACGTCGCCCCGGAGCGCGACGAGGCGCCGGTAGGACGGGTCGGAGAGCATGTCCTCAAGGATGGTGTCGGCGGCCTTGAGTTCGTCGGTGGTCTCCAGGAGGGGGACGATGCCGATCTTGGCCCAGCCTGCGTGGAGGTCGATGAGGCCGGCCTCGCGGGCGAGTACGGCGGCGGCGAAGACGTCGTCGGAGCCCTGGCACATGGAGATGATGTAGGACTCGATGACCTCGGGTCCGAAGACGGCGAGGGCCTTCTTGACGGTCTCGAACACGCCGAGCGTCTTGGTGCCGGCCGCGTCGAGGGGCGCGGGCGTGGGCGCCAGGGGCCTCCGCGACCGGAGTTCCTTCGCGAGGAGCTTGTTGCGGTACTCGCGGGGCATGTCCTCGTAGCGCCAGGATTCCTCGCCGAGGCGGTCGAAGAGCTGGCCGAGGGTGTGGTGGTGGGCGTCGGCGTGTTCGCGTACGTCCATGGTGGCGAGCTGGAGGCCGAAGGCGGCGAGGGTGCGGATCGTGCGGTCCATGCGGCCGTCGGCGAAGAGGCCGCCGCGGTGTTCGCGCAGGGAGGTCTGGATGAGGGTGAGGTCCGCGAGGAGCTGGCCGGTGCCGAGGTAGTCGCGGCCGGGGGCGTGCGGGGTGTCCTTGGCCAGGCGCTGCTTGGTGTTCTCGAGCTTCTGTCGGATGCAGGTGGCCTTGAGCCGGTAGGGCTCCTCGGCGTTGAGGCGCTTGTAGCGGGGGCTGATCTCGGGCAGGAGTTCGATGTCGGCCCGGAGGGATTCGAGGAGTTCCTCGGTGGCGCCGGTGTAGCGGATGGAGTTGGAGAGGAAGCCGCGCAGCTCGTCGATGAGTTCGAGGGCGTCGTTGATGCCGTGCTCGTGCTGGAGGATCAGGACGTCCCAGGTGACCTGGGGGGTCACGTTGGGGTTGCCGTCGCGGTCGCCGCCGATCCAGGTGCCGAAGGTGAGGGGCCGGGTGTCGTCGGGGAGCCTGACTCCGACGCGTTCGAGTTCGGCGGTGAGGTCCTCCAGCACGTCCCCGACCGCACCCGCGTGGAGTTCGTCGAGGTAGTAGATGGCGTTGCGGGCCTCGTCGGCGGGTTCGGGGCGTACGACGCGCAGTTCGTCGGTCTGCCAGACGAGGTCGATGTTCTCGGCCAGACGGGTGTCGTAGCGGCGGCGGTCCGCCTCGATGACGGGGGTCTCCAGCAGGGCGGCGATACGGCGCAGCTTGTTGAGGACCGAGCGCCTGGCCGCTTCCGTGGGGTGGGCCGTGAAGACCGGGCGAACGTTGAGGTTCCG
Organism: Streptomyces sp. AK08-02; assembly: GCF_033795085.1. Lineage (NCBI taxonomy): Bacteria > Bacillati > Actinomycetota > Actinomycetes > Kitasatosporales > Streptomycetaceae > Streptomyces > Streptomyces sp. AK08-02. The sequence goes on from NZ_JARAZV010000014.1 coordinate 154,218, forward strand.
GACCGTGGCGCGCAGGTGGTCGGGGTCGGCGTCCTTGAGGCGGTCGGCCGTGCGGGCGAGGAGACCGCCTTCGGCGGCGCGCTTGGCGCGCAGTTCGCGGCCTCGGTGGACCTGCTCGGTGACGTTGGCGAGGTGGAAGTAGGTGGAGAAGGCGCGGACGAGCTTGGCGGCGGTCTCCAGTTCGGTGCCCCGCAGCAGTTCGGCGGCGGCCTCGCCGTCCTCGCGGGTCAGTTGGCGGACCTTCTCCACGAGTTCCAGCAGCTCGGGGCCCTCTTGGCGGACGAGGGTCTCGCCGAGCAGGTCGCCCAGGCGGCGGATGTCGGCGCGCAGCTCACTGCTGGTCGTCGTGGCGGCCATGTCGGTCTGGCCACGGTCGTCGGCACTGCTCACAGGTGCGGCTCCTTGCAGTGTGGAGGCTCGGCGGGTGGGTACCCGGCGGGTGTCCGGGCGGGCAGGCCGCGCCGGAACCGGGGTGCCGGGCGGCATAGGGGCGGGGCATCCGGGAAGAAAAGAGAGCGGACCGCGCTGTCCGACCGACTCAAGGATAGGTGTCGGGGGGCACGCGCATAATTTCGGGCTCTTGCCGCCGGGCGACGCGCTGACATACTTACGACGCCGTAGGTTACGCAACCGTAGGGAGCCTGATTCCGTGGGCGACCTCGGATGACGTACCCCGACATCTGCCGAGACCCACCACCCCCCAGGGGATGCGCATGACCACCTCACCTTCCGACGCGCTCGAAGACGCTGGGAAGACACCCGACGATTCCTCACTGCCCTCGGCCACGCTGGGTGGCGAACAGAAGCGTTCACTCGAACAGATCACGCTTCTTCTCTTCATCATCGTCCCGTTCCTCGCGGTGCTGGCGGCGGTGCCGCTGGCGTGGGGCTGGGGGGTCAGCTGGCTGGACCTCGGCCTGCTCGTCTTCTTCTACTACCTGGGCTGCCACGGCATCACGATCGGCTTCCACCGGTATTTCACGCACGGCGCGTTCAAGGCCAAGCGGCCGTTGCGGATCGCGCTCGCCATCGCCGGTTCGATGGCGGTGGAGGGTCCGCTGGTGCGCTGGGTGGCGGACCACCGCAAGCACCACAAGTTCTCCGACGCGGAGGGTGACCCGCACTCCCCGTGGCGGTTCGGGGAGACGGTTCCGGCGTTGCTGCGGGGCCTGTGGTGGGCGCACATCGAGTGGATGTTCGACGAGGAGCAGACTCCGCAGGACAAGTACGCGCCCGACCTGATCAAGGACCCGGACATCCGGGCGATCTCCCGTCAGTTCATCTGGTGGGCGATGCTGTCGCTGGCGCTGCCCGCGCTGATCGGCGGTCTGGTGACGATGTCGTGGTGGGGTGCGTTCACCGGCTTCTTCTGGGGCTCGCTGGTGCGGGTCTGCCTGCTCCATCACGTCACCTGGTCGATCAACTCGATCTGCCACGCGGTGGGCAAGCGCCCCTTCAAGTCGCGGGACCGCTCGGGCAACGTGTGGTGGCTGGCCGTGCTCTCCTGCGGCGAGTCCTGGCACAACCTGCACCATGCCGACCCGACGTCGGCGCGGCACGGCGTTATGCGTGGGCAGGTCGACTCCTCGGCGCGGCTGATCCGTTGGTTCGAGATGCTCGGCTGGGCCTATGACGTGCGCTGGCCGTCACGCTCGCGTATCGATTCCCGCCGGAACACGGACCTGGACGGCTCTCGGCGCCGGAAGGAGCCGGCGAAGGCGGCATGATTGACGGCGTGGCGACCGACTCCAGCAGCACTCCGAGCAATGAGAAACCGCGGCGCCCCCGCCGCACCCGGATGACGGGTGCCGAGCGCCGGGCCCAGTTGCTGGAGATCGGCCGCACGCTGTTCGCCACGAAGGGCTTCGAGGCCACGTCGGTGGAGGAGATCGCGGCCAAGGCCGGTGTCTCCAAGCCGGTGGTGTACGAGCACTTCGGCGGCAAGGAGGGCCTGTACGCGGTGGTGGTGGACCGCGAGATGCGGCGCCTGCTGGACATGGTGACGAGCTCGTTGACGGCCGGTCATCCGCGCGAGCTGTGCGAGCAGGCCGCCTTCGCGCTCCTCGACTACATCGAGGAGTACACGGACGGTTTCCGCATCCTGGTGCGCGACTCCCCCATCCCGCAGTCGACGGGTTCCTTCGCGTCGCTGATCTCGGACATCGCCACCCAGGTGGAGGACATCCTGGGCCGCGAGTTCAAACGCCGCGGCTTCGATCCCCATCTGGCCCCGCTCTACGCCCAGGCCCTGGTCGGCATGGTCGCGCTGACGGGCCAGTGGTGGCTGGACGTGCGGCGCCCGAAGAAGGCGGAGGTGGCGGCGCATCTGGTGAACCTGGCGTGGCACGGTCTGGACGGGCTGGAGGCGAAGCCGCGCCTGATCGGGCGCCGAAAAAGCTGAATGAACGTTCCTCTTGATTCACCTTGTGACATCATTCGGCTATGACTCAGATTGCGATCAGCGCAGCCCGCTCCCAGCTCGGCGACCTTGTCCGCCGGGCGGCGCACGGCCGCGAGACCATCGCTCTTACCGATCACGGGCACGTGGCGGCGCTCCTTGTCTCGCCTCAGGTGATAGAGGATTTCGAGGACGCGCTGGCGGTGGCCGACTTCCAGCGGCGCAAGGCTGAGGGAGCGCTTGAGCCCGGCATCCCCATGGCGGAGGTACGCAAGCGACTGGGGCTCGAAACCCGGTGACGTACGAGATCGTCTTCGAGCCGCACGCCCTCGACGCCGCGGCTCGGTTCCTCAAGGAGGATCCGAGCGGCCTGTCCCTGGTCCTGGACACCATCGACAAGCTGGCCACCGATCCTCGCCCGGCGGGGTCGATCCCCTACGGGTCACGCGACATTCGGCGCCTGCGCATCAACGACTACCGGGTCCTCTACTTCATCGACCAAGAGGCGATCCACATCCTCATCACCCACCTGGGCCGCACGGTCTGACCCTCTCCAGGAACTCCAGCCGGTTGCCCACCGGGTCGTACGAGAAGAACCGTCGGCGGCCAGGGAGTTCGTCGTCCCAGGCCGCCGATGCCCCACCTGCGACCAGCCTCTCCGCGTACGCCTCGATCCCGGTGACCCGCAGCCCCGGGTGGGCCTTTCTCGTCGGCCGGAAGTCAGTCTCGATCCCCAGGTGCAGTTGCACCCGCCCCGCCTGGAACCAGCAGCCGCCCCGCGCGGCCAGAGCCGGCGGCTTCGGGATCTCGGTCATGCCGAGGACGCCGACGTAGTACGCCCGCAGGGCGTCCTCCGTGCCGGGCGGCGCGGCCAGCTGCACATGATCGACGGCGGCGATCACCGCTCAGCCCGCCTTCCGCCCTTTCGCGCCACGGCGAACAGCCGCTGGAAAGGCAGCACCGTGCCGTACGCCTCCGTCGGATACACCGCACGCAGCAGGTCCCGGTACTCGGTGACGAACGCGTCCCGGGCCTCCGGATCGTCCGCCAGGGCGGTCAGCACCGGGCGCAGGCCGGTCCCCTTGACCCAGTCCAGCACCGGGTCCTCCCCTTGCAGGACGTGGAGATACGTCGTCTCCCACACGTCCGTCTCGCAGCCGAGCCGGGCGAGCCGGTCGAGGTAGACGAGGGGCGGGTGGACGGAGTCCTCGCCGCGCGGCAGGTCGCCGAGGCGGCTCTTCCAGCGGGCGCCGGTGGCGAGTTCGCGCAGCAGGGTGTGCAGGGGCGCGTCGAGGTTGTTCGGCACCTGGAAGGCGAAGGTCCCGCCGGGCGCGACGGCGTCGAGCCAGGCCGGGAACGCGTCGAGGTGCCCCTCGACCCAGTGGAGGGCGGCGTTGGAGACGATCAGGTCGTACGTCTCGGAGGGCGTCCAGCGTGCGGCGTCCGCGTGGGCGAAGTCGAGGTGGCCGCCGCCGGCCGTGGGCCCCGCGTATCGCGCCGCCTGCTCCAGCATCGGCGCGGAGTTGTCGTACCCGGTGATGTGCGCGGTGGGCCAGCGGTCGGCGAGGACGGCGGTGACGTTGCCTGCGCCGCAGCCGAGGTCGGCGATACGGGGTGGCCCTGCGACCGGCTCCGAGGGGAGGTCGGGGACGCGGGCGAGGAGGTCGGTGAAGGGGCGGGCGCGATGGCCGGCGTGGCGGAGGTACTGGGCGGGGTCCCAGGTGGGGGCGGTCATACGGCTACCCTCCCGCCAAATATGTCTCGACGTCAAGAGATTCCACACCGAGAATCTCGATATCGAGAGGCTTGACATCAAGAGACTCCACATCGACACAACCACTACACTGATCGTCATGGAGGACGAGGTCGATCGGCTGGTCGCTGCGTGGCGCCGGGAGCGCCCGGACCTCGACGTGGAACCACTCGAAGTACTCAGCCGGGTCAGCAGACTGGCCCGGCATCTGGACCGTGCGCGCAGGCTGGCGTTCGCCGAGCACGCCCTGGAGCCCTGGGAGTTCGACGTCCTGACCGCGCTCAGGCGCGCCGGAGACCCGTATCAGCTCTCCCCCGGTCAGCTCCTCACCCAGACCCTGGTCACCTCCGGCACGATGACGAACCGCATCGACCGGCTGACCAAGAAGGGGCTGGTGGAGCGCCTCCCCGACCCCACCGACCGTCGAGGGGTGCTGGTCCGGCTCACGACGGAGGGGCAGGACAGGGCGGATCAGGCGCTCGCGGGTCTGCTGTACCAGGAGCGCGCGATCCTGGCGGAGCTCTCGCGTGGACAGCGGGGCGAACTTGCCGGTCTGCTACGCCAGTTGACGGCGCCGTTCGACAACATCCCCGGCTGACCGTCGGGTTGGGCCGGCCGGTCAGGCGCTGCTGCTCTCCTCCACCGTGATGCGTCCGCCGTGCCCCAGGTCGACGGGTCCGACGCCGGCCCGCCGGGCCAGTGCGACGGCGGCGAGGGTGGAGTGGACGCCGAGCTTGCCCAGCACGTTCTGCATATGGGTGCGCACGGTGTGCGGGGAGAGGAACAGCCGTTCGGCGACGGCCTTGCGGCCCAGGCCGGCGACCATACATCGCAGCACTTCCCGCTCCCGGGGCGTCAGCGACTCGACGAGCCGTTCACTCTCGGTGCGGTGCTTGCGGGCGGCGGTCAGCTCTCGCAGCACCCCGGTGAGCAGGGCGGGCGGCAGATGCGTCTCGTCGCGCAGTACGCCCCGTATGACGGTCAGCAGCCGGGACAGCGAGCAGTCCTTGGCGACCCACCCGGAGGCACCCGCCTGCAGAGCGAGCGCGGCCCTGCGGGGGTCGTCCTTCTCGGCGAGGACCACGGTCCGTACGTGCGGATGTCCCGAACGGACGCCCGCGACCAGCGAGATGCCGTCGACCAGGCCTTCCGCGTTGCCCTCCTGCACGGGCACCGCCGGACGTACCCCGGGCATGTTGCCGCCCAGTTCGGAGTCGACGAGCAGGACGTCGAACCGGCGGCCCTCGGCCACCGCGCGCTCCAGACTGCGCAGCGCGGCGGGACCGCTGCCGGCGGCGGAGACGTCGACGTCGGGCTCCGCGGCCAGTGCGGCGGCGAGCGACTCGGCGAAGATGCGATGGTCGTCGACGACCAGGACTCGGATGCGAACCACTGAAACCCCCTTCCCCGAGCTCCTCAAGAGCTGGGGACACCCAATCGTCGGGGGGACAACCCGTGCGGACACGACGCCCGGAGCAATCCCCGGCTGCTGTTGCCGGCCTGGAACGGGGCTGCCGCAGTCACCGGCGCGCGGCAGCCGCCGTGCGATGACTGCTACCCCCACTCCGGGCGTCGTACCCGGCTGTCTCGCCCCCTGATCAGCACCGGCCCCCACCGATGCTGTTCATCAGGGTACGGCTGGGAGCCAGGAGCGGAAGGTAATTCGCAGAACTGATTGGCCAGCGCGTTTATGGTGTGCCGCATGTTTCGTTTTGAGACAGAAGTCGACAAGGAATGGCTCTCCGTTCTCCGCGCGCGGTTGCGCGAGGCGAACACGGCTGCCTCGCCTGTCCTGCGCGCCCTGCGCGGCACCCCCGGCGAGCGTGAACTCCCGCTCCAGGTATGGGCGTTGGACGAGGAAGGAAGCCTGGCCGGCGGCCTGGTCGGCCACACCTGGACCACCTGGCTGCACGTGACGTACCTCTGGGTCGACACCCGGCACCGGGGCAGGGGCCTGGGCTCCCGCCTCCTCGCGAAAGCGGAGCACACGGCACGGGAGGAGCGTGCGTGCACGAACGCGCGCCTGGAGACCTGGGACTTCCAGGCACCGGATTTCTACCGCGGGCAGGGGTACGAGGTGGTGTGCGTGATCCCGGACTATCCACCGGGGGTCACGGAGTACACGCTGACGAAGCGGCTGGGTACCGTCGCATCCGGCTGACCGTCAGACCTTCTTGAGCGCGTCCAGCGTGATGTCGACGTCGATGTCGTAGGGCGCGGTGAGCTTCAGGTGGTCGTGGTGGATGCCGGTGAGGGCGTAGGTCTTGTTCACGGGGTCGATCTCGATCATCTTGGCGTGGAAACGCCGCCGCGGACTCACAAAAACCAGGCTCCCGTCGATCAGCTCGGTGTGCGGCGGGAGGTCGGGCAGCGTGAACAGGTCGTCCACGGTGTATCCGTCCTGGGGCGGCACCGGCCAGCGGCAGCCGGGCTCGGCGGTCATGATTCCTCCCATGGACGGAATTCTCGGCCTGCGCTCTCACGGTGTCGGGCGGAATCCGGAGCCGACATCACAAAGGGTGACGTGGCGATCGGGAACCACCCCCTCCGCGCTCACGACGGGCCTTTGCCCCGGCCTCAGGGCCTAGTGGGCCCAGGGCGGGCTGACGATGCTGCCGTCGGCCAGTTCGGCACTGAGGCCGACGCTTGTGGTGACCCACATGTGCGCGGGCCGGTCGGTGGTGTTGGTGACCGTCAGTCCGGAGCCCGCCGGGGCCACCGCCGCGTCACCGGCGGCGAGTTCGGCGCTCTCGCCGTCGATGGTGAGCCGGAGGCTGCCGGACAGGACGTAGAACGTCTCCTCGTGACTGATCGTGTGGGCCACACCCACCGTTCCGGCCGGGATCTCGGCGCGCCAGGCGGCGAGGTCGCGGCTGCCCATGTCCGGGCGGACGTAGGAGACGAAGCGGGCACCGTGGATCTCGTGTACGGCGGCCTCGCCGCTGCGAATGAAAGGCATACCAACCCCCTACAGACAACCTGCTTGTCTATATAGACAAGCAGGTTGACGAGTTATAGTCAACCCATGGATGACGCCCTGGCCTTCTCCGCACTCGTACTGGCCCTGTCCGGGCAGTTGGTGCAGGAGATCCACGACCGCGTGTCCCAGCAGGGATTCGAGGGCCTGCGGCCGGCACACGGCTTCGCCTTCGCCCGGATCTCCGCGGGCGACGCCACCACGGCCGACGTGGCCGAACACCTCGGGGTGACCAAGCAGGCCGCCGCCCAGTTGGTCGAGGACCTGGTCCGCAAGGGATACGTGGTGCGGCGTCCGCACCCCCACGACGCCCGCGCCCGGCTCCTGGCACTGACCGAGACCGGCTGGGCCGCCACCCGCGCCGCCGACCAGGCGGCCCGGGACGCCGTCGCACCGATGCGCGACGCACTGGGCGAGACCCGCTTCGGCGAACTCGTCGCCGGCCTGACCCACATCGCACCCCCGGGGCCCGTCCGCCCCGCCTGGTGAGCCGGTGAGCACCTGCCCCCGACCGCCCGCGAATCGCGATCGGGCGCGGGTGCGGGTGCGGCCGACGGACTGAAGGATCTGGACTCCCCGCCTTCAGCGAACTCTCAGCGAACCCGTCGCGCCCCCGCCGAAGGCACCGCCGGGAACACCCGGGGGGCCGTGTAGCCGGCTGCGCCGAACGCCTGTTCCACTGCCTTGCTGACGCGGTCCGTGTCCTCCGCCTCGACCAGCACGATCGCCGAGCCGCCGAAGCCGCCGCCCGTCATCCGGGCGCCCAGGGCGCCGGCCTCGACCGCGGCCTCGACCACCAGGTCGAGTTCCGGGCACGAGACCTGGAAGTCGTCGCGGAGGGAGGCGTGGCCCTCCGTGAGGATCGGGCCGATGGCGCGGGTGTCGCCGCCCGACTTCAGCAACTCCACCACCCGCTCCACCCGGTGGTCCTCCGTGACCACGTGGCGCACCAGACGGCGCACCTCGTCGTCGGCGCCCGCGTCGGTCAGCCGGGCGAGTGCCGCGTCGAGGTCCCCGTACGGCACATCCCGCAGCGCGTCCACGTCGAGGAGTTCCGCGCCCCGTTCGCAGCCCGCCCTGCGCTTGCCGTACTCGCCCTCGCTGTGGGAGTGCTTGACCTGGGTGTCCACGACCAGGAGGCGCATGCCCTCGGCCGCGAGGTCGAAGGGGATCTGGTCCTGGGAGAGGTCCCGGGTGTCCAGGAAGAGGGCGTGCCCGTCGGTGCAGCACGCCGACGCCGTCTGGTCCATGATGCCGGTCGGAGCACCCACGTACACGTTCTCCGCACGCTGGCACAGGCGGGCCAGCTGCCAGCGTTCCAGGCCGAGTTCGTGCAGGTCGTTCAGGGCCAGGGCGATCACGACCTCCAGTGCCGCCGACGACGACAGGCCCGCGCCCGTCGGTACCGTCGACGTGAGGTGGATGTCCGCGCCGGACGAGACCGACTCGTGGCCCGCGTCCAGCAGCGCCCAGATCACGCCCGCCGGGTACGCCGTCCAGTTCTTGTCGGACTCGGGGAGCAGGGCGTCGACCCGCAGTTCCACGACCCCGCCCTCGATGTCCGACGAGTGCAGGCGTACGACGCCGTCCGTGCGGCGGGAGACCGCTGCCAGCGCCGTGTGCGGAAGGGCGAAGGGCATGACGAAGCCGTCGTTGTAGTCGGTGTGCTCGCCGATCAGGTTGACACGGCCCGGCGCCGCCCACACTCCCTCCGGTGCCGATCCGTACAGCTCCTCGAAAACACCGGCGACATCCGCAGTCGTCATGCCCGCTACCTCTGACCTCTCGTACGTTCCAGTACCGCTGGTTATCGCTGGTTGGCGCTGTTGCCGCTGTTGCCGCTGTGCCGCTGCGCGAACTCCCACGCGTCCGCGACGATCCCCGACAGGTCCGACCGGGTCGGGTTCCAGCCGAGGCGGGTCCGCGCGCGGTCGGCGGAGGCGACCAGGACCGCCGGGTCGCCTCCCCTGCGCGGGGCCACGACCTCGGGGATCGGGTGCCCGGTGACCTGCCGAACCGTCTCGACGACCTCGCGGACCGAGAAGCCCTCGCCGTTGCCGAGGTTGCAGATCAGGTGTTCGCCCGCTGTGGCGGCCGTGAGGGCCAGCAGATGGGCGTCGGCCAGGTCGGCGACGTGGATGTAGTCCCGTACGCAGGTGCCGTCGGGGGTCGGGTAGTCCTCGCCGTAGACGGAGATCGCGTCCCGCTTGCCCTGGGCGACCTGGAGGACGAGGGGGATCAGGTGGGACTCGGGGTCGTGGCGCTCGCCCTGGGTGGCGTACGCGCCGGCGACGTTGAAGTAGCGCAGGGACACCGCGGCGAGGCCGTGGGCCGTGGCCTCGCTGGTGATCATGTGGTCGACGGCCAGCTTGGTGGCGCCGTAGGGGTTCGTCGGGGAGGTGGGGGCCGTCTCGACGATCGGGGTCGTCTCCGGCTCGCCGTACGTCGCCGCCGTGGAGGAGAAGACCAGCTTGCGGACGCCCGCCTCGCGCATCGCCGCGAGCAGGGCCATCGAGCCGCCGACGTTGTTGTCCCAGTACTTCTCCGGCTTGACGACCGACTCGCCGACCTGGGAGGAGGCCGCGAAGTGGAGCACCCCGTCGAAGGAGGCGTCCAGCCACTTGGCGGCGTCGCGAATGTCGCCCTCCACGAACGTGGCACCTGCCGGGACGCCCTCCCGGAAGCCCGTCGAGAGGTTGTCGAGGACGACGACCTCGTGGCCGGCCTCCAGCAGGTGCTGGGCGACCACCCCGCCGACATAGCCCGCACCACCGGTGACCAGGTACTTACCGCTCATGAACTCGCTACCTCTCGCAGTCGCTGGGCCGCGGATTCCGGCTGGATGTCGTTGATGAACACGCTCATCCCCGACTCGGAGCCCGCGAGGAACTTCAGCTTGCCGGAAGTACGGCGAATGGTGAAAAGCTCGAGGTGGAGACCGAAGTCGTCGCGGTTGACTCCCTCGAACTCGTCCAGCGTGCCGAACGGCGCCTGGTGCCAGGCCGCGATGTACGGCGTCGGCGGTTCTCCTTCACCGAAGATCCGGTCGAAGCGCCTCAACAGTTCCAGATAGACCTTGGGGAACTCTGTGCGGGCCGCCTCGTCGAGCGCCAGCAGGTCGGGCACCCGGTGGCGCGGGTACAGGTGCACCTCGTACGGCCAGTGGGCGGCGTACGGCACGAAGGCCACCCAGTGGTCGGTGGCCAGAACCAGTCGCTCGCCCGCGAGTTCCTTCTCCAGGATCGAGTCGAAGAGGTTCTCGCCGCCCGTCGCCTCCTTGTGCGCGGCCACCGAGCGGAGCATCAGGGCCGTACGGGGGGTGGTGAAGGGGTACGCGTAGATCTGGCCGTGCGGATGGCCGAGGGTGACGCCGATCTCGGCGCCGCGGTTCTCGAAGCAGAACACCTGCTCGACGGCGGGGAGGTGCGACAGCTCCGACGTGCGGTCGGTCCACGCCTCCAGGACCAGCCGGGTCTGCTCCTCGGTGAGGTCGGCGAAGGACGAGTTGTGGTCGGAGGTGAAGCAGACCACCTCGCAGCGCCCGGAGTCGCCGGCCAGGGAGGGGAAGCGGTTCTCGAAGACGACCACGTCGTACGACGAGTCCGGGATCTCGCTCAGCCGGTCACCCTCGGTCGGGCAGAGGGGGCACTCGTCGGCCGGGGGGTGGTAGATGCGGCCCTGGCGGTGCGAGGCGATCGCCACGTCATCGCCGAGCAGGGGGTCCCGGCGCACCTGCGACGTGGTGACCGTGCGCTCCAGGGGGCGCCGGTCCACCGCGTCTCGCACCGTGTCGTCGCGCAGGTCGTAGTAGATGAGCTCACGACCGTCGGCGAGCCTCGTCGAGGTCTTCTTCACGCCGGACTCTCCATCCGTACAAAGCCGGCCACAACCAGCCAGTACAAGCCAAGACAAGCTTCAAACAGAACCGAACACATCAAATCATAAATCCACAACCACCGGTATACCCAGGCGAGCCGTGAAACGTCGGCGGAGCCGGAGTTCACGGGAACTCCGGCTCCGCGGTCAGGGCAGCTGAGGCGACAGACGAGATGACGGACGACGTGAGGACGCGCTACCTCGTCAGAACTCCGGTTCCGGAGGTGAGTGTGACGGATGCGTCTGGTGCGACGGGAGCGGGCCCGCCCGGTCCAGCAGCCCCGTCCGGGCCGCCAGCGCCGCCGCCTCCAGCCTCGACCCGACCCCCAGCTTCATCAGCACCCGCTGCACATGCGTACGGGCCGTACTGGGCGCGATCCCCATGCCGGCCGCGATCAGCCGGGTGTCCTCGCCGTCGGCGACCCGGACCAGGACCTCGACCTCTCTCGGCGTGAGCATCTGCAGGAGGCGCTGGCCCTCGTCGTCCGGCTGGGCGGCGGGGTTGAGCAGTTCGCTGAACGCGCCCTGCAGCAGCTGCGGAGAGACCGCCACCTCGCCCGCTCTGGCCTTCATGATGGCGCGCTCGACGCCTTCTATGCGCTCGTCGTGACGTACGTATCCGGAAGCGCCCGCGGCGAAGGCGGCGGCGATACCGCGCGGGCTGGGCACCGGGCCCAGCACCAGGACCGCCACCTGCGGACGCTCTCGCTTGATCCGTACCACCGGGTCGAACATGCCCGGCTCGGCCGGTGTCGCCGTGCCCAGCAGGCACACCTCCGGCGCGCGTGTGATCACCAGTTCCGCCGCGCCCGCGGCGGGCGCCGCCGCGGCGAGCACCCGGTGCCCGCGCAGCTTCAACGCCGAGGCGAGAGCCTCGGCGAGCAGTCGGTGGTCGTCGACCACCATCAGCCGCACTCCCATCGAGCCACCCCCCAGTCCCCCCAACGGTTGTCCCTTCTGGATGCCCATTGGTCCCCACGGACGGGAGCCCCCCGGCTCCCCCCGCTTCTCATGCCCCCGGAAGCTACACGCTTGTTCGACGTTGCGCTTCCCCTACTGGAGAGAAGTGCCCCGGATCGTCGAAAATCCTCTCATTCGAGGGTGATGAGTAGTACGTGCACGACCCCGCCCCTGAACAGGGACGGGGCCGTCAACGGCGGTGGTCGGCGATCAGCCGATCGTGTTCGATGCGATCGTGTTCGCCTGGTGCGTGATCAGTTCGTGCCGTACGCGATCGCCAGGTACCTCTTCTCCCCCGTGACGGAGGGCTTACGGGCGTACACCTGAGACATGTACAGGCGGCCGTCGGCGTAGATGAGTTCGGCGTACTCGGGCTGCATTCCGGCCTCGATCTCGCGGATCGCCTTCGTCGCCGGGTTCTCCATCAGCTTCGTCTGCGCGAAGGAACCGCCGTCGATACTGACGATCTGGCCGCCCTTGTCGTAGGGCGGGCGCTTGTACGCGATCACGTTGTCGCCGTCCATGGCCAGCGGGGAGATCGAGTAGCCGTCGCCCGCGTCCGCCCGTTGGCCGTCCTGCTTGCCGGTGGCGAGGTCGAAGGCGACGATCTCGTTGGTCCTGCTGTACTCGCCGGTGCCGTCGTGGTCCTCGGTCGGGAGGTACAGCCTGTCGTTGCCGACGGCCAGCTTGGTGCAGTACTCGATCCTGGTGACGCCCGAGCACCTGGCGGCGTACCGGTCGCCGGGCGCCGAGATCTTCGTACGGAGCCGGCCGGTCGTGTTGTCGATGGAGAAGATGTCCGAGATACCGCTGCCGTCGCCCGCGGAGCGGTTGACGTCGGCGGCCACGACCAGCGGGTTCGTCGACACGACGCTGGCGTCCTCGATGCCCTTGGCCATGGCGTACTCGGAGAGCACCTTGCCGGAGACCGGGTCGATGGTCTGGATGTTCAGCTGCCGGGCGCCGTAGGAACCGCACTTGCGTACCGCGACCAGCTTCTCGCCGCCACCGTAGCCCGCGTCGTAGCAGGTGTCGGTCGGCTTCGGGGCCCAGAGGGCCTTGCCGGTCATGTCGAAGGCGGCGCCGCCGCTGGTGCCGCCCACGGCGACCGTGTTCGCGCTGACCGTCACGTTGTCGAAGTTGATCACCTGGTCGCCGCTCTTGACCGTCCGCGTCCACAGCTTCCTGCCCGCGCCGAGGTCGATCGCCGCGATCTGACTGCAGCCGTGGAAGGGCTTGTCCTTGGTCGGCATGGCGGGCTCGTACACGATCGCCGTCCGCCGGTCGGCGTTGGTGTGGCGGCTCGCCTGGCACACCGGGCCTGGCAGCGGGACCGTCCAGAGCTTGGTGCCCTTCACCGGGTCGTATCCGACGATCTCGGCGCGACCGGTCTTGGCGTACACCGTGTCGGTGAGCCAGGACCCGACGACGGTGGTGCTGCTCTCGTCGGCGCTGACGACGGGCTCGGGGACCTGGAAGAGGACCTTGGAGGCGGTGTTCGCGGGCGCCTTGTCCGTGCCGCCGCCGTCATCGCCGCCGTCGCCACTGTCGGTCCCGCCCGTGCCGCCCGTGCCGCCCGTCGTGCCGGAGGCGTTGTTCTTGTCGTCGCTCTGGCCGCCCTGGGACGAGGAGTACCAGACACCGCCACCGATGATCAGTGCGATCGCGACGACGGCCGAGACGATGATGACCGCCTGCGCGTTCAACTTCCTTCCGGGCGAAGGGGGTTGAGGCGGATAGACGGGATGCGGGTGCTGCGGGTAACCGTGTCCGTACGGCGGCTGGGGCTGGGCCTGCGGCGGCTGGGTGTACGGGTTCGGCCCCTGGGGATAGCCGTAGCCGGGGGGCGGCGGAGGCTGGTTGGGCGGAGGCGGGGGCGGCGGCTGGGTCATGACGTGGGTACCTCGGGAGCGGAGAGAAGAAGAGAAGAGGGGGAGAGCGGTGAGGGGGAGGAAAGGAGGAAGAGCCGGGCCTACTTGCCGTAGGCGAGCATCAGCTTCTCCTTCAGTTCGTCCTTGCCGCTCAACCTGGTGGTGGAGAGGAAGAAGCGGCCGTCCACCCAGTCGTACGCCTTGGAGTAGAAGCCGTTCTCCACCTCGGCGGCGCCCGCCGGGTTCTGGAGCAGCTTCGTCGGGGTGTGGCTCGCGCCGGTGACGGGGATCGACACGACCTGGCCGCCGGCGTCGTACGGCGGTTCGACGTACGCGATGAGTGCGCCGCCCTCGACCTTCATCGGCAGCATGGGCTGCTCGGCCGGCGACTTGACGCGCCACTTCTCCTTGCCGGTGGCGAGGTTGATCGCGACGACCTCGTTGGCCTCGGTCGGCAGATAGAGGGTGTCGGCGTCGGTGGCCACGCCCTGGCAGCCCTGGAGGTCGCGTTCGAGGATCGCCCAGCCGCACACGGGGGCGAAGGACTCGTCGACGGAGACCTCGGAACGGAAGCTGCCGTCGTCCTTGAGCGTGGAGATGTTCCACGACTTCTTGTCCTCGTTGGTGAGGTAGAGGACGACAGGGTCGACGGAGTAGGTGCGCCCGACCGTCCAGCCCTTCGGAATCGGCCGGGTCCAGCGGGCCGCACCGGTCTTCGGGTCCAGTTCCTGCACCTCGTCGTGTTCCGTGGAGGTGGACGCCCCGCAGGACGACACGACGATCAGCCTGGCGCCGCCCGCGAAGGCCGCGGGGAAGCAGGCGGCCCCGTACTTCACCTTGTCGAACAGCTTGGCGCCGGTGTTCAGGTCGTACGCCGTGCCGGACTGCGAACGCCCGACCATCAGCGTCGTCCCGGTGACGGACAGCTCCAGACTGAGCGAGCTGTCGAACAGCGCCCCGTCGGCGACCTCGCCGCTCCAGCCCTTCGCACCCGTGTTCAGGTCGAGCATCTGGAGCTTGTTGCACTTGGCCCGCTCGCTGGCACCGCTCATATAGGCGACCACGATCCTGTCGTCGGCCGACTTCTGCGGAGTGACGGCGCAGATCTTCTGCGGGAAGGTGATCGGCCCCCACGCGGTGCCCCCGTCCCCGACCCGGAACGCGAACACCTGCTTGTACGCCGTCTTCACGGCAACCTTGTCGGTGATCCACATACCGTCGGCACTGGCGCCGGAGGCGGGCGCGTCCGGCGCGTCCTTGGACCACAGCACCTTCGCGTCGCCGGCCTTGCGCCCCGCGTTGAGGTTGTCGGGGTCCGCGCCGGCGGTACCGCCGCCACCGTTGCCGTCGTCACCGGCGGCGGCGTCGGCGGGGCCGGAGGCGGGCGCGGAGAGGTCGGGGCCGGCCTGACCGCCTCGCGCGCCGGGCTTGTCGTCGCCGCTACCGCCACTGCTCACCGCGTACACCGTGCCCCCGATGACGAGCAGCGCGGCGACGGCCGCTCCGAGCATCAGCGCGGGCCGCCCCTTGAAGGGGCCGCGGGAACCGCCGCCGGGCGGGAGCTGCGCCGGGGGTACGGGCGCGCCGGGGAACTGCGGGGGTTGCGGGCCGGGGTAGCCGTACCCGGGCGCGGCGCCGTACGCCGGGTGCTGGGGCGCGTAGGGGCCGGGCTGGCCGCCGTACGGGCCCGGTTGGGCGTAGGGGCCGGGCTGCTGCGGGTGGCCGTAGCCCGGCTGGGGTGTGGGCGGGGCCGGTGGCAGGGGTGGCGGCGCGCTGTGCGGCATGGGTGGCGGTGACCCGTACGGCGTGGCCGGCGACGCGCCCGGTGGCACGCCCTGTGGCCCGCCCTGCGGTACCTCCGGCGGCGGTCCGAAGCCACCCGGGGGCGGACCCTGGGGTGGTTGGCTGGGCGGCTGGGTCATCAGCGCGTTCCCCCTTCAGCTGATTTTTAGCCACGCCCCGAGGTACGCGAAGGGTGCGCGGACGCACTCGGCAAGATCCTCAGGGGAGTTCTCAGAGGGCTCTTTCTACCACTCCGTGGCCACCCCGCACCTGACCGCATCCGACCCTGTCCGCCTCTGTTCCCAAGGGCGAACAGGCTCGTGATACCGCCGTTATGCGTGTTCACGCGCTCTTCACGCCACGTCTGCGAACTCCACGCCTCGGCCGCCGTCGGCTATGCCTCGTCCGCGAGTTCCAGCCACCGCAGTTCCAAGTCGTCGCGCTCGCCGGAGAGTTCGCGCAGCTCGGCGTCGAGTTTGGCGACCTTCGCGAAGTCGGTGGCGTTGTCGGCGATCTGGGTGTGCAGCTTGCTCTCGCGCTCGGACATCTTGTCCAACTGCCGCTCGATCTTCTGGAGTTCCTTCTTGGCGGCACGGACGTCGGCGGCACTCTTCTCGGTAACGGGCTTGGCGGCGGGAACCGGTACGGCGGCCGCGGCGACCTCCTCCATCCGCTTGCGCCGCTCCAGGTACTCGTCGATGCCGCGCGGCAGCATACGGAGCGTGGCGTCGCCGAGGAGGGCGAAGACGCGGTCGGTGGTGCGCTCGATGAAGAACCGGTCGTGGGAGATGACGACCATGGAGCCGGGCCAGCCGTCGAGGAGGTCTTCGAGCTGGGTGAGGGTCTCGATGTCGAGGTCGTTGGTGGGCTCGTCGAGGAAGAGGACGTTGGGCTCGTCCATGAGGAGGCGGAGGATCTGCAGCCGCCGCCGCTCACCACCGCTCAGGTCCCCCACCGGGGTCCACTGCTTCTCCTTCCCGAACCCGAAGGTCTCGCAGAGCTGTCCGGCGGTCAGCTCGCGCCCCTTGCCGAGGTCGACGCGGTCGCGGATCTGCTGCACGGCCTCCAGCACCCGGAGGTTCGGGTCGAGCTCGCCGACCTCCTGGGAGAGATAGGCGAGCTTGACGGTCTTGCCGACGGCGACGCGTCCGGCGGCGGGCTGCTTCTCGCCGTCGCTGCGGGCGGCCTCGGCCATGGCACGCAGGAGGGAGGTCTTGCCGGCGCCGTTGACCCCGACGAGCCCGATGCGGTCACCGGGGCCGAGCTGCCAGGTGAGGTGCTTCAGCAGCACCTTCGGCCCGGCCTGCACGGTCACGTCCTCAAGGTCGAACACGGTCTTGCCGAGCCGGGTCGAGGCGAACTTCATCAGCTCGCTGCTGTCGCGGGGCGGCGGTACGTCGGCGATCAGCTCGTTGGCGGCCTCGACGCGGAAGCGCGGCTTGGACGTACGGGCGGGTGCCCCGCGCCGCAGCCAGGCCAGCTCCTTGCGGACCAGGTTCTGCCGCTTGACCTCCTCGGTGGCGGCGATGCGCTCACGCTCGGCGCGGGCGAAGACGTAGTCGGTGTAGCCGCCCTCGTACTCGTACACGTCGCCCTTCTGCACGTCCCACATGCTGGTGCAGACCTGGTCCAGGAACCAGCGGTCGTGGGTGACGCAGACGAGAGCGGAGCGGCGCTCGCGCAGATGCCGGGCGAGCCAGGAGATGCCCTCGACGTCGAGGTGGTTGGTGGGCTCGTCGAGCACGATCAGATCGGGCTCGTCGATGAGCAGCTTGGCGAGCGCGATCCGACGCCGCTCACCACCGGAGAGCGGCCCGATGACGGTGTCGAGCCCCTGCGGGAACCCCGGCAGGTCGAGCCCGCCGAAGAGCCCGGTGAGTACGTCCCTGATCTTGGAGTTCCCGGCCCACTCGTGGTCCGCCATGTCCCGGATGACCTCGTGGCGGACGGTGGCGGACGGGTCGAGGGAGTCGTGCTGGGTGAGCACGCCGAGACGCAGGCCCCCGGAGTGGGTGACCCGCCCGGTGTCGGCCTCCTCCAGCTTGGCGAGCATCCGGATGAGGGTGGTCTTGCCGTCGCCATTACGACCCACGACACCGATCCGGTCCCCCTCGGACACCCCGAGCGAGATCCCGTCGAGCAGGGCACGGGTCCCGTACACCTTGCTGACGTTCTCGACATTGACGAGGTTGACGGCCATTTCGCTCCTGAGGTGGGGTGGATCGACCTTCCAGGATAGTGGGCGGGGTGGGTGGGGTGGGCGGTGGCTTCGTCCCCGGCGCCCGGCGGTACCGTGTTCGTGCAGACCCGTTGAGGCAGGACTGCGAGAAGTGCGGCCATCCCTCACCCGAGCCGTCCCGCGTAAGGCGAGTCTCACCTTCGAGGCAGGTATGCCCTCCTGGGAACACACACACACGTGGGCAGGGGGCAGCGAGGCGCGAGTCCTGGGTGTTCCCTGACAGCTTGCGGTCCGCTCGCAGCGACGCAGCCGACTCGCTCTTCGAACGGTCCGTGCACCCGCGCCGCTCGTCACTCCAATGGCCCTCCCGGAATAGGCAGAAATTTCTCACCTATGGTCAATTCGAGCCATGAGCGCTCAAGGTAACGACCCGCCCCCGGCAGGGCGGAGCAGGGTTTCGAATTGGACGACCTGGATCAGCCTGACAGTCGCGGTCGCATCTCTCTGCTTGGCGGCAATCATGGCCTTGGTAGCGAAGAAGGCGGACGATCGCGAACGGGATGCCGATGAGCGGGCACAGCGGGCGGAAGAGGCAGACTCGCGGGAACAAGAGAGCGCGCAGGCTCAGCTCATGAACTATCGGTTCATCCCCGACTCGTCAGGCGCGACGGACAGCTTGGTGATCGAGAATCGCAGCCAAAAGCCGGTCACCAAACTCGATATGGCGTTCGGAGGTATTAATTACTACCTGCATTTTGACCTGATTCCACCTTGCAGCTGGATGCAGGTACGCCCATTGCAAGTCACAGCCAGCGACGGCATCACGTATGACCTCCGGTTGGCCCGGAGCATTTCCATTCAATTCCTGGACGACAGAGGGCTGGCCTGGAAAAAGACATTCACAGACGGATCCAGCCTGAACAAGCTCGAAGGGCTAGAAATCCTCAAAGAGGGGGACGCGAGCGCAACTTTCGCGAATGGAATAACGAACGGCAATTCACAGGATTGCTCTTGACCTTTTGACCTTCCTGTCGGTAGCCCAGAGCAATCTGCACCTTGAGGTGCCCGCTCACCCCGCAGCGCGCTGCGGGGATTCCTCCCGAGAATCTCCCGCCCCGTATCCCGCCCGCGTCGATCTACTGGGAGTCCCCTGTCCGGGCGGCACCGGAACAACCCGGGTTAGTGCGGGCGCCGGACGAGGTGACTTCCGCCGCCCGCGCCCAAGACGCACCGTTGGCCGTTCCAGCGGTTGCAGCTTCGGTGTCATGCAGTCGGCGGCGGCGCGATATCGCCCATCGGTGGGTTGAGGCGGGCGAAGCCTTCCTGGCGCTGGTAGGGGAAGTGCGGGTATGCCGCGGTCTTGCCGCTCGCCGCGTCGAGTCTCGTCAACTGGTCGGGGGTGAGCGTCCAGCCGACGGCGCCGAGGTTCTGCCGGAGCTGTTTCTCGTTGCGGGCGCCGATGATGACGGAGGAGACGGTCGGTCGCTGCAGCAGCCAGTTGATGGCGATCTGCGGAACCGCCTTGCCGGTCTCCTGCGCGATCTCGTCGAGGGCGTCGACCACGCGGTAGAGGAGTTCGCCCTCGACCGGGGGGCCGTAGTCCGCAGTGTGGTGCAGTCGACTACCGGCCGGCAGGGGCTTGTCACGGCGGATCCTGCCGGTGAGCCGTCCCCAGCCGAGGGGACTCCAGACAAGGGCGCCGAGGCCCTGGTCCAGCCCGAGCGGCATCAGCTCCCCGTCAGGGAGTGGGCCCCCTGCGTCCAGCAAGCAGTCGACCGGGGCGAGGTACCTGAGGGCACTGACGACCACGAGGTGATCCGTGCCGTCTCCGCTCCCCTCTACTACCGCCTGTTGACCACCGGCGACCGCCTCGACGAAGCGGCGGCAGACCAGGCCGCCGAGACCGCCGCAGCCGCAGCGCGCGCGGGTAAATACGTGCGGGGATGAAATTCGTGCAGGAACGTGCAAGCAAGGATCAGGGGGAATAAACGAGGGCTACCGCCCCCACTGCTGCCGCATCAGCGGCGACGGCGTCGCCGGTGTCAGGGTCCGGTGGTCGTCCCCGGTGTCCGGGCCGTCGGCCGGCGCTGACGGACCGTGCTCGTAGCCGTACTCGTACTCGTATTCGTCCTCGTGTTCCTGGCCGTGCGCCGGCATGTCGTCGCGGAGGAGGTTCTCGGGGATGAGGACGGCCGCGGTGACGCCGCCGTTCGGGGAGTCGCGGAGTTCGACGCGCAGGCCCTGGCGTGCCGCGATGCGGTTCACCACGAACAGGCCGATCTGCTTGGCGTCCAGGAGGTCGACCTTCTCCGACCGGAGCTTGCGGTTGGCGTCGGCCATGGCGTCGTCGTTCATGCCGAAGCCGCTGTCCTCGACCTCGATGATGACCCCGTCGCTCAACCGGGCCGCGCGCAGCCGCACCTTGGTGCTGGGCGGGGAGAACGACGCCCCGTTCTCGACGAGTTCGGCGAGCAGGTGGATGACGTCGGCCACCGAGCCGCCGTTCAGTGACACGCGGGGCACCGACCAGATCTGCACGCGGCTCGCGTCCTCGATCTCGGACACCGCGGCGCGCAGCGTGTCCGCCAGTGGGATCGGGTCCCGCCAGCCGCGGCCGGGCGCGATGCCGGAGAGGATGAGGAGGCTCTCGGAGTGGCGGCGCATCCGGGTGGCGAGGTAGTCGACGCGGTACAGCGCGTGCAGCTCGGCGGGGTCGCGCGGGCGCTGCTCCAGCTGGTCGAGGATGTCGAGCTGGCGGTGCAGCAGGACCTGGCTGCGGCGGGCGAGGCTGACGTACACGCCGGAGATGCCGCTGAGGAGTTCGGCGCGTTCGGAGGCGGCCTTCAGTGCCGCCCGCTGTACGGCCGTCAACGCGGTGCCCACCTGGGCGAGTTCGTCCCCGGCGAGGCGGCGCAGCGGGGCCTCGGCGTCGATGTCGACGCCCTGACCCGCGTGCAGCCGCCGCATGGCCTGCGGAAGCCTGCGGCCGGCCACTTCGAGGGCCGAGTTGCGCAGGTGCAGCAGCTCCAGGATCAGCCCCCGGCCGACGGACACGGAGACGAGGAGGGACAGCAACACGCCTACGAGGCCCAGGACCACGGCGATTCCGGAGGCGCCGAGTGTGGCCCAGCCGAACGGGTTCGCCTTGGCCGCGGCGGCCGTACCGGCTTCGGTCTCGGCCTGGTCGAGCGAGCGCAGCACACTGCTCGCGGCGTTGTCCCAGCCCCTCAACAGACCGTCGCCGACCGCCGATTCGCCGGCTCCGGCACTGCGTACGCGGTTCTCGGTCTCCGTCAGCTGACGGTAACCACCGCTCTGCAGAAGCTCGTTGTACGCCTTCTGGTGTTCGGGCCGCAGATCGGCGACCGCCGGCTTCAGCAGACCGCGCTGGACGGCGACGGCGCCGACGAACAGTGCGTACTGCTCGCCGGTGAGCTTTCCGGCGGCAGTGCCCGCCGCGAGGAGCGCCTGCTCCTGGGCCACGGCCTCGCGGGCACGGGAGAGTTCGAGGACGACGCGGGCCTCGGAGGCGGTGGTCGTGCCCTTCTCCCCGGTGAGCGCGCCGGTGACGGCGAAGGCGTCCTCGACGTAGCCGGTGTACGCCGTGTACGCGGCGGAGGCGTGGGACTCGGCGGAGGCGGTCCGCTTCGCGTTCCCGTCGCCGCTGACCGACGCGCGCAGCGCCGTGAGTCCCTTGGCGTCGTCGGTGAGCCTGTCGAGGCGGTCGGGCAGGGCCGAGTTGAGGAGCGCGGCGTCGGAGCTGGTGGAGTTGACTCCGTCGAGCAGGGCGTCGACCGCCTTGTCGGTGGCCACCTGGGTGCGCGTCAGGACGTCCGAGTCGCCGGACCCGGGGGCGCCGGCGTAGCGGGCGGCGGCGGTGCGCTCGGTCTGTATCGCGGTGACGAAGTCGGCGACCGGGGCGAGCAGTTCGGAGTTGACCTCCTTGGCCCGTTCGGCGTCACCGATGGTGGACGCGGTGGTGACCGCCGCGAAGCTCCACAGGGCCATGAGGGAGACGACGGGCAGCATCAGCAGGGCGACGATCTTCGCCCGGACCGATCGGGGGCGCAGCCGTTCGGAGGTGCGAGTCATGGTCACCTTTTCAGCCCGTCCGGCGTTTGAGGACGAGCGCGTTCAGCGCGATTGGGGGCGCAGCCCCCGGAAGGGATGGGACGGGTAGGGGCGGCTGGGGCGAGAAAAATCAGGCGGTGGACAGCTCGACCTCGCGGAGCAGCTCCGCCGCGATCGCCGACTCCGCCCGCTGCCCCGTGGGCGACAGGGCAACGTACGCCGACGCCAGGAACAGGAACGACCCGAGCAGTACGGCCAGCGGGAACAGGAACTCCGTGGACGTGGCCCCCGGCAGCTCCGCGCTGCTCGGCGCGAGCGTGACCTGGACCGCGAACATCGCGGTGTAGTGCATGCTGCTCACCGCGAGGCCCATGACCAGCGCGGCGATCGTCGCCAGCACGGGCCCGCGCACGATGAGCGTGAGGGTCAGCGCGGCGGTGGCGGCTACGACGGCGATGGCGACGGAGGTGACGACGAGCAGGGGGTCGTACGAGATGTCGCCGTGCAGGTTGAGCGCGTACATGCCGGCGTAGTGCATGGCGGCGACGCCGAGACCGGTGCCGAGGCCGCCGAGGATCACCGACCTGACGCGGGAGCGGCCGTACCCGGCGGTGAAGACACCGGCGGCGACGACGGCGATCGCGGTGACGAGGCTGAGGACGGTCAGCGGGACGTCGTAGCGGATGGGGGTGCCCTCCACGCTGAAGCCCATCATCGCGACGAAGTGCATGGTCCAGATGCCGGACCCGATCGCGAACGAGGCCAGCGCCAGCCAGTTCCGCTTGGAGGAGCCGTCGGCTTCCAACGCCCTTACCGTGCAGCGCAGTCCGAGTGCCGAGCCCAGACAGGCCATGGCGTAGGAGAGAACGGGAGTGACCCATCCGGCGCTGAAGTGGTCCATGTGGCCCATGGGGGAATTCCTCTCGCCCCGGGCGCGGACAGGGGAAGCCGCGCCCAGGTAAGTACCACCGGTAACGGGGAGACCGGGGAAGGGCTGATCGCTGCGGAGGAGGGGCCGGCCGTGCTTCGCCGACCCCTCGGCACCGTCCAGCGGATGTGAGTGACGTTCGATCGCGTCAGCGACCGGCGGCGACCTCCGTACGGACCTCACCGAGGAGGTCGTACATCGTCTGGCCGGGGCAGTCGGTCGACAGCCAGTCGCGGTGGCCGCTGATCGCGTTGACGTCCTTCGTCACCCCGTTGACCGGGTTCACATAGGTCAACCTGGCCTGCGGGTCCAGGCCCTTGAAGCGGGCGATCACCTTGGTCAGGCGGATCAGCGACGCCTTGGCCGCGTCCGTCGGCGGCTGGTCGACCAGCGTGCCGATGAGGGCGATACCGAGGTTGCCGGAGTTGAAGCCGCCGGTGTGGAAGGCGGTGACGAGCTTGCCGTCCTTGTCGAAGGCGGGGATCGGGTCGTCGCCGGAGTAGCGGCCCTCGTAGACGGCACCCGCCTCGTCGATGAGGAAGTGGTAGCCGATGTCGCCCCAGTCGAGGGTGATCGCGTGGTACTCGTAGATGCCACGCACGGTCGACGCCGGGTCGGGGTCCGCGTTCGGGGTGTCCGTGTGGTGGACGGTGACGGTCTGGAACGGGTAGTACACCTCGGGCGAGTTGACCTTGCCGTCCTTGTACCGCTTCGACTCGTCGGCGCCCCACGCCGGTCGCGACAGATACCGCACCCCGCGAACCCGGGTCGGCTCGGTCGGCACCCGGAAGGTCTTCCCGGCCCCGCCCGTCGTGTCGATCGCCAGCGACCGCGCCCCGCCCGCGCTCGCCCCGTCGGGCAGCTTCAGCTCGTACGCGGTGGCGTCCCCCGCCGCCACCAGCGCCGTGCCGCCGCCCTCGACGGTCGCGCAACCGCCGCCCAGCTCCTGCCACTTGCCGGGCGCTGAGGCACCGTCCGCGAACCTGATGCCGGCGCCGTCCGCCGCGCCGCCCCAGCGCACACCTACGTACGAGATGGCGAAGGCCGCCTTGGCCTCGGCGGTGCCGGTGGCGGCCTCGGTACGGGTGGCCGGGAACTTCTGCGGCTCGGTGCCGGCGGCGCCGGACGAGCTGTCCGTCGTACCGGACGCGGAGTCCTCGCCGTTGGTGGCCGCGAAGACCACCGGGGTCAGCGCGCCGCCGACGGCGACGGCGCCCGCGGCGCCGATCACGCCGCGCCGGGTGACGGGGACCTTCCGACGGTGGGAGGGGGCCGGAGACGAAGAGGGAGAGGAGGGGGGTGGTTGTGACACGGAGATGCCTTCCGGAAGTGCTGGGGCAGTTGGCAACTCAAGGGGGACCCCACGCCATCGCGCGCACCCATGGGACTCATGGCACCCATAGGACTCGTGAGGGGCTGTGCGCCCTGCGACGGACGGCGAGTGCTTGAAGTTGAAAAGACCCTACGTCTCACACGCGCCCCACCCGTGCTCCGTCAGGCCAAGGAACGGTGAAATCCCTGTGGAGGTCGGAGAAATGGGTTAACTCAGAAGTAACTCTTTGTGTTCACCGTCACAGCACGGTCGCGCCCGGGACCGGTCCCGCGGCCACCCGTACGGACCGGCAGGTGCCGGACGCGGAGAGCGCCCGTGCCACCTCCTGTGCGGCCCCCGCGTCGCGGGCGAGAAACGCCGTCGTCGGGCCGGAACCCGAGACCAGCGCGGCCAACGCGCCCGCCGTGCGGCCCGCCGCGAGGGTGTCGGCGAGGGCGGGGAAGAGCGAAAGGGCAGCGGGCTCAAGGTCGTTGGAGACGGTGGCGGCGAGCGCCTCGGGGTCGCCCCCGGCGAGCGCGTCGAGGAGTTGGGGCGAGGCCACGGGCACCGGAACCTCACTGTCAGCGACCAGCCGGTCGAACTCCCGGAACACGGCCGGCGTCGACAGCCCGCGCTCGGCCATCGCGAACACCCAGTTGAAGGTTCCGCCGGTCTCCAGGACCGTCAGCTTCTCCCCACGCCCGATGCCGAGCGCGGCCCCGCCCACCAGAGCGAACGGCACATCGCTGCCCAACTCGGCGCAGATGTCGAGGAGTTCGACGTGCGAGGCGCCGGTCCCCCACAGCGCGTCGCAGGCGAGCAGCGCACCGGCGCCGTCCGCGCTGCCGCCCGCCATGCCCCCGGCGACGGGGATGTCCTTGACGATGTGGATGTGCACGGCGGGCGTACGGCCGTACCGCTCGGCGAGCGCGACGGCGGCGCGGGCGGCGAGATTCGTACCGTCGAGGGGGACTTGGGCGGCGTCGGGCCCCTCACAGGTGATCCGGAGTTCCGCCGCCGGGGTGACGGTCACCTCGTCGAAGAGGCCGACGGCGAGGAAGACGTTGGCGAGGTCGTGGAAGCCGTCGGGGCGCGCGGCACCCACCGCGAGCTGGACGTTGACCTTGGCGGGAACCCGTACCGTCACGCTCACAGCTGCCCGGACCCCTCGTCGCCGCTCTGCTCCTGGACCTTGTTCTCCGCGATGCGGACGAACTCCTCGACGCTCAACGACTCACCGCGGGCCTGCGGGGAGACACCGGCGGCGACGAGGGCGCTCTCGGCGGCGGCGGCCGACCCGGCCCAGCCGGCGAGGGCGGCACGCAGGGTCTTGCGGCGTTGCGCGAAGGCGGCGTCCACGACCGCGAAGACCTCGCGCCGATCGGCGGTCGTCTTCAGCGGCTCGGCCCGCCGGACGAGCGAGACGAGCCCGCTGTCGACGTTGGGCGCGGGCCAGAACACGTTGCGCCCGATGGAACCGGCCCGCTTGACCTCGGCGTACCAGTTGGCCTTGACGGAGGGGACGCCGTACACCTTCGACCCGGGCGGCGCGGCGAGCCGGTCGGCGACCTCGGCCTGCACCATCACCAGCGTCCGCTCGATGCTCGGGAACGTCTCCAGCATGTGCAGCAGCACGGGTACGGCGACGTTGTACGGGAGGTTCGCGACCAGTGCGGTGGGCGGGGGTCCGGGGAGTTCGGTGACGCGCATGGCGTCGGAGTGCACGAGGGAGAACCGGTCGGCACGGGTGGGCGTCCGCGCGGCGACGGTGGCGGGCAGCGCCCCGGCCAGCACGTCGTCGATCTCGACGGCCACGACCCGGTCGGCGGCCTCCAGCAGCGCGAGGGTGAGGGACCCGAGCCCCGGCCCGACCTCGACGACCACGTCATCGGGCCGCACACCGGCGGTGCGCACGATACGGCGGACCGTGTTGGCGTCGATCACGAAGTTCTGCCCGCGCTGCTTGGTGGGCCTGACGCCGAGGGCGCCGGCCAGCTCACGGATGTCGGCAGCGCCGAACAGCGCATCGGAGGCGGGGAGGGCATCGGGGGCGGGGCTGGTACTCACGGGACCAGGGTACGGGGGGTACGGGGGGCGGGGGTGCGCGGCTGGGCCGGGGGCGAGCGCGGGACGCTCGGTGCGGGGCCGGGGGGGTGTGCGCGGAAGGCGACGAGGGCAGGAGACGGGGCAGGATTCGCACCCGCGTCCAGCCGGGACGTTGATTCAGACCATGGCGAGCCCGCGTCCGCCCGGGACGGTGTGTCAGACCACGGCGAGCCGGTCCACCAACAGCTCCAACCTCGACTCGGCGTCCTCGGGCAGCAGGCGGCGCGCTCGGGTCAGGGTCACCAGGCCGTGCAGAGCCGCCCAGAACACCTCGGTGAACAGTCCCGGGTGGACGCCGTCGCCGGCGACCTCGGCAAGACACTCGAGCAGGGCGGCGAAGGCGTCCTTCAGCTGCTCGGGGGTGTCCTCCCGCGCGTACGCCAGGCCCCCGTCGAGCTGGAACAAGGCGTCGTAGACCGCCGGGTTGCGCTCGGCGAAGTCGAGGTAGGCACGGGCGAGGGCGGTGACCCGCTCGCGCGGGCCGTTCACTCCGGAGGCCGCCGCACGCACCACTGCGGCCAGCTCGGCGGCGCCCTCCAGGGCGACGGCGCCGATGATCTCGCGCTTGCCGCGGAAGTGGCTGTAGAGGACGGGCTGGCTGTACTCGATGCGCTCGGCGAGCCGACGGGTGGTGACCGCGTCCCAGCCCTGCTGCTCGGCGAGTTCACGGGCTGTCGCCACGATGAGCCGCTCGCGCTCAGCCCGTTCGCGCTCCTTGCGTTCCTTTACCGACATGACTCGACCCTAGCACCGCTAGACAATCGAGCGTTAGCAGTACTAGCGTTGCCTCATCATCTAGCAACGCTAGTTCATGGAGGGATCGTCATGCTCGACGCACTCGAGGTCGTCACCACCGTCGTCGTCGGCCTGATGGTGGGGGTGGAGTTCTCCGTCATCTTCATCATGAACCGGATCCTGAACGCGCTTCCCGAGGACAGCCGCCAGCTCGGCCACGCCCACGGCGGCCGGATGCTCGGCGCCCTGATGCCGTACTGGTACATAGGTTCGCTCGTCCTCAGCGCGATCTGGGCCGTCGCCCGATGGCACCACCACGGCACCGGACTCGTCGTCACCGCCGCCGGACTGCTGATCCTCAGCGTGGTCATGTCGATCGCGCTGCTCGTCCCGATCAACAACCGAAACAAGACCTGGACGCCCGAGAACCGGCCCGCCGACTGGAAGGAGCAGCTGGACCGCTGGAACCGCTACCACTACGTCCGCGTCGCCGTCATCCTCGCCGCGTTCACCCTGCTGGTCGCCGCGCTCGCCTGACGCATGGAGAAGAACAAGAGCAGGGGCTGCGCCCCGTGCTTTTCGGCCCGAAGGGGCCGTGTCTTTCAGGGGCGCGGGGAACTGCGCGACCAGCCCCCACCGGGCCGCACCCGACAACACACCGCCGCCGAAGAAGATCAGCACCGTCCTGGCCGCCGCGTACGGCGACATGACCAACGTGCTGGCGCACCACGGCTCCGTGGCCACCGCGCTCCGCGTCCACGGCCTGACCGCGACACTGATGGTGGTCAACGGCCTGCTGATCATGCGTGAGACACGCACCGTCGCGGCCACTCCCGAAACACTCGCCCCCGCAGCCCACCCAGCGCGGATCGGGCCGTGATCAAGGTGCAGCAGCGGGGTCTGTCCGCGGACGAACCGCCGTCGTGTTGCCAACTTGATTGATTACAGGTCGAGTTGCTGGAGGCTGAGCACGGGACGCGGTGAAGCTCCTGGTTGGATGGGTCGGCAACAGGCACAGGCAACAGGCAACAGGCAGATGAAGGATGGATCTCATGGCAACGACACAGGGCCCGCCGGTGGGGCACGAGGACATCCAGGCCGCCTCGGGTCGGACCAGGTGGTGGGTGGTCGCCCTCATTCTGGGTCTGCCGGCGCTTCTCGTCATCGGCTTCCTCGCCATGGTCGCGATCTGGGTGCTGACCAACGACTCGTCCGAGGCCGAGCAGCGACCTCCCCACTCTCTTCAGGTGAACGTGGGAGACCCATGGGCCGGAAGCACTCCTGCCTCGCCCCGGACACCGACGATGTGACACCAGGGCTCGCTTCGGGTACCGGCGAAGCTCTCCAACGCGAAGGGGATGGCACGCACGCTGATGTGCTCGGCGTCGGAGAGTTCCAGAATGTGGGTGAGCTGGACCCGCATGGCAGCGCGTCCGCCGACTTCGAAAAGCCCCTCACCCGTGCAACCGCCCCCCGCAGTGCGGCCAGGGCCCTGCCCCCCGCTTCACATACAGCCTCTTCGCGCGCAACGTCTGTTCCTCCCCCGTCGCGTCCTGGGGGCGTCCGGAGCCTCCCAGGCTCTGCCAGGTCTGCGTGTCGAACTGGTACAGGCCGCCGTACGTCCCCGACGGGTCCACCGCGTCCGGGCGGCCCCCGGACTCGCAGGCCGCGAGGGAACCCCAGTCCAGATGGTCCGCCCCCTGCACCGAGGTCGGCAGGGGTTTCGTGCCGACCCGCACCAGCTGGGCCCGGGGCTCGCGGACCACCTCCGTGCGCACCCGGCGTGGTTTCTGTTTCACGCCGTTGACCGCGCGCAGGGCGAAGGTGACCCGGCGCAGGCCCGGACTGCCCGCCTGGTCGACGATCTCGGTGCCCTTGAACAGGGACGCGTCCTGGGTGCGCCGGACGTCGTAGGGGATCTCCTCCTCGCGCACCTCCTTGGAGCCCGTCACCCGCAGCACCGTCACCGCCTGGCCGTCGCGCGGGAAGCTCTCGGCGGCCACCGACAGGGTGTCCTCGCCGCGCAGGGTGATCCCGGCCTGCCGCACCGCCTCGGCGACCGTCGCCGCGTTCGTGCGGATCGTGCGGGCCCTGCCGTCGGCCATGATCGTCACCGTGCGCTCGGTGCGGACGTCGATGGTGAGCCCCTGCCTGCCGATCTTCTGGGAGCGCGCGAGCGACAGGTACGCGCCCTCCGCGCGCACCCCGAGCTGTCTGAGTGCTTCCTCCACCGTGTGTGCCGTCGTCCACACCTCACGCCGTTCACCGTCCAGAGTGATCCGTACGGGTCGCCCGTAGTGGACGTGGACCTCGTCGCCGCTGGCCAGTGCGGTGCCCGGCGCGGGGGCGATGACGTCGTGGGCGCCCACCGCCACCCCCTCGTCGGCCAGCAGTTCGGTCACGTCGTCGGCGAAGGTGTGCAGGGTGCGCGGCTTGCCGTCGACGTTCAGTTCGATCGCCTTGTCCTTGGCGACGAAGGCCGTCGTACCGCCCGCCAGGAACGCCACGACGAGTGCCTGCGGCAGCAACCGGCGGATGGCGTCGGGCCGTTCGGAGCCCTTGCGGCGCCTGGCCGCCCGCCCCTCGCGGGAGCGTCCTTCCCGGGCCCGCGCGTTCGCCGCCTGCTGCCGGGGCACCCCGGGGGGCGGCATCGGCGGCTCGGGGGGCGCCGGGGGCTCGTAGGCGGGCCGGTACGTGTCCGCGTACGGCAGCACCCCGTACGCCACCGTCTCGGCGGTGTGCGGGTCGTACCCCCCGTACGGCGACGGCGGCTGTGGCCCGCCCACGGGGCTGTACGTCTCGTACGGCGGCGAACTGCTCACGACGACACGCTCCAGGTTCCGGCGACGGGCACCAGAACCTAGCGGAGCGGCCGTCACTCTCCAAAGCGACGCGGCTACCGAGCGTCAACGCACGTCAGTGCTGTCAGTAATCGAAGGCACGTGCGGTGTTGGTCGCGATCGCCGTCGCCAGCGTGTCCTCGTCGATGCCCCGCACCTCGGCCATCGCCCGCAGGGTGACCGGGATGAGGTAGGGAGCGTTGGGCCGGCCCCGGTACGGCGCCGGGGTGAGGAAGGGCGCGTCCGTCTCGACGAGGACCAGCTCCAGGGGTGCCACCGCGAGCGCGTCGCGCAGCGGCTGGGCGTTCTTGAAGGTCATGTTGCCGGCGAAGGACATGAAGTAGCCGCCTGCCGCGCAGAGTTCGGCCATCTCCGCGTCGCCGGAGTAGCAGTGGAAGACGGTCCGCTCGGGGGCGCCCTCCTCCTTCAGGACCCGGAGGACGTCGGCGTGCGCGTCCCGGTCGTGGATGACCAGCGCTTTCCCGTGCCGCTTGGCGATCTCGATGTGCGCCCGGAAGGACCGCTCCTGGGCCGCCTTGCCCTCGGGTCCGGTGCGGAAGTAGTCGAGTCCCGTCTCGCCGACGCCCTTGACCTGCGGGAGTCCGGCCAGCCGGTCGATCTCCGCGAGCGCCTCGTCGAGGGCGGCGTCTCCGCCGGGCATCCGCGCGCCCTGCCGGGACCAGCCGTCGGGGTCGCCGTGGACGATGCGCGGGGCCTCGTTGGGGTGCAGGGCGACGGTCGCGTGCACGCTCTCGTGGGTGGCCGCCGTCTCGGCGGCCCAGCGGGAACCCTTGAGGTCGCAGCCGACCTGGACGACCGTCGTCACCCCGACCGACGCGGCCTTCGCGAGGCCTTCCGCGACGGTGCCCGACTGCATGTCGAGGTGGGTGTGGGAGTCGGCGACCGGTACCCGGAGGGGTTCGGGCAGCGGCGGGGCTTCGGCGGCACGGGACTTGGCGGGCATGCCCCGATCCTACGAAAGGGGCACGCCCGCCTCGGGCCGGGGAGGCCTGTCCGGGGCCGGTGGACTCGCCTCGCGGCGGGAAGCCGCTAGCTCGCCTTGCGGTGGAAGGGGTGCAGGAGATCCGAGAGGTGCCAGTGGTGGTCTTCCTTCGGCGTCCCGGCCTCACCGGGCTCAGCGGTCTCGGCGGAGGTGCCCGCCGGGACGGCCTTCGGGGCCGAGCGCTGCCTGTGCATCGAGTTCTGTACCGACGACACCTGGCCCGCACGCATGATGCGTACGACATGGCCGTCGCAGTTCTGGCAGGTGGGACGGGTCAGCGGGGACTGTACGACATGGCCGTCAGCCACGTACATGACCATCTGGCCGCCCTCGACGTCGGTGTGGTGCTCGATCTCGTACGACTGTTCCCAGCCGTGCCCGCAGCGCATGCAGGCGAAGGAATACGACTCGTGTACGACGGCGGTGGCCGTGCTGCGGTGGCCGGTGATCTCGCTCATGCCAGCTCCTCTAGTCCGCTGGACACGGGACGGGTGCGTCCCTGTGAACCAGTGGACGCCTCTGCCGCCGTGAAGGCATCAGACCTGTCGACTGTTGAAGGCGTCTTGGCCATTCCTTGTGGGAACGGCCCGGATCCGAGGGCCGGCCTTTGCCGTTCGGCGCCCGCCTTTGCCCCCTTATGGTGTGACCGGCGTCGCGGTCCCCGTACCACCCGCACCGCCCGCACCCTGCGCGTTCTTCGCCGCCACGACCGCGTCGAACACCTCCCGCTTGGGCAGCCCCGCTTCGGCCGCGACGGCCGCGATGGCCTCCTTGCGCCGCTCCCCCGCCTCCTCGCGCACCCGCACCCGCCGCACCAGTTCCTCGGCGCCGACCTCCCCGGCGGCCTTCTCGGGGGCGCCCTCGACGACGACGGTGATCTCACCCCGGACGCCCTCGGCCGCCCACTCGGCCAGCTCGGCCAGCGGACCGCGCCTGACCTCCTCGTACGTCTTCGTCAACTCCCGGCAGACGGCGGCCCGTCGGTCCGGGCCGAACGCCTCCGCCATGGCCGCGAGGGTGTCGTCGAGACGGTGCGGGGCCTCGAAGTAGACGAGGGTGCGGCGCTCTTGGGCCACTTCCCGAAGGCGGGAGAGACGTTCGCCCGCCTTTCGCGGCAGGAAGCCCTCGAAGCAGAACCGGTCGACGGGCAGCCCGGAGAGCGCGAGCGCGGTGAGCACGGCGGACGGGCCGGGGACGGCCGTCACCCTGATGTCCTTCTCCACGGCTGCGGCGACCAGCCGGTACCCGGGGTCGGACACCGACGGCATGCCCGCGTCCGTCACCAGCAGCACCCGCGAACCGCCGAGCAACGCCTCGACCAGTTCGGGGGTGCGCGCCGCCTCGTTGCCCTCGAAGTACGACACCACCCGGCCCTTCGGCTGCACACCGAGCGCCTGGGTGAGCCGGCGCAGCCGCCGGGTGTCCTCGGCCGCGATGACGTCGGCGCCCTCCAGTTCCGCCGCGAGCCGGGGCGGCGCGTCCGTGACGTCGCCGATGGGAGTGCCTGCCAAAACCAGTGTTCCTGTCACGTTTCCATCCTCGCAGGGCCCTTCCACGGGACGCACACAGCGCTGTTCCCTACGATGGCGCGGTGACCAGTACCGCGCCCTCCACGGACACCCGGCAGACCGCACCCTCGCCAGAGCAGCGGCCGGCGTGGCAGCAGCGGCTGCGCCGTTACGGATACACGGCGCAGCCGAGAAGCGATGTCCGGGACCGGCTGGTGCCGCCGTACACGGAGCCGAGCCCCCGTCTGTGGGCGACCCTCGGGCTGCCGCCGGCCGTCACCGACCGGATCACACGCTGGTCCGGCTGGGGCGGTCCGCTGCTCGTGACACTGCTGGCGGGTCTGCTGCGCTTCTGGGACCTGGGCAGTCCGAAGCGGGTGATGTTCGACGAGACGTACTACGCGAAGGACGCGTGGGGTCTCATCCACCGCGGCTTCGAGGTCAGCTGGGACAAGGACGTCAACGACCTGATCCTGAAGACGGACGGGCACGTGGCCGTCCCGACCGACCCGGCCTATGTCGTGCATCCGCCGGTCGGGAAGTACGTCATCGGGCTCGGCGAATGGCTGTTCGGGTTCAACCCGTTCGGCTGGCGCTTCATGACGGCGCTGCTGGGCACGCTGTCCGTCCTGATCCTGTGCCGCCTCGGGCGCCGCCTCTTCCGCTCCACCTTCCTCGGCTGCCTGGCGGGCACGTTGATGGCGGTGGACGGCCTGGCGTTCGTGATGAGCCGCACCTCGCTGCTCGACGGCGTCCTCCAGTTCTTCGTCCTCGCCGCCTTCGGCTGCCTGGTCATCGACCGCGACAAGGCCCGCGAACGGCTGGCGGCGGCCCTGCCACCGGACGCGGACGGTTCCGTACGACCGGACGCGCACATCGCCGAGACGACCCGCCTCGGCGTCCGCCCCTGGCGCCTGCTCGCGGGCCTGATGCTGGGTCTGGCCATCGGCACCAAGTGGAACGGCCTGTACATCCTGGTCGCGTTCTGTGTGATGGCGGTGCTGTGGGACGTCGGCTCCCGCAGGGTCGCCGGCGCCCGCCACCCGTACGAGGCGGTCCTCAAGCACGACCTGGGCTGGGCGTTCCTGTCGACGGTCCCGGTGGCCGTCGTCACGTACCTCGTCTCCTGGACGGCCTGGATCCTCTCCCCGTCGGACGGCACCGGCGGCTACTACCGCAACTGGGCCGCGACCGAGGGCAAGGGCAGCAGCTGGTCGTGGCTGATGCCCGACTGGTGGCGCAGCCTCTGGCACTACGAGCACGCGGTGTACGAGTTCCACGTGGGCCTGCACACGCCGCACAACTACCAGTCGAACCCGTGGAGTTGGCTCGTCCTGGGCCGTCCGGTCTCGTTCTTCTACGAGTCCCCCGAACCCGGCAGCGGCGGCTGCCCCGCCAACTCCGGCGAGCAGTGCGCCCGCGAGGTCCTGGCCATCGGCACGCCCCTGCTGTGGTGGGCGGCCTGCTTCGCCGTCCTGTACGTCCTGTACCGCTGGCTGCTGCGGCGCGACTGGCGGGCGGGCGCCATCGCCTGCGGGATCGCGGCGGGCTACGCCCCCTGGTTCATGTACCAGGAGCGCACGATCTTCTTCTTCTACGCGATCGTCTTCCTGCCGTTCCTGTGCCTGGCGCTGGCGATGATGATCGGCGCGATCATCGGCCCACCGGGTTCGAGCGAACGGCGCCGGGTCGCGGGCGCGGCGGGCGCGGGTGTGCTGGTACTGCTGATCGCGTGGAACTTCATCTATTTCTGGCCGCTGTACACCGGGACGGCGATTCCCATCGACTCCTGGCGTTCACGGATGTGGCTGGATACCTGGGTCTAGCCGCCATCCCCGGACGGCCCGCACCGAAAAGTGCGGGCCGGCGGCGGATTCGTGGCAGGTTCGAGCCCATGCTCAGAGGCCCGTCGAGCATTCCTTCACGCTGTTGGCGGTGAGGACTATGCAGACCCGCGACTGCGCACTGCCGCCGTTCCAGTGCCATGCGGTCTTCCGCCATTGGTCGCTTGGGACGAAGTAGAGGTCCGAGACCCTCTTCCAGTTGTAGGCGTCGGTCTTGCGCTCCAGCCAGCCTTCGCACCCAAAGCCCGAGTACGCCTCGAAGAACCCTTGTACGTCCGAGTGGTGATTGCTTTCGACGTCGTTCTTTATCGATGCGTAGCAGGCCAGCGCGGAGCCGGCCTTGACCGTGGCGGAGTACGTGTTGGAACTCGCGCCGGCCGGGGACGCGGTTGCCGCGAGGAGCAGTGCGGCAGCACCGAGCGAGACGGCGATCTTCTTTTTCATGAGGTGTCTCCCGTGAGTTGTGGCTGCCTCAGGGGGAGATCGTGGCATTCCGTGCGCTTACTGCCGTCCCATCCTGGTATGAGGTGTGGGTAAACCTGTGACGTACGTACGGGTAAACCCACGCGGTCGGGCAGCCGGTGACGGACCGGCGGTACATCATCTCGTCAGACGAGATGACGAGATGTAGACAACATCATGGCAACACTTCCCACAGCAGCCCCTCAGCCCACATACAGTGCTGTGGCCAACGGGGAGGGGAACTCACATGCGCAAGGGAGCAAAGGCCGCGATCGTCGGGTCCGTGTTCACGGTGATGGTCGCAGGGGCCGGGTACGGCGCGTTCAACATCGTGTCCGCGCTCAACGAGGACAGCGGCGGTACGGAGTCCGTGAAGACCGGGCCGCCGTCGAAGGACGAGATCGCGGAGACCAGCGAGAAGTTCTTCGCGGCCTGGGAGAAGGGGCAGGCGCAGGCCGCCGCCCAGCTCACCGACAACGCGGCACCGGCGGCCACGCTGATCGGCGACTACCGGGCGACCGCGCACATCACCGGCCTGAAGATCACCCCCGGGACGGCCACCGGAGCGACCGTGCCCTTCTCCGTGAAGGCAACGGTGTCCTTCCAGGGCAAGAGCAAGCCGCTCGCCTACACCAGCAGCCTGACGATCGTCCGGGGTACGACGACCGGGCGGGCGCTGGTCGACTGGAAGCCGTCGGTCGTCCATCCCGGCCTCAAGGCCGTCGGGGACACGCTGGTCACCGGGGAGGCCGGCAGCCCGCCGATCGAGGCCGTGGACCGCGACGGCAAGGTCCTGACGAAGGAGAAGTACCCCTCCCTCGGGCCGATCCTGGACACCCTGCGGGCGCGCTACGGCGACAAGGCGGGCGGTACGCCGGGGGTCGAGCTGATGGTCAGGCACGCCGACACGAACATCGCCGACACCTCGCTGGTGACCCTCGCCGAAGGCACGCCGGGCAAGCTGGAGACGACGCTGAGCGCGAGTGCGCAGGCCGCCGCCGAGAAGGCGGTGCTCAGGTTCTCCGAGTCGTCCGTGGTCGCCGTACAGCCGAGCACCGGTGAGGTGCTGGCGGTCGCCAACCACCGCAAGGACCAGTTCAACGCGGCCTTCGAGGGGACGCTGGCGCCGGGCTCCACGATGAAGATCGTCACGGCGGCGATGCTCATAGACAACGGCGTGACCTCGATGAACGGCCCGGCGCCCTGCACGTCGACCGCGATCTGGAAGAGCCAGACCTTCAGCAACCTCAAGGGCATGGCACCGAACGAGAACGCCACCCTCGCCAACGACTTCCTGCGCTCCTGCAACACGGGTTTCATCAAGCTGATCGACGGCACCGACGCCCACCCGCTCACCGACGAGTCGCTGACGACCGAGGCGCAGGAGCGGTTCGGACTCGGGCAGGACAACTGGAAGACCGGGATCACCTCCTTCGACGGCAGCGTCCCCGCCTCCCCCGGCCCGGACCGGGCGGCCAACGCGATCGGCCAGGGCCAGGTCCAGATGAGCCCGCTGAACATGGCGTCGGTGACGGCGACGGCGATCACCGGTGAGTTCCGCCAGCCGTACCTCGTCTCGCCCGACCTGGACAAGCGTGAGCTGGCGACGGCCAAGGGCCTGCCTGCGAGCACGTCCGCGCAGCTCAAGGAGATGATGCGGATGACGGCGACCCAGGGCACCGCGACGCAGGCCATGGCCGGGCTGAGCGGGGACATCGGGGCGAAGACGGGGTCCGCCGAGGTCGACGGGCAGGCCAAGTCCAACAGCTGGTTCACCGGATTCCGGGGCGACATCGCGGCGGCGGCCATGACCCAGGAGGGCGGCCACGGCGGCGACGCGGCGGGCCCGATTGTCGCAGCCGTGCTACGGACCGGAGGCTGAACTCACCCTCGCGGAACGGGACTCTAGGGTGGTCGTTGTCGTTGAGGTGGATGAGGGCAACGGGGACCCTGGGGATTTCGCGGAGGATCGGGAGCTGTGGGCAACAGAAGGCGCGTCGCCGAGCGACGGAGTGCACGCAAGACCAGGCCCGCCGTGATCGGCGGGATGATCGCCGTGGTCGTCGGCGGCGCCGGTTTCGGCGTGTACGCGCTGTACGGCGGCGGTGCGGCGGCCGAGGACGGCTCCTCCACGGCCGCCACGGCCGACAAGAAGCCGTCGGTACCGACGGGCCCGGTGCCCGCGACCCAGGTCAAGGCGGTCGCCACCCGGTTCCTGACGTCCTGGCAGACGGGCAAGGTCGCTGCCGCGGCGGCGTCGACGAACGACACCACCACGTCGGCGGCCACCCTCCTCACCGGCTACACCAAGGACGCCCACATCACCGGCGTGACGATCACCCCGGGCACGGCGAAGGGCGCCAAGGTCCCCTTCACGGTCAAGGGCACGGTGAAGTACGGCGGCACGAGCAAGCCACTCACCTACGAGAGCGCCCTGACCGTGGTCCGTCGTACGTCCGACGGGAAGCCGCTGGTCGACTGGCACGCGTCGGTGATCCACCCCGACCTGGCGGACGGCGACAAACTCCTCACCGGGGAGTCCGGCACCCCGCCGATCAAGGCCGTCGACCGGGACGGCGGTGAGCTGACCCTCGCCAAGTACCCGTCCCTGGGCACGGTTCTGGACAGCCTCCGGGAGAAGTACGGCAAGAAGGCGGGCGGCAAGGCGGGCATCGAACTGCGCGTCGTGCGCGGTACGGCGTCCAAGGCGGCCAAGTCCGCCGACAAGACGCTGCTGGAGCTGAGCAAGGGCACTCCGGGCACCGTGAAGACGACGCTGAGCCCGGCCCTGCAGACGGCGGCCGAGGCACAGGTCGTGAAGAAGCCGAAGTCGTCGGTGGTGCTGCTGCGCCCCTCGACGGGCGAGATCCTGGCGGTGGCGAACCAGTCGCACGGCTTCAACACCGCGTTCCAGGGCTCGTTGGCGCCGGGCTCGACGATGAAGGTCATCACGTCGTCGCTGCTGATCGAGAAGGACCTCGCGTCACCGGACAAACCGCACCCGTGCCCGAAGTTCTCGACGTACGGCGGCTGGAAGTTCCAGAACGACGACAAGTTCGAGATCAAGGGCGGCACCTTCAAAGCGAGTTTCGCGCGGTCCTGCAACACGGCCTTCATCAGCCAGGCGCCCAAACTCGACAACGACAGCCTGACCAAGCAGGCGCAGCAGGTGTTCGGCCTCGGCATGGACAACTGGGCGATCGGCGTCTCGACCTTCGACGGCTCGGTGCCGGTGCAGTCGCAGGCCCAGATGGCGGCTTCGCTGATCGGGCAGGGCGGGGTGCGGATGAACCCCCTCAACATGGCGTCGGTGGCGGCGACGGTCGGATCCGGCGTCTTCCACCAGCCGTACCTGGTCTCACCGGACGTGGACGGCCGGAGGTTGGCGACGGCCGCGCGGACGATGTCGTCGTCGACGCTGTCTCAGCTGCGGGAGCTGATGCGGTACACGGCGGCGTACGGGACGGCGGCGGAGGCGATGGCCGGCCTCGGCCCGGACTACGGCGCGAAGACGGGCTCCGCGGAGGTCGACGGCCAGGACAAGCCGAACGGCTGGTTCACGGCGTACCGGGGAGACCTGGCGGGCGCGGGCGTGGTCGTGGAGGGCGGCCACGGCGGCAGCACGGCGGGCCCGATCGTGGCAGCGCTGCTAAGGGCAGGCTCCTGACCAACCATTTTTAGCCCGTCCGGCGCTTGAGGACGAGGCCCCTTCAGGGCCGATGGGGGGTCTGGGGGCACAGCCCCCAGGACGGGATGGGACGGGTAGGGGCGGCGGGGGCGAGAAAACCCCACGTCAGCTACTGACCCGAGCCCCCGCCCCCGCCGTATACGTACGCCGCAGAAACCGCATCAGCGCCTTCCGCTCGAACTGCACCACCGACACCCGCCCCGCCGAGTGGAACTCGACCACCGCCTGCACCCGCCCGCACGGCCACACCCGCACCTCCCCGGACCCCACCGGCGCCCGCAGCCCCTCCTCCAGCAGGGACCGGGAGAACGTCCACTCGTGGGGGCCGGGCAGTCCGACGCGGACCGCGCGCGGATCGGTGTCGGGGTCGTAGCGCAGGACCACCGGGACCGCGTCGCGGTCGTCGTCGGAGTCATCTGGGGCGGCCGTGACGATACGGGCTCGCGCGTACTGCTCGACTACGGACATCAGACTGCCCCTTACGCTGCGTAACCTGTGTGGAAGCTGTGGATCCGCTCCCACTTCCCCTCCAATGTCGCACATTTCCTGATTTATGCTTCAGATCGCTTTCATCTCGCTCTTGCGAAAGGTTCGCAACAAGCCACTATCATCAGACGGTGCATGTGCCCGATGGATTCATCAACGCCCCTGTCTCCGTAGCGGCCGGTGTCGTCGCCGCCGGTGCCGTCGCCGTGAGCCTGCGCGGCGCCCGGCGCGAGCTGGACGAACGGATCGCGCCGCTCGCCGGTCTGGTGGCCGCGTTCATCTTCGCCGTGCAGATGCTGAACTTCCCGGTCGCCGCCGGGACCAGCGGACACCTGCTCGGCGGTGCGCTCGCCGCGATACTCGTGGGCCCCTACACAGGGGTCCTGTGCGTGTCCGTGGTCCTGCTCATGCAGGGCATCCTCTTCGCGGACGGTGGCCTCACCGCGCTCGGCGTGAACATCTCGGTGATGGCCGTGACGACGACCGTCGTCGCCTACGCCGTCTTCCGCGGACTGGTGAAGGTGCTGCCGAAGAAGCGCCGTTCCGTCACCGTCTCCGCCTTCGTCGCCGCCGCGCTCTCCGTACCGGCCGCCGCCCTCGTCTTCACCCTCGTCTACGCGATCGGCGGCACGACGGACGTACCGATCGGCCGGGTCCTCACCGCCATGGTCGGCGTACACGTCCTGATCGGGCTCGGCGAGGCCGCGATCACCGCGTTCACGGTCGGCGCCGTCATCGCCGTACGGCCTGATCTCGTGTACGGCGCCCGAGGCCTGCGCCAGAAGCTCCAGCTGCGGGTCGGCGGCGAACTGGTGGACGCGGCACCCGAGCCCCGGCCGGAACTCGCCCCCTCGCACCGCACCCGCAACGTCTGGCTCACCGGCCTCGCCGCCTCCCTCGTCCTCGCCGGTGTCGTCAGCTTCTACGCCTCCGCCAGCCCCGACGGCCTGGAGAAGGTCGCCGCCGACAAGGGCATCGACGCCAAGGTCGAGGACCACGCCGCCGCCGACTCCCCGCTCGCCGACTACGGCGTCGAGGGCATCACCGACGGCCGGCTCTCCGGCGGCCTCGCCGGAGTGATCGGCGTCGGCGTCACGGTCGTCGCCGGCACGGGGATCTTCTGGGCGGTCCGCAGGCGCGGCGGCACGAGCGAGACCGCCACCGCCACCTCACCCACGAGCGTCTGACATGGGCGCCGGACACGCCCACCGGCTCTACCGGCACGCGCACTCCCCCGTGCACGGGCTGCCGCCGCACACCAAGCTCGCCGCCGCGTTCACCTTCGTGATCGTGGTCGTCTCCACCCCCCGCGAGGCGGTGTGGGCCTTCGCGGTGTACGCCGTACTGCTGGCGGCCGTGGCCCGCGCCGCCCAGGTGCCCGCCCTCTTCCTGCTCAGGCGTCTGCTGATCGAGGTCCCCTTCGTCGCCTTCGCCGTGCTCATGCCGTTCGTGGCACAGGGCGAGCGGGTGGACGTGCTGGGCATGTCGCTGAGTGTCAACGGGCTCTGGGGCGCCTGGAACGTGCTCGCCAAGGGCACTCTCGGCGTCGCCACCTCCGTGCTCCTCGCCTCCACCACCGAACTGCGCGAACTGCTCCTCGGGCTCCAGCGCCTCAGGCTTCCGCCGCTGCTCGTGCAGATCGCCTCGTTCATGATCCGGTACGGCGACGTCATCGCCGACGAGATGCGGCGGATGCGGATCGCCCGGGAGTCACGGGGCTTCGAGGCGCGGGGCGTCCGCCACTGGGGGGTGCTGGCGAAGTCCGCCGGGGCACTGTTCATCCGGTCCTACGAACGGGGCGAGCGCGTGCATCTGGCCATGGTGAGCCGGGGGTACGCCGGTTCCATGCCCGTCATCGACGAGGTGACCGCGTCCCGGGCGCAGTGGTCGTACGCCTTCGCCCTGCCCGTCGCCGCGCTCGCCGTATGTCTGCTGGGATGGTCGCTGTGACAGTTTCTGTGGTTTCTCCGGCCTCCCTGGAGGTCTCCGGGCTCGCCTACGCCTACCCCGACGGCCACCAGGCCCTCTTCGGCGTCGACCTCACGGTCGGGCGCGGTGAGCGGGTGGCGCTGCTCGGGCCCAACGGGGCCGGCAAGACGACCCTCGTGCTGC
Source organism: Streptomyces sp. AK08-02 (assembly GCF_033795085.1). NCBI lineage: Bacteria > Bacillati > Actinomycetota > Actinomycetes > Kitasatosporales > Streptomycetaceae > Streptomyces > Streptomyces sp. AK08-02. Next base: position 195,109 of record NZ_JARAZV010000014.1, read on the forward strand.
ACCTCAACGGCATCCTCACCGGCGGGGCGGGGACGGTCACCGTCGCCGGGATGCCCGTCGGCAAGCGGCACATGGCCGAAATCCGACGCAAGGTCGGGATCGTCTTCCAGGACCCCGACGACCAGCTCTTCATGCCGACCGTGCGCGAGGACGTCGCCTTCGGACCGGCCGCCGCCGGGATGAAGGGCGAGGAGTTGGAGCAGCGCGTCCGTACGGCCCTCGACCTGGTGGGAATGGCCGACTTCGCCGGCCGGCCGCCGCACCATCTCTCCTTCGGGCAGCGACGCCGGGTGGCCGTGGCGACGGTGCTCGCCATGGAGCCCGAGATCCTCGTCCTCGACGAGCCGTCCTCCAACCTCGACCCCGCCTCGCGCCGCGAACTGGCCGACATCCTGCGGTCGTTGGACGTCACGGTCCTCATGGTCACGCACGATCTGCCGTACGCCCTGGAGCTGTGTCCGCGCGCGCTGGTCCTCAGCGAGGGCGTCATCGCCGCCGACGGTCCCACCGGCGACCTCCTGGCCGACGACGACCTGATGCGCGCCCACCGTCTGGAACTGCCTTTCGGGTTCGACCCGCGTTCCGTCTCCGCCACCCGCGCCACCTGACGACAGGCACGTGGACAATGGTCGTGTGATCGAACAAGAGGACGCGCACAACCCCGGGTCGCCGCGCCTCGACGACCAGTTGTGCTTCGCGCTGTACGCGGCCCAGCGCGCGATGACCGCCGCCTACCGCCCGCTCCTCGACGAGCTGGGCCTCACCTACCCGCAGTACCTCGTACTGCTGGTCCTGTGGGAGCGCGGCGAGGTGACCGTGAAGGAACTGGGCGCCGCCCTGTGCCTCGACTACGGCACGGTCTCGCCGCTGCTCAAGCGGCTGGAGGCGGCGGGGCTGGTCCGCCGGGAGCGGTCGGCCCGGGACGAGCGGTCGGTGTCCGTCCGTGTCACCGTGCGCGGCGAGGAACTCCGGGAGCGCGCGGCCCGCGTACCGGGCGCGCTGCTCGCGGCGACGGAGCTGAGCGGGGGCGAGGTGGCACGGCTGCGGGGCGAGCTGTGGGCGCTGGCGGAACGGGCCCAGGTGGCCGCCGACCGCGCCCGTCTGACCTGAGGTTATTCACGGTCCGCACCCCGGATGACGAATAAACCCCTACTAGCCGGTATCTTGTGCACGATGTAGTTGTGCTATTCGCAGTTTCTACACATGGCCCTGTTGCCCGCTTTGGGGGAGGTTCTGCCGTGACTGACGCCGGTATCGACGTCGAGGCCCGTACCACCGAGACGCGTCCGGACTCCCGTCCGACGAAGATCATGTACGTCGCCGAGGCCACCGCCCACGGCGGCCGGAACGGCGATGTCACCAGCCAGGACGGCCAGATCGCCCTGAAGGTGGCGATGCCTCCGCAGCTGGGCGGCGACGGCAACGGCACCAACCCGGAGCAGCTGTTCGCGGCCGGCTACAGCTCCTGCTTCCACAACGCCCTGGTCCTGGTCGGCCGCCGCGAGGGCTACGACCTGTCGGGCTCGACGGTCGCCGCGAAGGTGGGCATCGGCCCCAACAAGCAGCAGGGCTACGGCCTGGCGGTCGCCCTGAGCGTCTCGCTGCCGATCCTGGACCAGGACATCGCGGCCAAGCTGGTCGACGCGGCCCACATGGTCTGCCCGTACTCGAACGCCACCCGCGACAACATCGACGTGACGATCATTCTGGGCTGATCGGCCCATGAGCTGAGGAATCGCGGGCGGGTGGGCGCGCGTTCCACCCCTGTGGACCTGAACGTGGACCTGAACGTGGACGTGGCCGTGAACGGCACAGTGGCGGAGGGCTTCGAGCCCGTACGAGCGGCCTTCGCGGCGAACTTCGCGACCGGCGGCGAGCACGGCGCCGCTGTCACCGTGTACCGGGACGGGCGCCGGGTCGTCGACCTGTGGGCCGGTACCCGTGATGTCGACGGCGACGCTCCCTGGGAGCACGGCACCGCGCAGATCGTACGCTCGGCCACGAAGGGCGTCGCCGCCGCCGCACTCCTGATGCTGGCCGAGCGCGGCGAACTGGACCTGGACGCCCCCGTGGGCGAGTACTGGCCGGAGTTCAAGGCGGCGGGCAAGGACCGGACCCTCGTACGGCACCTGCTCGCGCACCGCGCGGGCGTCCCCGTCCTCGACCGGCCGCTCACCCCCGCCCAGGCGGCCGACCCCGACCTCGGCGCCGCCGCGGTCGCCGCGCAGGCGCCGGCCTGGGAGCCGGGGACGGACCACGGGTACCACGCGCAGACGTACAGCTGGCTGGCGGGTGAGCTCGTACGACGGGTCGGCGGGCGCCCGGTCGGAGAGTGGGTGGCGGCGGAGATCGCGGAACCGGCCGGCCTCGACCTGTGGCTCGGGCTGCCGGACGCGGAGGCCGCACGGGTGGGCCGGGTGGGCCGGGTCGAGACCCCTCAGCCGGGTGGCCCGGGTCTGAGGACACGCCCCAAACGGTCCGTCGCCGACGCCTACGCCGACCCGGACTCCCTCACCAGCCGTGCCTTCGCAGCGATCACCCCGCTGCCCGACGAGAACGACCCCGCGTACCGGGCCGCCGCCCTCCCCGCCTCCAACGGCATCGCCACCGCCGACGGACTCGCCCGCTTCTACGCCTCCCTCATCGGCCGGGTCGACGGCGGGACACGCCTGTTCACCCCGGCGACGGTCGAACTGGCCCGGCGCGAGCAGTCGGCGGGCCCGGACCGCGTCCTGGTCATCGGCACCCGCTTCGGCCTCGGTTACATGCTCCACGGCACGGCCGCGCCCCTACTCGCCCCCGGCTCCTTCGGGCACCCGGGAAGGGGCGGCGCCCTCGGCTTCGCCGACCCCGAGTCGGGCATCTCGTTCGGCTATGTGACGAACGGCTTCCGCAAGAGCGTGACGGCGGACGGACGGGCCCAGGCACTGGTACGCGCGGTGCGGACCTGCCTCTGACCTGGGGCCGGTGAGCCGGCGTCGGTGCCCGGGCGCCGCGCGCCGACGTGCTATCGGAGGCCGAGTGAACGCGATGTACGCCCCGACACCTCGTCGATCTCGTCGTGGGCCTTCGTCAGCAGCCTCATCGCCAGTTCGTTGAGAGCGCGTGCCCCGGCGATCTCCTCGCCGACGCGTGGCTGGTTCTCGTCGGACCGGTGACGGCTGGCGTAGCCGTTGGCCCGTACCTCGCTGCCGTCCGCGAGCCGTACGAGGGCGGCGGCGCGTGTGCGGTGCTCATCCTCCTCGAACTCCAGCTCGACATGCCATCCCACTGCGGTGTGCGTCATGACGATCACCTCCGGTACCGCTGCTTCCAGGGTGCTCCTGTCGGCTCCCGCACGCACATGTGCCGCGAGTACCGAGTCCGGCGTAGCTCCAGCGCGTCCGTTGTGTGACGTTCGTCGCGATCGCCCCGGGCGAGGGATGCGTGCTCTCCCCTCGGTCGTACGCTGCAAGAACCCCCGCACCGAACCCCCCTACCGAACCCGCGCACCGAACCCCCCGCACCGACCGCACCGACGCCAAGGAGTTGTCGTGCCCCATACCTTCGGCCGCCCCCGCCTCCACGGCTGCCGTTAACGGGCCCCGGGCACGTTCCGATCATGCGCTGCTGTCTCTCCGCTCCCCTCGCCGCCCTCGCGGCGTTCCCCGACCCCCGCGACCTCGCCCGGTCCGGCGCGCTCCTCACGCCCGCCGTCCTGCGGTCCGCGCTCGCCGCGCGCCGGGAACGCGTCACGCGCGCCGACGTCGTGACGGCCCTCAACCTGGAGCTGGTCACCCTCACCGAGGACCGCGCCGTCATCACCTGGTACACGGCGGTGCCCGGCACGGACGACGGTTTCGGCCACCTGATCCCGGCGGTCACCGAGGGCGAGGTCGTGTACGGCACCCACCCCGCCCACCTCGACCGCACGGCGTCCGAGGGCCACGCGACCGCCCACCACCACGTCGAACTGACGGACCTGGAACCGGGTCAGACGTACTACTACCAGGCCCGTTCGCGCGGCCGGGCGGCCACACCGACCCCGCTGCACCTGGTGCGCGGCAACGCCGTCGGCACCTCGCTGCACGGACTGGGCTCGCACGGTGGCCCCTACGCCTTCACGACCCCCCAGCCGCCCCCCGGCCGCCACCTCCTCTCCATCGCGCTCTGCAACGACCTGCACCTCGGCGAGACCACGGCGGGCCGGGTGGCCGGCGTCCCGATGCTGCGCGGGGTCTCGCAGCAGCCGGGCCTCGACCCGTACCCGGAGATCATGAGCGTGGCGATGGTCGAGGAGGCCCACCGGCGTGGCGCGGACGTCCTCCTCGCCGCCGGGGACATCTCGGCGGCCGGAGCGCCCCGGGACCTGGCGGAGGCCCGCCGCATCCTGGACGGCTTCGGCACCCACGGGCGGGACTACTTCGTCGTACGAGGCAACCACGACCGCCCCAGACACCCCGACGACGCCTTCCGCGACGGTTTCCTGGGCGGCGCCGACGGCCCCGGCTACTTCGCGCGCGACCTGGGCGGCCTGCGCCTGATCGGCCTCGACACCTACGAGAAGGAAGGCAACGGCGGCGACGCGGGCGGGCTGAGCGCTGAACAACTGGCTTGGTTCCAGGGTGAGTTGCGCACAGAGAAGGATCAACCGACGATCGTCTTCGGCCATCACCCGCTGACGACACGGGACTCGGTGTTCCCCATGGGACGCGGTCAGCGCCTGGACCGCCGGCAGGCCCGCTCGATCGTCGACTCCTACTCCGCCTCCCCCGGTGTCTTCCTCCACCACGCGGGTCACACCCACCGCAACAAGCGCACGGTCCTGACCAGCGCCCCGCACGTCACCCAGCAGGAGGTCAGCGCGGTCAAGGACTACCCGGGCGGCTTCTGCCTGCTCCGCGTCCACACCGGCGGCTACGCCCTCAACTACTACAAGAACAGCAGCGTCCCGGCCCGTGCCTGGGTCGAACGCAGCCGCCTCACGGCAGGCGGCCTGTGGCCCCACCACGCCCTCGGCCGCTCGGTGACCGACCGCAACAGCATGCGCCTTCACGACCTGTCCGGCGTCCGTGCTTACCTACCCGTGTGACAGCCAACAGCACGGCGGAGACAGCCCGGTTCCGCATCCGCCCCCGCACGGAAGCCGACCTCGACACGTGCGTACGGGTGCTGGCCACGGTCCACGAGCAGAACGCATACCCCCTCAACTGGCCCACCGACCCGGCCGGTTGGCTGACCCCCCGGTCACTCCTCGCGGTGTGGGTGGCACAGGGGGAGGGCGACGAGGGGATCGTCGGCCACATCGTCCTGTCCCGCAGCGAGGAGGGCGACGCGGCGGCGGCCCTGTGGCACCGGAGTCCGACGGCCGTGGTCAACCGCCTGTACGTCGATCCGGCGGCCCGTGGCCGGGGAGTCGGCGCGGCGCTGATGCGACGGGCGGTGGCGGAGGCCGAGTTCCGCGCCCTGCACCCCGTACTCGACGTGGCGTCGACGGACACGGCGGCGGTGGCCCTGTACGAACGCCTGGGCTGGACCCTGCTGGCGGCGGAGGTGGAACAGGAGTGGGGCCCGGGACAACGGGTCAAGGTCCGCTGCTACGCGGCGCCGGTCCCCGAACGCTGACCGGACTGTCCACAGGGGCTTCCCCATCGAGCCGAACGTTGCCATGATCCAGCCATGGCCGGCGACATCTCCCCTGTGTACGAGGCGCGCTACGACTGGGACCGCAGGACCGTACGGCTGGTGGCGTTCTCCGCCGTCTTCACCGTGGTCCTCCTGCTCCCCGGCATGCCGTGGCCCGCGCGGGCACTGGGCCTGCCGCTGTTCGGCGGGGGCGGGCTGTTCATGGCGTACGTGACGATGAGCCGCAAGGTCGCGTTCCGGGTGGACGGGACGGGTGTGCTCCTCGGCGGGAGCCCCGCCCGGTACAGGGCCACCACCACTCACGTGCCCTGGGAGGACATCACCGGCTTCGTGCTGTGGCGCCAGCTCATAGGCGTTGCCTCCATGCCCCATGTCGGGGTCACCCGCCGAGAAGGAGCCCCGGCCCTGCCTGGTGACGGCCCGAAGGCCCGTGCCGTCGTCGAGTTCCTCACTCCGGTACCCGCCGACACGGTGATGTCCTCCCGGGCGGTCAACGGCTGGCGCCTCGACAAGGACCGACTGCTCACCGCCGTCGCCCACTTCGCCCCTGGCATCCCTGTGCGGGACGACCACTAGAAGGCTGCCGGGGCCCTACCCCGCGTGCAGCATCAGCCCGATCCCGACGACGAGCAGTCCGGCGGCGGCGATCCTGGGCGCCCCGAACCGCTCCTTGAAGAAGACGGCCCCGATGGCCGCCCCGACGATGATCGACGACTCCCTGAGCGCCGCCACGGGGGCGAGTTCCGCCCGGGTCTGCGCCCACAGCACCAGCCCGTACGCGGCCACGGACAGCGCGCCGCCGAGCAGTCCGACGGCGGCGAACGGCCGTACCGTCGCGATGAATCGGCCCCGCCACCGGTACAGCGCGTAGGCGGGGACGGCGATGCCCTCCAGGGCCATCAGCCACGCGATGTAGCCGAGCGCCGAGCCCGAGGCCCGTACGCCCAGACCGTCGACGACGGTGTACGCGGCGATGGTCAGCCCGGTCGCCAACGCGGCCCCGATCGCCGCCCAGTTGGGCCGGTTTCCGCGCAGCCCCCACAGGGCGACGCCGGTAAGTCCCGCACAGGACACGGCGATTCCGGCCGCCGCCCACCCGTTCGGCACCTCATGGGCGAACACAGCGGCGAGGACGGTGACGACGAGGGGCGCGGTGCCGCGTGCGATCGGATAGGCCTGCCCGAAGTCGCCGAGCCGGAACGACCGCATGAGCAGCACGTAGTACGCGACGTGGATCAGGCCCGACGCGACGAGATACGGCCACGCCCCGGCGGCGGGGACCGGCAGGAAGGGCAGGGCGACCAGCCCGATCACCATCCCGCCGCCGGCGATGAGCGTGAAGCCCACCAGCTTGTCGGTGATGCGGTGCGCGAGCGCGTTCCAGCAGGCGTGCGTGACGGCGGCGAGCAGTACGGCGGCGGTGACGGCCGGGGTCACGGGGCAGCCGACTCGCGCACATCCACGAGGGTCGCGCCGGCGTGCGCGACCAGGGCCTTCGGCTCCATGGGGAACACGGTGTACGGGGTGCCCGCGGCGGCCCAGACGAGGTCGTGCTCCAGCAGCGAACGGTCCGCGAGGACACGGGTCCTGGTCAGGTGCCCGAAGGGCGGCACGCCTCCGATGGCGTACCCGGTGGTCTCCCGTACGACGTCCACCTTGGCCCGGGTGACCTTGGCGGCCATGAGTTCGCGCCGGACCAGCTCGACGTCGACGCGGGAGGCGCCGTCCATGAGGACGAGGACCGGGACCCCGTCGGCGGAGAAGATCAGCGACTTGCAGATCTGGCTCAGCTCACACCCGATCGCGGCGGCGGCCTCGGCCGCGGTACGGGTCTCGTCGGGGAACCGCCGGATACGGGAGGTGAGTTCACCGAGGCCCAGCTCGTCGAGGGCCGCGGCGAAACGGGAGGAGGACGTGGTCATGCCCGGCACGTTAGCTGGCGGACGGATGCGTCACGAACGAATTCCCGTCGAGGACGCCCGTCGAGGATCCCTGTCGGGAGTTCCTGACCGGAGGAACGCCGGAGGGGCACCCCGCTCCGGGATGCCCCTCCTCAGCTGTCGTACGACCGGCTCAGACCCGCACGAGCTCCCGGTCCTCGTCCTTCGGACGGTTGTCGTCGTCCAGGGTGCGCAGGCCCTCGCCCTCGACGTCGACGTTGGGCAGTACGCGGTCCAGCCACTTCGGCAGCCACCATGCCCGCTTGCCCAGCAGGGCCAGTACCGCCGGGACGATCGCCATGCGGACGACGAACGCGTCGAAGAAGACCGCGATCGCCAGGCCGAAGCCGAACAGCTTGATCATCGACTCGCTGGAGCTGATGAAGCCGCCGAAGACGGCCATCATGATGATCGCGGCGGCGACCACGACCCGGGCGCTGTGCTTGAAGCCGGTCACCACGGCGTCGGACGGCGACTCGCCGTGGACGTACGCCTCCCGCATCCGGGTCACGAGGAACACCTCGTAGTCCATCGCGAGGCCGAAGACCACGCCGACCATGAAGATCGGCACCATCGACATGATCGGGCCGGTCTCGTCGACGCCGATCAGGCCGCTCAGCCAGCCCCACTGGAAGACCGCGACCACCGCGCCGAGCGCGGCGAGGACGCTGAGCAGGAAGCCGAGGGCCGCCTTCAGCGGAACCAGGATGGAGCGGAAGACCAGGATGAGGAGCAGGAAGGCGAGGCCCACCACCAGGCCCAGGTACGGGATCAGGGCGTCGTTGAGCTTCTGCGAGAAGTCGATGTTCATCGCGGTGGTGCCCGTGACCAGTACCGTCGCGCCGGTGTCGGCCCGGACGCCGGCACTCTCGTCGCGGATCGCGTGGACCAGGCCCTCGGTCTGGGTCGAGGACGGCTTGGAGTTCGGGATCACGGTGATCGTCGCGGTGTCGCCGGCCTTGTTGAACTGGGCCGGGGTGACCGTGACGACGTCCTTGAGGCCCTTGATCCTGTCGGCCAGCTTGTCGGCGCCTGCCTGGGGGTCGGCGACGCCCTGTGCGTCGTAGACGACCATCAGGGGACCGTTGAAGCCGGGGCCGAAGCCTTCCGAGAGCAGGTCGTACGCCCTGCGCTGGGTCGTGGACGTCGACTGTGAGCCGTCGTCGGGCAGGCCCAGCTCCAGCTGGGTGACCGGGAGCGCGATCGCTCCGAGCCCGAGGACGCTGAACATCAGCACGGCGACCGGCCGACGGATGACGAAGCGCGCCCAGCGGGTGCCCATGTTGGGGCCGGCCGGCTTCTCGGACGTGGCGCCCTTCGTGTCGGACGGCGCGTCGGCGAGCTGCTCGGCCTTCTTGTTCCGCCTGCTCTTCTTCTGGCCCGCCGGCTGGACCTTACGGCCCGCGTAGCCGAGGAGCGCCGGGATGAGGGTCAGCGCGATGAGGACGGCGACCACGACCGTGCCGGACGCGGCGAGGCCCATCTTGGTCAGCATCGGGACGTTGACGACGGCGAGGCCCGCCAGGGCGATCACGACGGTGAGGCCGGCGAAGACGACCGCCGAGCCGGCGGTGCCGGTGGCGCGTCCTGCCGCCTCCTCGTGGTCACGGCCGTCCGCCAGCTCGCCGCGGTAGCGGGAGACGATGAACAGCGCGTAGTCGATACCGACCGCGAGACCGATCATCAGTGCGAGCGTGGACGTGGTGTCACCGAGGTCGAGCGCGTTGGCGAGGGAGGTGATGGTGGCACCGGCGATACCGACGCCGATGATCGCGGTCAGCAGCGGCAGTCCGGCCGCGACCAGCGAGCCCAGGGTGATGACGAGGACGATCGCGGCGATGGCGATACCGACGGCCTCGCCGACGGCCCCCGGCTCGGACGCGGCCTGCAGCGCGTCTCCGCCGACGTCGACGGTCAGCCCGGTGGCCCGTGCCTCGTCCCCGGCCTTCTCCAACGCGTCCTTGGTCGAGTCCGCGAGTTCCATGCCGGGAAGTTTGTACTTCACCGACGTGTAGGCGACCGACCCGTCCTTGCTCACGGCGTTCGTCGTGAACGGGTCGGTGACGGAGATGACTTCGGAGCCGTCGCCCAGTTGTTTGACGGTCTTCTCGACGGTCGCCTTGTTGGCGGCGTCCGTCATCTTCTGGCCCTCGGGCGCCTTGAAGACCATACGGCCGGTCGCTCCGTCGGCGCTGGCGCCGGGGAAACGCTGTTCCAGCAGGTCGAAGGCCTTCTGGGCCTCCGTGCCCGGAATGGAGAAGGAGGTGGTGCCCGCGGCGGGCGCGCTGGCCGCGCCGACTCCCGCGAGCGTCAGCAGCGCCACCCATATCAGGGCGACGAAATGCCGTCGCCTGAAGGCGAGCCGGCCGAGTTTGTAGAGGAACGTGGCCACGAGGGCGTACTCCCGGTCAGGTCGTTGAACAGCAACAGGACGTGTTTGACCGGCCTGTCGGGGCGCAGGCGGGATCAGCCCGACGACGTGAGCGGTCGCGTCAGGTGGGCAGGTGACGGGTGGTGACGGGTGGTAAAAAGGGCCGGCGTACTGAGGAGGTCGGGTACCGAAGAACTCAGCCGCTGGTACGGACGCCGAGGGCGGGGAGGACCACGGCGTCGATGTAGGTGCGCAGGAAGTCCTGCGTCGGGGGCTGGTCGTCGATGAGCGTGCGCGCGACGAAGCCGCCGATCATCATGTGCAGCACATAGTTGAGCGCCGGGTTGTCCGCGCTGACCTCACCCCGGTCGATCGCCCGCTGCAGCACCTTGCGGAACGCTGCCGTCTCCGGCTCGATGAGCAGTTCCCGGAACGCCTTCAGGAGATCCGGATTGGCGTGGACCGCCATGCCCAGAGCCCGCATGAGCGCGGAGTTCTGTTCCATGGCGCAGTCGTCCTCACGGAGCAGCAGCGCGTACATGTCACCGGGCAGGGACCCGGTGTCGATGCCGACGAGGGCGAGGCCGCCCGGCTTGCTGTGCCGCATCGCCCTGACGACCAGTTCGGCCTTGCCACCCCACTGGCGGTAGAGCGTGGCCTTGCTGGACTTCGTACGGGCGGCGACGGCGTCCATGGTGAGCGCCTCGTAGCCGACTTCCCGGAGCAGGTCGAGCGTGGCGCCGTACAACTCGGCCTCACGCTCGGGCGTGATCCGACTACGGCGCGCCGTTGCGACCTCGGTCATGTCACTCACCCTTTCTGGCTCCGGTATCGGACGACACCGTGGCGTACAGCTCAGCCGTACGTCAATGAACATACCCCGAGAATCATAGAAACGAAACCGTTTCGTACGTGTCGTCACTCACGGACGGTATCGGGAACCATCAGGACACCGGGCCGGGCACGGGGCACGGGGCACGGCGCCGCACATCGGCACTGGACATTGACGCCGGACACAGACACCGGACATTTCACACATTGACGGAATTGGAGGCGCGTCCGAAGTTGCTGGGGCCCCGTTCCCGGAAAAGCATGGGGAGGTGAGCTATCTGCGCCTGCCCCACCTCAGCGGAGACCTGTTGTGCTTCGTCGCCGAGGACGACCTCTGGCTCGCCCGCCTCGACGGAGACGAGCGCCCCGGGTCCCCCGGCACCGACGGCCGGGCCCGGCGGCTCACCGTCGACCGTACGAAGGTCGGGCACCCGCGTTTCTCGCCCGACGGCCGGCACATCGCGTACACGAGCTGGCGCAGCCTCGTGCCCGAGATCCACCGGGTCCCGGTGGACGGCGGCCCGGCGCGGCGGCTCACCTACTGGGGCAGCGCCGACACCCAGGTCTGCGGCTGGTCCCCGGACGGCGACATCCTCGCCGTCGCCTCCCACGGCCAGCCCTTCTCCTACTTCACCTGGGCCTACAGCGTGCCCACGGACGGCGGCCCCGGCGGTCGGCTCCCCTGGGGCCCGGTCTCCGACATCCAGGTCGCGGACATCGCCGGGGAGCGCAGAACCCTCCTCCTCACGGGCACCCCGCCCCACGAACCGGCCGCCTGGAAACGCTACCGGGGCGGCGCGACCGGCCGCCTCTGGCTGCACGGCGAGCGTCTGCTGCCCGACCTCGACGGCCACCTCCACTCCCCCATGTTCGTCGGCGACCGCATCGCCTTCCTCTCCGACCACGAGGGCGTCGGGAACCTGTACTCGTGCGCGTACGACGGCTCCGGGCTGCGCCGCCACACCGACCACGACGCCTTCTACGCCCGGCACGCGTCGAGCGACGGCACCCGCGTCGTCTACCAGTGCGCCGGCGACCTGTGGATCGTCGACGCCCTCTCCGCCGACTCCGTCCCCCGCCGCCTCGACGTGCGGCTCGGCGGACCGCGCGCCGGTCGTCGTACGTACCAGGTGCCCGCCGCGCAGCACGTCGACGGCATCTCGGTCGACGAGACGGGCCGCGCGAGCGCCGTCGTCGTACGCGGCAGCCTGTACTGGCTGACGCATCGCGACGGCCCGGCCAGGACGATCACCGACACACCAGGGGTACGGGTCCGGCTGCCCGAGATGCTCGGCTCGGGCGGGCAGGTCGCGTACGTCACGGACGCGGAGGGCGAGGACGCTGTCGAGATCGCCTACCTGCCGAGGGCCAGCGGGGAACGCGCCCCGAGGCGGCTGGCGTCCGGCGGGCTGGGCCGGGTACTGGAACTGGTGTCCGACCCGGCGGGCGAACGCCTCGCCATCGCCGCCCACGACGGCCGCCTTCTCCTCATCGACGCCACGGACGAGGCGAACGGCGAGTCGAACGGCGAGGTGACCGAGCTGATCTGCTCCCTCAACGGCCCGGTCACGGACCTCGCCTTCTCCCCGGACGGCGCCTGGCTGACCTGGTCGCACCCGGGCATCGGCCGCTCCCTGCGCCAGATCAAGATGGCCCGCACAAAGGGCCAGGACCGGCTGATCGTCGACGTGACCAACGGCCGCTTCGAGGACGAGAACCCGGTCTTCACGCGCGACGGCCGCTACCTCGCCTTCCTCTCCTGGCGTGGCTTCGACCCCGTGTACGACGTCCACACGGGCGACCTCTCCTTCCCCCTCGGCTGCCGTCCCTATCTCGTCCCCCTCTCCTCCGCCACCCCCTCCCCCTTCGCCCTGTCCCCCGACGGACGACCGGCCGCCGGGGGCCTGGACCCCGCTGAGGACGAGGGCGCCGACGGCACGGTGACCGTCGAGGTCGAGGGCCTGGAGAGCAGGGTCACGCCCTTCCCGGTCGCCGCCTCCAAGTACTCGGCGCTGTGTCCGGTCGCGGGCGGCGGGCTGGTGTGGCTGCGCTGGCCGATCTCGGGAGCGCTGGGCGAGACGTTCGCGAACCCGGACGACACGAGCGGCCGGCCCACGCTCGAACACTTCAACCTCGGCAAGGGCAAGAAGTCCGAACTCGTCGGCCACCTCGACTGGTTCGCGGTGAGCGGCGACGCCTCGCGGCTGGTCGTCGTCGACGAGGACGAGCTGCGCGCGGTGCCGTCCAGCGATCCGGGCGACGCCGACACGACCGTCTGGATCGACCTGCGCCGGGTCCTGCACGAGGTCGACCCCCCGGCGGAGTGGCGGCAGTCGTACGAGGAGGCGGGCCGCCTGATCCGCGCCTACTTCTGGGAACCCCGGATGTGCGGCATCGACTGGGACGCGGTGCTCGCGCAGTACCGCCCGCTCGTCGAACGGGTCGCGTCCCCCGACGAGTTCGCGGATCTCCTGCGCGAGGTGCTGGGCGAGCTGGGCACGTCCCACGCGTACGTCACAGCCGCCCGCCGCAACGAGGGCCCACCCCACTACCAGCGCCGGCAGGGCCTGCTGGGCGCCAACTTCGTTCGCAGGGAGGGCGGTTGGCTGCTGGACCGGATCCTCCCCGGCGACTCCTCCGACTCCAAGGCCCGTTCCCCGCTGGCCGGTTCGGGAATCCGGGAGGGCGCGCTGCTCACCCAGGTGGACGGCCGCCCGGTGGACCCGGTGACCGGCCCGTTCCCGTTGCTCGCGGGCGCGGGCGGTACGACGGTGGAGCTGACGTTCACGCCGTCGGAGGGCGAGGGACCGGCCAGACGGGTCGCGGTGGTCCCCCTGATCGACGAACGCCCGTTGCGCTACCAGGACTGGGTGGCCAAACGCCGTGAAGTGGTAAGGGAGTTGAGCGGCGGACGGTGCGGTTACCTCCATATCCCCGACATGGGCGGCTCGGGCTGGGCCCAGTTCAACCGCGACCTGCGCATGGAGGTGTCGAGGCCCGCCCTCATCGTCGACGTGCGCGGCAACGCGGGCGGACACATCAGCGAACTGGTGGTGGAGAAGCTGACGCGCACGATCCTGGGCTGGGACCTGACACGCAACGCCCAGCCGGTCTCGTACGCCTCGAACGCCCCCCGGGGCCCGGTGGTCGCCCTGGCCGACGAGGCGACGTCCTCCGACGGCGACATGATCACGGCGGCCTTCAAGCTGCTGGATCTCGGCCCGGTGGTGGGCCAGCGGACCTGGGGCGGAGTGGTCGGCATGACCGGCCGCCACCGCCTGGGCGACGGCACGGTGATCACGGTCCCGATGAACGCGGCCTGGTTCGACGCCTACGGCTGGACGATCGAGAACCAGGGCGTCGCCCCGGATCTGGAGGTCCTGCGCACCCCGCTGGACTGGGCGGAAGGCCGCCACGTCGAAACGGACGACGCCATCAAACTGGCCCTGGCCCTCCTGGAAACCCACCCAGCCGCAACCCCCCCGACCTACGACAGGGTCCCCAACCGAGCAAGACCAGAACTCCCCCCACGGCCAAGTTCCTGACGGGCGCCGGGGCCACCCACCCAGGGGCGCGGGGAACTGACGGCCAAGTTCCTGACGGGCGCCGAGGTCACCCACCCAGGGGCGCGGGGAACTGCGCGACAAGCCCCCACCGGGCCCGCACCCGACAACTCACCCAGAAAGACAGAAACGCAGGGTGCCCTCACCAAAACCGAGGGCACCCCACGCAACCGCACTCAAGCAGGACTACGCCTCGTAGTCCTGGTTCATCCGGTCCTCTTCGTCCCGAATGGCCCGCTCCGTCTCCTCATCACGAGGACGCCCCCGCTCCGGAGTCTCCCCCTGCCCCGGCTGGCCCGGCTGCCGCTGACCCTTCCGAGCCTGCTGCTCCATCTTCTCCTTGGCCTGGCGGGCCTTGTCCTGCATCTCGTCCTTCATGCCCATGTGGGTTCACTCCCGTAAGTGGGTGAGGGGATGGGGGCTCGACCACATTTGCACGCCCGGACAACGCACGCATTTCGATCAGTAACGTTCAGTCACCGACCGTGTCCGACCCCCGCCCGACAGCCACCCCCCGGGCCTCCTCGTCCGCCGCCCCACCCGCGCCGACCAGCCCGGTACCCATCCCCTGCAACCGCCCCGAGAACCGCCCGACCTCCCGCTGCCCCACCGCACCGATCAGCCCCGGCAGATACCCCCGTACCCCCTGCATCCCACGCAGCCACCACTGCCCGTACACATGGCTGGACCGTCGCTCGATGCCCGCCACGAGCCGGTCGACGGCCGGCCCCAGCGGATACGTCTTACTGGCCGGCCACGGCAGCCGCTGCCTCAACTCCCGCATGACGTCGTCCTGGTCGGCCCCCCGCACCATGTCGGTGTCGGTCCAGGACAGATACGCGACGCCCACCCCGACACCCTTGTACCCGACCTCGGCGCGCAGACAGTGCGCGTACGCCTCGACGCCCGACTTGGACGCGCAGTACGCGGACATCATCGGCGCCGGCGTCATCGCGGCGAGGGACGCGATCTGCAGGAGATACCCGCGGCTCTCGGTCAGCACCGGCAGGAACGCCCGGCCCGTGACCGCCGACCCGATCAGATTGACCTCGATGACCCGCCGCCACGACTCCGGATCGGAGTCGACGAAGGGCCCGCCGCTCGCGACCCCGGCGTTGGCGACGACGATGTCGACCTTCCCGAAGCGCTCCTTGACCTCCGCTGCCACCCGGGACATCGCCTCGTGATCGGTGACGTCGGCGTGCCAGTACGCACTGTCGGTATGCAGCCGGCCGGCCACCTCCTTGAGCGCCTCGGCCTCCAGCCCGACCAGCGCGACCCTGGCCCCGCGAGCGGAGAGCTTGCGCGCGAGCAGCTCACCGACTCCCCGAGCGGCCCCCGTGACGACAGCGACCTGCCCGTCCAGACTGACCTTGCTCATGCGCTCTCCTCCATACGTACACTGCTGCCGGCCTGTGTGTCCTGCCTGCCCGGTGCCCCCAACCGCCCGTACTTCAGCCCGAGTTCACGGATCATCCCGGTCACCGCCCCCGGCGCCTCGACCGGCGTCATGTGCCCGAGCCCGGGCAGCTCGGTCGCGCTGTGGCACCGGGGCAGGGCGGCGGCCAGCGCCCGCGCGTGAACGGGCGGGGTGAGCCGGTCGGCGGTACCGACGACGACAGCGGTCGGCACAGTCAACTCCCTTACCTGGACGTCGAGTTGAACCCCGTCCAGCACCCGCGACCAGGCGTACCGCACCTTGCGCGGACACGCGTGCACGATCCGGGCGCATGCCTCGACCATGGCGGGCGTCGAACCGGCGCCCATCGTCGCGTACTTGAGGATCCGCTTGGAGACCGGCGTGACCGGTCCCATCGGGGCGCGCGAGCTGAGGCTCCGCCGGGTGAGCCAGGCGCGCAGTCGCCCGGCGCGCATCGGGAGGACCAGCGCCTCGGCGACGAGCCGCGAACTGCCGGTGCTGCACAGCAGTACGGCCGCCGTGTGCTCCCGGAACCGCGGGCGCGTGGACGCGGCCAGCACCGTCATCCCGCCCATGGAGTGACCCACGACCACGGCTTTCTCGCCGGGCGCCAGGGTCGCCGCGAGGACGGCTTCCAGGTCGTCGGCGAGGAGGTCGGTACTGCAGACGGGGCTCGCCGGGCTGCGTCCGTGACCGCGCTGGTCGTAGGCGACGACCCGGTGATCGAGGGCGAGTTCGCGGATCTGGGCGGCCCAGAAGGCGGTGGAGCAGGTCCAGCCGTGGGCGAGAACGACCACGGGCCCGTCGGCCACGCCGTGCACCTCGACATGCAGCCGGGCACCGTCGGCCGAGACGGCGGTCAGCTCACGGGAGGGGACGGGCGGGGCGTACGGACCGTCCGCCACGGATGCCGCTCGCCCCGACCGCGTCAGCCGGCTCACGCGCCCACCTCCACAGCGGAGTCGGCACCCTCGGTGCTGTTGCCCGCACGGCCGCTCGCCCGCAGGACCTCGTACTCGGCGAGATCCACCCGCCGGGTCGCCCGCCGGAACTCGGAGGTCGTACCGGGCCAGATGGTGGTGTTGCGCCCGTTCGCGTCGAGGTACCAGCTGCTGCACCCGCCCGTGCTCCACACCGTGCGCAGCATCCGCCGCTGGACCCGGTCGTTCCAGGCGTCGACGGCGGCGGGCCGGGCGTCGAGGGCCACCCGGCCCCCGAGAACGTCCAACTGCCGTACGTAGTCGGCCATATAGCTCAGCTGGGACTCGATCATCAGGATCATGGAGGAGTTCCCGAGGCCAGTGTTGGGCCCGATGATCGTCATCCAGTTGGGGAATCCGGTGGCGGAGGCACCGCGCAGCGCCCGCATCCCGCTCTCCGCCCAGACCTCGGCGAGTGTCCGCCCGTCGGCCCCGACGACCCGGTCCGCGATGGGCATGTCGGTGACGTGGAACCCCGTACCGAAGACGATGGCGTCGACCTCGGCCGTACTCCCGTCGGCCGCGACGACGGTGGAACCCCGCACCTCGCTCAACCCGCTGGCCACGACGTCCACGTTGGGCCTGGTGAGCGCCGGATAGTACGCGCTCGACAGCAGGATGCGCTTGCAGCCGATCCGGTAGTCGGGGGTGAGCTTGGCGCGCAGGGCCGGATCCTTGACGGCGCGGTGCATGTTGCGCTTGGCCAGCGCCTCGACGGCCCCGAGCTCGCCCGGATGTTTCGTGAACGCCTGGACCTGCAACTCCCTTACGCCCCAGGACAGTCCGCGCCGCAGCCGGGTGGTGAAGGGCAACGCGCGGTGCACGGCGCGCTCGGCGCCGCCGATCGCCCGGTCGATGCGGGGCATGACCCAGGGCGGGGTGCGCTGGAAGAGGGTGAGGCGGGAGACGTCCGGCTGGATGGCGGGCACGATCTGGATGGCGGAGGCCCCGGTCCCGACCACCGCGACCCGCTTGCCGCGCAGGTCGTAGTCGTGGTCCCAGCGCGCGGAGTGGAAGACCTTGCCGGGGAAGGTGTCGAGCCCCGGGACGTCCGGCACCCTGGGGTCGGAGAGGGGCCCGGTGGCGGAGACGACGAGGTCGGCGAGCAGGGTCCCGCTACTGGTCTCGATGACCCACGCCAACCGGCTCGCGTCCCAAGTCATCTTCTTGACGTCGGAGTTGAGGCGGAGATGGGGCCGCAGCCCGAAGACGTCGGTGACGTGCTCCAGATAGGCGCGGATGTGCTCCTGCCCGGAGAAGGCGCGCGGCCAGTCGGGATTGGGCGCGAAGGAGAACGAGTAGAGATGGGACGGCACGTCACAGGCGCAGCCCGGATAGCTGTTGTCGCGCCAGGTCCCGCCGACGCTGCCGGCCCGCTCCAGCACGACGAAGTCGGTGACCCCCTCACGACGCAGCCGTACGGCGGCCCCGAGCCCCCCGAACCCGGACCCGATCACCGCCACCCGCACATGTTCGTGTTCGGCTTCGCGTTCGGCTTCCTGTTCGGCCATGCCGATGCCCTTCCCTGCGCGACCGCGCCAGTGAACACTGGCGCAATGGGGAGAGTAGAGGAGGTCCGTACCGATGGGTAGGGTCCGGAAGGGGGAAAGTTACCGGGGGTACGCCTTAAGGTTCCGACGTGGCAGACGCAGAGAACGCCGAACAGCGTGAGTACCGGATGGAAGAGCTGGCCGGGCTGGCCGGCATCACCGTCCGCACCCTGCGCTTCTACCGCGAACGCAGACTGATCCCGCCACCCCGCCGCGAGGGCCGCATCGCCTGGTACGACGACCACCATCTGGCCCGACTGCGCACGATCTCCGCGCTGCTTGAACGCGGACACACCCTCAACGGCATCGCGGAACTGGCCGAGGCCTTCGACCACGGCCGCGACGTCGCCGACCTGCTCGGCCTCGGCGACCCCACCGAGGAGACCCCGGTCCGCCTGACCCCCGAGGATCTCGCCGACCGCTTCGGCCCGGACTCCACTCCCGAGAACCTCGCCGCCGCGATGGACCTCGGCTACCTGGGTACCGACGGCGAACAGATCGTCCACATCAGCCGCAGCCTCCTGGACGCCTCTTCGGCACTGGTCCAGGAGGGCATCCCGCTGTCAGCCGTCCTGGCGGCGGGCAAACTGGTACGCGAACACACGGACGCCCTGGCCGAGATCTTCACGAACGTGATCCTCACCCACGCCGCCGACGCGGACCCGGCCCGCCTGCGCCCGCTGGCGCAACGGGTGGTGGAGGCGGAACTGTCGCTGGCGCTGGACCGACGTATGCGCCAGGACACCTGAAGCTCCGGGTGTGGGGCAGCTCAGAGGTCGTAGACGACCGTGACGGGCGCGTGGTCCGACCAGCGCTCCTCATGCGTCGCCGCGCGCTCGACGTACCCCTTGACCGCCTTGGCGGCGAGCCCCGGCGTCGAGATCTCGTAGTCGATCCTCCAGCCTGAATCATTGTCGAAGGCCCGCCCCCGGTACGACCACCACGAGTAGGGCCCGTCGACGTCCGGATGCAGCGCCCGCACCACATCCACATAGCCACCGTCCCCAGCGTCGAGCACCCGCCCGAGCCACTCCCGCTCCTCCGGCAGGAACCCGGAGCTCTTCTGGTTGGCGCGCCAGTTCTTGAGGTCGGCGGGCTGGTGGGCGATGTTCCAGTCACCGCAGACGACGACTTCACGCCCGTCGGCGGCGGCCCGCGCCCGCAGACCCTTCAGGTACGCCAGAAACTCGTCCATGAACCGGATCTTCTCGTCCTGCCGTTCCGTGCCGACCTCACCGGACGGCAGGTACAGGCTGGCGACGGTCACGCCGGGCAGATCGGCCTCGACGTACCGCCCGCTGCCGTCGAACTCCTCCGAACCGAAGCCGACCTGAACACGGTCCGGCTCGCGCCGGCTGTAGAGGGAGACGCCGGCGCGGCCCTTGGCGGCGGCGGGCGCGTGCGTGACGTACCAGCCCTCGGGCGCGCGGACCTCCTCCGGCAGTTGCTGCGGTTCGGCGCGCACCTCCTGGAGGCACAGCACGTCGGCTGAGGTTCCGGCGAGCCACTCCACGAAGCCCTTCTTCGCGGCGGCACGGAGCCCGTTCACATTCACACTGGTCACAGTCAGCACGCGGGCACGATACCGGTAGAGGGAAAGCCTCTGGCGACAGCGACATGCATAGATGTACCGTATGCGGCATGAATATCCGCCGGGTCTCCTTCGACCACCCCGACGCCGTCAAGCTCAACGACCAGGTCCAGGCCGAGTACGCCGCACGCTACGACGACGAGGGCGACGCGACCCACCTCGACCCGGCGATGTTCGACCCGCCGTCCGGCCTCTACCTGATCGCGTACGACGACCAGGACCGCCCCGTCGCCACCGGCGGCTGGCGCGGCCACGACGACGACGCGAACGCCGAGGGCTATCTGAACGGCGACGCCGAACTGAAGCGGATGTTCGTCGTCCAGGAGGCACGCGGACTCGGCCTGGCCCGCCGCATACTCGCCGCCCTGGAGGAGGACGCCCGCACCGTCGGCCGCACCCGCATGGTCCTGGAGACCGGCACCAGACAGCCGGAGGCCATAGCCCTCTACACGTCCAGCGGCTATGCACCCTGCGCCAAGTTCGGCTACTACCGCCACCACGACCTGAGCTGCTGCTTCGCGAAGAGCTTGCGGTAACCGCCCGTTTCGAGCCGTTGGACGCATGGACGCACTGACGGAGGACCAGGACAGGATTCGTCGGCGGCGGCCAAGCCGCGTTGGGCATGGCTGAGTAGTTCTCGGGGGTGGGTGCCGCCGGCCAGTGCTGCGGCGACCAGGGTGACCCGCCGTGGTGTGGACAACCAGGGCACGGGTGCCGCTGGGTCGCTTGCGTGCAGCCCGTCCAGGAGCACCGCCAAGCGGTCGGCGGACGTTGTGCTGCGCCGGGTGAGGTAGCCGCAGGCCTGGCCCGCGGTGAGCGGGGCGATCTGGATATGGGTGGCTTGGGCCAGAGCGTGGCCGGAGTCGACCAACGCGCGGTAGCGCCAGGAACGACAGGCGAGAACGACGGGGGCGCCGGTGTGACCGGCAAGGGAGGCGTTGAGAGCCTTCATCACAGCGACGGCGCGCGGCGCGGCATCATGAGGATCACTGCCCGCGTCCATCTCGTCGAGTCCGTCCAGCACTGGCAGGATTCGGCGCTTGTCCACACAGTCCTGGCCTGGATCGGCCGGCGCACCGGGTGGCTCGTTCATGACCTGGAAGCCGAGGTTGATCGCATGGTGGCCTTGGCCGAGCAACTGGTAGCGCTGCGGCCCCCACCGCTTCTTGGAGGCGGACACCAGATCCTCGATCACCTTGTCCGCGTAGAGCTCTGCCCGGTTCTGCGTCCGGGCCGACAGCAGCCCGTACAACGTCAGGGGCACGCCGATGACAGCGGCCCAGTCCATCCCTCGGTAATCGCCACTCAGCCCCGACTGCAGTGCCCGAATCGTCGCCACGAACGCACAACATGCCAGTACGCCGTTTCCCAGACGCCAGCGACGCCAACGCCGTGCTCCCCCATCGGACATGGGCTGATGATGCTCCAGAAGAGAGGCTCGAAACGGGCGCGGTGGCATGGCCCTCGCCGCGCTCGACGTACACCCCCGGGTCGCGATGCAGATCCTCCGGCACAGCAAGATCGGAAGTGATTGCTGTACTTCGCTGCTGTACGGCACCAAAAAGCCCCAGCCGGATGACTCCGACTGGGGCTTTGAGCTGCGGTGGGCCGTTCACGGGTGGGTCTGAGCTGGGGATACGAGCACGTTCTACAGGACCTTCCCAATCAGACAGAGATCGTTTCCCAATAGCTTGTATCCACCATGCAACTCCGATGCCCCCCACGCCGCCCAGCCAAGCCTCGCACCCCCTACAGCACGCGCCATGGGCGCACCGCCGTGACACAGACCGGATTGGATGGAGGCGATGTTCCCGGCCCGACCCGCCTCACCGTCCGAGCGGGCGACTTCGCCGTACGGATGCCACCACGGCTTCCCTTGCTGGCGCTCACCCTGGCGAACGTGCCGATAATGTCTTATTGACGATAAGCGAGATGTCGTGCCAATGTGGCGGAGCGTTATCCGCCGAGAGCTACTCCTTGTTCGGCATTCCGCCGTGCCTGCACGGTTCCCGTTGCTTACGCCTGCGATCGCTGCCCGCACGCCAGCCGCTCGGCCCGCTCCGCGCGCCGCCGCACCTAATGGAGGCTCCATGGCCCACGCCCGCACCCCGCAGCCCCACCTGGACGCGCGGGGCACCGACCGGGCCGCCGGCGTGCTGCTCGGCGCGGCCGTGGGGGACGCCTTGGGCGTGCCCTACGAGTTCAAGGCAAGGCTGAGCGAGGACCAGCAGCCGCAGATGATCGGCGGCGGCCTGGGACCGTACGAGCCCGGCGAGTACTCCGACGACACCCAGATGCAGGTGTGTATCGCCGACGTCGCGGCCACCGGGGCGGACCTGCGTAGCCCTGAGGCCCTCGACGCGATCGCCGCCAACTTCCAGCGCTGGCTGAGCGGCGGCGCCAGCGACGTCGGTGCCCAGACCCGTACCGTCCTGGGCACCGCCCGCAGCACCCCCGGAGCACCGGGTGCGGCGATGCTCGACGCCGCCCGCCACTTCACCAGCGGCAACGACCGCGCCGCCGGCAACGGCTCGTTGATGCGCACCGGGATCGTCGCCCTGACCTACCTGGGCGACCCCACGGCGATGGCCGAGGCCGCCGTCGCCGTCAGCGCGCTGACCCACCCGGACCCCGACTGCGCCGACGCCTGCGTGCTGTGGTGCTCCGGCATCCGCACTGCGGTGCTCCACGGCACGCTCGACGGCGTACGCGCCGGCCTGGACCTGATACCCACGGAACGCCGGGACGTGTGGGCGCAGCGGCTGGACGAGGCGGAGGCCAACCCGCCGCACCACTTCGGCAACAACGGCTGGGTCGTCCACGCACTCCAAGCCGCTTGGTCGGCGATCACCCGCACCGCCGTCCCCGAGTTCCTCCCCGCCAAGAACAGCTTCCCCGCCCAGCATCTGCACCTCGCCCTGGAGGCCGCGGTGCGGGCCGGGACGGACACGGACACCGTCGCGGCGATCACCGGCGCCCTGCTCGGCGCGCGCTGGGGCTGCTCCGGCATCCCCCTGCCGTGGCAGCAAGTCGTCCACGGCTGGCCCGGCCGCACCGGGGCCGACCTGGTCCGGCTGGCGGTGCTCACCGCCCGCGGCGGTAGCGACGACGCCCAGGGCTGGCCCTCGGTGCCGCGCATGTCTGTCGGCAACCACCACAGTTTCGCCGTTCCCCACCCGCACGACCCCGGGGTGGTGCTAGGCAACCTGGCCCTGACCCAGGACGCCGAGCCCGTCCCCGTCGAGGCCGTGGTTTCGCTGTGCCGTGTCGGCACGGACCCGATCCTTCCCGGCGCCGAGGTCGAGCACGTCCGCGTCTGGTTGGTAGACAGTCAGGGAGACAACGCCAACCTCCACTACGTCCTGGACCAGGCCGCCCGTCACGTGCTGCGACTGCGTCAGGAAGGCAAGCGGGTTTTGCTCCACTGCCTTGCCGGGCAGAGCCGCACCCCGGCCGTCGCCGCGATCTACAGCCACCTGGCCACTGGCACCGACTCAAAGACCGCGCTGGATGACCTGCGCCGGGTGTTGACCGGCGGCTGGCAGCTCCCGGCGCACCCCGAGATGCACGACGCGGTGCAGGAGCTGACCACCGGGGCTGGTGGCGGGCAGCCGACCGGTCCAGGCGTCGCAGCGACGGATCCGATCACGCCCCGGCCGGCCCCGGCCCACAGCACCCCACCGCAGGAACAGGACAAGGCCCATGCCGAGCAGCGACAGGAGGAGCTGGACCTGGGCCCTGACGCTGAGCCAGCGCGGCAGAGGGAGTTCCTTAAGGAGAAAGGGGCGGTGTCCCGGGTGCGGGGGATGCTGCTCGGCCTGGCTCTGGGAGACACGCTGGGCGCTGCTCGCGGCAAGTTGCCGGCCGACGGCCCGCTGCGGGCCAGGGTCAGCACCCAGCTGGCCTGCTTCACCGCCGAGGGCATCATCCGCGCGTGGGTGCGCGGCGCCCACAAGGGCATCTGCCATCCGCCGTCGGTGGTGTGGCACGCCTACTGCCGGTGGGCGGCCCTGCAGGGGATCGAGGTCGAGCGGATGCGGAAGCGCTGGGCCCAGGCCTGGGGCAGCGCCGACATGGTGTGGCCGGACGGCTGGCTCGCCCAGGTGCCCGTGCTGGCCGAACGACGCGGCTCAGCACCGGCGACCGTGGCGGCCCTGTCCAAGATCGATAGTGCACCGTACGGGAGTCCGACGACCAGTCGCGGCTGCCACGCGCTCACCCGCACCCTTCCCATCGCCGTGGTCGTCGCACACGGCTCGGAGCAGTCGGTCGAGTTGGCCCGGGAGTTCGCTGCCCTCACCCACGGCGGCCCAGCCGCGCAGTCCGCGGCAGCCCATGCTGCCGTTCTGGTCAGCCATTGTCTGACCAGCAGTCCGCAGGTGCAGGCAAACCTGCTCGGCGGGCGGTCGCAGGTGCAGCAAGCCTTGCTGGAGGGCCTTTATGCCCTTCCTGATGCCGACCCCGCCCTGACCACCGAGGAGCGCGATCGGCTTCACGGGGCACTTCAGCATGCCGAGGACCAGCCCGCGGACGCGGAACGGCTCGCGAAACTCGCACCGGATGCCACCGCGCCGTCGGCACTGCTCGGCGGCCTGTATGTCGCCGCCTCCTTCCCCGACCGCGCCCAGGTAAACGCCGCGCTGAGCTTCGCAGCCGGGGCGCCGGACGGCGACTCGGTCACCTGCGTGGCCGGTGCGCTGCTCGGAGCGGCGCACGGCGTCGAGGCACTGCCCGTCAATCTGATCAGCCGCCACGAACTGGCCTGGGTCCTCGACACCCTGGCCCGCGACCTCATCACCGAGCTCACCGACTCCCCCAGCGGCGGCGGGTTCGGCGGTGGCTGGGACCCGCACTGGTGGGACCGCTACCCCGGCTGGTGACCCGCCCTTGCCTTGCAGCGGGTGGGTCACTGGGCGTGCAGCCGGTCAGGGCTCCAGACGCGTTCGGCGAGTTCCCTATACAGGTCCTGGCGTTCTTCCAGTGCCTGCTTATCGAACACGGCGTAGGGCTTGAAAGCTAGTCCGGTGCTCTGCCGGAACGCCAGGAAGGTCGGGTTGTTGCGGTAGCAGGGGTCAGCGAGGGTCTTGGCGAGCAGGTTCTGGCCGAAGTAGGCGACGACCTTGTGCGAGTAGTCGTCTGCGCCGAGGGACTGGTTGAACCCGCGGGGCAGCAGGATTAGTCCGCCGAGGCGGTTGCGGTAGCTGGCGAACTCCTGCGGCGAATTGAACTGGTCAGTGAACCGGGTGTAGTCGTCGGGCCAGATGTGCTCGATCTCGAAGGGTTTGCCCGTCGCGTGCGAGACGTAGTCGATAAACCGCGAGGGCATACCGCAGGCGCGCTCCGCGTATGCGGTGAAGCGGGCCAGGATGTACACGACTGGCACCACACTGCAGTTGCCTCGCAGCGCGACCCTGCACCCCCTTGAGTCAGCCAGTCACTTTCGCCTCCGCCAAGAACCGGCTCGGCTCCCCCGTCCACGACACATAGAGCCCGTCCCGCGCCCGCGTGCAAGCTACGAACAGCAGGCAGCGCTCGGACAGGAGGTCCGCTTCGTGCTGGAGGCGGTCCACCTCGACAGGTGTCACCGCCTTCGGCGCGGGCAGGGCGTCCGCGTTCACGCCGGTCACGGCGACACAGCGGAATTCCAGGCCCTTGAACGAGTGCATGGTGCCGACACGGACGGCGTCCGCCCCTTCCGGTGCGTCGGCCCTCAACTTCCCCGCCGGGATACCGGCGGCCGCCAGCCTGGCGAGCGCCTTCTCGACGCTTTTGTTGAAACGGGAGGTGACGCCGATCTCGCCCGGAGCCACGCCGTTCTCCGTCCACCCGCTTACGCGGTCGACGAGTGCGTCGAGTTCGGCTTCCTCCGACGCGGCTGCATGCATCTCGGGGCCGTTTCCGTGCAGGGCCGAGCGATAGCCGAGGAGGGTCTCGTTGCGGGCGTCGTCTTCCAGTTGCTCGAAGGGACGGCCGACGAGGAGGGCGGTGGACCAGCTGAGGATCTCGTGTGTGGAGCGGTAGTTCTTCCGCATCTTGGTGGATCGTCCGGCGACCTTGATGCCGAGGGCCCGCAGGGAGACCTTCGTGTCGTAGATGCGCTGATGAGGATCGCCGGCGATGAACAGGTCGTCGGGTCGCGCCGGGGCGGCCGCGCGCAGCAGCCGCCATTGGGCCGGGTGCAGATCCTGCGCCTCGTCGACGACGATGTGCCGGTACAGCGGACCGTTCGCCCGGAGCAGGTCGGCCGCCTCCGTGCACGTCCCCAGGTAGGTGCGCCGGCCGTCTGCCGCGAGACGGTCGGTGAACTCTTGGACTGTCCGCCACACCAGGGGGCGTTCGGCGGCCGGGAGGCGGCTGCCCCGCCCACGCCGGTCAGCGGCCTCGTACTCCCCCTCACTCCGCAGATCCTGGGCCAGGATGACGTGCTTGTACTCCTGGCCCAGGAACTGGGCTGTTCCGGTGCAACCAGTGGCCCGGGCGGCCTGCTCCCAGCGGGTCTCCTCCTCGCCGCCGCGCAGCGGGCGGCGCGAGGTGGAGACGACGCGGCTGGCGAGGGCGTCGACGGTGGTGATGTCCACGCGGGCGCGCAGTTCCTCGTCCTCGATGAGTGTGGCGAGTCCGGTGCGCAGTGCGGCGACGAGAGCGTTGGTGTACGTCGTCAGCAGGACGCGGTCGCCGTCGCGCAGGAACTTCAGCAGGTGCTTGACGCGGTGCAGGGCGACGACGGTCTTGCCAGTGCCGGGGCCGCCGGTCACCTGCGCCGGTCCGGAGTAGCTGGCCCGGTAGGCGACCTTGTGCTGGGAGGGGTGGAGGTAGACCCGCCAGGCGGCAAACGGGCTGTCGAGGATGTCGCGCAGTTCGTCGGAGGCGGTGACGAGGGCGATGCGGGTGCGGGTGTGACGGATGGCGGTCGCGTAGTCGGTCGTGTCCACCGGATCGGACGCGGAGGTGGGGAGGTTGACGGATACCAGGTCGCGCCAGACCTCCTCCACGGTGAAGCCCTCGGCGAGGTACTCCAGGACTTCCCTCTGGTCCTGCGGGAAGTAGGGGGCGAAGGCCTCCAGTTGCTCTTTGCTGGTGAGGACACGGGCCTGGCGCAGGGTGGTCCCGTCGATGCCGAGGGCGGCCAGGTCACCGTCGGAGACCTTGGCGAAGAGCCGCTCGTCGGGCGCGGCGGCGATCCGCTCATACGCGGGCGTCAGTTCGTCGAGCATGGCGATGTCGCGGATCTCCACGGCGCGGGTGACCGTGTTGATGCTGGCGCGCTGTTTGATCGCCCAGGCGATGGCCTTGTCGTGCGGCATCACGCGCAGCAGTACGAAGGTGTCGCCGCTGTCGGGGGCGAGGACGACGCCGCGGGTGCCCTGGGCTATGCGGATGGTGCGGATGTGCGGGTCCTTGGCCTGCTTCAGTGACTCCAGTTTCAGGCCGGGGTCCTTGAAGAGCTGGTCGAGGGTGAGGAGTTCGAACTTCTCCCAGGCGTCGAAGACCCCCTGCTTGTCAGTGCCCTGGAGTTTGCCGAGCTGGGCGCAGAACCCGATGTCGAAGGCGAGGTGTGGCATGGTGTCCCGTTCTGCGTGCGCGCTGCGTGCGTCCTGTGGCTGGGAGTGGCTACGAGTGCCTGCGAGGTGTACGAGCGGGTTACCCGGCGGCGTCGCCGTCGAGGTCGAGGCGGATCAGCGCCAGTGCCTCGGCGATCTCGACGGTCATCTCGTCGTCGGGGCCGAACACCATGCACATGTCCTGATGGAGCGGTTCGAGGACCTGCCGGGCTTCGACGGTCCGGCCCTGGGCGAGCAGCAACATCCCGATGTTGTGCCGTAGCTCCACCGCTTCCTCGCTCACGTCGCTGTCGACGGCCCGTACGACGTTCAGCACGCCCTGGAGTGCGGTGAGCGCGTCGGTGACCTGGCCGAGTTCGGCGCGGCACCGTGCCGCCTGGGCGCGGCAGGCGCGGGTCTGCTCGCTGGTGGGTCCGGCGATGCGGGCGTACGCGTCGGCGAGGGCGTCGAACTCGGGCAGGGCGGCCCGGTAGTCGCCCCCGAGGAGGCGGATCGCCGCTCGCTGGCGGCGCAGTGCCAGCACCGGCTTGCTCTCGGAGCCGAGGGCGAGGGCCGCGGGTTCGATGACCTCGCCGAGCACCTCGGCGGCCTGCGCGAACCGCTCTTCCTCCAGCAGGGCGTCGGAGTGGGCGTACGCCTCCTTGATGTCCTCGCGCAACTGGGCGGGGACGGGCACCGGCTGGGCCCCCGGGAGGACGGCTGTCGGCGTCGAACCACCGGGTGCGGGCGCCTGGGCGCGGGCGCGGGGCGCGTACGGGCGACGGAACACGCCCGTCGGGTCGGGTGCGCCGGCCGGCCCGACATCGGCCGTGCCAGGCTCCTGGCCTGGCGGCGGCAGGAACGGCAGCAGCCGCGCGTACACCTCCTGCGTGTCGGCGGGCCGCGCCTCGGGCGCCTTGCGCAGCAGGTGCAGGACCAGCTCCTCCAGTGCCTCGGGGACGTCGGACCGCAGCTGTCGCAGCGGGGTGGGGGCGGCGTTGACGTGCTGATACATCAGCAGGTACTCGCTCTCCGCCTCGAACACGAGGCGCCCGCTGAGGAGTTCGTGCAGCACACAGCCCAGCGCATACAGATCGGTCTGCGGGGTGATGCGTCCGCCGCGGACCTGCTCGGGCGACATGTACTGGTGTGTGCCGATGGGGCTGCCGGTGGCGGTCAACTTGGTGACGTCGGTCCGCAGGATCGCCGCGATGCCGAAGTCGAGGACCTTCACGGTGCCGTCGCGTGCGACGAGGATGTTGCCCGGCTTGAGGTCCCGGTGGATGACCGGCACGTCGTGCGCGTACGACAGCACGGTCGCGATCTGCGCGGCGACGGCTGCCGCCCAGCTGACCGGCAGCGGCCGACCGGGGTCGAGGTAGGCGGACAGCGGTACGCCGTCGACGAGCTCCATGACCAGGAATAGACGCTCGTACGACGCGTCGAGCACCGCGTCGTACACCTGTGGCACGCCGGGGTGCTGGATGCGCGCGGTGATGCGGGCCTCGCGGCGGAATCGCTTGGCGAACTCCTCGGCCAGCTGCGGGGAGGTGACCGATGCCTGCCGGATGAGCTTCACAGCGACGGGCCGGTCGAGCACGGCGTCGTAGCCGCGCCATACGTCGCCCATGCCGCCGTGGCTGAGCTCCTCCAGGAGTTCGTAACGGTCGGAGATTGCCTCCTGTGGCACGTTGCCCCCGGTGTGCGTGATGAACAGTCACGGTCAGGGGTCAAGTGTGACCGCTGTGTTGATCTGGCGTCCAGCGGTCACGGTGCGACAGGGGCTCGGGCTCAGCGGTGGACGACGGGCGGGAGGGTGCGGCTGCCGGTTCGGCAGCAACCGGTGGGCAGGTGCGGACACCGAAGGTGATGACGTCCGCACTGAGGTTTCGGGCCACCCCACGCCACAAAGTGAGTGCGAGCGCGCCCACACCTACACGGGCAGCGCAGGGAACACGACGACCGAGCCGTCCTTGCTGCGGGCGATCTCAATCGCCACGTCTGTCGTGCGGCTGTTGACCGTGATGCCGTCGCCCAGCTTGTGAATCCGGTGTGCCGCGCTCATGAGGCGATCGACTTCACCGGTCGTGAAGACGGGTCGCAAACCGTTCGGGCGTGCGAGCTCCAGCGCCGACAGGCGTACCAGGACACCGGCGATGCTCGACTCCAGTTCATCGAGGCGCTGGTGGTCGCGCTTGAGTGCGCGGGTGAAGTTCTCGAACGGATTGCCGGGGTCGCTCTGGGCGTGCTCGACGGCTTGGAGGACGACGACCCGCCGCATCAGCGCGATGGCCAGGGAAGCGAGTTCGAGGTGGGTGCGGAACATGCCGCCGCCGTCGTCGATGCCGGGGAACGCCTTGGTCAGCGTGCCGAGTTCGACGGCCTCGCCCTCGGGGAGTCTGTCGAGCGCGCTCTGCCATCGGGCCAGGCGGATGTCGGCCTTGCTCAGCGCCGTGTCGATGGTGTGCACAGCCGAGTCGAGTCCCAGCGAGGCACCGAGCTTGCCCTGATCGAGCAGGATGGCCGTGGCCTTGTCGATGGCGGCACGGCAGCCGTTGAGTCCGCTGTGCTCGTCGTCGAGCTTGTCCTCCTGAAGTTGCTCCAGCAGTTCCGTGATGTGCGCGATGGCCTGCTGGCGCTGGTGGTCCGCATGCGCGCTCACCCCCACCGCCACGGCCATGAGCACGAGCGGAGCGGCCACGGTGAGCGCCGCGCCACCGGCGACCGCGACGCCCGCTGTTGCACCGGCTCCACCGACTGCGCCCGCCGCTGCCGCTCCTCCGACCGGCACGAACGTCGCTTGGGCGGCGATGCCCGTTGAGTTCATGAGTGCACTGTGGACGCCACCGGCTGCCGCCTTCGAGGCCATCGGGCGAACGATGCCCTGCCCGAGCTGGGCGGCGACCTTCGCCGGGACCACCATGCGATACAGACTCTCGCCGGAAGCGGTCGCTCTGGCCGCCGTAAGGGAACTTCGCGTCGATTGCGTGATGAACTGTGACAGGTGCTGCGCCAGGGGACTCGCGGCGTCGAGCGGGATGCCACGGCCGCGGTCGATCTTGTCGGGCAGCGGATGCACCTCAAGTGTGACGATCGGCTCGTCGGCCAGGACGGCCAGCACTCCGCGTAGTTCAGCCAGTCGCTCAGCCGTCATCGACTCGCCCGTAGTCAACCCTGGCACTCGGACATCAGCGGTCGCCAGCGTCCACACGGGTACGGTCGTCTTGCGGTCGTCAGCCATCGGCTCCCTTTGTTTTCCAACAACAGCCTGTGGCTGGTGTTCGACAAGAATGGTACGAAGCTCGCGTATTCGGTTACGGCCGCTGTCAGCCGGTGAACTGACGATCGCCAGGGGCATCCACCAGATCACCCACGGCCGTCAGGCCGGAGACGAATCGAGAGCGAAGGCCGAAGGGTGCCCCGGCCGGCATATCCAGCCGGGGCGTACGCATCAGACGTCGTCGTCCAAGCCCTCCTCGCGGCGGATCATCCGCCAGGCGGCCTTGCGGGCGCTGCGGTCCAGGCTGGACTTGAAGCCCTTATCGGGGCCGAAGTACTGGCGGCCCATGCCCGCGATGGTGTCGATGTGGTCGGCCATCTTGTCCGCGAAGACGTTGTCGAAGACGAGGCCGAAGTTGTCCTCGTCGTTGACGACGGCCGCCGCCCGCACCTTCGGGTCGGCCTTGGCCTCCTCGAACGGGCGGATGACGTCCTGCTCGGTGAACTCGGTGCCGAAGCGTTCGTTGAACTTGTCGATCAGCTGCGAGAGCAGCGACTTCTCCGCTTCCTTCGCGCCGCCCGAGCCGTCGCCGAAGCCCTGCATCGTCGTCGGCCCCTCGGCGGTGAGGGAGACGTCGTACTCGCCGGTCTTCTCCACCCGCATATGGCTGAGGTCGACCTCGCCTATGTCCACGCCGCCGTCCGCGCGGCGCGGCAGCCGGTTGAGGAGGTAGCGGCCGTAGAGGTGCAGCCGCTCAAGCTCGGCGTCCCTGTAGGGGACGATCTGCGCGAGGAAGCCGTACTTCCTGACGTAGTCGTTGAGGTCGGCGCGGAAACCCTCCGCCGTCTCCTGGTCGTCCTCGTCCTCGCTTTCGAGCAGGGGCGTGAAACGAGCGACGGCGGGCGAAAGCAGCCGGTACAGCTCGGCGTGCAGCTTCTCCCACTTGGACTGTGAGCCCGCCGCCTTCTCCTTGGCGGCGAAGTACGCGGCGGCGAACTCGTCCATCTCCTGCCCGGACAGGATCGGCGCCTGCATGACCCGGCTCTGCGCGGTGTAGAGCAGGTTGGGGTCGGAGGGGAGGGTGTTCGCCTCCTCGAAGTACGGGCGGAAGGACTCCTGTATGTCGTCGGCGTCGTTGACGAAGTCCAGGACCGCCAGGTCCGCCTGGGTCTTGCGCTCGGCGGTCCGGTTCAGCCGGGACAGGGTCTGGACGGCGGAGATGCCGGTCAGCGTCTTGTTGACGTACATCGTCGTCAGCAGCGGCTGGTCGAACCCGGTCTGGTACTTCTCCGCCACGACGAGGATCCTGTACTCACGCTGGCCCGCACCGCCGGCTCGAGCGGCCTTGTCATCGGCACGCGTGTACGCGAACGCCTTCGGCAGCGCGCTCTCCGACAGCCCGCCGTTCTCCTTCGGCTCGGTGGTCTCCTCGCCGTCGACGGTGAGCGGGCCGGAGAAGGCGACGAGGACACCCAGGTCGGGGTACTTGGTGTCGTAATCCCGGTCCTTGATGTAGCTCTTGATCGCGCGCGCCATCTGTACGGCGGACTGCCGGGAGGCGGTGACCACCATAGACTTGGCCCGCCCGCCGAGACGGCCCCGGCTGTGCGCCACGAAGTGCTCGACGATCACCTGGGCGTGCTGGGCGACCGTCGTGTCATGGGTCACCGCGTACCGGGCGAGCAGGCCGTTCGCCTTCGACTGGTCAACCTCCCGCTCGTCGGGGTTCTGGTTCACCAGCTTCCAGTACGTGCTGTACGTGACGTAGTTGCGCAGCGGGTCGAGGATGAAGCCCTCCTCGATCGCCTGCCGCATGGAGTACGTGTGGAAGGGCCGGTAGGTCGCCTTGCCGTCGATGTCCTGGAGCATGCCGAAGAGTTCGAGGGTCTTGGCCTTCGGCGTGGCGGTGAACGCGAAATAGGAGAGGTTCGCGGCGCGGGAACGCTGCTCGGCCCTCTTCTTGAGCTGCTCGTCGAGGGTGGCGGCCTCGGCCTTGACCGTGGTCGCGCCCGCGTCGTCCGAGTCGGAGTCCAGGCCGAGGTCACGCAGAGCGGCCCGTACGTCCTTGGCGGCGTCGCCGGACTGCGAGGAGTGCGCCTCGTCCACGATGATCGCGAAGTGGCTGCCCCGGATCTCGGTGGGGTTGCGCTCGATGTACGAGATCAGTGCCGGGAACGAGTGCAGGGTGACCGTGACGATCTTCCCGGTGTCACGGGAGAGCGCCTTGGCGAGTTGCTCGCCCTTCGCCCCGTACTTCTCGTCGATCTTCACGACGAGGCCTGCGGTCTGCTCGAAATTGCCGACTGTTTCGCGGAGTTGGGCGTCCAGGTTGCGGCGGTCGGTGATGACGATGACCTTGTCGAAGACCGGCACGCCGGGCTTGAGGCCCTTGGCGATGGCCTCGGGGTCGAGTTCGCGCGGGTCGGTCGGGGTGTGCAGGTCGCTGAGGCGGTGCGCGAGCCAGCCGATGGTGTTCGACTTGCCCGAGCCGGCGGAGGCCATGACCAGGTAGTCGTGGCCCGCGCCGTGCGTTGCGGCGTGCGTGGTGAGTTTCTTGACCGCGTCCCACTGCTGGAACCGGGGGAAGACCATCGTCTTCGTCGTGCCTCCGCCAGGCGTCTTGCTCTTGTGCAGGTGCACGAACCGCTGGAGCAGGTCAAGCCAGTTGTCCGGCTGCCAGACCTGCTCCCAGAGGTAGGAGGTCGCGTAGGTACCGAAGGCGGTCGGGGCCGGGTTGCCGGCGCCACCCGGCTGACCGGGGCCGTTGGAGCCGGTGTTGAAGGGCAAGAAGCGGGTGTTCTTGCCCTTGAGTTGGGTGGCGACGAAGACCAGGTCCGGGTCTATGGCGAAGTTCGCGACGACGCGGCGCGTGAAGATCAGCTCGGTGGGGTCGCGGTCGGTGCGGTACTGCTCCTTGGCCTGCTCCACCCCTTGCTTGGTCAGCGGGTTCTTCAACTCGGCTGTGGCGACCGGGATTCCGTTGAGGAAGAGGGTGAGGTCGAGCTTGTTGCCCCAGTCGGCCTGCTTCGTCGCGTACACGAGTTCGCGGACGACGGTGAGGCGGTTGGCCCGGTAGCCGTCGAGCACGGAGTCATGGGCGACGAGGTTCGGCTTGAAGTAGGCGACACGGAGAAGAACGCCGCGGTCCTTGACGCCGTTGCGGAGGACATCAAGGAGCCCGTTGCTGGCGATGGCCTGGTCAAGGCGACCGCCAAACCCGCGCTGCGCCTCGTTCGGGTCACCGCCGTAGACGGTGAGCAGCTCGCTCCACTCGTCGGGCTGGGTAGCCCCGATGAAGGTGAACAACTCGTTGGTGTCCAGGCCGAGATCGGCCCGGTAGTCCTGCGGGCGGGCTTCGCGCCAGCCACGCTCGACCATGGCGGCGACGATGGCGTCGCCGAAGGCGGACTCCGTGTGGATGGGGCTCATAGCTACGCGGTGACTCCATCCGTTACGTTGCGTCCGCTGGCGGTGGAGACGTCGAACTGGCCGGTTACGGCGGCGGTGATCAGGGCTTGGCGGCGTTCGGCCAGGAGACTCGTGGCTTGCTGTGCAGTGCGCTCCAGCGCACGAAGACGTGATGCAGCCATATCGAGCCGTTTAACAGCGATTTGTTGATGGGCGGCAGGTGGAACAGCAATGGGGAAGCTCTTGAGGAAGTCGTTATTGATGATGGGGAGAGTCGTATATGGGGCCAGTTCCCTAAGCTCGTCTGTGGCCGCCCAGAGTTGCCACGCCAGGAAGCGACCCACCATATCTACGTCTGGGACCAATGCGGTGATTTGCTGGTTCCCCGTACCCTCGTGATCCAGATACGCCACCTTGCCAGCTGTTGCCCCGATACCGATGACCAAGACGCTCCCACTCGGAAATTTTGGAACGACTCTCTCCGCGATAGCACTTCGTGGCAGGCGCTTTAGGGAAGGAGTCAATCCAAGAAGCGCCCCGATGCTGGATGGCCCGTACCAAGGCACTGTGTCGGTTTGGGTATGCTCCACCCAGATTTCGGTATCGTCGCTGGACGGTGTCGTTCCCGTCTTGATCGATGTGATCGTTCGGCGCAACTGCTGCGTGGACCAACCAGCAGGAAGCGTGTGGGACCGGATTGCCGTCCGACCTGTAAGTGACTTAGCGAGTGATTCAAATCGCTCGCCCAAGAGTTCAGACTGCTGGTATCGATATGCAGCGAGGGCATCGATGCGGGCGGTCTCGGCGTCGAGGAAGTCGGCGATGCGGCGCTGCTCCTCCAGCGGAGGCAAACGCACTGGCAGAACACGAAGTCCGTCGTTATCGATCTCGATCTGGTTCGGACGAACCCCGCGCGACAACCTCAGGTATTCGGCGGCGTAGACGTCGGATCGGAGGAGCCAGTCCAAGAAGCCCGAGTCTTCGTCATGCGTCGGACGAAAACAGATGTAGTGCCCTGAGATGATGCCTCGATGTGAGGAGATCCCAACGGACCCTTGCCAGGCCTTCATCCGGTTGACGACGAGCCAGCCATCGTCGATCAGTTGATAGATGTCCCGATTCTCAGCCGTCTTGTTGAAATTGTCACCGCGACTACTTTTCCTCACTACCCCGAAATCGCGATAGACGCTCAGCATTTCCTCATTCGGATGCCCCACATCCTTGATGCGCTCGAAGAGTGACCACAAGGGGGCAACCCGCCATGTCTCCGGCCACTCAACTGAACTGTGAACGTTCATAGTCTGAGGGATGCTTCCCGTGCTCATTCCGTCACCTCACCCAACAGCCCCTGAATCTCCGCCTCCAGCGACTTCAACTCCGCGTCGATCTCCGCCAGCGGCCTCGGCGGCTTGTACACGTAGAAATGCCGCGTGAACGGGATCTCGTAGCCGATCTTCGTCTTCGTGTGGTCGATCCACGCATCCGGAACGTGCGGCAGCACCTCGCGCTTGAGGTAGTCCTCGACGTCCTCGCCGAGCGGAACGTTCTCGTAGTCCCGCAGGTCCGCGTCCGGCTCCGGGGTGACCTTGACCTTCTGGACCTCGCCTTCCGGGTCCCGGACGCCGATCGTCTCCCTTACCGCCTTCGCGAACGGGGCTCCCGACGGCCAGGTCAGGCCGGCCGCGACCACCGCGTCCTTGAGGGCGATGAATGCCTCGGACTTCGTCGTCCAGGACGAGCCGAGCAACGTACGCACCGCCGCGACGAACTCCTCACTCGACTCCAGTTTGGCCACCGGCTTGGCCTCCGCCAGCGCCGCCAACGTCTCCTCCGTGACCTCGAAGCGGAGCTTCAGCGGGCGTTCGACACAGATGCGCTGGTAGCCGAAGTCCTCGTTCCAGAAGACCTTGACCTTGCCGTGCAGAGCGTGCTCCGGGTCGCCCGCGACCTGGACGGCCTCCGCGTACAGGCGGGTGATGTCGCCGATGTGGTCGGGGCGGCCGTTCGTCCCGTCGCCCAGCTCCTTGCGCTTGTCGCCGAGCGACTTGCGCATCTTCTGCCACTGGTCGCGCGCGTCCAGCAGGACGACCTTGCCCTTGTGGTCGGCGTCCTTGCGGTTGGTGAGGATCCAGAAGTACGTGGA
The DNA here is from genome assembly GCF_033795085.1 of Streptomyces sp. AK08-02. Taxonomy (NCBI): domain Bacteria; kingdom Bacillati; phylum Actinomycetota; class Actinomycetes; order Kitasatosporales; family Streptomycetaceae; genus Streptomyces; species Streptomyces sp. AK08-02. The sequence goes on from NZ_JARAZV010000014.1 coordinate 231,292, forward strand.
GATGCCGGTGTTGTAGAAGAGCTGGTCCGGGAGGGCGACGATCGCCTCCAGCCAGTCGTTCTCCAGGATCCAGCGGCGGATGTTGGACTCGCCGGACTCGGCCGCGCCCGTGAACAGCGGGGAGCCGTTGAAGACGATGGCGATGCGGGAGCCGCCCCCGCCGTTCACGTCCACCGGCTTCATCTTCGAGATCATGTGTTGGAGGAAGAGCAGCGAGCCGTCGTTGATGCGCGGCAGGCCCGCGCCGAAGCGGCCGGCGTCGCCGAGCGACTTGTGCTCGTACTCGACCTCCTCCTTGACCTTCTTCCACTCCACGCCGAACGGCGGGTTGGCGAGGAGGTAGTCGAACCTGCGGCGGGCGTGGCCGTCGTCGGAGAAGGAGTTGCCGAAGCGGATGTTCTCCGGGTCCTGGCCTTTGATCATGAGGTCGGAGCGGCAGATCGCCCAGGACTCGGGGTTGAGCTCCTGCCCGTACACCTCGACCGTCGCGTCCGGGTTGAGGGCCTTGATGCGGTCGTCGGCGGCGCTGAGCATGCCGCCCGTGCCGCAGGCCGGGTCCATGACCGTGCGCACGACACCGGGCAGGCTGAGGGCGTCCGCGTCGGGCGCCACCAGTAGGTTGACCATCAGCTTGATGACCTCGCGCGGGGTGAAATGCTCACCCGCGGTCTCGTTCGACTGCTCGGCGAAGCGGCGGATCAACTCCTCGAAGATGTAGCCCATGTTGTGGTTGGGCACGACATCGGGGTGCAGGTCCAGGTCGGTGAACTTGCCGATGACCTGGTAGAGGAGGTTCGCGCCGTCCAACTTCCTGACCTGCTGGTTGAATTCGTACTTGTCGAGGACCTCGCGGGCGTTGTCGGAGAAGGCGCCGACGTAGATCTGCAGGTTCTTCGCCGCGTTCTGCGGGTCGGCCGCGATCTTCCGCAGCGTGAGGGCGCTCTTGTTGTAGAAGGAGTTACCCGAGGCCTTGCGCAGGAAGTGGTCGGTGTCGATCTCCTGGTCCGCGAACCTGGCGACGGTCTCGACGACCTTCTCGCGCGTCGGCTCCAGGACGCATTCCAGGCGGCGCAGCACGGTGAACGGCAGGATGACCTTGCCGTAGTCGGACTGCTTGTAGTCGCCGCGCAGAAGATCGGCGACGGACCAGGCGTGGTTCGCCAGCTCCGTGTGCTTACTGCTGTTCAAGAGGTCCCGGCTTCCTTCCGAAGAGCGCCGTCCGGGCGGGGACGGCAGGGATCCAGTGTGGTCGTGTGTGGTGGAACATGTGGGGCGTTTCAATCGGTACGGGCGCCCGAGGAGTCCGGTGGCAGGAGTACGCCGGCAGTGAGGCCAGTGGTGAGGGTGGCCGCGGTGTCGGCGGCGAGGTCGGCGGTTCGACGGACGGACGCGCGCAGCTCGTACACGCGGCGGAAGGCCTCCCCGTAGCGCCGTTGTTCCTCCAGGGGCAGCAGTGGTACGCGCAGGCGGCCCGGCGTGACGTGCACGAAGGTGCTACCGGTGGATGCCGCGGCGATGTTGTCCTCAGCGCCGAGGAACCCGGCCAGGAACCACGGGTCGAGACGGGCCGGGTCGGGGCGCAGGAGGTGGACGTTCGGACCGAGCAGGGCTCCGGCGTCCTGGTCGTCCGCGACCCTGGCCATCGCGGCCGCGTCGGCGCCACCCGCCACGGCGCGTACGAGGACGTCCCCGGCGGCGACAGGCTGCGTGGCGTCCGCGTGGACGTCACCAGCGCCGCCGGACGGCGGGTTCCCGGCTGAGATGTCCGGGGCGGTGAGGACCGGCCGGTCCGAGGCAGGAGTGGTGGCGCCCTTGGAACCTCGCGTCCCGGGCGTCGCCGCCCGCAGCACGGTCAGGGCCCCGCCGCGCGCCAGGTCGGAGACGGTCGCCGTACGCCACTCACGGGCTGATGCCCCGGACGGCCGCCAGCCGCCGGACTCGGAGGCGGCTGCCAAGGCGGCGACCTGCTCGGCCAGTTGCTCGTGCAGTTCGTGAACGCGCCGGGCCAGGGCTGCCGGGTCGATGTCGGCTGCGGTCGCCCGCACATGGCGGGCCGGGGTGACGTCGACGACGTCATCGAGAAGGTCAACGAGCGGCACCGCGCGGGCGACGCCGGGCTCGTCGGCGTAGGTGTCGGGGGCGGTGGTGAACGCGGCCCACTGGGTGAGGACCCGGTCGGTCAGCCCCGCCCAGTCGAAGGTAGAAGCAGAGGAAGTGGATGCGGCAGAAGAGGAAGAGCCGGACCGGCCAGGGCGCGAGCCACCGCGTGTGCCGAAGCCGGCCGTGGCCGCAACGGTCGCGCCAGGCGTTCCCGTGGTGGCGTCCCGCTGCTCGCCCTCGCCATCGACGAACAGCACCGGCGTACGGTCCGCGCCACCCGGCTCGGGGCGCTGGAGCACCCAGATCTGCAGACCGATGTGGAGCGGATACGCGGCACGCGCCGGCAGCGAGATGACTGCTCGCAGGGCCCCGCTGCGGATGAGCTCGGCGCGGATGCGGCGGCCGGAGGAGCGGAAGGCGAGCGCGGGCGGCAGCAGCATGACGGCACGGCCGCCGGCCTCCAGATGCGCGAGGGCGTGCTGCACCCAGGCCAGCTCGGATTCGAAGCGCGGCGGGACCCCGTACGCCCACCTCGGGTCGTACGCCAGCTCGTCGTGACCCCAATCGCGGTCGCCGAAAGGCGGGTTGGACAGGACGGCGTCGACCGTGACCTCAGGGAAGGCGTCGTTGCGCAGGCTGTCGCCGACGCGGATCGCCACGTCGGCCCCAGGTGCGGCGAGCAGGAGCCGGACCGCGCTGCGCTGGGCCTGGACCGGGAGCGTGTCCTGCCCGAAAAGCTCCTGTGCGCCCTGCCGAGCAGCGGCGGCCAGGAGAGTGCCGCTGCCGCAGGCCGGATCGAGGACACGGGCCGCGCCGACGGGCAGGAGCCGCGCCATGAGCAGAGCCAGGCCCTCTGGGGTCTGGTAAACGCCGCTGGCGGCACCCTCGTCCAGCTCGCGCTCAGCGAGGACATCGAGGGCGGCCTGCGCTCCGGCCTCACGGACGCAACCCAGCAAGGCGCGGACCGTGCCCGCATCGTCCGGGCCGTAGTGGACCGGCTCGGCCTCGGGCACAGCCGCGGGGAGCTGGGCCGCGGCCTTCTCCATGCGGGCGATCAACTGGTCGTCGGACGCGTTGGCGAGTTCGGCCAGTTCCCCGGGCGTGAGGCGGAACATGGCCGCCACCAGCGGGAACAGCCGCGCCGCCGCACCCGAGCCGGGCCCGAGCAGACGCAGCGCCGTACGCAACTCCTCGGCGGGCGAGGCAGCGGAGGTATGCCCGCGCCCCCGCAGCCATGCCTGGACAGCCGTCAGGTCGTAGAGCGGGCTGCTCTCCGTGCCCCCACTGGGGGCGGGGAAGTCGTCGTGGCGACGGCGCCAGTTGCTGACGGTGGCGCGCGTGACCCCTGCGACGCGGGAGATCTCGGCGGCGGTCACGTGCGCCGAGGTGGGCAGTTGGGCTGCGGGCTTCTGGGGCATGGCGTGGGGTGCTGCTCCTCTCGGGCCAGTCGGTAGTGAACAGTAAACACATTACAGCGCCCGTCAAGGGCGTCAAGCTGTTTGACGATGCTTTCAGTGATGTGCTTATCTAGTTCTGCTTCCGAGTGGAAGCGGGGATTGCGCGACCGCAGTCGCCACCGCCGCACAACGGAGGAACCACGCCGCCCACCCGACGCGAACGCCGGGGGCCTCGTCCTCACCGACCGGGTGCCGGTGTCCGGCCCATCCTCCGAACCAGCATCCGGCCCCCGGGAGACAGCACATGACCGTCACGGACCAGCCCCAGCGAAACGCGGACCACCCCACCGACCCCGCTCAGCCGACCCCCGCCGACCAGCCCGTGTCCGTGGCCGAGCTGGTGCGGATCCGCCTGGGCGAGGTGGCACTCACCGAGCCCGTGAAGGCGCTCCTGAAGGAGGCACTGGGCGACAGCGAGACCGGTGAGACCTCCACGGTCGGCCGGATCTACCTCGAGTCGGTCGCCGCCGCCCGGTTCCGCGGCATCGGACCGCGCGCCTTGCTCAAGCTCAGCCCCCGGCCCGGCGTGAACCTGGTCGTTGGTCGCAACGGTTCCGGCAAGTCCAGCATCGCCGAGGGCATCGAGACGGCCTTCACCGGCGTGAACATGCGGTGGCAGGGGCAGCACGCGACGCGCAGCAGCAACTGGCGCAACCTCCACGACACCGACGGCAGGCCGGAGATCGAGGTCAAGCTCGCCATCGAGGGCGACACCGGCCGCAGCACACTCACCCGCACCTGGGAGGGCGACGACTTCGACGACTCCCAGGCCGAGCTCAAGCGGCCAGGACACGGCCGCGCACCCCTCGACCAGGTGGACTGGAAGCAGGCTCTGCGGGACTTCCGGCCCTTCCTGTCGTACGTCGATCTCGACCGCATGATCAGTGGCAAGCCCTCCGAGATGTACGACTCCATCGCCACCATCCTCGGCCTGGGGCAGCTCAGCGCCGCCGACGGCCGGCTCCGCCAGGGGGCCAAGGCGCTCGAAGACGCGGACAAGGTGGCGAAGGCGGAGCTGCCGGGCCTCAAGGAGGCCCTGTACGAGCTGGAGGACGACGACCGTGCGGTCCAGGCACTCGTCGCCGTCGACACGGCGGGAACGCCCGACTTCGAGACCGTTGAAGCCCTGATCGCCGGTCTGCCCGCCGACACGGACGATGGCCTGCTCGCCCGGCTGCGCGCCGAGGCAGAGGTGCGGGGACCCGAGATGACGCAGGTCCGCACGACCGTGGACCGCCTGCGCAGAGCTCTCGCCAACGTCGAGGACCTGCGCGGCACCGGCACCGAGGACGCCCTGCAGCGTGCGGAACTCCTCGAACGGGCTGTGGCGCACAACGACCGTCACCCCGACGCTGACTCCTGCCCCGTGTGCGGGACCGACGGAATGCTGGACGCGGCATGGGCCGCGGACGCCATCGCCCAGATCGCCGCACTGCGGCAGGAGGCGGAGGCAGCCGCGGGCGCGCGCAGCGAACTCCGGTCGGCCGCGCGGGCCGTGCAGGACCTCGTTCACACGCCCCCGCGGATCCCCGGCGCCCTCGCCGACCCGTGGCGCGCCTGGACCGCCTGCCGGACGATCAGCGATCCCGACGAGCTCGCCCGGCGCGCCCACGAGGCCGCCGCGCCCCTGGCCGATGCCTGCGCCGCGGTCAAGGAGAACGCCGTCAGGGAGCTGGAGAAGCGGGACGAACGCTGGCGCGGACTCGTCATCCGCCTGGCGGGCTGGGCGGAGAGAGCCCGTGCCGTGGAGGCGAACAAGCCTCGGCTGCGGGACATCAGGAAGGCGAGCACCTGGATCAAGGCGCTGGCCGCCGAGTTGCGGAAACAGCGCATGGAAGGCTTTGCCGACCAGTCGCAGCGGATCTGGGAGCGGCTCCGCCAGGAGAGCAACATCGACCTCAAGGACGTGAGCCTGAAGGGCAGCGAGAAAGCCACTGTCCGCAAGCTCGTCATGGACGTCTCCGTCGACGGCCAGGAGGCCTCGGCTCTCAGCGTCATGAGCCAGGGCGAGCAGCACTCCCTCGCGCTGTCTCTGTTCCTGCCCCGGTCCGCCACCGCCGACAGCCCCTTCGGCTTCATCGTCATCGACGACCCCGTACAGTCCATGGACCCCGCCAAGGTCAACGGACTCGCCCAGGTCCTGCACGAGCTCGGCGAGCACCGGCAGGTCGTCGTGTTCACCCACGACACCCGGCTCCAGCGGGCGTTCACCAGCCAGGATCTGCCCGTGACGGTGTTCGAGGTCGAGCGGGCCGAGTCGTCCAAGGTGAAGGTCAAGCCGGTGACCGACCCGGTAGGGCAGGCGCTCGACGACGCGCGGGCCATCGCCAGTACCAGTGACCTGCCGACGGCGGCACGGACCCACGTGCTGCCCAGCCTGTGCCGTATCGCCCTGGAAAACGCCTTCCTTGAGGCCGCCTGGATCCGGCACCACCGTTCCGGCGCACCCGAGCACGCGCTGCAAGCCGCCGTCGGCGGCGCCGACAAGCTCATGAAAGTCACGGCCCTGGCCCTGTTCGGCGACGCTGGGCGGACCGGCGACGTCTACCGGGAACTGCGCACCCTCTGCGGACCGCGTGCGGTGGACCTCCTCAAGCAGTGCCAGGACGGCGCCCACGCTGGGGGAGCACAGATCACCGACCCTCACCGTTTCGTGGACGACATCGAGATCATGGCGCAGAAGGTGCGCAAGCCTGAGGCGACCCCGTGATGAGCACTCCCACTACCTCGGTCGAGGAACTCCTGCTGACGGCCGACCAGTTGCTTGCCGCCCGCACGGGCGCCACGGCCGCCGGCCGCCACCGCGGAGCCTCCCTGGCCCTGCGGACCGCCCTGGAAATCTCCGTCGACCGTGTGCTCGACGCCGCGGTGCCAGGGCTCGCCGACACCACGATGCGCGCCAAGATGCTGTGCCTGGGCTGCTACACCGCGGCGGAGACCGCGCGCCGCGCCAACGCCGTGTGGTCGCACCTCTGCCTGGGATGCCACTACCACCAGTACGAGATCGGCCCCACGCACGACCAGGTCCGCACCTGGCGGACGGAAGTCGGCCAGGTGGTCGGGGCGTTGACCCTCTGACTGTTTGTCATCGGAAGGTATCTGATAGTTATTCCGTCGGGGGACGGGCGTATGCCCGTCGCAGCGTCCTTCGGGTGCTGCAAGGGAGGGGAATACACATGGGCACCGTTACGCGCGACGAGACCATCGCCATCGAGCAGAAGGCGGTTGACCGCGCCTATGACTGCTACGCCGCGCGGCTGGCCGAAATGACCGAGGGGTCCGTCGTCTCGGCCTCGGCCAGCGGCAAGGACAGCATCGCCAACCGGGTCGAGGCCGGGGAGCGGGCCGCGGCATACGACGGACTCGGCAATGAATCCCTGGTCATCAGCCGCATCGATGTACAGGACGAGCACAAGCCCTGGTATGTGGGACGACGTGGCGTCAGCGACCCCGCGACCAGCGACCGTGTGGTCCTCCTGTGGACCAGCCCGCTGGCCAAGAAGTGGTTCGAGGCTCAGCCCGACGCCCCGGGCGAGGTGCTCCTGCGGCGGCAACTGCGCTGTGTACGGAATCTCGTCGAGGACTACTTCGACGAGATCGCCATCACCGCCACCGTTCCGCAGCCGCGGCCGGCGGACGCCGAGCCGGAGGCCCAGCCCGCGGCACCCGCCACCGTCACCCGGGCGGGAGGAACACCGCGCCCGCCCGTCCCCATACCTGCCGACATCACCCGTGTCCAGCGCCAGAAGCCGCTGCAGCCCGACGACTTCCTCCTGCGTGAACTCCAGCGCTCACGCAGCGGCAGCATGCGGGACATTGTCGAGACCATCCGCCGCGACCAGATGGATCTGGTCACAGGTTCACCCTCCGACATCCTCGTCGTGCAGGGCGGCCCAGGCACCGGCAAGTCCGCGGTCGGCCTGCACCGCGTGACGTGGCTGGTCAACAACAACCACTTCAAGGCCCAGGACATTCTCGTCGTCGGCCCTCACCCGCGGTTCCTCGACTACGTCGGTCAGGTCCTGCCCACTCTCGGCACCCGCGACGTCAACGCCGTGCAGTTGACCCGCTTGTGGGACGGCGAGATCCTCGGTTCCGACACCCCGCAGGCGCGGCTGGTGAAGTCCGACGAGCGTATGGCGGCCGTCCTGAGGCGGCGGGTCGAGAACGAGTGCCGTCCCGAGGCCCTCGACACACTCACCAGCGTCCCCTCCTACGTGGGCGACGAAGCTGCGTTCGCCGTCACGGCAGGCAGCACGACCCTTCGCATCCCGCGCTCCGACCTCCTCACCCTCCTCGACGAGGTCCGCGGCGGCGACGGCGCCTACCGTGATCGGCGCGACCGTTTCCGCAGCCTGCTCGTCGACCGCCTTCTGCGAGAGCTCACGGCCGTTGCCCCGCGCCGCCGCGGCGACGACACCATCCGCCGCGACTTGGAACGCAACCGCCAAGTCGAGCGCCTCATCGAACGCGTCTGGCCATCACCGGGCGCCAGGGAAGCGCTCCGGGGCCTCTACGACTCGCCGGACCTGCTGCGCACGTGCGCCGACGGCATCCTCGCCGATGAGGAGCAGGCCGCCCTGCACCGCTCCCGGGCGGCCACCGCCGCCGACGACCCCTGGACCATCGACGACCGCGTCTGCCTCGAGGAACTCCGGTACCTCATCACCGGGGAAACTCCACGGCGCTACGGACACATCGTCGTCGACGAGGCACAGGACCTGACCCCCATGCAGGCCCGCTCCCTGCGTCGCCGCTGCGCGGTAAACGGCTCCATGACGGTCCTCGGCGACCTCGCCCAGGCCACCGGGCCCCACACGTACACGGACTGGGACCGCCTCGGCACCCTCCTCTCCGACCACGGCGACTGGCGCGTCGCCCAGCTGAACACTAGCTACCGCGTGCCCGCCGAGATCATGGAGTTCGTCGCGCCCCTGGCCCGTGCGGTCGCCCCCGCGCTGCCCTACCCACAGGCCGTGCGCGAAGCCGGCGAGGACGCTGTACGAACCGTGTCGACGGAGCCGTGGAAGCTCCTCGACGACACCGTCGCCCAGACCACTCGCCTAGTGGGCACAAGCGACGGGCACACCCTGCGCTCGGTGGCCGTCATCGTCCCCGACGACTCAGGCTGGCTCGACGAGATCAGCCGCCACCTGGATCAGAGTGCCGACATCACCGGCCAGAGCCGCGAGGCGGTGTTCGTACTGGCCGCGGCCCAGGCCAAGGGTATGGAGTACGACCACGTCCTTGTCGTCGAGCCCACCACCATCGCCGATCGCGGCCCGGCGGGCCTGCGCCAGCTCTACATCGCCCTCACCCGCAGCACGCAAAGCCTGACCGTGCTGCACACCTCCCCGCTCCCGGAGAGCCTCACGAAAACCGATGACACCTCCGAACCACCACCCACTGAAGCCGAAGCCAACACAGCACCGGGTGACGTCCCCGAGATCGGGGCCGACATCCGGGTCCGGGTCATCGGCCCTGGGCCCGGCGGCCGCTACAAGGTCAGGGCCCTGTCTCCCGCCATCGACCGCACGCTGGTCCTGACCGTCCGGCACGGCTCGGTTTCCCCGCGTCCGGGCGAGGACCTGGACTGCTGGGTGTTCGCCAACGAGACGAACCAGAGCGTGCTTACAGCCGACCAGCGTGGCCGCCTGCCCATCTCGCCCAGGATGGCGGAACGCTATGTTGCGGCGCTCGGCGTTCTCGACGAACTGACCAGCGGTGACGGCGGCACTGTTTCGGAGGATGCCCGCAGCCGCCTCTCCGAGCTCCAGGGCATGGCCAACCGCGTCCTCCGCCGCGACCAGGCGGACTGGGTAGACGTACGGCGCGTGCTCGGTTCTCCGGACAGGCACCGGCTGAGCGCGCTGCGCGACCTCGCGGCAAGCACGAACCGTGCGCTCAAGGACGAGGCGCCGGACGTGAGTCGACTCCGGGAGAACCTTGCGAGTTCGGGCTGGACCCAGGCCCTGGCCGAAGCACGGGAAACGCTCAAGGCGCGCCTTGCCGCTGCGGCCGAACTGGACTTCGAGAACACCCCCACCAGCGCTGCGCATCAACCCGAGCAGAAGGAAACCGAACCCGTGACCGCCGTCGAAGAAGTCCCCGCCACACAGGCAGCGACCACGAAGGAGGGTTTCCTGCGCGCCCTGGAGACGTCGGCGGCTGCCGACCGTACATGCAGGAAACACGAGGCTGTGCGCCACGCGCTGAAGTCGGCCCTGTTGTGGTCGGACCTGCAGCCGGCCGACTCCACGGTCGTCGACGTCAGTTGCGTCACCAGCGAGGGCCTCTTCATCTACGAGGTTCTGGGGGCCGGCCGCTCCACGTATGAGGACCTCCGCTCCGGAGCGACCCGCCTCCTCGAGATCAACCACACGCTCCCCGTCCCGGCCACCGGCCTCTACCTGGTCCTGTGCGAACCGCCGGTAGAAGACTGGTCGGCCGACACCGTCCACGACGTCTTCGGCGTCCACGTCCTGTGGCGAACTCCGGACAGCTGGGGCGGCCTCGACAAGGAGACTGCATTGGGCCTCGTCCAGCAGTAACCCCGTCCGACATGCGCCCGCGCCGCAGGGGGCCCGGGCGCATGTCATCCAGCGCGGCACCAGCACCGCAGCCGCCCCATACCTCGCGCAACGCGAACCGCGTCCTCTTCGCGAGCGCCAGAACCCAGGTCGCTTGAGACTCGCCCCTGTAGCCCTTTCAGCCCACCCGGGTGGCTATTTGTCTGGCCATACGTCGATTCTGTCCTCATGGGTCTTCCCGGTCCTCGATTCCGCCGCATGGCCACTCTCGTCGTTATCGACGCCGACGAGCAGGTGGCTCTTTTCCACCATCCTGGTTGGGCCTCCGGTCACTGGGCCTTGCCGCAGGCCAATGTCAGGCTCTCGGAGTCCTACGCAGAAGCCGCTGTCCGGGTAGCAGCACGCTGGTTCACTGGCCGACCCGTGCGGTGGGGGTCAGTGGTCGGGCGGCGCTGGGCCCCTCCTCCTGATGATCCATCGCTCGTACGAGTAGAAGAGCGTGTCTTTCTCGCTCGCGCCGGGTCTTCCCCATCCTCAAGCTCGGTCGCTGTGGACCATCCCGGCCCAACCGCCGTCTGGACGCCGCGCGCGACCCTGGACCATGTCCTGCGGGAATCGCATGTCGACAGCACCACTGATCTTGTCCACGGCTACCTCGACGGGTGGCTGCCGGACGGTCCCATCACCCTTCACTGAGACCAGCCATGGGCTGTTACGCATCTGGTTCGCGCCTCTTCCGGCCGATGAATCCGCTGAGTACGCCTGATCCACGGCCTCCCGCCCGCGACTGAACCCCTCGCTGGAGAGCACGCCGCATCATTCCCTCACGAATAGGAGTGGGCATGTCCCTCCACGCCATCGAAATCACGTTGGTCCGTCCAGCGGTAAAGAAAGAGCTCAAAGCCGCTCGCCGCGAAAGCCGGCTGCCGCTCGTGGTTTCCGCGGACCAGGTCCGGCTATTGACCGTGATCTGCGCGGCAAACCGGCAGGCCGCACTGCGCGGCGTCTGGGCGGCCCTGGAGAACCTGCTGCCTATCGACGCTTTGTGGACCGCGTACGCGGACAAGGACGGCATGCATCTGCTCAGCGTGCAGGTAAGCGAAGAGGTGCACGCAAGGGTGCAGGACGCTGCCGCGGTCGCCGGGCAGGATCCAGACGAGTACGTGAAGCAGTCGTTGCTGGATGCCATCGCCCGCGATCAGGCTAACGCAGCTGCTCGCCTGAACCCGCAAGACCGGCAAGGTCGAGACGAAGACCGTCTACGCGGTCACCAGCCTCCCGCCCGAACAGGCCAGCCCGGCGCAACTCGCCGAACTCGTCCAACATCACTGGTCAGTTGAGGCCCTGCACCACGTCAGAGACGTGACGTTCGGCGAGGACGCCTCGCGAGTACGCACCAGCACCGCACCCCGCGCCATGGCCACCCTGCGCAACCTCGCCATCGGACTCATGCGCCAAGCAGGCTGGACCAACATCGCCGCCGCAGCCGATCACTACAGGTCACACGACCTCAGCACGCGATCGTCATGCTCCGACTCACAGCTTGAGAACCCATCGCCCCTGACCCGGCGCGCCTCGACAAATCGGCAGTCACTGAGAAGAGTTCGCGGCCGATCTCGTCCGAGAACGACCGCTGCAACAGCGGGCCCGCGCGGTGGTGGAGGCAGTCGGTGACGGATTTGGTCTTCCAGTTTCCCCCGCCGTATTTGGACTCCCAGCGGCGGGCGTCGTCCGCGGCATCGGCCTGGCGATAACGAAAAGGCGCCTCCCATGTTTGATGACCAGGGGAGGCGCCTTTAGTCACACTTCCGCTTACCTAACCAGGTGGCACATCGACCGCAACCGAGCCATCAGGTCAGGCTTAAGCCTGACCTTGAACTCGACCAGGCGCCCCGGATCGGAGAAGCCGAACATCGCTTTTGTGTCACCGAATCTCCGTGCCGCCCGCCCGTCTGCGAAGCGAATCTGCAGACCGTCTGCGTACAGTCGCACTTCGCAGTTGGAACCTTCCAGGTCGGATTCATCGAACGACACGCATGGAACACCCGGATCGATCTTGGTTTCGGTAATATCGAGTACGTCTTCGACGCACTCCGGCCGAACGAGGTCGAGCAGCACGACCTCCACCACCTCACCGCTGTTCCTGTCCGTCTTGACCTCGACCAGGGACTCCCCAATCTCCAGCACAACGGATCGCGGGGCGTCTTGGAGGCGCGAGTAACCCTCCCACTGAACGGTCAGAGGGACGTATTCATCCACCTCAACGTGGTAATCCCGACCCGGTCCTACTCCCAGAATTGCGAACGGCATCCGCTGTCACCCCAGCCTTCGCGCGTGCTTCAGCACTGGATTGCCCACCCCACCTTTCGCTGGGACGATGATCAACTCCCAGCCGTGGCTCAGGACTCTCCGACCGTACTGCATGCCGTACGCAGTTGCCGCATCGACCGCCCTGACCAAACCGGTCAACATCTCCTCGGTCTTCATATTGCGCGAGAACCCGTTGTACATGATCTCTTCGGCGATGTGCTTCGTCGCGTTCGGATGCACCCAGACCTGACGGCCGCCTGCGGTCAGTAGGTTGAACGACTGCGGCAGCATCGTATTGGCGTACACGGGTTGCGTCGCAGCAATCCTCGTCCAGACGGAGACAGTGGCGTATTCAGCCCCTTCGAGAGCAAGGCGTTTCCCTCCCCCTACTGGGAAAGGCACCATGCTCGCGTACAAACCGGCGTTGTACATCGGCGGGCAGGTGACCTGGGCGCCGCTGAGGGAGGTGAAGGCACCGAACGTGAAGCCGTCGAGGAAGCCGAGGCTTGCCTGACCTGAGGCTTCGATCGCTCCCCTGGTGATCTTGTCGGAAAGGGCCTTCGCCGACTGAACCGCTGGGGGCTGCGTCGCGGTCTCGCGGTCCTCCTGGGCGCAATTGTTGTTCCAGCCCCAGTTGCCTGTGAACAGGTCCTTCATCTGCGTGGTGACGCTGCACATGCCGCTCGCGTCGGTGCGGCTGGTCGGTGCATTCTCCACGTAGGCGTATGACTGCGTGTACGGCGTGCTCGCGTCCGGGACGTAGGGGTCACGGCTGGTGAAGCGGCCCGTGTTCGGGTCGTAGTTGCGGGCCCGCAGGTTGATGCTGGTGGCGACCGCGTCGAAGTCGTTCCGGATGGTCTGGTCGGTGTACTCGCCCGTGAACCCGAAGCGGTTGAGCGGTGCGTCCTCTGCGCCGATGTTCAGGTTCGTGGCGTTCTCGCCGAACGGTCCGAAGGTGTAGTTGGCGATCTCCCTGCCGGTGGAGTTGGTGAGGTCGGTGACCGTGCCGATCAGGTCGTGGTGGTAGTAGAAGGCGCCCTGCGGCTGTTTGGTGGATTCGATCTGGCCGAGCTCGTTGTAGGCGTAGGACCGGACGACGGAACCGGTGCTTTCCCCTGCCAGCAGCGGGAGTTCGTTGTTGATGTCCCAGGTGTACGACGTGGTGGTGCCGCTCTTGACCGAGGTTGCGCGGTTGCCGTCGACGTCGTACGTGTAGGCGGTCGTTCCCTTCGACTTCAGACGGTTGATGGCGTCGTAGGCAAGGGTGTCGATTCCGTCGGTGGTCTGATTGCCGTCGGCGTCATAGGCGTAGTTGGTGGTGGTGGCGCCGGTGACCGCCTTGGTGAGCTGGTCCGCGGCGTCGTAGTGGTAGGTCGTCCCACTGGTGGGGCTTGTCTGTGTCAGGCGGTTGCCGACCTTGTCGTACGTGTAGGCCGTGGTCGGTGAACCGGACGGGCAGGTGTCGGCCTTGGTAGCGGAGGAGCAGTCGCCCTTCAGCCGGCCGGCCTCGTCGTAGGTGTAGTACTCCGACTTGGCCGCGGTGCTGCCGGTGTTGTTCCGCACCTGGTCGACCCGTTGCGGACGGCCGTCCCCGTCGAGCACCCCGTGCCAGGACGACAAGGTTTTGGTGCTGTTCGAGCTGACGACGTCAGTGAGCATCAGGGCACGGTCGTAGGTCCTGGTTTCGGTGTACCCATTGGGCAGGGTGACGCCAGTCAGCAGGCCCGGGAAGGCGTGGGCGTAGGTCGTCTTGAGGCTGTTGGTGGTGGCCGTGAGGCGGTCACCGTCGGAGTCGTAGGTGTAAGCGGTCTGCTGTCCGTCCGGGTTGGCCCGGCTGGTCAGATGTCCGGCGTCGTCGTAGCCGTAGGCGAAGGTCTTGCTGGTCGGCAGGGTTACGGTCTTCAGCCTGTCGACGGCGTCGTAGGCGAAGGTACGTGTGCCCGTGGCGTCGACGACCTGACGGCGATTGCCGGCCAGGTCGTAGGCGATGGATGTCGCCGGGGTCGAGTCGCTGTATGTGCTTCCTGTGAGCCGGTTCAAGGCATCGTAGGTGTTCGTCGCGACGGTGCCGCGGGCATTCGTCGTCTGGTCAACATTGCCGTCGGCGTCGTAGCGGTGGGTAACGGTGCGGTTGAGCGGGTCCACGACCGATGTCAAACGGTGGGCGGAGTCGTAGCCGTATGTGGTGGTGTGCTGGTTGTCGTCGGTCCGGGTGCGCACGTTGCCGGACGTGTCGTAGGTGTAGGCAGTGGTGCCTCCGTCCGGGGCAGTGACCGTCTTGATACGTCCGAGCGAGTCGTAGGCGTAAGTCGTGCGCCGTCCGCTCGCGTCTTGCGAGGCGGCCAGTTGGCCGAGGTTGTCGTATTCGCGGGTCTGCCGGCGGCCGTATGGGTCGGTGACGCTGGTCTGGTTGCCCGCAGCGTCGTAGCCGTATGTGGTGGTGTAGTCCGAGGCCGTGTTGCCAGTGAGGTAGCCGCGGGGATCGGTCTGCGCCGACTGGAGACCGTCGGTGTTGTAGGCCCAGGTCTGTTTGCGTCCGATGGGGGACGTTTCCGAGGTGCGGTTGCCGTCGGCGTCGTACCCGTAAGAGGTGGTCTTACTCAACGGGTCGGTCACCGTCTGAAGAAGATCGGCAGACGTGTAGGTGTACTTTGTGACCTTGTTCAACGGGTCGGTGACCTGGGCGACGTTTCCGTTGGCGTCGTAACCGGTCAGCGTGATGTGGTTCAGCGGGTCGGTAACCTTGATCGGCCGGTCGAAGGCGTCGTACTCAATGCTGGTCACGGCGCCCGTCGGGTCGACGGACTTGATGAGGCTTCCGTTGTCGTCGTAGCCGTACGTGGTGGTGAACTTCGCCGCATCGGCACCGGCGACATTGCCACGCGGCGTCGTCATCGAGGAGCGGCGACCGGCACCGTCATAGCCAAAGGTTGTCCGACGGCCGGTTTCATCCACAGCAGCCGTCTGGTTGCCCCGGACGTCGTACTCCATCGTGGAGTACTTGCCGTCAGAACCGGTGACCCTGGTCGGCTGGTTCGCCTTGTTGTACTCGTACGAGGTGATCTGCCCCAGCGCGTCAGTGACGGTCTTGACGTTGCCGTTGTCGTCGTAGCTGTACGAGGTGGTCCGGCGCTCCGGATCCGTGACCTTCGACATGCGCCCTTGGACGTCGTAGTCGTAGCTTGTGGTGTACGCGGCTGGGTTGGCTCCTGCCACGTTTCCTCGGGGATCCGTCTCGGTCTTCAAGCGCTGGGCGGAGTCGTATGCGTAGCTCGTCTTCCCTCCGCCCGGCGCCGTCACCGACTCAACGAGACCTGCGCTGGTGTAGGTGTAACGGGTAATACCACCGCGCGGCGCGGTCTCTGTCTCGATCTGTCCATTGGGTGTGTAGGTGTAAGACGTGGTGCCTGCCGGGCCTGTGGCGGTCTTTACTCGGTCACCGCTGCCGTTGTACTCGAACGACGTGCTGTAACCACGGCCATTCGTCACGGACTTGATCCGGTCTGAGATATCGAAGACGAACTTCTCCGTCACCCCGCCCGTCTCCTGGGTGGCGAGATTGCCTCGGGCATCGAACGTCCGCGTGATCTTGTTGAAGTTGGCGTCGTACACGGCCGTGGCGTTGAGGTTCTGGTCGTAGGCACGGTCGGTGCCTCCACCCTCCGGACGGTAGCTGCGCATGAGGACACCGGCCTCGTAGATGTCCGTCCAGATGCCTCCCGCCGGGTCAGTCACATTCGACTCACCAGATCCTGCCGGAGCGTCCGTCGCAGCCTTCCAAGTGAAGCTGAACTTGCCTCCGTTGGCATCGATCTGGCTGCGGATCCGCCCGGTGGTCTCGTCGTAGGTGTTCTGGGTGACGGTGTTGCCTCTGGGGTCGACGACTGTGGCCAGCCGCCCACCGGTGTACGTGTATTGGGTGACCCCGCCGTCAGTGCCGGTAACCCTCGCCAACTGACCGGCCTCGTAGCCGTAGGTCACCTTGCGCCCGTTGGACAGCGTCACGGAGTTGAGCCGTCCCGTGGGCGCATCGACATCGACCGTGGTCTCCCGGCCGGCGGCATCCGTGATCTTCGTGAGCTTCGTATCGGAGTAGGTGAACGCCAGCCCCTGTCCGGCGCCGTCGAGCCAGCCGGTCAAACGGCCCGATGAATTGAAGACACGGCTCGCATGATCGGTGCTGGTCACCGTGAAGCCGCTACTGGTCTGGGCCAGCACGTAGCGCACCGGCTTGGGCGCCGTGAAGGTACCGTCGCTCTGCTTGGTGAACTCGACTTTGGCGCCGTCCGGTTCGGTCAGGGTGACGGTGCTGGCGGCCACCGTCAGGCTGGCCTCGAACGGCAGTTTCCATCCCTTGCCCAGCAGCCCGCCCGTGTCGGTCGCGGCCGACGAGTAGGAACGGGAAAGGGCCAGCGGAAGACCTTTGCCGGACATGACCGCGTCAGTGACGGTTTCTGTGACGGTGCCGGTGGCTGTGTTCACCGGGTCGGCGATCAGCATCTGGAACCAGCAGGTGCACTGGCCGGACAGGCCCTCGCCGATTCCCGGCGTATAGATTGCCGGGGCGCCGGGAGAAGTAACCGCCGTCGTCCACTTGGTCGGCAGGTAATACTCGCGGTAGGTCGGCTTCGTCTGGTCCGGAACCTTGTAGAAGTGGTTGGTCATTTGCGTCGCGTAGGAGAGCTTCGCGTAGTAGACCGTGCCCACCTTCCCGACGAGCAGCCCGTCCCGGAGGGACCAGACACAGTTCATGGGTGCGCTGTTGTCCGCGTTCCAGCGCCTACACAGGCTGGTGGTCTCCGCGCTCGAGAAGGTGTCCCTGCTTGTCAGCCGGGTGGCCACCAGTTGGTTGTCCGACGCCCGGTACAGCTGCATACGCAGCATGACTGGCGGAACGTTCGTACCTTCCGTCCAGTTTGCCTCCACGTACCATGTCGTCCGGCCAGGCCGGTAGTTCGGGTACACCTTGGGGCTGACCGGCGGATTCGCCTTCAGCGCCGTGGCCACTCCGGCGGGATCCAGCTGAGACTCGTCGTTGACGATGTATGTGGAGCCCCAGAGGGCCCCCTCGAAAGACGGGTCAGCCTCGGCTGCCGCCGGAGCCGCCGCAGCGGAAAGCTCAAGCTTGCCGGCAGCGGTCTGAACCGAGTCAAGGCTCTCGTCGGCCGTCCCGCTCAGCGCCTGTTGCATCGGCTTGCTGTGCCGCAGAGCGGGGCGCATCACCGAGAGTTGCTCATCGCGCTTGACCTGCGCCTCACGCTGCTTGCGGGTCATCGCCTTCACAGGCTTGAGAGGCTTCGATATCTGGGCCGCCGGACGGCCCTGGTCGCTGGAGTCGCCATCGGCTGCCGCCACCGGACCCGCCGACAGGGCGCCACCGCTGAGAAGCGCAAAAAACGTCGCGAGTACCACGACAATCCGGGCAGCGGCCGGAAACACCGGTCTCGATCTACCCCGCATAGGCAAAGTCACTGCACATCCCCGTTTCCGCATAAGAGTCACAAGATCCTCAATGACTCACGGACTGTAGCCTTGCCGATCAAGGGCATGTCAACAACAGGTATTCAGCCGACACCTCCTGATGTCGCACTCGAAACGCACCGTCTTGCCTCCGGCTCTGCGTCCCGCACCGCACTTGCCCACGGGCACGCCGAGCAGAAGCAGCTTCTGGCGGCCTCTCCGTCCAACCCCAACTCAACTCCGGTAGAAAGTAGTTGAGGTGACAGGGGCGATGGGTTCTCAAGCTGTGAGTCGGAGCATGACGATCGCGTGCTGAGGTCGTGACCTGTAGTGATCGGCTGCGGCGGCGATGTTGGTCCAGCCTGCTTGGCGCATGAGTCCGATGGCGAGGTGCGCAGGGTGGCCATGGCGCGGGGTGCGGTGCCGGTGCGTACTCGCGAGGCGTCCTCGCCGAACGTCACGTCTCTGACGTGGTGCAGGGCCTCAACTGACCAGTGATGTTGGACGAGTTCGGCGAGTTGCGCCGGGCTGGCCTGTTCGGGCGGGAGGCTGGTGACCGCGTAGACGGTCTTCGTCTCGACCTTGCCGGTCTTGCGGTGGGTGCGGCGGCGCTTGATCTCCATGGCCTGGACGGCGTGCGGGAGGAGCAGGCCGGGACCGACGGTGCAAACCTTCGGACGGCGGACCTCGCGGCGGCCGTGTCCGGCCCCGGTGGTGCGGGCCTGCAGCGGGATCTGCTTCCAGGGCAGGTGCCGCAGCTGCTTGCGCAGATTCTTCTGGTTGCCCTTGACCACCAGGAGGTAATGGCCGCCGGCGGTGATGACGTGTTCGGCGTGGGCGCGCTGGGTGTGCATCGCGTCGGCGGTGACGACGACGCCCTGCAGGTCGATCTGGTCCAGCAGCGGGGCGAAGGCGGGGATTTCGTTGCTCTTCGCGGCGGTCTGGCGCTGGGCGATCACGGTCTGGCAGGCGTGGAGCGCGGCGGCGAGCAGGTGGACGGCGGTGCCGTCGGTGCGGGATCCGCGCACGGTCTTGCCGTCGACGGCCAGACCGACCAGGGTGTCGCCGCCTTCGTCGACCGGGTCGGCGGCGTACCGGGCGAGCCAGGCGCCCACGGCGTCGTCCAGGGCATCGCCGTCCAAGCGGGCCAGGAGTCGTCCCAGGGTGGAGGCGTTTGGCGTGCTGGACGTCAGTCCGAGTTGTCCGCGCAGGTCGGAGTCGGTATCGGCGGCGAAGCGGGCAATGGCCGCCAGGGACGTGGCTCCGCCGAGGACGGCGACCATGCACAGCGCAAGCAGGGAGCCCAGGCGGTAGCGGCGGCCCCGGACCCGCCGGGGATCGGGGATCCGGCCCAGCACGTCCGCCAGGCAGGTGAGCTGTGACGGTTCCGGGCAGGTGGAATCGGTGTCCGCGCAGTGGCGCCGCCAGGACACCGATCAGGGAGGATGGCACGCGAACGCGACCCCTGTTCGTGATCAAAGGCTTCGAGAACCTTGATCATCAGGGGTCGCGTCTCTCGTTGCTGAACCGGGCGAACCGACCACGGCGGCGCATACGCAGACGATCAGCTCATCTCACCGACTGAGAACGCATCAGCCCTGATATCGGTCGTGGTACATGAAGCACTCAAAGGGCCAGGGGTGTCGCACTAGAGATCTTCAATGGCTGAGGTTACGGCGGTTCGAAGTCGAGGCCGGTCTTGGCGATGAGGCCGTTGATGATCGCGTTGAGCAGGCGGGCGTAGTCGGTCTCGGTGAAGACCCTGCGCCGGCCCTTGGCGGGGCCGCGAGCAATGGTCCGTCACAGAGAGACGGCGGCGGACCTGGGCGCCCGGCTCTGCTTCGAAGGCGAAGCCGGCCAGGGCCTGAGGCCGCCCAAAGGCCGCACCCGGGGGCCGCCGCGGCCACACGTCCATCGTGCGAGTCACCGCTGCGGGCACCAAATGCGTCTCCATGGCGGCACTGATCTGCACCAGGCCCGGCCACCGGTCCCGGCTGATCTACCGCACGCACCTCGACCGCGGCCCGGTACGAGGACGGCAACACCCTCGCGTCCAACTCCACCGACCAGGCCGACACCAGCCGCACCCCCACCGGCGACCTCACCCCCGCCACCGGCCCTTTCGCCGGCTCCGCCGCACCGCGATCGTCGGTCTCGGGACCGGTCACCGACCCGTCTGCGGACAGGATCTCGCTCATCGTCTCCCGTGTGATCTTCAACCGGGACACCGCCCCTTCTTGCTCGACCAGAAGGACCGTCAACTCCTCGATCTGCCCGCGCGGTTCAGCAATCCGATCCCGTACAACAGCCTCCCGCCGCTCCAGCTCCTCCAGCCACGACACCATCGCCGCCTCCCAGCCCCGAACCCTGGACACGACGAACCGGCAAACCATCCGCGGCAGCAACAACCCACCACGACGATCTCACTACGGGAGAACTACACCCACCCCGATTCCCCAGGGGTATGCGTGCAGGGACGAGGCCAGTCGGCAGGCGGTAGCGGACGAGCAGCTGGCACTGTACGCGAGCGCGCTCGGGTGTCCGCCGGGCTTGCTGTGCCGGGATCCGTAACTGAACGGCATCGGAGTAGGGCTGGGCCACCACCGCAAGCGCGGCTCGCTGGCTGCGGGCGCGCTGCGCGGCATCCACGCAAACTGGCCTTGCCCCCGGTTGCCCACAACACGCCTCCAACCAGAACCCTGCCCGCCGGACGGGCCAATCGCCCTCTGTTGAAAGCCACTTACGACAACAGGGTGAGCGAACCATCCGCCGCACGGCAACTTCCAGTCTGCCCACGCAAACCTCGCCGTCACCACGGCGGGCCAGGTCTGCAAGCTCTTCGGATGCGACTTTCTGGGGAAGTGCCTCTTGCGCAGGGCCAAATCTTGCAAGGCCCCGCGCAAGGCCATGCGCTGGCTCTAGAGTGAGGGTTGCTTGCAAGGTGCGGAAAAGCTTGCGCGCAACTGGCCTAACAGAACAGCTTCTGATGTGGAGTCAGTCCATGAGTGAGATGCTCTTTCAGCGTCTCGACGCGGAGGAACGCGCCGCTCGGGAGCTGGCCAGCCGTCTGCGCGCGGAGATCGCCGAGGTGGAGGAGCGGTTGGCCGCACTGGCGATCACGCGGCGTACTGCAGCCCAGCTCCTCGAAGAGGTACCCGCGGAGCACGCTACTGAGAGCGGGCGTCCTCCCGAGAACGGCAGCGGGACTTCTCCGCGGCCCTCCATGGATGACGCTTCAGAAACCACCAGGCTGCATGAAGAGTCGAGCCTCGGCAAGCAGCAGCCTTCGACGCCCTCTGGCCCACTTACGGAGCTGAACCGGAAGATCGTCACGCTGGTGGCCTCGGCAGATCGACCAATGAGCCCCAAGGACGTCGTCATCCCTCTGGTCGACAAGGGCGCACCGCGAACAGAAATAGAACGGATGCGTCACAGGCTTAACCGCCTGGTGACCAAGGGATACCTGCAGCAGGTTGGACGAGGCCTGTACGCCGGCACGGAGGTGAAGCAATAGGAAGGGCCGCTTAGCAGCACGTCCACTGTCGTGAAGGATCAGCACGGCGTGGACGAGGGTGAATTGGTGGTGCCGCCAAGGGATCAGTCTCGGCGGCACCGAGCATGTGAGTCCGGTTAGGGGCTTCTGCATGCCGTTTTTGAGGGTAGCCCACCGCTGGGCTACCTGTGGCCTGCTGAGCCCAATCCATCCTGCCTGCGCAGATACCGTGCGGGTTCCGGAGGTTCAGCAATGCATCGATCCCGGATCATTGGTGCCCGGGTAGAGACCAACACCGAGCCCGTCCTCCAGACGGCTCAGCGTCGCCACATCCGGCCAGCTACTGCCGGCGAGAAGATTAGCGATGGCCTGGCGGTTGACGCCGCTGAGAGTTGCTACCCGCCGCAGCCCCAGTCCCTGGATGGTCATCTGCCTGGTCAGAGCCTGTGCGACGGCCTGCACCACCCTAGCCTGGGGGTGGTCAACGAACGTCGCCTCGGGCCAGTTCTCCGGGTCCCGAGCCAGCTCCCGCGGCGGCACACTGCGGCCTCGCCCTCCGGTCATGCGCATGCGCTCCTGACAGTCGAAGTGCACACTCACGAAACAGGTGGCCGTTTGTGTAGCCACCACTCGTGGTGTGTTCCTTTGGAGACGGACATGAGCGGCGCGATCCTCGGCTACCAGCCGTCGGAGGAACCATCGGAATGGCCCCTGGTCGCCGATGGGGTTCGCATGGTGGCGGCTGCGACCTGCGATTCCGTCCCGTACCCGGTGCCGAAGCTGATGCTCGCGCTCTCCGGTCTCGCTGTGTACGCGGAGCGCGTCGGCATTGCCCGCGACCCGCTGGCCTGGCTGGCACCAGAGGTGATGACGCGTTACCTGCTCGCGCGGACGAAACTCGAAGGCAGTTCCATCCAGACGTACCGGAGCATCCTGCTTCGTATCCGTGAGGCGCTGCTGTGGCTGGAGTACGGGCAGCAACCCACGCCTCGGATGAGCGCCAAGCGGCAGCGCGCCGCCCCGTACACCCCGCCGGAACTCGCCCGCTACCTGATGTGGGCCCGCGGTCTGCCCTCTACATCCGCCCTCGGCGGCAGTGCCCTGGCTCTGCTGGCCCTCGGTGCAGGCTGCGGGCTGACACACCGAGAAGTGCTGGCTACCCGCGGCGCCGACATCACCGTGTTGCCGTCCGAGGCGGTGGTCGTAGCAGTGCCAGGCAGCGAGCGGCTGGTGGTCTGCCGGGCGATGTGGGAAGAAGACCTCGCCGCGCGGGCTCGCACTGTCGGCGACGGGTACCTGTTCCTGCCCCAACGCCAGGTCACCGACCCGAAGAACGGTGTGTCCAACTGGGCGAAGCGCACTCTTAAGGGCGCTTCCGGACTTCCCGATCTGAAGCTGGCCCGGCTGCGCAGCACCTGGATTGTCGAGCTGCTGCGCCAGCGCGTCCCGGAGGATGTCATCGCTGCGGCGGCGGGCATGAAGTCGACGGCCGCGCTGGCCCCCTACCGCGCGTCGGTCCCCCCGCTCACCACCGCAGCCGCCACCCGCATGCTGCGTGGCTCGGCATGAGAACTCCCGCCGACGACCCCCGCTATCAACCCGGCAATGGCCGTCCCCGCCGCCCCTACCCGCGTTCACACGAGCCGTCCGAAATATCTGACAGCAAGGTCAAGAAGCTTCGTCGCACTCTCGAACAGAGCGGCGTCGTGGACATGGTCGAGGCACAGTTTGCAGGGCTGCCGGGCCCGCCCGGCTACCCCATCCGTCTCGTTCTGCTCGGTCTGGTCTGCGCAAGCTACGAGAGAACCAGCAGCAATCTCGACGACGCCTTCGAGGTCATCACGTTCGGCACCAGTGAGCAGCTGCGCGTCGAACTCTCCATCCCCACCTGCGACATCGAGGATCAGGACGCGGTCAACGCGTTGTACAACCGCTTCCACCGTGCATGGACACGCATGAACCGTCTGCTGGACGCGGCGCCGCACCAGCGGCGCAGCCGGCTCCCCAGAGCGGCAGGACGGAGAGTAGCTGCCCGCTGGAACGGCGATCGCGGACAGCCGGCCCTCCGCCATCTGGAAGAGCTCGCCAACCGGCTGGTCACCGCACCGGTGCGCACCGCCTTTGCCAAAGGCCTGATGCGCCACTGGCGTGGCGACACAGCGATTGACACCACCTGCGTGCCGACTTGGGCCCGGCCCCACACACGCAAGCGGTCCGCGCTGGAGGCGAGCGCCAACTGGCATTACAAGGGCGGCGGTGACCGAGAGTTCGGCTACAGCGCCACCCTCGCCATCGCGGCCCATGCCGACCCGGACCGCGCCGGCCGCTACCCCCAGCTCATCCTCGGCATGGTGCTGCACACGCCCGAGAAGGACATGGGTCGCCATGCACAGTACGTCAGCGCTGTCCTGGCCCAGCTCACCGAACTCCGCGGCTTCACGGCGGCCGACCGTGCCTACACAAAGCTCTTTCCCAAGAACTTCCACCAGCCGATGCGTGCCCTCGGCTACATGCCCGTGCTCGACTTCACCAAGATCCAGGTCGCCGATGAGGCGGAGCGCTACCACCAGGGCGCCATCGCCAAAGTAGGTCGACTGTTCTGTCCCCTCACCCCGCGCCGGTTGCTCGACCTCTACTGGCAGATTCGCAGCGCCAAGAACGAGCGTGAGCGCGTACCGCTGCGAGAGCAGCTTCAGGAGATCGAGCCGTACACGCTCACTCGCAAGGACACCCTCGACGACCGCGGCACCGAGCGGTTCGCCTGCCCCATCACCAAGCTCAATTGCCCTTGGGCACAAGAGCGTGAGGGCAACGGCACGCCGAAGAAGAAGGAGCCCGTACCGGTCGTCATCAATCTCGACGCCCATAGGGAGCGCACTGCGCACCCCGCCAACCGGCCCACCGTGGCACCCCCCGACCTTCCCATCGAGGACCGCCCTAAGTGCTGTCGCCAGTCCTCTGTCACTGTGCAGGCACACGTCATGCCCCGTACGCGACAGGAACTGCCCTGGCAGACACCTTCCTGGGCCTTGGCTTACCAGACGCTGCGCGCACACATCGAGGGCGGCAACGGGCGCCTGAAATCTGTCGACTCCGCCTTGCATGCCCGTGAGAGACGTCAGCCGCGAGGCCGCGTCGCGCAGACTCTCCTGTCCGCCATCACCGTCATGGTGCACAACATCAAGGAACTTGAGCAGTACCTGGTCGCCAGCAAGATGAGTCCCGTCACCGGCCTCGACCTTGAGCCGAGCGATGTCCTTCCGCCCTACCCGACGGCTGAGGAGCCAATCACGCCCCGCCCCCGGGTGTTGAGCCGCAGCCCCTGACCGGGCGGACACCCCGTAATTGAAGATCGACACGTCGCGAGACTGCAGGAGTCTGACTCCACGCCTGCGGTCCCTGCGGCATGCCCGCATCTCTATCCCCGGTCCGTTCTGACGCGGTTCGCCGTGCTTCCCGGCGGCCCGCCAGGCCGACTTTCACACAAGTAGAGGCCCAAACGACGAGATCCCGATCCGACGATGACCGTCGGATCGGGATCTCGTGAACAGTTCGTAGGCGAACCCACGAACGGCCCTGCGGTGGACCTGTGGGGATTTGAACCCCAGACCCCCTCGATGCGAACGAGGTGCGCTACCAGACTGCGCCACAGGCCCTTGCAACGAGTGAAACTCTAGCATCCCGATCCGGGTGCTCGGAAATCCGTTCCGCGCTGGTCAGTCGGGGCCGACGCACGCTCTCCCACCTGCCCGGAGTGCTGCCGAGGGCGACCCGGAACAGCCGGGAACGGCCGAGCGGCGCTCGCTACTCGTTGGCTGCCCTGGGCCGCTCGCCGTCCTCGTACTGGTCGAACAGGGGCGTACGGCCGCGCTCCCGGGCCCTGCGGGCGGATGCCGCGCGGCGCGCGTCGGTGCGACCGTCCGCGTCCTCGGGGCCCAGCTCCGCGTCGGACTCCGACGACAGGTCCTCGTCCGTCTCCGCCGCGTCCTCCGCCGGCATCTGCTCGTCCGCCGACGCCTCCGACTCGCGGCCCACCGTGCTGGACCGCGCCGCGCTCCAGGCGTCCGGGGCGCCGAGGTCCACGTCGGAGGTGGCGCGGGGGGCGACCGGGGCGGTCACGTACGTCGGCAGCGGTACCGGGACCGGGTCCCAGCTGTCGCCGTGGCCGGGGCGGCGCTGGCGTTCGCGCTGCTGGTCGACCCACTCCGCGTGGTCGGTCTGCTCGACGAGCGCACGCCTGTCGGCGGCGAGCGCGGACAGCCCGGGGTCCGTCTCCGGCTCCGGGTGCTCGTCCTGCTCCTCGGCGCCGGGGTCGGTGGACGGCCGCCGCCGGGGCTGGCGCTCACGCAGTCGCTGCGCGGCGAGTTCGGCCTGGCGCCGGTCCATCTGGTAGGTGAAACGGCGCCGTTCCTGCGTACGCAGATAGGCGATGTATCCGCTCAGCATGACCGCCGGGACGGCGGGGGCCCAGAGAAGGGCGAGTCCGCCGACCGCCGCGACGATCGCGCCGAGCGTGAAGGCGATGAACAGCATCACCGTCGTACGCCGACGGCGCGCGAGGACCTTCGAGCGCCGGGCGCGCGCGGCGGCTTCCGCCGAGGTGCCCGCGCTCCGACGAGCCGCCGGTACGCGCTCACGCTTCCGTTCCCTCGCCGGAGCCGACGCCGGAGCCGACGCCTGTGCGTGCTGCTCCCGCTTCGGCGCCCTCGGCTGTTCGTGCGCCTGCGCCGGTGACTGCTCCTGGTGCGCCTGTGCCTGTACCTGGACTTTTGCCTTGGGGCGGGTCGTGGGTGCGGCGAAGGCCCGGACGTCCACCGAGTCGGTGGCACCCTCCGGGTCTCCGGCGCTGTGCTCCCCCTCGTCGGCGGAGCGCGCCCGCAGGTCCTTGGCGTACCGGCGCTCCATGCCCGCCCGTCCGGACAGAAGCCGGATGGCGGTGCTGAAGCGTTCCGTCGGACGAGCCTCGTTCAGCTCGTCCTGCCTACGGAGCCACATCGGCACCAAGTAGGCGGCCCAGGCCCCGACAATGACTGCGTAGATGAGGCCGCTGCTGCTCACGCCTCACACGGTAGAGGGGTTTGCGTGAGGCCATCTGCCAATTGAGCCGGTGTGTCGCACGATCTGGCTGATATTTCGAGCTTTTTTTGTGATCGATGCGATCAGCGGGTCATCGAAGGCGTGAATTTAGCGTCCCAAGTCGATCGTCGGACAGACGCCAGTTGGTCGTCGGCCGACCGTTCGGCGGTCGCCTGCCAGGCCTCTGACAGGCGTCTGACAGACATCTCGCAGGCATCCGCCGGTCACAACCGAATATTTTTCGAACATTTATTCAATTTACGCGGGATTCCTCGGGGTGTTCTGGGAGCGTGCCCGCTGCCAGCGGCTCAGCAACCCTTCCGGTACCTCTTCCGCGGTGAGCGCGAAGACGAGATGGTCGCGCCAGGCGCCGTCGATGTGGAGATAACGGGGTCTGAGTCCCTCCTCGCGGAATCCGAGTTTCTCCACCACCCGGCGGCTGGGCCCGTTCTCGGGACGAATGCAGACTTCGACCCGGTGCAGTCCGACCGTGCGGAAACAGTGGTCGACCGCGAGTGCGACCGCCGTCGGCATGACACCGCGGCCCGCCACCGCCTCGTCCACCCAGTAGCCGACGTGGCCCGAGCACATCGAGCCCCAGGTGATGCCGGCGACCGTCAACTGGCCGACCAGCTGCCCCTGGTAGTCGATGGCGAAGGGCAGCATCCGGCCCGCGTTCGCCTCCGCGCGCAGATGCCGGATCATCTGACGGTAGGTCGGCCGGTGGGCGATCGGGCCGCTGGGCGTGGGCGGCGGGATCGTAGCCTCCCAGGGCCGCAGCCAGTCCCGGTTGCGCCGGTTGATCTCGCGCCAGATCCGCTGGTCGCGCAGCCTGACGGGCCGGAGGACGACATCGCCTTCCACCAGCTCGACGGGCCATGACGGGCTGTTCAGCTCGCACCCCCGCTGGTTCCGGCGGGTCTTGGGTGATCGCCGCCCCTGATCTGGTCCACGGCGTGTTTCAACAGGGGCTCCAGGACGGACAGTCCGTCCTTCACCCCGCCGGTGGAACCCGGCAGATTGACGATCAGCGTCCCGCCCGCGACTCCGGCGAGTCCGCGCGACAGCGCCGAGGTCGGCACCTTGTCCCGGCCGAACGCCCGGACGGCCTCGGCGATGCCCGGCACCTCCCGGTCGAGCACCGCGCCGGTCGCCTCCGGCGTGCGGTCGGTGGGCGAGATGCCGGTGCCGCCCGTGGTGACGATGACGTCGTACCCGGCCTCGACACCGGCCCGCAGGGCGTTCTCCACGGGGTCGCCGTCGGCCACGACCCACGGTCCGTCGACGGCGAAGCCGAACTCCTCCAGCCCCGCCGCGATCAGGGGGCCGCCCTTGTCCTCGTACACGCCCGCCGCCGCGCGGTTGGACGCGGTGACGACCAGGGCGGCGTAGGGCGCGAGCAGCGCGCCGCCGGCGTCGTAAGGCAGCGGTACCGGCGTCATGACCTGCTCCAGGTGCCCGACTTGCCGCCGGTCTTCTCCTCCACCCGGACGTCCGTGATGACCGCCCCCTTGTCGACCGCCTTGACCATGTCGATCACGGTGAGCGCGGCGACCGAAACCGCTGTGAGGGCCTCCATCTCGACGCCCGTACGGTCCGTCGTCTTCACGGTGGCCAGGATCTCGACGGCGTCGTCCGCGACCGACAGGTCCAGTTTCACACCCGACACCGACAACGGGTGGCAGAGCGGGATGAGATCCGGGGTCCGCTTGGCGCCCATGATGCCCGCGATCCGCGCGGTGGCCAGGGCGTCCCCCTTGGGGACCCCTTCTCCGCGCAGCAGCTCGATCACACGCGGCGATACCAGGACACGGCCGCTGGCACGGGCGGTGCGCGCGGTCACCTCCTTGGCGGATACGTCGACCATGCGGGCGGCGCCCGTCTCGTCGATGTGCGTCAGTCGGTCGTCCTGCGTGCTCATGTGCTGCGGCGCTCCCGGTCGGGCCTGTTGTGCGCGACACGGTACTCCCAACCGGCGCCCCTCAGCCGCCCCGCCCACCCGGTCGGGCGGGCCCCTGCCGCCCCGGTCAGCCGAGCAGCACGACCTCGACCTCGGCGCCGGGCTCCACGGACTCCTTGTCCTCGGGCACGACGATCAGCGCGTCGGCGTGGGCGAGGGCCGCGATCAGGTGTGATCCGGCGCCGCCGACCGGCGTCACCCGGCCGTCCGTGTATGTGCCGCGCAGGAACTGCCGGCGGCCGGCCGGAGAGGTGAGCGCCTTGTCCGTCGCCAGTACCGCCCTGGTCGTGGGCCGGTGGATCTCCTTGAGGCCCATCAGGGCACGGATCGCGGGCCGCACGAACAGCTCGAAGGAGACGTACGACGACACGGGGTTGCCCGGGAGGGCGAGCAGCGGGGTGTGGTCGGGGCCGACGGTGCCGAAGCCCTGGGGCTTGCCGGGCTGCATGGCGAGCTTGCGGAAGTCGACGCCGGCGCCGGGTTCGTCCTCGTCGGCGACGTGCGAGAGGGCCTCCTTGACCACGTCGTAGGCACCCACGCTGACGCCTCCGGTGGTGACGACGAGGTCGGCGCGGACGAGCTGGTCCTCGATGGTGGAGCGGAGGATCTCGGCGTCGTCGGCGACCGCGCCCACTCGGTAGGCGATCGCCCCGGCGTCCCGGGCCGCGGCGGTGAGGGCGAAGCTGTTGGAGTCGTAGATCTGGCCGCCCGTGAGCTTCTCGTCGGGCTGGATCAGCTCGCTGCCGGTCGACATGACGACGACGCGCGGGCGCGGGCGCACGCGCACGGTGCCGCGGCCGATCGCGGCGAGCAGGGCGATCTGCGGCGGCCCGAGGACGGTGCCCTCGGCGAGGGCACGGTCGCCGGCCTGGACGTCGCTGCCCTGTGCGCGCACGTGCGCGCGTGCCGGTGCCGGGCGGTGCACGCGGACCTGGCCGAAGGCGCCGTCGGGGTCCGCGCTGCGGGCGCGCATCCCGGTGACGGGGCCCTCGCCGAGGCCCCCGTCGGTCCACTCCACGGGGACGACCGTCTCGGCGCCGGGTGGCAGCGGGGCGCCGGTCATGATGCGGGCGGCCTGGCCGGGGCCCACGTGGAGCAGTCCGTCCTGGCCGGCCGCGACGTCCCCGATCACCGTCAGAGCGGCCGGGAACTCCTCGCTGGCGCCCGCGACATCGGCGACCCGGACCGCGTACCCGTCCATGGAGCTGTTGTCGAACGGCGGCAGGGAGACCTGCACCGTGACGTCCTCGACCAGGACGCAGCCCTGGGCGTCGAGGATCTGCAGCTCGATGGGTTCGAGGGGGCGGACGGTCGCGAGGATGTCCTCCAGGTGCTCGTCCACCGACCACAGGTGGTCCTGGCCGGTGGTGCGGGGCGCGGTGCTGCTCAACGTTGCTACATCTCCTCGGCTACGTAACTGCGAAGCCAGGTCCGGAAGTCCGGGCCCAGGTCCTCACGTTCGCATGCGAGTCTGACAATGGCACGCAGGTAGTCGCCACGGTCCCCGGTGTCATAGCGGCGGCCCTTGAAGACGACACCGTGCACGGGGCCGCCGACCTTCTCGTCGTCGGCGAGCTGCTGGAGGGCGTCGGTGAGCTGGATCTCGCCGCCGCGGCCGGGCTCGGTCTCGCGGAGTATGCCGAAGATGTGCGGGTCGAGGACGTAGCGGCCGATGATCGCGTAGTTCGACGGGGCGTCCGCCGCCTCCGGCTTCTCGACCAGGCCGGTGACCTTGACGACGTCGCCGTCGTCGGTGGCCTCGACGGCCGCGCAGCCGTACATGTGGATCTGTTCGGGAGCGACCTCCATGAGGGCGATCACGCTGCCGCCGTGCTGCTCCTGGACCTCGATCATGCGCTGGAGCAGGGGGTCGCGGGGGTCGATGAGGTCGTCGCCGAGGAGGACGGCGAAGGGCTCGTGGCCGACGTGCGGGGCCGCGCACAGGACTGCGTGGCCGAGGCCCTTGGGGTCGCCCTGGCGGACGTAGTGCATGGTCGCGAGGTCGCTGGACTCCTGGACCTTGGCGAGTCGCGCGGCGTCGCCCTTCTTCTGAAGGGCGGACTCCAGCTCGTAGTTGCGGTCGAAGTGGTCCTCAAGGGGGCGCTTGTTGCGTCCCGTGATCATGAGGACGTCGTCGAGGCCCGCGGACGCGGCCTCCTCGACCACGTACTGGATCGCCGGCTTGTCGACGACCGGCAGCATCTCCTTGGGAGTGGCCTTGGTGGCCGGCAGGAACCGGGTGCCGAGGCCTGCTGCGGGGATGACAGCCTTGCTGATCCTGGGGTGCGACTCAGTCATGGCGGCAACCTTATCCGCAGCCTTTGTGCTGATTCTGTGGCGCCGATGAACTGATGCTCATATCCACATATGAAGCACATGAGAACACCGGACACGATAGTGGGAGCGTCATGGGAGCAGAGCCCGACAAGCGCACGTCACGGCGGGATCTCCTCGCGGTGAGGGGCGGGCTGACGGCCGCCGACGTCGAGGCGGCGGGGGCCGACCTGGCCGCCCGCGCGCTCGGCCTGCCCGAGCTCGCGCACGCGCGCACGGTGGCCGCGTACGTCTCCGTCGGCACCGAACCCGGCACCCGGGCGCTGCTCGACGCCCTTCACGCGCGCGGGGTGCGGGTCCTGCTGCCGGTCCTCCTCCCGGACAACGACCTCGACTGGGGCGTGTACGCCGGTGAGGGGTCCCTGGTGGAGGTGCGGCACGGCGGGCGGATGGCCCTGCTGGAGCCGGCCGGTGACCGCCTCGGGGCGGAGGCCGTGACGGGCGCCGACGCCGTCCTGCTGCCCGGCCTGGCCGTGGACGACCGCGGGATGCGCCTCGGGCGCGGTGGGGGCTCGTACGACCGCGTGCTGGCCCGGCTGGAGCGCTCGGGCGTCGATCCGGCCCTGGTGGTGCTGCTGTACGACTCGGAGGTCGTGGCGCGGGTGCCGGCCGAGCCGCACGACCGGCCGGTGCACGCGGTGGTCACCCCGTCGGGGGTACGGCGCTTCCACGGCCTCTCCTGAGGCGAGAACACGAACCGGCTCTCCACGCGCGCGTGGAGAGCCGGTTCGTGTTCTCGGGGACCTTCGGGGACTATCGCGCGCTCACGACGGTTTCAGCAGCAGGGTGTCGCTCGTGCTGTCGTCGACCGCCTTCTCCGTGAAGGACCAGTCCAGCAGTTCGCCCTGGACCCACTTGCTCGTCTGGTCGGTGTAGTGGTCGCTGAAGGCGTGCCCGGAGGCTCCCGTCAGGTTGATCCACTTCGACTTGTCGAGGTCGCCGAGGTTGACCACCATCCGCATCGACGGCACCCAGACGACGCCGTAGCCGCCGGCCGCGTTCCAGCCGGTCGCGTTGACCGTCGCCTCGCCGCCGCCGAGGTTCCAGGGGCCGCGGTTGAGGATGTACTGGACGAAGTCGGGGCCCTCGGTGCCCAGAGTCTGGTTCTTCAGGAACAGGCGGTGCAGCCGGCCCCAGCTCCAGGTGTCGATGTCCTTGCCGAGCTTGGCGGTCAGCTCCCAGCGGGCGTCCGACATGGCACGCGCGAACAGCCCGTCACGAGTGGTCACGGCCTTCTCGGTGCGGGTCTTCGGCGTGCTCCACCAGTCGTTGTCCTGGTCGTTGATGATCTTGCGGACCACCTCGAACCAACGGTCGCCACCGTCCGGCTGCGCCTGGTCCGCGTCCCGCTGACCGCATTCGAGCACGGGCTGGTCGGCGTCGGCGGGGCCGGTGTTGTTCACCGGCCTGACGTACAGGCACTGGCCCTTGACGCGGACCTCCTTGGGCAGCTTGTTGCCGAAGGCGAGCTTCAGGATGTTGCGCCAGACCGAGTTGAAGTACGCCGCCGCCGCCGAGTCGGCGTCCTGGGTGTAGTCCCAGCCCACGAGGAGCTTCTGCGCCTCACGGACGTACTTGTCGTCGACGTCGATCGCCAGCAGCTTGGGCACCAGCAGCTTGGCGATCTCGCTGCTGTTGTCCAGCTGCATCTGGCGCATGTCGTCGGTGGAGATCTTGCCGCCACCCTTGATCTTCGAGGCGATCAGGTCGGCGATGCGCTGGCTGCGGGTGCCGTAACCCCAGTCCGTGGTGAGCGTGTACGGATACTTGGCCTTGTCGACGACGGCCTGGTTGGCGGTCACGATGTAGCCGCGCTCGGGGTCGAACTCGAAGGGCAGCTCGGCCTGCTTGAGGTAGCCCTTCCAGCGGTACTTGGAGTCCCAGCCGGGCACCGGGAGCGAGCCGTCGTCGCCCGCCGCGCGCGTGGGAATGCGTCCCGGCATCTGGTAGCCGATGTGGCCCGCGGTGTCCGCGTAGACCAGATTCTGCGAGGGCACGTCGAAGGAGGCCGCGCCCGCGCGGAACTCGGTCCAGTTCGACGCCTTGTCGATCAGGAAGACGGCGTCCATGGAGGTGCCGGGGTCCAGCGCGGTCCAGCGCAGCGCGATGCCGTAGCCGTCGCCGCGGTCGGGGGCCGCGGTGTCGACGGTGGCCTTTTTGCCGACCTGGACCAGCTCGTCGTCGCGGTCGGACAGGAGAGGCCCGTTCTCGGTCTCCCGGACGACGATCTCCTTGGACGCGCCGCCGGCGACCTTGATGGTCTCCTCGCGCGTGGTGAAGGGCTTCGTCTTGCCGTCGTACAGGTAACCGTCGCCGGAGAGCTTCTCCAGGTAGAGGTCGGTGACGTCGGCGCCCGAGTTCGTCATGCCCCAGGCGATGTCGCCGTTGTGCCCGATGATCACACCGGGCATGCCCGCGAAGGTGTACCCGGAGACGTCGTACTGGCACTTGGCGGAGACGCTGCGGCAGTGCAGGCCCATCTGGTACCAGACGGACGGCAGCGAGGGCGACAGGTGCGGGTCGTTGGCCAGCAGCGGCTTGCCGGTGATGGTGTGGGTGCCCGCGACGACCCAGGAGTTGGAGCCGATGCCGTTGCCGTTCACACCGACGGCCGTCGGGACGTCGTCCAGGACCCGGTAGAGGCCCTCCAGCTGGCTCTGGAAAGCCGCGGAGTCGACGGACGAGGTTCCGGACGTGCCCGAGGACCCCGACTGCGTGCTCGCGCCGCTGCCGCCCTGGACGAACGTCCGCGTCGTCGCGTCGTACGCGCCTTCCTGGACGATCGGCTTGTTCCGGCTGTACGGGTACTCCGGATACAGGTCGGCGATCTGCTGCGGTCCGAGGCGGCTGGTCAGCAGGGAACGGTCGATCTCGTCCTGCATGTTGCCGCGCAGGTCCCAGGCCATCGCCTTCAGCCACGCGACCGAGTCGACCGGGGTCCACTCCTGCGGCTTGTAGTCGTTCTCGAACCCGAGGGCCGCGTACTCCAGGGAGATGTCCGCGCCGTCCTTGCCCTTCAGGTAGGCGTTGACTCCCTTGGCGTACGCCTGGAGGTACTTCTTCGTGGCGGCCGACAGGGTCTTGTCGTACTCCTCCTTGGCCACCCGGTCCCAGCCCAGGGTGCGCAGGAACTCGTCGTTGTCGACCTGCCCCTTGCCGAACATCTCGGAGAGGCGGCCCGCGGTCATGTGCCGGCGGACATCCATCTCGTAGAAGCGGTCCTGCGCCTGGACGTAGCCCTGCGCCATGAACAGGTCGGCGTCCGAGGAGGCGTAGATCTGCGGGATTCCGTAGCTGTCGCGCTTGACGTCGACGGGCCCCGACAGGCCTTCGAGGGTGATTGAGCCCTTGGTCTGCGGGAAGGAGGCCCGGACGGTACTGACGGACCAGTACGCGCCGTAGGCCAGGCCTCCGATGATGGCCAGGACCAGGACAATCACGAACAGTCGGGCTTTGCGCCCCTTCTTCCTGCCGGACTTGCCGGGCTTGTGTCCGGAAGAGCTGGTGGTGGTGGGGGGCATCGCTGTCCTTGCTGTCCTAACGCGAGCGGCAGGCGGTACTGGAGTGCTGGAGCAACCATAGGCGCAGGGCCCGGCGCGACTTGACGCGGAGTCGGGTACGCGAACGGACAGGCATTCGATCATGCCTGTGGAAGTGTCAAGAAATCGTCAAGAGTTAGGTAAGGTAACGAAGTACTTGGTTACGCGGTGACCTCACCTCGTGTCCGATGTACGTGACCCGCGCGCGTGCCGTGCGCGGGCCAGGGAAGGGAACGGCCCGCTGACTGTCCACGACCTCAACCAGCTCCTGCTCGTCTGCTCGCTCGTCCTCCTCATCGCTGTGGCAGCGGTCCGGATCTCCTCGCGCAGCGGGCTCCCCAGCCTGCTCGTGTACCTGGGGATCGGCATCGCCATGGGCCAGGACGGCATCGGCGACATCCACTTCGACAACGCCGAACTCACCCAGGTCATCGGGTACGCGGCCCTGGTCGTGATCCTGGCCGAGGGCGGTCTCGGCACGAAGTGGAAGGAGATCAAGCCGGCCCTCCCAGCCGCCTCGGCGCTGGCACTGGCGGGCGTCGCGGTGAGCGTCGGGGTCACGGCGTCGGCCGCGCACTATCTGATCGGGCTGGAGTGGCGGCAGGCGTTCATCATCGGCGCGGTGGTGTCCTCGACGGACGCGGCGGCGGTCTTCTCCGTCCTGCGGAAAATCCCCCTCCCCGCGCGCGTGACGGGCACCCTGGAGGCCGAGTCGGGCTTCAACGACGCACCGGTGGTCATCCTGGTCGTCTCCCTGTCCACGGCGGGCCCGGTCGAGCACTGGTACAAGCTGCTCGCCGTGATCGTCATGGAACTGGCCATCGGCGCGGCCATCGGCATCACGGTCGGCTGGCTCGGCTCCTGGGGCCTGCGGCACGTGGCCCTGCCCGCGTCCGGCCTCTACCCCATCGCCGTGATGGCGATCGCGGTCACCGCCTACGCCGCCGGCGCCATGGCTCACGGCAGCGGCTTCCTCGCGGTCTACCTGGCCGCCATGGTCCTCGGCAACGCCAAGCTGCCGCACTGGCCGGCCACCCGCGGCTTCGCCGACGGACTCGGCTGGATCGCCCAGATCGGCATGTTCGTCCTGCTCGGCCTGCAGGTGACCCCGCACGAGATGGGCGACGACATCTGGCCCGCGCTCGTCATAGGACTTGCCCTGACCATGGTGGCGCGCCCGCTGAGCGTGATCGTCAGCCTGACGCCGTTCCGCGTGCCGTGGCAGGAGCAGACCCTGATGTCCTGGGCCGGGCTGCGCGGAGCCGTGCCCATCATCCTGGCGACGATCCCCATGGTGAGCGGCATCGAGGACAGCCGCCGCATCTTCAACATCGTCTTCGTCCTGGTCGTCGTCTACACCCTCGTCCAGGGCCCGACGCTCCCCTGGCTGGCCCGCAAGCTGCGCCTCGGCAAGGGCGACGAGGCGACCGACCTCGGCATCGAGTCCGCCCCCCTGGAGCGCCTGCACGGGCATCTGCTGTCCGTCGCGATACCCGATGGCTCCAAGATGCACGGCGTCGAGGTGGGCGAGCTGAGGCTGCCGCCGGGCGCCGGGGTCACCCTGGTCGTCCGCGATGAAAAATCGTTCGTTCCGCTGCCGACGACCATCCTGCACCGCGGCGACGAACTCCTCGTGGTGACCACCGACCCTGTCCGCGACGCCACGGAACGCCGGCTGCGGGCCGTGGGACAGGGCGGCAAGCTGGCGCAGTGGCTGGGGACCGGCGGGAACGGAGCAGAGGCGTGACGCATCTCGCCTCTTCCTTTCACAGGTCCTGAGGTCCACTTGCCCTGTACAGTGAAGGCGCACCCTGATCGAACCAACTCTGCCTGAAGCAGAGCTGGCGCGACCGTATGGCGGCCGGGACATCCTCGTACAGGGGCGTCGGCATCTACCGCAGTCCGCGCAAGAGGACAGCTCTCGGCGCCGCCCGCCATGAAAAGAGGGGCCGCGCCACCAGGCGGCAGAAAGGCATGGGCCGTGGCATCCACGGTCACCTACGGACAGCTGCTCCGCACCCCCGGCGCCTGGACGTTCCTGCTCCCCGGTTTCGCCGCGCGACAGCCGTTCGCGATGCTCACCATCTCCATCGTCCTGCTCGTCCAGCACACCACCGGCTCGTACGGGACCGCCGGTGCCGTGGCCGCCGTCACCGGCGTCTCCATGGCCCTGTGCGCGCCCTACGGGGGCCGTCTGGCCGACCGCCACGGCCAGCGCGCGGTCCTCGTCCCCGGCGTCGTCCTGCACACCCTGTCCGGCCTCACCCTGACGGCGCTGGCGCTGACCGGTGCCCCCCTGTGGACGCTGTTCGCCGCCGCCGCGCTGACCGGCGCCACCACGCCCCAGATCGGCCCCATGGTCCGCGCCCGCTGGGCGGCGAAGCTCCAGGACTCGCCCCTCATGCCGACGGCGGCGGCCTTCGAGTCCGTCACCGACGAGCTGACCTTCGTCTTCGGCCCGCTGCTCGCCACCGCCCTGTGCACCGCCGTCGACCCGGCCGCCGGCCTGTTCACCGAGGCCGCGCTGACCCTCCTCGGCGGCCTCCTGTTCGCGGCGCAGAGGAGCACCCAGCCGCTGGTGGCGGCCACCGGCGGCGCGCTCAGCGGGCCGCACGCGCGCGGGGAACGCGTTTCGGCTCTGGGCATCCCCGGGGTTCGCGTCCTGATCGTCGCCTTCCTGGGCGTCGGGGCCGTCTTCGGCGGGATGCAGGTCTCGCTCGCCGCGTTCAGCGAGTCCACCGGCAACCCCGGCCTGAACGGCGTCCTGTACGGGGTCTTCGCCGCCGGCAACATGCTCTCCGGCCTCGTCTGCGGAGCCGTCGCCTGGCGCATGGCCCCGCAGCGGCGCCTGGTCGCCGGGTACGCGGCCCTCGCGGTCACCGCCTCCGGCCTGTGGACGGCCCAGTCCGCGCTGACGCTGGCCGGGCTGGGCCTGCTGGTCGGCATGTGCGTCGCGCCCGCGCTGATCACCGGCTACACCCTGGTCGACGGTCTGGTCCCGGCGGGCGCCCGTACCGAGGCGTTCACCTGGCTGACCGGCGCGGTCGCCCTCGGCCAGGCGGCGGCCGTCACCGTCGCCGGCCAGCTGGAGGACCACCTCTGGGACGGCGCCGGGTTCCTGGTCCCCATGGGCGGCACCCTGCTGGCCCTCGCGACCCTCGTGTCCCTGCGTTCACGGCTCACGCCGGAGCCGGCCAACCGCCCGGCGAGCCGGACTCTCGCACGTGGCGTCGGTCACCGCGTGCCGGTGACAGTGGACTGATCCCCTGGAATACGTCACACTGGACCGTCGTTAGCACTCATCGAGTGAGAGTGCCAGGAGGAAGACAAAGTGCCGACCTACCAGTACCAGTGCACCGCGTGTGGCGAGGGCCTTGAAGCGGTGCAGAAGTTCACCGACGACGCCCTGACCGAGTGCCCCGCCTGCAATGGCCGCCTGAAGAAGGTGTTCTCCGCGGTCGGCATCGTCTTCAAGGGCTCCGGCTTCTACCGCAACGACAGCCGTGGCTCGTCGTCGAGCAGCGCGCCCGCGTCGAAGCCGTCGACGGCGTCTTCTTCGACGTCGTCCTCCTCGGACTCGTCGTCGAGTTCTTCGAGCTCCTCGTCGTCGGGCTCGTCCTCGTCGTCCAGCTCCTCGTCGGGCTCCAGCAGCTCGTCGAGCACCAGCTCGGCCGCGTAGCACCGCCTCTCGACCCTCGGGACCCTGTCGTCGTTCGACGACGGGGTCTTCGGCGTTTCCACGTGCTCACGGGGTGGTTCCCGTGCCGGGCTAGGGTGCGAGCATGGTGAATCAGGTGAATCCCGCGGGTGCCGAGATCGGCGTGATCGGTGGCTCCGGCTTCTACTCCTTCCTCGACGACGTGACGGAGATACAGGTCGACACGCCGTACGGCTCCCCCAGCGACTCCCTGTTCCTCGGCGAACTCGCCGGCCGCCGGGCCGCCTTCCTGCCCCGGCACGGACGCGGTCACCATCTGCCGCCGCACCGCATCAACTACCGTGCCAACCTCTGGGCGTTGCGTTCGGTCGGCGTACGCCAGGTCCTCGCCCCGTGTGCGGTGGGCGGGCTGCGGCCCGAGTACGGCCCGGGCACACTGCTCGTACCGGACCAGCTGGTCGACCGTACGAAGTCCCGGGCGGGGACGTTCTTCGACGGCCTGCCGCTGCCCGGCGGTGCCGTCCCGAACGTGGTGCACGTGTCCCTCGCCGACCCCTACTGCCCCGTCGGCCGCGAGATCGCCCTGGAGGCGGCGCGCGGTCGCGCCTGGGAGCCGGTGGACGGCGGCACGCTGGCCGTGATCGAGGGACCGCGGTTCTCGACCCGAGCGGAATCCCTCTGGTACCGGGCGCAGGGCTGGTCGGTGGTGGGCATGACGGGCCACCCCGAGGCGGCGCTGGCCCGTGAACTGGAGCTCTGCTACACGACGTTGGCCCTTGTCACCGACCTCGACGCGGGCGCGGAGACCGGCGAGGGCGTCTCGCACGAGGAGGTGCTCCAGGTGTTCGCGCAGAACGTGGACCGGATGCGGGGCGTGCTGTCCGACGCGGTGGCCGCGCTGCCGGCGGGCGAGACGCGGGACTGCCTGTGCACAAAGGCGCTCGGTGGGATGGATCCCGGGTTCGAACTGCCCTGACGGCGGGACGGAACACGCGGGGCGCGGGGCCAAACCTCTCGTTCGGGTGAGCGAGTTGTCCACAACCGACGAGTAGTACACAGGCCTCGGCACGGTTCGCCGAGAAGCCTCATCGTGGGAGCGCAAGCAGATCCCTCGTCACAGGTGGTGGTCCCCATGTCCTCCGTACGCTCCGTGTCCTACGTACGCTCCGCGTCTTCCGTGCGTTCCGCGTCCTTCGCTCTCCCTGCTCCCGCCGCGCATCCCGTACGTCCGGTGCGTTCCGTCCCCCTCGTACCCGCGCCCTGCGAGGTGCCGCACTTCGCCCCCGTGCGGGTGCGCGGCGGGCGGTATCAACTGCGGCGCCTGGTACGGCATCAGAGGCGGGCGCTCGCCCTCGGCCTCGCCGTGACAGCGGCGGCGATCGTCGCGGCGGGCCCACGCGAGGCGACGGGGCCGCCGCCCGACGTCGGCCGGGTCCGGGGTCACCCCGTGGCGGATCCCGTACGGGCACGTCCGGCGGTGGAGATGGTGACAGCGCCGGTACGGATCGCCGACGCGGCCACGGTCCGGTTGCTGCGGCCCGGTGACCGGGTCGATGTCATCGCGGCGGAGGAGTCTCCGACGGGCACCGCCGCCAGGGTGGTCGCGCGCCGGGCACGGGTGACGCAGGTGCCGCTGGCACCGACGTCGCAGGACAGCGTGGCCGAAGGCGGGGCGCTGGTCGTGCTCTCGGTGCCGCACTCCACGGCGTCCCGGCTGGCCGGCGCGGGTGCGACAGCGCGGTTGGCGGTGACCCTGTGGTGAGCCGACGCGTGATCTCCTCGAACCGTTCGCCGTCAAGTCCCTCGTTGGGGTTACCCAATTGGACAGCACTGCCGGGCGTTGACGTAGGTTGCGGAGCTGTTTGTTCCACCATTCGCGTGTACGACGTGTACGAGGAGAGGCCCCGCGTTGAGCGAGAAGAAGCAACCGAGTGTCTGGGAGGGCTTCAAGACCTTCCTGACGCGCGGCAACGTCGTCGATCTGGCGGTCGCGGTGGTCATCGGTACCGCGTTCACCAATGTCGTCAACTCGGTGGTCAAGGGCGTCATCAACCCCATGGTGGGAGCGTTCGGGACCAAGAACCTCGACAACTACAGTTCCTGCATCAAGGACCCGTGCACCGGCACCGGCGACACCGCGACCGGCATCCGGATCATGTGGGGCTCGGTCCTGGGCTCCACGCTCACCTTCCTGATCACCGCGGCCGTCGTCTACTTCCTGATGGTCCTGCCGATGTCGAAGTACCTGGCCCGGGCGGCCGCGCGCCAGAAGGCGAAGGAGGGAGCGCAGGAGGTCATCGAGGTGAGCGAGCTGGAGGTCCTCAAGGAGATCCGCGACGCCCTGGTGGCCCAGCGGGGCACCGGACACAACGAGCGGTAGGGGACCGTCCGGTTCGGCGCGGTCAGAAGTGGTGGGGCGGCTTCTCGTCGAGGAAGCGCCTCAGGTCGGCCGCGCTGTCGCCGCCGTCGCCGGGGCGCTCGCCCCAACCCCGGTCCGTGTCGTCCGACGACTGCTGGTCCAGCGGGTCGTCGAAGATCAGCGCGGGCTTCGGCTCGCGCGGTCCGGGGGCGGTGGGGCTGCTCATGACTCCAGGGTACGTCCCGTCTGCCGGGGCCTGTCCGGGCCGTGGGGCGCCCGCCGGATCACGATCACGCTCCGGCGCCGCCCTTCGGCCTGCGCCCTGGGTGTCCGTCTGCTGTGCTGGGGCGTATGACGTCCAGTTCCTCGCCCGTGTCCGACGCACCCGACGCCTCGGCCGGTGGCAGCCTCGACGCGCCGCTGCGCAGACTGACGGCGCGCGGACGCGACGAGTCGCACCGGGTCGCCTCACCGCTGGAGCTCTTCTTCGACCTCTGCTTCGTGGTGGCCGTCGCCCAGGCGGGCGTCCAGTTGGTGCACGCCGTCGCGGAGGGGCACGCGGGCGAGGGCATCCTCAACTACGCGATGGTCTTCTTCGCCATCTGGTGGGCCTGGATGAACTTCTCCTGGTTCGCCTCGGCCTACGACAACGACGACGTGCTGTACCGGGTCGTGACCCTCGTCCAGATCGCCGGCGTCCTGGTCCTCGCGGCCGGGGTCTCGCGGGCCTTCGAGGACCACGACTTCGTGCTCGTCTGGCTCGGCTATCTGATCATGCGGCTGGCGATGGCCGCCCAGTGGCTGCGGGCCGCCCGCGCGGCCGACGGCGCCGAGCGCGCGACGGCGACGCGCTACGCCGGTGGCGTGCTCCTGTGCATGGTCGGCTGGCTGGGGCTGGTGGTCCTGCCGGAGTCGGGTCGCCCCTGGGTGTTCCTGGTGATGGCGCTCGTCGAACTGGCGGTCCCCCTCTACGCGGAGAGGCGCTTCTCGACACCCTGGCACCCGCACCACATCTCCGAGCGGTACGGGCTGTTCACCATCATCGTGCTGGGCGAGGCGATCGCGGCGGCGACGGTGGCCGTGAAGTCGGGCGTGCAGGAGAACGACGCGCTGGCCGATCTGCTGCCGATCGCGGCGGGCGGGCTGCTCATCGTGTTCTCCGCCTGGTGGATCTACTTCGCGGTCCCGATCCACGGACGGCTGCGTACCAGCGGGCAGGCGTTCCTGTGGGGGTACGGCCACTATCTGATCTTCGCGTCGGCCGCGGCGATCGGCGCGGGGCTGGAGGTGGCGGTCGAGCAGGCGGTCGGCAAGGCGCACCTCTCCACGACGGCCGCATCCGCTGCCGTGACCCTGCCGACGGCGCTCTACCTCGTCACGGTCTGGGCTCTGCACTCGCGCTATTTCAAGGTGGGCATCGCCGAACAATTGGTCCTGCCGTGCGCGGCGTTGCTGGTGATCGTGTGCACGTTCCTGGGCGACTGGGCGGTGCTCGCGGCGGGACTCGTGTCGGCGCTCACGGTGGCGACCGGGGTGACACTGACCGCCCGGACGGCTGCCGGGGAGCGCCGGGCCGGAGACGCGGAAGCGGCGAAGGAAGGCTGAGGAGGCGGAAGAAGGCGGCGCTGCACAACACTGGGCGGCATGACAGTTGACGCTCTGACAGATGTCCTCGGGCTGCGGGTGGGCCATGCGACCCGTATCGGCGACGGGTGGCTGACCGGGACGACGGTCGTGCTCGCACCGGAGGGTGGAGCCGTGGCCGCCGTGGACGTACGGGGTGGCGGACCCGGCACCAAGGAGACCGACGCCCTGGATCCGCGCAACGTCGTGCGAACCGTAGAGGCGGTGGTACTGACGGGCGGCAGCGCGTACGGGCTGGACTCGGCGTCGGGGGTGATGGCGTGGCTGGAGGAGCGGGGTCGCGGGGTGCGGGTCGGCCCCGGTCCCGGGCACGTCGTGCCGGTGGTGCCCGCCGCCTGCGTCTTCGACCTGGGCCGGGGAGGCGACTTCCGGGCCCGGCCGGACGCGGCCACCGGTCGGGCAGCCGTCGAGGCGGCCGCCGCGAGCGAACCCGGCGCGCCCGTCGGGGAGGGGTGCGTGGGCGCCGGTACGGGGGCGGTGGTCGGGCACCTCAAGGGCGGGGTCGGCACCAGCAGCACCGTCCTGCCGTCGGGGATCACGGTGGCGGCGCTGGTGGTGGCCAACGCGGCGGGGTTCTCGGTGGATCCGGAAACGGGGGTGCTGTACGGGGAGTTGTTCGAGGGGCGGCGGGTCGGGTATCCGGCGGCCGGTGTGCACGAGGCGGCGCGGCGGCGGTTGGCCGAGGTCGCCGCGCAGGCTCCTCTTCCGCCGCTGAACACCACGCTGGCGGTGGTCGCGACCGACGCGGCGCTGTCGAAGGCGCAGGCGCAGAAGGTGGCCGGCACGGCGCACGACGGCATCGCGCGGGCCGTACGGCCGGTGCATCTGCTCACCGACGGGGACACGGTGTTCACGTTGGCGACGGGGGCGCGTCCGTTGGCCGAGGACAACCCGCTCGCGCTGAACGAGATCCTGGAGGCGGGTGCGGACCTGGTGACCCGGGCGATCGTCCGGGCGGTGCGGGCGGCGGAGTCGGTTGCGGGGCCGGGCGGGGCGTGGCCGTCGTACGGGGAATTGTACGGGGAGCGGTAACTCCAAGCCGTTTCTTCTCGGTTGGGGTGTGATTGTCGCGGTCCTGGCCGCAACCGCAGACTCGCCACACCGCCGAACTGAAAGCCGACGCACCGCAAAGGCACCCCGCTAGCATCCGATCAACAGTGGGGGGTCGGAGTCTTCGCCAGGATGCTTCGGGCAGGACTCGAACGGATCGTCCTCTTAGGCCGGGGCGGTGTGTTTAAGGGGTGGGCGAGTTGGCGACGTTCGGCGCGATGCTGTTGGTTTTACGCCAGGCCGCGGAGCTGACGCAGGAGGAGCTTGCCGAGGCCGCCGGGTTGGCGGCCCGGTCCATCCGGGATCTGGAGCGGGGTCGGCGGGCGCGTCCGCAGCGCCGCACGGTGCAGATGCTGGTGTCGGCGCTGGGGCTGAGTGACGCCGAGGCCGCCGCGTTGCTCGCGGCGGGCCGCTCCGGCCCCGGCCAGCGAATGAGTCCTCCTGTCGACGACGGTGCGGTGGGGTCCGGCTTGCTCGATCGTCAGGGCCAGCTGGTGACGCTGGAGCGTGCGGCGGGCGAAGCCCGGGCGGGCCGGGGCGGCGTGGTGCTGGTCCGGGCGGGCGCGGGGATGGGGAAGACGGCGCTGCTGGACACGTGGATGGCCGGCCTGGATCCACGGGAGATCCGGGTGGCGTCCGCGAGCGGGGCGGAGCTGGAGCAGGGCTTCGCCTTCGCGGTGCTGCGGCAGCTGGTCGAGCCTTTGCTGGCCCGAGCCGGTGACGCGGGGCGGGCGCGGCTGTTGTCGGGTCCGGCTCAGTCGGCGTCGCACGCTCTGCGTGTGGAGGGGACCGGTGAGTTGTCGCCCGAGGCGTCGCTGGGCCTTCTGCACAGCCTGTACTGGCTGATGGTGCATGTCGCCGATGAGGGGCCCGTCGCCTTGGTGGTCGACGACGTGCACTGGGCGGATGTCCCGTCGGTGCGGTGGCTGGAGTACCTGGCGCGGCGTCTGCGGGGTCTGCCCTTGCTGCTGGTGCTGGCGGGGCGGCCGGACGGTGGGGCCGGGGTCGAGCCGCTGCTGGACCAGATCGTCAGACAGCCGCACTGTCGGCTGGTCGGCCTGCCCGGGCTGGACATCGACAGCGTGACCCACCTGGTGCGGGCGAACCTGGGGCCCGGTGAACCGCGGTTCGTCGCCGCATGCACCTCGGCGGCCGAGGGCAACCCGTTGTTGCTGCACGAGTTGCTGCGGACCCTGGCCGACAACCAGGTCAGGGCCACCGACGATCAGGCCCATCTGGTGGAGGATTTCCGGGGTCGGATCCTGGCCGGCACCGTGGTCAAGCGGCTGGCCGAGGAACCGGAGCCGGTCCTCCGGCTGGCGCGGGCCCTGGTGGTGCTGAGGGACGAGGCTGCCTGGAAGGTCGCGGCCGAGCTGGCGGGGATGGGCGAGTCGACGGCACGGGAACTTGGCCGCCGGCTGCGGCGGATCGGTGTGCTGGCGTCCGACGAGCCGGCGCGGTTCGGTCATGCCCTGGTCCGCGCCGCTGTAGCCGAAGCGGTCCTGGGGCCGGTGGAACTGGCCGCCGGTCACGCGCGGGCAGCCGAACTGCTGCGGCGCGACGGCGCGGCCGATGACTTGGTGGCGGCCCACCTGCTGTCGGCCGAAC
This sequence comes from Streptomyces sp. AK08-02, assembly GCF_033795085.1. Taxonomy (NCBI): domain Bacteria; kingdom Bacillati; phylum Actinomycetota; class Actinomycetes; order Kitasatosporales; family Streptomycetaceae; genus Streptomyces; species Streptomyces sp. AK08-02. The sequence goes on from NZ_JARAZV010000014.1 coordinate 275,870, forward strand.
CGGGCGGTGAGGCCTGGTGGGTGGACACCTTGAGACAGGCGGCGCGGGCGACTCGTGGCCGAGGGGCTCCGGAGGTCACCGCCGCTTACCTGCGCCGGGCTCTGCGCGAGCCGGTGTCTGTTGAAGAGCGTGGTCCTCTGCTGCTGGAGCTGGGCAAGGACGAGATACAGGTCGATGTCGGGGCGGCCAGGCATTGTCTGACGCAGGCCTCGACGGCGCTGACCGACCCGTACGCCCTGGCGGACGCGGCCTCCGCGCTCGGCAGCGCGCTGTTCCTCGACCATGAGCACGAGCGTGCCGTCGACGTCCTCGCCCGTGCGGTGGAGGACCTGCGGCATACCGACGACGGTACCGGCCTTGCTCGTGAGGTGTCGTGGTTCCTGCAGGCGCAGATGCTGTTGATCGGTTATGACCATATGTCCACCATCTCCGTCGCCCGGCAGCACGCGCGACGGCTGTGGGACCACAAGCTGGCCGGTGACACCCCTGGTGAGTGCATGGTCCTGGCCGCGCTGTCCGCCCCGGCCACCACCGGAGAGGCCAGCGCCCAGGTCGCCAACGACCTCCTCGACCGGGCCCTGCGAGGCGGCCTGGCCGCAGTGGACACAACCCAGATGCTCGTGACCCTCGCCGGATTGGCCTTTGTGGCCACCGACCGTCTCGACGACGCGGCAGCGCGATTCGACCGCCTCGCCGACACGGGCGGCCGATGGGGCTCATTCCTGCTGGTCTCGTCCGCGATGACCTGGCAGTTGCTCATCCAGGCCCGCCGTGGTCGACAGCTCCGGCTCACCGCTGACTTCGGACATCCCGCCACCACGGCCGACCGTGGCTTGGAGCCTCGGGTCAGGCTGTCGTTGATGACCCAGGTGGGCGAATCACTGATCGAGCAGTGCGACCTGACCTCGGCGACGGCAGCGCTCACCGCGGACGCCGACTTCGACCGGGTGGGCTGGACCTGGCAGGGCCCGGCGTTGCTCGTACGCAGTCGCCTGCTCGCGGCGCGGGGCAATCCGGCCGCGGCCCTCGCCGTCCTGCACGAGTACGGCGCGGAAGAGAACCGCGCACGGGTCACGAACCTGGCCGGGGCGCCCTGGCGGTCGCGGGCGGCCCTGCTGCACCTCACGCTCGGGCAGCGGACAGACGCGCTCCAGCTGGCCACCGAGGAACTGGAGCTGGCCCACCAGTGGGGCACCGAACGAGCGATCGGGGTGGCCTCACGCTGCCTGGGCGTCATCCACAGCGGCCGCAAGGGACAGGCCCTCCTGCGCGAGGCCGTGGCCCTGCTGAAGCGGTCCCCCGCCCGCCTGGAACTGGCTCGCGCCCACTACGAGTTGGGAACCGCCCTCCTGCGCGACGGCGAGGCCGACGAGGCCCGCCAGGCCCTCACCCAGGCGCTCCACCTCGCGGAGACCTGCGGCAGCATCCTGCTGGCCGCCCAGGTGCGCGCAGCGCTCGCCGCGGCAGGAGTACGCCCGAAGCCGGCACCACCGGCGGCCCCGAGCCTCTCCCCGACCGAACACCGGCTGGTCGAGCTGCTCCGCGCGGGTCACAGTGACCGTCAGATCGCCCAGGCCCTGCTCCTGACCCCGCTCGACGTGATCGGACTGATCGAGCAAGCAGGCCGAAAACTGGGGGCGGCCAACAGGTCGGAGCTATGAGCGTGGGGCGGTAACGGGCAATTGGCCGGTCGGTCGCGATCGGGGTGATTGATCGCGGTCGCCCGGTCGGGCGGCGGGGACCGGGATCCCGATCTGCCGGGCCGGTCACCCGGTCAGTGCGGTGAGCCCTGCGGTTCCGGCAGGTCATGATCTGGCCGAAGACGGGTTCGACGATGGCCTTGCGGCAGCTGTAGGCCGCCTTGCCGGGCTTGGTCCGCGGTTTGCGGGCCATCTGCTCCTTGAGGGTGGCGTTCTTGGGGCTGAGCGCGACCTTGCCAGTTGCCCCTCTTCCCCAAGGCCCCGCAGTACTGCACCGGCGCTGGGTCCGCCGTCGCTCCTGGTTTGTTCCGGTAGATCTTCCGGTAGTCCGTCCCGTTCTTCTTCCTGGTGCCTCTGTCGGCATCGATGTTTTGCTGTACGCGGTCGAGCAGCCGCCCTCCTGATCGAATGCGGGAAGGTGCCGCGCAGGGCCCGGAAGCGGGTGATCCGGTGGGCGCGCACAAAGAATGTCGGCGTTCCCCGGAGGGACGTTCTCCCCGTGAACCTGCTCCACGTCGTTGGTCCGGTCGAAACCCTTGGAGGTCCCATGTTGCCATGGCGCTCCTGACCGCTGACGGAGTCTTGGGGATGTCCGGGCGGCGGCTCTCGCCGGCGCCCACGGTGACGCGGCCCTTCGCTCAGTCAATCCTGATGAGATGTCATGCCCAGGGCGCGGAAGATGTCCTGGGCCTCCTTCCGATACGGGGCCGGGTCCTCCTCGCCGGTCGTGGCGAGGGCGCGGCCAAGGATGTCGAGGCTCTCGGCCAGGGCCCTGCGCCAGCCGGTGCCGCGGTGCACCGCGAGGGCCTCGTGGGCGCGGGCGGCAGCGGTGGCCGCTTCGCCGTGCAGCAGTTCGGCACGGGCCAGGGCGGTGAGGGCCTCGCCCTGCACCATCAGGTGATCCGTGCCCCGGGCGATGTCCAGCGCCCGGGAGATCTGCTCCCGGTCGGGCGGGTCGGTCATGGCGGCCAGGCCGAGCAGGGCACGTGCCCGCAGTTCGTCCGCGCCGCGTTCCTCGGCCAGCTTGAGCGCTTCCCGGTAGACGACATCCGCCTCGCCGGGGCCGCCGAGGGTGAGCAGGACGCTGCCGAGGGCGATGCGGGCGTCCGCGCGGTAGTACTCCTCGCCGTCCTGGTCGAAGAGACGGGTGGCGGTCGTCGCCATGTCCACGGCGGTGGTGAGGTCACCGGCGTCGCGGTGGACGGAGGACTGGAATCGCAGCACGTACGCCTCGCTGCCCTGTTCGCCGCTCTCCCGGACCATCGTCAGGGCGGTCGTCAGGTGGTGCGCCGCCCGCGCGGGATCCCCGAGGAGGTACAGGGTGCGTCCCAGGTTGGCGTGGGTCAGTATCCGGTTGTGCAGGGAGTCGAGGTTGCGCGGAGCACGCTCGGCCTGCCGCAGACGGTCCAGTGACTCGGTCAGGCGGCCCAGGTCGCGCAGCGTGATCCCGAGCGTGAGCAGGACGACCGGGTGGCCGTCCGGCATACCGTTGCGCCGGTCGATCTCCGTGGCCCGTTCCAGGTACTCCGCGCCGCGTGTCAGCCGGCCGACGAGCCAGTTCACACTGGCGAGGTTGGTGAGCGCCACAGCCGTACCCTCCAGCCAGCCTCCTGCCTCGGCGAGGGCGAGCGTCTGCTCGAAGTGAGGGATCGCCGCATAGGGGAGGCTCTGGTGGAGGTCCGCGGCGCCGAGGAGGTTGTGCATGGCGGCCTGGGCCACGGGCTCGTCGGCGGCACGGGCGGCGTCCAGGGCGGCCCGGCCGAGGGCCGCCCAGTCCATGGCGTTCTTACGGGTCCAGGAGTGGCCGACGAGGGTGTAGGCGAGCTGCCAGGAGGCGGGGTGGCACTCGGCGGCTGCCTGCTGGACGGCCGCGGCGAGGTTGGGCAGTTCGTCGTCCAGCCAGCGGATCGCCGCGGCGGCGTCGGGGATGCGAGGCGGGGGCACGGCGTTGCCGCGGCCGCCGTCGCCGTCACCGTCGCCGTGAGCGCTGCCGTCCGGGCCGCTGATGCCGGTGGGGGGCAGGGGGGCCTGGCCGGGGTACAGCAGTTGGGCGCAGTGGCCCGTGGCGTTCAGCAGCCAGGTGTACAGGGCGTCGGAGGCCGCGTGGCGGTCCTCGGCGGTCTCCTCCAGGCGCAGCCGCTCGGCCGCGTACAGCGCGACCAGGTCGTGGCGGCGGTACCGGCCGGCCCGGTCTTCCCGCAGCAGATGGGCGGCAGTGAGCCGTTCCAGTAGTGGGGCGGCCTCTTCGGGGGCGAGGCCCGCGGCGACCGCGGCGGCGTCGAGACCGGTCTCCGGGCCGGGCACCAGGGCCAGCAGACGGAACATCCGCCGGGCCGGGGCATCGAGGGCGTGGTACGAGAGGTCGAAGGCACCGCGTACGGCGGTGGTCTCGTCGCCGGTGACGGACAGGGCGGTCAGCCGGTCGCCGTCGCGCAGTTCGGCGGCCTGTTCCTCCAGTGTGCGCCAGGGGGTGTGGTCGAGGTTGGCGGCGGCGATCCGCAGCGCCAGGGGAAGGTGCCCGCAGGCGTGGGCCAGTTCGGCCGCCGCCCTCGGGTCGGCGTCGACGCGCGCCGCGCCGAGGGTGCGATGCAGCAGGAGCCGGGATTCGGCGGGGCTGAGCACGTCCACCCCGATCCGCCGGGCGCCGTCGCGGGCGGCGAGTCCGGCCAGCCGGTCGCGGCTGGTGACCAGCACCAGACAGCCGGGCCCTCCGGGCAGCAGCGGCCGGACCTGCTCCGCGTCCGCCGCGTTGTCCAGGACGACCAGCATCCGCCGCTCGGCGGCCAGTGTCCGGTACAGGTCGGCGGCGGTCTCCGGCGTCCCCGGAATGGCTTCCGCGGCCACCCCCAACGCCAGCAGGAACCGGGTCAGCGCCTCCACGGGGCGCACCGGGCCCTCCGGTGAGTGACCACGCAGGTCCACGAAGAGCTGGCCGTCCGGGAAGCGGTCACGCACCCGGTGCGCCCAGTGCACCGCCAGGGCGGTCTTGCCCGCTCCCCCGGCACCGGTCAGGGCACAGACCCCGGTCCCACCGGCGGGTCCCTTCCCGGCGGGGAGCAGCGCGTCCAGCAGGGCCAGGTGATCGTCGCGTCCGGTGAAGAACGCGGAGTCGTAGGGCAGCAGGGCGGGGGCGACCGGCGGGGCGGCGGGGGCCGGTGTCGCGGTCGGCCGGGAGGTGGCGGCGCGCGGTACGTCCATATGCAGGACCCGCAGATGGGCGTCGGTCACCTCCGGACCCGGGCGGACGCCGAGCTGGTCGTCCAGACGGTCCCGTAACGCCGTGTACAGGCTCAGGGCGGCGGCCTGCTCACCGGAGGCGGCGAGCGCCAGCATCAGCCGGGCGTGGAGCCCCTCGTGCAGCGGCTCCAGGTCGGCGGTCCGGCGCAGTTCGTGGACGGCGTTCTCCTGTGTGCCCGCGGCGAGTGCGCTGTCCGCGTACGCCTGGACCAGGGACAGGCGCAGCCGGGTCAGGCCTACGGCGGAGGGGTGCTCACGCAGCCCCGGCGGCATGCCCTGGAGCACGGGGCCGCGCCACAACCGCAGCGCCTCCTCGGCCTGCGCGTACGCCTCGGCCCGGTCGGTGGGCTCGCCCCCGTCGTCGGTGAGGGAGGGCAGGGCGCGCGAGGCCAGGCCGGTGAACCGCGCCGCGTCCGAGTCCTGTTCGTCCAGGTCCATCACGTAGCCGGTCCGGGTCCGGCGCAGTACGCCGCCGGGCGGGTCCTCGGGGTGTGTCGCCGGGGTGAGCAGCCGGCGCAGCCGGGCCACGTAGGTGTGGACCATGTTCGCGGAGCTGACCGGGGGTCGGCCGTCCCACAGGGTGTCGACGATCTCGTCCTGCGACACGGCGGTGCCGGGGTGCAGACCGAGCAGGGCCAGCAGAGCGCTCTGTTTCGCCGAGCCGGGCTCGGCGGGCCGGCCCGCCACCTGGAACAGGAGGGGACCGAGGACGTCGAGCCGGAGCTGCCGTTCGTCGACGGGTTCCGGCGCGCTGTCCGGTCCCAGTACCGCCATGAGCCTGAGCACCGACGGGCTGTGCGGTGACCGCGCCCGGCCCCGCTCGATCTCGCGGATGGTGCGGGTGCTGACCCCGGCGAGTTCGGCGAGCTGCGGCTGACTCAGGCCCAGCTGCGCCCGACGGCCACGGAGCCAGGGCCCCAACTGCTCAGGCATGCGCCCCTGCTTCTCCCCGCATCCCCGCCGCCCGGCACCGGCGGCGGCCTTACCAGGCGGAACCTCCCGCCACAGGAAGAAGACAGTACGGGCGCGACCGTCGCATGGAGAGATCCTTCTCCGCCAACCACTGGCCAAAAAGTCTCCGGCAGAATTGAGCTGACGTCACTTCAATTTCCTTTATATGCAGGCACTTTGCGCAGAGAATGCAGCACTGCCCCCGCCCGGAGCCGCCCGGCGGGGGCAGTGCACGAGACGAGCTCTGCCCCATCCGGACAGTTGGGCGGACGAAGCCCCCCTCTGCCCGGAACGAGGGCGGCAAGGCGGCTCCGCCGCACACGACGGAGCCGCCCTTCCGAGGATCTACTTGCCGGCCAGCAGCTTGGTCACGATCGCTACGGCCTTCTCGGTCGTCAGACCGCTCTCGCCTTCTTCGGAGTCCGCCCTGAACAGCAGCTTCGTCACGGCAATGGCCAGATTCGCCACAACGGCCACGTTCACGACCGCGACCTTGTTGGTCGTCACGAAACTGATCGTGCCCGCGCCCACGCCGGCGTCGGTGCTCTTGCCGGTCCCGAACAACGCACCGGAGCCGGTGCCCGTTTCAGTGACTTCCTTGCGAAGAGTCGCGGCCATGGTGTCCAGCCGCTCCAGCCCGTCACGAACCCGGTACGGGTCACCCGAGGTGACATCCGCGCGGAACTCCTCGGCGAACCCCGACTCCTTCAGCGTGGCCAGCGCCAGAAAGACCTCCACCTCCCTGGGGGTCGCACCGACGACCTTCCCGGCCACCAGCGCCAGATCCGGATACTGCTCGGCCACCACCCCCTTGCCCATGAACCCCAGGATGATCTCCGCCGTCGTGTACCCCGCACACTGCTCATCCACGTTCTTCGACTGCACCGACGCCCCCGACACACCCGCCGTACCCGTCGACGCCACCACGCCCACAGCCACCGCGAGCGCCACCGCGCGCGCCCCCACAACCAGACGACCTCGGCTCTTACGCATGATGAGTTCCCATTTCTTGTCGAATTCGGTTTCCACACGGCATGGAGCGCCCCCGCCCAGCGACGACCGACCGGGGGCGATGCACGTAAGGGGGCGATGCCCCAAGGGATGTTCGGGCCGCCGAAGCGTCCCTCAGCCGGGAACGAGAGTCGTGTCCCGCAGCGATGTGTCGGCCGCAACGTCGTCACGGGCCGCGCGCCGCGCTCGTAGCGCCGCGAACCGGGGAAGGGCGATGTTCGTGGTCGGGACCCGGTAGGCGATGACCAGGGCGCCGAACATGATGAACGCGAAGCTGAAGAGGCCCATGAAGAGCGCTATCCCCGCGTGGAGAGCGATCCCCAGCCAGAGCGTCCTGCGGCGCACCTCGGCCTTCCAGAAGAGCGAGAACGCCAGGGAGAGTTCCATGACGAGGACTCCCCAGGTGAGGGCGGCGACCGTGTACGGGTTCTCCAACAGGGGCTGCATCACGGGCTGCCAGAACGGCAGGAGACCGAAGGACGGATCGTTGAGCCAGTAGGCGAGCGCGGTACCGTCGGCCCACTCCGCCACGCCGAACTTCGCCACGGAGGACTGGAAATAGATGCCGGCCACCTGGATCCGGATGGCCCAGTGAGTGACGTGGCAGAAGGCGGCCGCGGAACCGCCGAGTTGCTTCGAGCCGCCCTCGGTGCTCCAGTGCCACCTTCTGTCGTCCACCAGCCCGAAGGGAACAATGGCCAGCGTGAGAATCAGACCCACCATGTCTCCGCCCTCGGGAAGACTGAGCGAGGAGGCGATGCTGAACGCGACCCACCAGTGCGGTATCACCCAGAACCTCGGCCGCCAACCGATCATCACGGGGATCAGAACGGCTGCCAGCAGATAGCGGCGCGCGTCCGGACTCAGCGCGTCCCCGCCGACGCAGAATCCCGAGATCGCGGACAGCCCGTCGCAGTACGGGGCGTCCTTCATGCCGATGACGGGATGGAACAGGGCCGCGGCCGGGGTGAGGAACAGTGTGGCGAACATGCCCACGGCCATCAGCGTGCGCATCAGACCGTACACATTGGTGCGCGGGTCGAACCGTTCGGCGGCTTCCGGCACCGCCGGGATCCTGAGTCTCAGCACTGGATGTTCACCTCCGCGGCCTTCGTGACCCGGTGCTGGCCTTCTGTCAGCTTCCGCCAGGCCCATGGAATCGGTTCCTCAAGGGTGAGCACGGTCTTCCCGCACAGCGTCGGGATCGGAGAATCGTTGCGGATCTTCGGAGCCTTTCCGAAATCGCCGACGCCGCAGTCGGAGACCGTGTTCCCCTTACATTTCTTCCAGGCCCGCCCCGGTGTGGCATACATCAGGGTTGCCAGCTCCGGGCCCTGGGCCCGCGCTCTTCTGCTGGCCCCGAACGCGTTGGACGGACTGGCGTTGGGTCCGATGAGCAAGCTCCGTGGCTGCCCGTCGGACGAAATCCTGTAAGCACCGTTCGACGGGCTCCGGGGGCTCTTCGTGAAGAACGACCAGCCCTGGGGCCACACCTTGCTGACGTACTGACGCGATTCGACGACTCCCGGCGAAGTGACCGCCGAACTCGGCAGGGCCACCAGCAGCGACGTCACACCGACCGTTCCCCACAGAACGGCTCCGCCGAAGAAAGCTATGCGAGACATGTCTCTTCACCCCCAAGGCGGCTCCGTCGCACGCAGCGGAGCCGCCCTTTCGAAGACCTACTTGCCGGCCAGCAGTTTGGTCACGATCGATACGGCCTTCTCGGTCGTCAGACCGCTCTTGCCAACCTCGAAGTCCGCATTGAAGGAGATCAAGATCACGGTTGAACGGTCGCCCTTGCCCGAGTCCACGGGCCCGTCGGTGTCTTTCTTGTCCGCATTGAAGTTGATCAAGACCACGGTTGAATCGTCGCCGTTGCCCGAGTCCACGGGCCCCTCGAGGCCGTCCTTGTGGACGGCCACGCCCATGGCGTCCAGCCGCTCCAGCGCGTCACGGACTCGGAACGGGTCACCCGAGGTGACATCGGCGCGGAACTTCTCGGCGAACCCCGCCTTCCGCAGCGAGGCCAGCGCCAGAAAGACCTCCACATCCCTGGGGGTCGCACCGACAACCTTCCCCTGCACCAGCGCCAGGTCCGGATACTGCTTGGCCACGACACCCTGACCCATGAACCCCAGGATGATCTCCGCCGCTGAGTATCCCGAGCACTTCTGCTCCGCCTTGGCCAGCTGCTCCACGCTCGTCGGCTGCGCCGACGCCCACGACGTACTCGCGATACCCGTCGCCGCCGCCACACCCACAGCCACCGTGAGCGCCACCGCTCGCGCCCCCACGACCCGACGTCCCTGGCTCTTGCGCATGATTCCTCGTCTCTTCCTGCATCGGCTTCCACATGACACGGAGTCCGCATCCACCGGCTGCGGTGTCTCCGCTCCTCGACTCTAGAAAAACGGGACGACAGGAAGCTGGATCGGCCCTGAACCCACCAACACCCCCACTGACCTGCAAAAACACGCCCGGTAGTCCACACACAGGCAGCGGCACCGGCAGTTGCTTGCCGGTAACCGGAAGTGGAGTCGAGCCCCGGCCACCGCGCCGTCCGGCCATCCCGGATGCCCCGCATCCGCGTTCTGGGTACGCGTTTCCCCTCAGTGGGGGTCGTGTCCCTCGTCGTGGTGTTGGGGATCAACCGGTGAGCGTGTTCGGAGAGTTGGGGTAACGGCGGGGGAAGGCCTCGACCAGGCTTTCTGTCGGGTGCTCCGACTCCACATGGTTTCTTCTCGGTTGAGATGTGAATGTCGCGGTCCTGTCACGCGATGGCCGCGACGGTGATCGGCGGGAACCCCGGCCGTGAGTGTTCGCCTCCTGTCTCACGCAGGGCAACGGATCACCCATCTCACACACTGGAGCAGCCGTGACAACGCCGAACACAACAGCTCGGCGCGCACTGGGGGCATGTGCCGTCCTGATGGTCGGCGCGCTGTCCCTCACCGCGTGCGGTGGCAACAACAGCGGAGGCGACGACAGCAAGGGAGGCAAGGGCGGTAGTGGCAGCAGCGGCAAGAGCGGCAGCGGTTCCGTCACGACGTCGGCCGTGCGGATCGCCATCTCCGCGAAGGACGGTTCGGCGGGCGCGTCGATCAACACGACCGGCGTGAAGGCCAGCGGCGGCACACTGACCGACGTGCGGATGACCGTCGCGGAGACGGGGGCGGCCGTGGCGGGGGCGGTCTCCGCGGACGGGCACAGCTGGCAGCCGGCGCGGCAGTTGGAGCGTGGGACGCGTTACCGAATAGCGGCGACCGCGAAGGACGCCGACGGGGGGACCCGGACCGCCGACTCGACCTTCACGACGGTCACCGAGGCCAACAGCTTCATCGGGACCTACACGCCGGACAACGGGACCACGGTCGGGGTGGGGATGCCGGTCTCGTTCACCTTCGACAAGGCCATCAGCGACCAGGCGGCCGTGCGGTCGCACATCACGGTCACGTCGAGCAGCGGGCAGCAGGTGGTGGGGCACTGGTTCGGGGCGCAGCGGCTCGACTTCCGGCCCGAGGAGTACTGGAAGGCCGGTTCCAAGGTCACGATGAAGATCGACCTGGACGGGGTGAAGGGTGCCAACGGCGCGGTCGGGGTGCAGAAGAAGACCGTGACCTTCACGATCGGGCGGTCGCAGGTGTCCACTGTCGATGTCAACACGCAGACCATGACGGTCGTACGGGACGGGCAGACCCGCAAGGTCATCCCGATCTCGGCCGGCGCCCCGGAGTTCACCACGTACAACGGACAGATGGTGATCTCCGAGAAGCTGCGGGAGACGCGGATGGACAGCCGTACGGTCGATCTGGCCAACGCGTACGACATCAAGGACGTACCGAACGCGATGCGGTTGACCACTTCCGGGACCTTCATCCACGGCAACTACTGGTACAAGCAGAGCAACCCGCCCTTCGGGCGTACGGGTACCAGTCACGGCTGTGTGGGGCTGCGGGATGTGCAGGGGGCTCAGGGGGACACTCCCGCCAGGTGGTTCTTCGACAACTCGATGATCGGGGACGTCGTCATCGTGAAGAACTCCGCCGACAAGCAGGTCGCACCGGACAACGGTCTCAACGGCTGGAACATGCCGTGGAGCGAGTGGACGGCCGGGACCTCTGCCTGAGAAAGGTACTGCCCGAAGTGCCGCCGGAGCAGGGCGTGTTGGGCGGATCATTTGATGGCTTTCGGGGCCGTGCGGGAACTTTTCGTGCGGCCCGGGCGTCTTCAGGGCGTACGTTTTCTCGGTTCCGGGACATGATGTCCGACCGAGGGGCTACGGTATGCACCCACAAGGTGACATGCAGCAACGCCGGGAGAAGCCTTGAGCGTTCCGTACGAGACGGCAGCGTACGAACCACCCGAGTCGCCCGAGTCTCCGGAGGAGCATCTCGAGCGGCTCCTGGGTCGTGCGCTGAACTCCTTCGAACTGCCCGACGACGCGATACGGCGGCTCGACTGCGCGCTGGCGCACGACAGTTCGCTGCACTCCGCGCACCACAGCGCGGGCCTGCACCGCGAGACGTACCGCCACACCTGGCTGCTCGCCGACGGTTCGGCGCTCACCCTGTGGGAGCTGGTGCACAACACGGCGCCCGGGGCGGGTCCGCAGGCCGAGGTGTACGTCGACGAGGAGGAGCTGCGCGCCGCCACGGCCCGGCTCCCGCTGCCCGCGGACACTCCTGACTTCGAGCTGCCGGTGACGGTGCAGCTCGCCGCGGTCGTCCAGCCGCGGCACACGTTCGTTCCGGACGACTCGGCCGATCACGCGCGGCGTTTACTGAGGCGGGCGGAGAACGCGGACCGGCCGGGGGCGGAGACCGCCGAGCTGCTGCGTGAGGCGTTCGCGCACCAGATCACACAGGCGTTCGGGCGGCCGTGCCGCGCGGGCCGGGCCGGTATCGGCTTCTCGCTCTACGAGCACGCCTTCCTGCTACCCGGCGGTGAGGAGGTCTCCCTCTGGGAGATCGAGCACACGGTCACGCCCGACGGCCGGCACATGTGCGAGGTGTATCCGACGGAGGACCGGGCACGGGACGCGATGGAGCGCCGCGCGGCACGGACGTCGTAGCCCGACGAGCACGTCAACGCCCTGGTGGGCCGGTCGTCTCGACGACCGGCCCACCAGGGCGTTGACGTGCTCGTCGCGCCGCCTACGCCGCCACCGGCTCCTTCTTCTCGGCCGCGGACCGTGCGGCGCCCTCCGGCGACCCGGTGGCCGTTGCCCCCGGTGCCGGCTTGCGCATGCTCTTGAGGAGGATCACCAGGGCCGTCGTGACGCAGGTGCCGGCCGCGACGGCGATCAGGTAGAGGAACGGGCTGCCGATCAGCGGGACCACGAAGATGCCGCCGTGCGGGGCGCGCAGCGTCGCGCCGAAGGCCATCGACAGTGCGCCGGTGACCGCGCCGCCCGCCATCGAGGCCGGGATGACGCGCAGCGGGTCCGCCGCCGCGAACGGGATCGCGCCCTCGGAGATGAAGGAGGCGCCCAGTACCCAGGCGGCCTTGCCGTTCTCGCGCTCGGCCGGGGTGAAGAGCTTCCGGCGGACGACGGTGGCCAGCGCCATACCCAGCGGCGGGACCATACCGGCGGCCATCACGGCGGCCATGACCTTCATCGCGGCGTCGCTCGGGTCCTGGACGGCGATTCCGGCGGTGGCGAAGGCGTACGCGACCTTGTTGACGGGACCGCCGAGGTCGAAGCACATCATCAGGCCGAGCAGGATGCCCAGCAGCACGGCGTTGGTGCCGGAGAGGCCGGAGAGCCAGTCCGTCATGCCCTTCTGGGCCTCGGCGATGGGCTTACCGACCACGACGAACATCAGGAAGCCGACGATCAGCGAGGAGATCAGCGGGATCACGACGACGGGCATGATGCCGCGCAGTACCGGCGGGATCCGGATCTTCTGGATCGCCAGGACGATGCCACCGGCCAGCAGACCGGCGACCAGGCCGCCGAGGAAGCCGGCCGCGATGTTCGAGGCGATCATGCCGCCGACGAAGCCGGGGACGAGACCGGGCCGGTCCGCCATGCCGTAGGCGATGTAGCCGGCGAGGACCGGGATGAGGAAGCCGAAGGCGACCCCGCCGATCTGGAACAGCAGCGCGCCCCAGCTGTCGACCTGGGTCCAGGAGAAGTGCTCCATGACCGAGGGCGCCTTGTTGATCTCCCAGCCGCCGATCGCGAAGCCGAGGGCGAGCAGCAGACCGCCGGCGGCGACGAACGGGACCATGTAACTCACGCCGGTCATCAGCCACTTGCGCAGCTTGGTGCCGTAGCTGTCGCCGGAGTCGCCGGCCCGTTCGACGGGCGTGCCGCCGCCCTGGGCGCTCGCGGTGACCTCGCCGCGCTCGGCCTTGCCGCGTACGTCGGCGATGAGCTGGGCGGGCTTGTTGATGCCGGCTTTCACGCCCACGTCGACGGTCGGCTTCCCGGCGAAGCGTTCCTTCTCCCGTACGGGCACGTCGTGAGCGAAGATCACGCCGTCCGCGTCGGCGATGGCCGCCGGGTCGAGCCGGGTGAACCCGGCCGAGCCCTGCGTCTCGACGACGAGCTCGACGCCCGCCTCACGGCCGGCGTTCTCCAGCGACTCGGCCGCCATGTACGTGTGCGCGATACCGGTGGGGCAGGAGGTGACGGCGACGATACGGAACGGCCGCCCGCCCCCGCTCTCACCGGCGCCCTCGTCCGTACCCGTGCCGGTGCCCGCGGCGGCTTCGGCGGAGGCCGCCGCCGAAACCGCCGCGGAGTCTTCGGTGTCCGCGGCCGGAGCCGCGTCGCCGCGGATCAGCACGGCGGCGCTCGCCGCGTCGTCCACCGAGCGCAGCGCGGCCGTGAACTCGTCGTTCATCAGCTGGCGGGCCAGCGCCGAGAGGATCGTCAGATGGGCGTCGTCGGCGCCGGCCGGGGCCGCGATCAGGAAGATCAGGTCGGCGGGTCCGTCGGCCGCGCCGAAGTCGATCCCGGCGGCGCTGCGCCCGAAGGCGAGCGTCGGCTCGGTCACGTGTGCGCTTCGGCAGTGCGGGATGCCGATGCCGCCGTCGAGGCCGGTCGGCATCTGCGCCTCACGGGCGGCCACGTCGGCGAGGAAACCGTCGAGGTCGGTGACCCGGCCCTTCGCCACCATGCGCTCGGCGAGGGCACGGGCCGCCGCGTCCTTGGTCTGGGCGGACAGGTCGAGGTCGACCAGGTCCGCGGTGATCATCTCGCTCATCGCGGGCTCCTTCGCACGCGTATCGCCCGGGAAATGGGGTGGGCGGGGCTGGGGACGGGGGTGGTGCGGGTGATGCGGTGGGGGTGCATGGGGAGGGTGGCTGCGGCGGGGCCGGGGGAACCCCGCCGCGTCAGGGCCTGTTCTGGGGGACAGCCGTACGGGGAGCGGGCCGTCGTCATGACTGTCATGACACGGGCTCCCTCAGTACGCGGTCCACGGGCACCTCGCTCGTCACCGTCACGGCGGACGGGTCGAGGTCGGCGGGGGTGGGCATCACGCTGCCGGGCAGCTGGACGGCGGCGGCGCCGTGTGCGACGGCGGAGGCGAGTGCCCCGGGGCCGCTGCCACCGGCGATCAGGAAACCGGCGAGCGAGGAGTCACCGGCGCCCACGTTGCTGCGTACGGTGTCGACGCGTGCGCTGCCGAACCAGGTGCCGGTGCCGTTGACGAGCAGCTGGCCGTCGGCGCCGAGGCTGGCGAGGACCGCGCCCGCGCCGAGTTCGCGCAGTTCCTCGGCGGCCTTCAGGGCGTCGCCGATCGTGGCGAGGGGGCGGCCGACGGCCTCCGCGAGTTCCTCGGCGTTCGGCTTGACGACGTCGGGCCGCTCGCGCAGGGCGGCGAGGAGGGCCGGGCCGGAGGTGTCGAGGGCGATCCGGGCACCCGCGGCGTGCGTACGGGCGACGAGGTCGGCGTACCAGGAGGGGCCGAGTCCCCTGGGGAGGCTGCCGCAGCAGGCGATCCAGTCGGCGTCGGCCGACTGCCGGCGCACGGTCTCCAGGAGCAACTCCTGCTCGGCGGCGGAGAGTTCGGGGCCGGGTGCGTTGATCTTCGTCAGGACGCCGTCGGCTTCGGCGAGGGCGATGTTGGACCGGGTACCGCCCGCGACCGGTACCGGCGCCACCTCGATGCCCTGGGCGTGGAGCAGGTCGGCGACGAGCGCCCCGGGCGCGCCGCCCAGCGGCAGCACGGCCACGGTGCGCTGTCCGGCGGCGGCGACGGCCCGTGAGACGTTGACGCCCTTGCCGCCCGGGTCCATCCGCTCGCCGGTGGCCCGGATGACCTCGCCGCGGTCGAGGGACGGGACCTCGTACGTACGGTCGAGGGACGGGTTGGGAGTGACGGTGAGGATCATGCGCACTCGTTTCTAGACATACAGCACTTCCGTGCCGCCGCGCTCGATGTCGGTGGCGTCCTCGGGGCTCAGACCGCTGTCGGTGATCAGCAGGTCCACGTCCCCCAGGGCTCCGAAGCGGGCGAAGTGCTCCTGCCCGTGCTTCGTCGAGTCGGCGAGGAGCACCACGCGTCGGGCGGCGTCCACCGCGGCGCGCTTCACGGCGGCCTCGGCGAGGTCGGGCGTGGTCAGCCCGTGCTCGACGGAGAACCCGTTGGCGGCCACGAACAGGACGTCGGCGCGGATCTCGCCGTACGCCCGCAGCGCCCAGGCGTCCACGGCGGCGCGTGTACGGTGCCGGACGCGCCCCCCGACGAGGTGCAGCTGGAGGCCGGGGTGGTCGGCGAGCCGGGCCGCGATCGGAAGGCTGTGCGTGACGACGGTGAGCGTCGCCTCCAGGGGGATGGCGGCGGCGAGGCGTGCGACCGTCGACCCGGCGTCGAGGATCAGGGTGCCCTCGGTGGGCAGCTCGGCGAGGGCGGCCTTGGCGATCCGGTCCTTCTCGTCGGCGTAGGTCGACTCGCGCTCGGTGAGGTCGGGCTCGAAGTCGAGGCGACCGGCCGGTATGGCCCCGCCGTGCACACGCCGCAGGAGCCCCGCGCGGTCCAGCGCCTTCAGATCCCGCCGGACGGTCTCCGCGGTCACCTGGAACTGCTCGGCGAGAGACAGCACGTCCACTCGCCCGCCCTCACGGGCGAGCCGCAGGATCTCCTGCTGCCGCTCCGGTGCGTACATGTCCGTTTACCTCCGCCCGATGCCCGAATCTGTGGTTTCACTCGGAGGCTACGCCCGCATTTCCAGAAAGTAAACAGGTTCGGGCGTGATACGGACACAATCAGGCATCCGGCTGGACCGTGCGCTGGTGCACCACGGTGGCGTACCGGCGGACACGTACAGCCGGAAAGGGCCCCGGCACACGAGGTGCCGGGGCCCTGCTCCACCGTTCTGTCTCCCGTCCGCGCTCAGCCGACGAGGATCTCGTCCCGCTCCTCCTCTTCCTCCGTCGCCGTCGTCTCCCGCCCGTCCGCAGCCGCAGCCGCTGCTGCGGCGGCGGCGGCGGCGGCGGCGGCCCGCCCCGGCAGCGCGAACATCAGCAGGAAGATCGCCGCCATCAGCCCGGCCACCCACCCCAGCGCGTTCTGGAACGCGTCCACGAACGCCGGGCCCGCCTCGATCTGTGTCAGTCGGTCGCTCATCGTGCCGAAGAAGACCACCGACACCAGGCCCAGGCCCAGCGCGTTGCCCATCTGCTGCACGGTGTTGATCAGGCCGGACGCCGACCCGGCGTGCTCCTTCGGGACCTCCGAGAGGACCGCGTCCGTCAGCGGAGCGACGATCAGGCCCATGCCGGCGCCCATGACCACCAGCGGGAGCGCCATCTGCCAGGACGCGATGGCCAGGCCGTAGCGGCCGGCCTCCCAGATGTAGATCAGCACGCCGAGGCCCATCACCAGGGCGCCCGTCTGGAGCACCTTGCGGCCGAAGCGCGGGACCAGTTTCTGGACGGACATCCCGGCCGCCACCGACACCGCGATCGAGAAGGGCACCCCGGTCAGCCCGGCCCGCAGGGCGCTCCAGCCGAGCCCGAGCTGCATGTACAGGGTCCAGACCAGGAAGAAGATGCCCAGGGCGACCCCGAAGACGGTCTGGACGGCGATGCCCGCCGCGAAGCTCTTCACGTTGAACAGCGACAGCTCGACCAGTGGCGAACCGTCGATGCGCGTCTTGCGCTTCTCGTAGCCGACCAGCGCGCCGAACACGCCGAGCGCGCCCGCCATCGACAGGTATCCCCACAGCGGCCAGCCCAGCTCGCGCCCACGGATCAGCGGGTAGAGCAGCATCAGCAGGCCCAGGGTCACCAGGGCGACGCCGACGAGGTCCAGCTTCAGGGCCCGGGGGGCCTTCGACTCGGTGATGAAGCGGTGCCCCAGGATCAGTCCCGCGATGCCCACCGGCAGGTTGATCAGGAAGATCGGCCGCCAGCCGAGGCCGAAGAGGTCCCACTCCGTCAGCAGCGCGCCCAGCAGCGGACCGGTAACCGCGCCCAGGCCGACGATCGCGCCGAAGAGGCCGAACACCTTGCCGCGCTCGTGCGCCGGGAAGGTCGCGTGGACGATCGACAGGACCTGCGGCACCATCATCGCGGCCATACCGCCCTGGAGGATGCGGGAGGCGACCAGCATCTCCGGGTTCGCGGCGAAACCGCAGAGGGCGGAGGCGAGGGTGAATCCGCCGATGCCGACGAGGAAGAGCCGCTTGCGGCCGTGGATGTCGCCGAGCCGCCCGCCGGTGACGAGGCCGGCGGCGAAGGCCAGCGCGTATCCGGCGGTGATCCACTGGATCTGGCCGAAGGAGGCGCCGGCCTCGCGCTGGATCGACGGGATCGCGACGTTGACGATCGTGACGTCGACGAGGTCCATGAAGGCCGCGGTCATCACGATGGCGAGGGCGAACCAGCGTCGCCGGTCCGGCACGGCATCCGGCACTGCGTCCGGCACGGCATCCGATACGACGTCCGACGTGCCCAAGGGGGTCTCGGTGGAGTTCATGTCCTCAACCTATGACCCCATTAGGTCAGATCGTGTCCTAGTGGTACGGCATCCTCGTATCCATGACGACGGACACCCCGGCCCGGCTCCTTCAGCTCCTCTCCCTCCTCCAGACACCCCGTGAGTGGCCCGGCGGTGAGCTCGCCGACCGGCTGCGGGTGTCCCGGCGTACCGTCCGGCGGGACATCGACCGGCTGCGGGAACTCGGTTATCCCGTGCAGGCGAGCAAGGGTTCCGACGGCGGGTACCGGCTCGTCGCGGGCAAGGCGATGCCGCCGCTGGTGCTCGACGACGAGGAGGCGGTGGCGATCGCGGTCGGGCTGCGGGCCGGCGCCGGGCACGCGGTCGAGGGGCTGGACGAGGCCTCCGTACGGGCGCTGGCCAAGCTGGAGCAGGTCCTGCCGTCCCGGCTGCGCCGGCGCGTCTCCACACTCCAGGCCGCGACCACTCCGCTGACCAGCGGAGACGGCGCGGTCATCGCCCCCGAGACACTGACCGTGATGGCCTCGGCGGTGGCCGGCCAGGAACGGCTGCGGTTCGCCTACCGCGCCAAGGACGGCACCCCCACCAAACGGCTGACCGAACCGCACCGGCTCGTGTCGACCGGCCGCCGCTGGTACCTCGTCGCCTACGACCTCGACCGCGCCGACTGGCGCACCTTCCGCGTCGACCGGGTCAGCGACCCCCTCGCGACGGGCGCCCGTTTCGCCCCGCGTGAGCTGCCGACCGGCGACGCGGCGGAGTACCTGCGCCAGTCGATGCACGCACGGCAGGAGGCATACGTGTTCGAGGCGACGTTCGCCGCTCCGGCCTCGTCCGTCGCCGCGCGGCTCCCCGCGTGGCTCGGCGTCCCCGAGCCCCTCGACGAGCACAGCTGCCGCGTCCGTGCCTCGGTCGGTGATCCGGTGGAGTGGCTGGCGGTGCGGCTCGCGTCGGTCGACTGCGAGTTCACGGTCCGGGAGCCCCCCGAACTGGTCGAGCGGCTCAGGGAGTTGGGCGCCCGTATGACCCGCGCGGCGAGCAACTGACCGACCGCCACAGCGCCGGCCGCGGTGACCGGCCCACCGGCTGCCCTCAGGAAACTCGTGCCGCTCCACGGAAAGTCCCGCAGGGGGCTGGGCCCAGCTCGCGCACCGCGGGTGCCGCCGCGTCGGTCGGGCCGTCGGCCGGGGTGTTCCCCGCGGGAACACGCCCTGGGCGGCCGACGCGTGTTCCGATGTGCGCGGCGCGATGCCGGCCGGCCTGCCGGGCGATGCCGTGGGCGCGGGCGCGGGCGCAGGGTGACCCGCGAGCCGTGGCTCACGAACAGCCGCCCCCGTCCCGCCGGCCCGGGCGTGCGCGTCCGGACACGGACGCCACGTGATGCCGCTGTGGCACAATCTGCCATTCGGCGGGCCACCCCGGGGTTCAGGTACGGGGTGCCCCGCCCTTGTTCCGCCCGGGCGCAAAAGAACCGGGCCCCGGCACCTGGGGGGGGTAGGTGCCGAAGCCCGGCTCGGGATGAGCCCCGACGCTGGGGGGGGTTGCGTCGGGACTCGGCTCAGGGGGTCCGTGGCGTTGCCGTCCGGACCCGAAGTCCCGGGCCCTGAGTTCTTGTGCCCCGGACCCGGTGGTTTGAAGCAGCCTTGCATCACTGTCTTTGCGCGGCCTTCCGCCACCCCGCGCACGCGACCCCCAACAGTCGTACGCCGCCCGGCGTGCGAAGCGCCCTCGTGCGCCCCCACCTGCCGGAACCGGTACGCCCATCAGGCCTCTCGGAGGCGGCGGCCCGCTCCACGGCGACTACGCCACCGCGTCGAAGCCCGTGTCGTGGGCCAGCTTCTTCAGCTCCAGCAGCGCGTGCTTCTCGATCTGCCGGATCCGCTCACGGGTCAGTCCGTGTTCCTTGCCGACCTCCGTCAGCGTGCGCTCCCGGCCGTCGACGATGCCGTACCTCATCTTGATGATGGAGGCCGTGCGCTGGTCGAGGCGGCCGATCAGGTCGTCCAGTTCCTCGCTGCGCAGCAGCGTCAGGACGGACTGCTCCGGCGATATCGCCGACGTGTCCTCCAGGAGGTCGCCGAACTGGGTGTCGCCGTCGTCGTCCACCGCCATGTTCAGCGACACCGGGTCGCGCGCCCAGTCCAGGACGTCGACCACGCGCGCCGCGTTGGTGTCCAGCTCGGCGGCGATCTCCGCGGGCTCCGGGTCCCGTCCGTTCTTGCGGTTGAACTCGCGCTGCACGCGCCGGATCCGGCCCAGTTCCTCGACCAGGTGGACGGGAAGGCGGATCGTGCGTGACTGGTCGGCGATGGAACGGGTGATGGCCTGACGGATCCACCAGGTGGCGTAGGTCGAGAACTTGAAGCCCTTGCGGTAGTCGAACTTCTCGACCGCGCGCACCAGGCCGGCGTTGCCCTCCTGGATCAGGTCGAGAAGGGGCAGGCCGCTTCGGGGGTAACGGCGCGCCACGGCGACAACCAGCCGGAGGTTGGAGCGGATGAAGATGTCCTTCGCGCGCTCGCTCTCGGCGAAGAGCGCCTCCAGCTCCTCGACGGTGGCGTCCGCCTCGGCCTCCGCCTCGCCGTCGAGGATCTGGCGGGCGAAGACACCGGCTTCGATGGTCTGCGACAGCTCGACCTCCTTCGCGGCGTCGAGCAGCGGGGTGCGGGCTATCTCGTCCAAGTACATGCCGACCAGGTCGCGGTCGGCGATCTCGCCGCCATGGGCGCGAACACTGCGTGCGCCGCCGACGGTCCCGCCGGTGGCGGACGACGTACGACGGGCGACGGCACGGGTTGCCATGCTTGCTCCCTTGCGATGGTGGGCCAGCGGATGGGTCCTGGTTGTTCCTGTTGGTCACTGAACGCTCAGCACACTCCTCGCGTGCCCAGCTTCCGAAGGAAACAACGACTGGAATCAGGACAGAATTCCCAACCCATCCCCCTATTTTTCTGATCTTGCAGTACCCTGTGCGCCGCAGAGGAGGCGTGATGTCGTCCGAATTCACGAAGGTGCAGGTCAGGCCAGGGGTCGAGGATGACCTCGAAGGTCTGACCGAGCTCTACAACCACTACGTACGCAACACGCCCACGACTTTCGACACCAAAATCTTCACACCGGAGGAGCGCCGCCCCTGGCTGCTCTCCTACCCCCAAGACGGCCCACACCGCCTGATGGTTGCCACAGATGTGGACTCACAGCGGATTCTGGGGTACGCGACGTCCGGCTCCTTCCGTGCGAAGCCGGCGTACGGCACCACGGTGGAGGTCACTGTCTATCTGGCGCCGGACGCGGGCGGGCGCGGTGTCGGCACCCTGCTCTACACGGCCCTCTTCGAGGCACTGGAGGGCGAGGACGTGCATCGCGCCCTCGCGGGGATCGTGCCACCGAACGAAGCGTCCGTGCGGCTGCACGAACGCTTCGGGTTCCGGTACGTCGGTACGTACCGCGAGGTGGGCCGCAAGTTCGGCCGCTACTGGGACGTGGCCTGGTACGAGAAGGAGCTCTGAGCCCCCTCCCCGCCCCCACTCCCTGCGCGCCCTTTCCGTGGCCCGCGGTCCTGCCGTTACCGCCCTTCGGCCCCGGGCGGCTGCCCCAAGGGGCCGAACCGGGGGCCGCGGGGTCAGCCGAACTGCACCGAACGCTTGGCCATTCCCAGCCAGAAGCCGTCGATGACCGACCTCTGCGAGTCCAGTTCGCCGGCCACCTCGGCCGCGCCCATCGTCACGAAGAGCGGTGCGAAGTGCTCGGTGCGCGGGTGGGCGTACCGGCCCGCGGGAGCCTTGTTCAGGAAGTCCAACAGGCCGTCCACGTCGCGTGTTTCCAACGCCCGGTGACCCCAGTCGTCGAACTCGCTCGACCAGGTCGGCACTCCGGAGCCCGTGTGCCGCAGGGCGGCCAGGTTGTGGGTGAAGAAGCCGGAACCGACGATCAGGACACCCTCGTCACGGAGCGGGGCGAGCCTGCGCCCGATGTCCATCAGTTTCACCGGGTCGAGGGTCGGCATCGAGATCTGCAGGACAGGGATGTCCGCCTCGGGGAACATCTCCACCAGCGGGACGTACGCGCCGTGGTCGAGGCCACGGTCCGGCACGTCCTGGACGGGCATACCGGGGGCCCGCAGCAGCTTCCGTACGGACTCGGCGAGTTGCGGGGCGCCGGGGGCGGCGTACTCGACCTGGTAGTAGTGCTCCGGGAAGCCCCAGAAGTCGTAGACGAGGGGGATCGTTTCGATGGCGCCGATGGCGAGGGGGGCCTCTTCCCAGTGGGCGGAGACCATGAGGATCGCCTTGGGGCGGGGCAGGTCCGCCGACCAGGCGGCGAGTTCGCCGGGCCAGATCGGGTCGTCCGCCAGAGGAGGCGCGCCGTGACTGAGGTAGAGCGCGGGCATGCGCTCCTGGATGCCGGCCGACATGACGACTGCTCCCTTCCCGGGACCTTTACCGCTCCTGCTTCAAGTCTGCATCTTGAAGTCTCAAGCTTCTCGCATACTGAACATACATCGTTTTGGTTTAAAATTCAAGGACGGGGAACGTAGAGTGGAGTACATGAACACACCATCCACATCCGACGAGGAGCCCCGCTGGCTCACCGAAGAGGAACAGCGCACCTGGCGGGCCTACGTGCACGCCGTCACCCTTCTTGAGGACCATCTCGACCGCCAGCTCCAGCGCGACGCCGGCATGCCGCACGTCTACTACGGCCTGCTCGTCGGCCTCGCCGACTCTCCCGACCGACGACTGCGGATGACCGAGCTGGCCATGAAGGCGAAGATCACGCGCTCGCGCCTCTCGCACGCCATCGCCCGGCTGGAGAAGAACGGCTGGGTTCGGCGCGAGGACTGCCCCTCGGACAAGCGCGGCCAGTTCGCGGTCCTGACCGACCAGGGCCAGGAGGTGCTCCGGCGCACCGCACCGGGCCATGTCGCCGCCGTACGCCAGGTGCTGTTCGACCGGATCAGCGACGAGCAGCGCCAGACGCTCCACGACGTCATGGAGATCGTCGCCGAGGGCCTGCAGCCGAAGGACGCGGGCGCGGATCTGCCCTGGCTCCGCTGAGCGGAACCAGGGCAGATCCTGGAGTCGTACGTCACGAGGCGTCCCCACCCCCGTGACGTACGGAGTGGCCCGAAGGGGTTGGCCCGAAGGGGTCCGAGGGGTCCCCGCGGAGCGGGGGCCGGGGTCAGTGGGCGACCACCGGAACCTTCAGCTCCTCCTCCGCACCGTCCCCGCTGACCGAACTCATGTCCGGGCGACCGGCGTTGATGAAGGTGAAGGCGATACCCGCGGCGACGACCAGGATGCCGACGGCGAACCAGATGGCGCTGGTGTAACCCTCGACCATGCCCTTCAGCTGGACCAGCTGCTGCTGGGAGCGGGAGGACGCGCCGCCGATGTGGTCGGAGATGTACGACGTGGTGGCCGAGGCGGCGATCGTGTTGAGCAGAGCCGTACCGATGGCACCGCCCACCTGCTGCGAGGTGTTGACCATCGCGGAGGCGACACCGGAGTCACGCGGCTCGACGCCCAGCGTGGCCAGGGACATGGCCGGCATGAACGCCGTACCCATACCGAGGCCGAGCAGGAGCATGGCCGGCAGGAGCAGCGCCGCGTACGAGGAGCCGATCTCCATCTGGGTCAGCAGCAGCATGCCGAGCGCGGCGAGCAGGAAGCCCGGGCCCATCAGCAGCCGCGCCGGGACGCGGGTCATCAGTCGGGCGCCGATCTGCGTGGAGCCCGTGATCATGCCCGCGATCATCGGCAGGAAGGCGAAGCCGGTCTTGACCGGCGAGTAGCCCTTCACGATCTGCAGGTAGTAGGTCAGGAAGAGGAACAGGCCGAACATCGCGATGATCGCGAGGCCGAGCGAGAGGTAGACACCGCCGCGGTTGCGCTCGGTGATGACGCGCAGGGGCAGCAGCGGGGCCTTGACCTTGGACTCGACGAACACGAAGGTCGCCAGGAGCAGCGCCGAGGCGACGAACAGACCGATCGTCACCGAGTCGCTCCAGCCCTCGGACTCGGCGCGGGTGAAGCCGTAGACCAGGGAGACCAGACCGAGGGTGGACAGGACGACGCCCGGGATGTCGAGCGGCGAGCGGTTGCGGCTGCCGGACGGCTCACGGATGACGAAGTACGCGCCGAGGGCGGCGACGATCGCGAACGGGATGTTCACGAAGAAGGTCCAGCGCCAGTCCAGGTACTCGGTGAGGAAGCCGCCGAGGATGAGACCCACGGCGCCACCGCCACCGGCGATCGCACCGTAGATGCCGAACGCCTTGGCGCGCTCCTTGGCGTCGGTGAACATCACCGCGAGCAGGGAGAGCGCGGCGGGCGCCAGCAGTGCGCCGAAGGCACCCTGCAGAGCGCGGGAGCCGAGGAGCATCGCCTCGTTGGTCGCCGCGCCGCCCAGGGCGGAGGCGGCGGCGAAGCCGATCAGACCGGTGACGAAGGTGTTCCTGCGGCCCCAGATGTCGGCGATCCGGCCGCCGAAGAGGAGCAGTCCACCGAAGGCCAGGGCGTAGGCCGTGATGACCCACTGACGGTTGCCGTCGGATATCCCCAGGTCCTGCTGGGCCGAGGGAAGGGCGATGTTCACGATGGTCGCGTCGAGCACGACCATCAGCTGGGCGAGCGCGATGAACGTGAGCGCCTTCCAGCGGTTGGAGTCGGGAGCCGGCGCCTTGGCGGCGGCAGCCTGGGCTGTTTCGGACATGGAGATACCCACTTCGGGACTTCGTGACGGAAAAGTGTGTGAAAGGGGACCGGCTCGTCAACGCTGACGGCCGAAAGTCTGTTGCGAGTGATGACTCGGATACCGCGATGAACTAATCGGTCAGGATCGGCGCAGGTCCTCCATCGTCGCGGCCTTGCCGGGCAGTTCGGAGCGGGCCGGGGCCCGCAGTCCGTCCAGGAACAGCTGCAGGTGCCGGTGGACGAAGCGGTCGATACTCATGCACCCCGTACCCGCCGGAGGTCGGCTGAGCTGGGACACGACGACCATGACGTCCCCCACGCCCACATCGGTGCGCAGCTGACCGGCCGCCATGGCGCGCGCCATGATCTCCGCGGTGAGCTCCTCGACCCGCTCCCGCGCGGCCTCCAGGTCCGGATGGCTCTGGTCGAAGGTGTTGGACATCATCGGGCAGAGCGCGCTGATCCGCTCGTCGGCGGTGGCGTGCACGAAGCGTGACAGCGCCTCGAAGGCGTCGCCGGTCTCCGCCAGCGCCCGTTCCGCCGCCTCGGCCGTTCGGTCCATGACCGAGCAGACGACTTCCCGTACGAGGGCCTCCCGGTCCGGGAAGTTCCGGTACACCGTGGCATTGCCGACGCCGGCCCGGCGGGCGATCTCGTCGATCGGCACCTCGGAGCCGAACTCGACGAACATCTCGCGGGCGGCGGTGACGATCCGCTCCCGGTTGCGCAGGGCGTCGGCGCGGGGCCGGGTCGCCTTCTGCACGGGGATCGCGGTCTGCACGGTGTCTCCTTGAAGGGGTTTGAGATGCGATCCGGGGAAGCAGTCCCCGTTTCGCTCGGACACATGGCTAAACGGGGAATCGATCCCCGGTTATTTCCCGCAGACGAAGAGATTTGATGTGACCTGGGTCACATTACCTTCGGTAGCCCTTCGCTGGTCCCCGGGCAGTCCTCGGGCAGTCCCCTGGCGGGCTACCCACGATCGGTCTCCTCCAGCGCGCGCCCGCGCCGACCTCGACACAGGGTGATCGAAAGGGTGCAGTCCGACACCGCCGGCTGCCGTGGCGCGAAGGGTCCGTGCATGCAGCAGCCGACCAGCCGTCGTCGGATACGTCGGATACGCCCGCCAGGCCCCCCGCGCCCTCGCCGGATGGCCGCCCTCGTGTCCGTGGCCGCGCTGACCCTCGCGGTCAGCACCTCGGCCGGCACCGGACAGGCCGACCGGGACGCCACGACGGCGGCGGGCTCCGTCCCGCTGGCCCGCTCCTCACCGCTCGGTCCCTGTCTGATCCGGGGCGGCCTCGGCGTCCAGATGTCCGAGGGCATGCCCACGCCCATCGGCTACTCCCGTTCCACCGGCACCGTCCGGGCGCTGAACCTCATGGTCGACTTCTCCGACGCCCCGGGCCAGGGCAGCGCACTCGACCGGCTCTCGGAGTTCTTCCCGCAGACCCGGGACTGGTTCACCACCAGCTCCTACGGCCGCCTCGACTACCGCCCCGAGGCACCCATCGCCGACTGGCTGCGGATGCCCCGGTCCTTCCGCTCGTACGGCATACAGCGCGGCGCCCCCTTCGACCCCGGCTACCGCCGGCTGGTCCACGACATCGTGGCCGCCGCCGACCCGGCGGTCGACTTCCGCTCGTACGACCTGCTGAACGTGCTGGTCACCCCGAACGCGGGCCCCTCCGCCCTGGACACCGTCCTGTCCGTCACCTTCGCCGGCAACCGCGAGGCACCGGTCGCGGACGGCGTACCCGTCGCCAACGCGTCCTTCGT
Source organism: Streptomyces sp. AK08-02 (assembly GCF_033795085.1). Lineage (NCBI taxonomy): Bacteria > Bacillati > Actinomycetota > Actinomycetes > Kitasatosporales > Streptomycetaceae > Streptomyces > Streptomyces sp. AK08-02. Next base: position 302,162 of record NZ_JARAZV010000014.1, read on the forward strand.
CTACTCCCGCCAGGACGACGGTTCCGGTTCGTACGACACCACGGGCTACCGCGTCCTCCCGCACGAGAACGGCCACGTCTTCGGGCTGCCCGACCTGTACACACAGTCCGGCGGGGGCGCGGTCGGCCACTGGGACATCATGAGCGAGGACTGGGGGGCCAACAACGACCTGCTCGGCTGGCACAAGTGGAAGCTCGGCTGGCTTGACCCCTCGCAGGTCGGCTGCGCGGTGACCAGCGGGACGACCGAGTACACGCTCACCCCGCTGGCCCGTCCCGGCGGCGCGAAACTCGTGTTCGTACCCCTGACCTCCCGTACGGGATACGCCGTCGAACTGCGTACCCGCGAGGGCAACGACGAGACGGTGTGCCGGCCGGGCGTGCTGATCTACCGGGTCGACGCGAACGTCGACACCGGCCGTGGTCCGGTCACGGTGTACGACTCCCGCCGGGGCAGCGGCGGCTGCACCCGCAGCCCGAACGTGCACGCGGAACTCTCCGACGCGCCCTTCACGCCAGGCGAGTCCTTCACCGACCCGGGTCGGCGCGTCCGGATCACCGTGGCGGGCGCGGACCTCGACGGGAACTACCGGGTGGCGATCACCCGGCGATGAGCCGACGGTTGCCGCCGGGCATATGACCAGCGGTTCCGTACGGGCATTACGGTGTGCCCATGGTTGCCCCCGCCACGAATGTCCCGCCGGTCCTGGACGGTCCCGTACCCGCCGAGGCCGTCGCCCCGCTGATGCGCGGGATCGCCGTACTGCGGCAACTGACCGAGGCGGGCGGGACGTTGAGCCTGAGCGGGCTGGAGCGCGCGACCGGTCTGGCGCGTTCCACGGTCGACCGGATCACGGCGACGCTCGCCCGCATGGGGTACGTCCGTCTCGACGGACGGGACGCCGTTCTCACCCCTCGGCTGATGGAACTCGGCAACGCCTATCTGGCCGCCCTCCGGCTGCCCGCCCTGCTCGACGCCCACGCGGACGCCCTTGCCGACGAGCTGGACGAGTCGGTGTCCCTCGCGGTCGGCGACCGGGACGGCATCCGGTTCATCCACCAGGCGACTCGCCGCCGCGCGATGTCCCTCAGCTTCCGCATCGGCGACCTCCTCCCCGCCGAACGCACCGCTCCCGGCCCGCTGTTCGCCACCGAGTGGACGGCCGCAGACTGGCGCCGTTGGCACGAACGCCGGGCGGCGGACCCGGCCGACCTCGGTTTCCCCGCCATTCCGCCCCGGCCCGCCGACTCGGGCGACTCGGGCGCCGACTTCGAGGCATACGTCGAGCGGGCCCGCGCCGACGGCTGGGCACTGGACGACCAGCTGATCGAACCGGGGCTGGTCGCCGTCTCCGTACCCGTAAGGGACCCCCGCACGGGCCGGGTGGCCTGTGTAGCGAGCGTCGTCAGCCACACGAGCCGCCGTACGGTCACCGGCCTGCGCGACGACCTGCTGCCGCGACTGCGCTCGACGGTGACCGCGATGGAGGCCGAGCTGCGGGTGCGCCCGGCGGACGGGGCGCCCGCGTCCCCGTCGGGCCTCGCGGCCTGGACCGGGGCCTCGAAGCAGGAACTGGGCCGCGAGTTCGTCGAGTCCCTGGCCAGAGGCCTCACCGTCCTGACCGCCTTCGGCGAGTCCCGCGCCGAGCTGACCCTGACAGAGGTCGCGCGGGCGACGGGCCTGGCGCGGGCGACCGCCCGCCGGGCCCTGATCACCTACGAGCACCTGGGCTACGTCGAGACACGCGGCCGCACCTTCGTCCTCACCCCCCGGGTCCTGTCCCTCGGCTTCCCACCCCTCTCCCGTACGTCACTGCCCGAGATCGCCGGCCCGCACCTGGCCGAACTCGCGGGCCGGGTACAGGAGTCGGCGTCACTGGCGATCCTGTCGACGGACTCGGGGCCGGGTTCGGGGGCGGGTTCGGGGGCGGAGATCCAGTACACGGCGCGGGCGGCGGCGAGGCGCATCGTGAGCGCGCACATCACCGTGGGGACGCGGGTTCCCGCGTACCCGACCTCGATGGGCCGGGTACTGCTGGCCGGCATACCGGAGGCGCAGCGGCAGGCGCGGGACCTGGCTCCACTGGCTCCACTGGCCCCGCTGACGCCGCACACCGTGACGGACCCGGCGGCCTTCGCCCGGGTGCTGACGGAGGTGCGGGAGCAGGGATACGCCCTGGTCAGCGAGGAGTTGGAAGAGGGGCTGCGGTCGATCGCGGTCCCGGTGCGGGACCGTACGGGCCGGGTGGTCGCCGCGGTGAACGTGGCGATGCACACGACCCGGCGTACGGCGGAGAGCTGCGTGACGGAGATCCTGCCCGAGCTGTACGGGACGGCGTCACGGATCGAGGGCGAGCTGCGGACGGCGGGACGGTTCACCCGGGTACCGCTGGCCTGAACGGTCCAGGGGGTGCGGGCGGCTCAGGGGCTCGTCCCGTAGGGGCTCAGCGCCAGTCGGGGGCGCCCGAGGCCAGGTGGAGCTGGGTCTCGATCTTCGCGCGGATCTCGCGCATGACGGCGACGATCCTCAGCTCGTGCTCCGGGGTGAGCCGGGCCACCGGCACCGAGCAGCTGATGGCGTCGGTGGCCGGGGTGTCGTAGCGCAGGGCGAAGCCGAAGCCCGCGATACCGGGCACCGTCTCCTCGCGGTCGACGGACCAGCCGCGCTCGCGCACCCGGGCCAGATCGGCGTGCAGAGCGGCCCGGGTGGTGTGAGTGTTGTCGGTGAGGGCGGCCAACTCACCTTCAGGAAGCGGGAGTTCGTCGTCCGGGCGTTCCGCGAGCAGCGCCTTGCCGAGGGCCCCGGCGTGGGCCGGGACGCGGCGACCGACCCGGCTTATGGTGCGCGCGTACTCGTGGGACTCCCGGGTGGCCAGGTAGACGACGTCCGGCCCGTCGAGCCGTGCCAGGTGGATCGTCTCGCCGAGCGCGTCCGAGGCCTCGTCGAGATGGGGGCGGGCCGCGCGGATGCGCCGGTCGCCGTCGAGATAGCCGGTACCGGTGAGCAGGGCGCGGATGCCGATGCCGTAGAGGGAGCCGGTGGCGTCGGAGCGGACCCAGCCGCAGTCGACGAGGGTCTGGAGCAGCTGGTACATGCTGCTGCGCGGCACTTCCAGTTGCTCGGCGAGTTCGTCCAGGCGCGAGGGCTCCTCGCCCCGCGCGGCGAGAAGTTCCAGCAGCGCGACGGTCCGGGCCGCCGACTTCACGCTGCGGACACCTCTCTTCTCCGGCATGGACCTCATCGTAGGTCGGCCGTGAAACCGCTCCCCCGCTGCCGCCGACTCGGCCGTTGCCGCTGCCGCCACCATTGACCTCGTCTGTTCACCCACCTAATCTTCATCTTCATACGCAGACGGTATCTGCATAGGGAGACAGAGTTCATGGCAGTGATCAACTCGGAGGTCGCGGGAGTCGTCCAGCGGCTCCGTGACGGGATGACCGGCGGGGTGTTGTCCTTCCCCCTCACCAGCTTTCGGGACGACGGCGGTCTCGATCTTGACGGGTACCGGGCCTATCTGACCGGCCGACTGGCCGCCGCCCCCGGCGCGGTGTTCCCCGCCTGCGGAACGGGCGAGTTCTTCTCGCTCGACGAGGACGAGTACCGCGCGGTCGTCACCGCCACGGTCGAGATCGCCGACGGCCGGCTGCCGGTGGTCGCGGGCATCGGCTACGGCTGGGCGCAGGCGCTGCGGTTCGCCCGTATCGCGGAGGAGGCGGGCGCCGACGCCCTGCTGGTCCTGCCGCACTATCTGGTCGGGGCGCCGCAGGACGGCCTGGTGGAGCAGCTGCGCCACATCGCCGCCGGGACCCGGCTGCCGCTGATCGCGTACCAGCGCGGCCAGGTCACGTTCACGGCGGAGGGTGTGCGGCGGATCGCGGCGATCGAGGGCGTCGTCGGCCTCAAGGACGGTCACAGTGACCTCGACCGCCTCCAGCGCCTCACCCTCGCCGCCCCCGACGGCTTCCTCTTCTTCAACGGTGCCTCGACGGCCGAGATCCAGGCCCGCGCCTACGCCACGGTCGGTGTCCCCGCCTACTCCTCCGCCGTCCACGCCTTCGCCCCCGAGATCGCGAACGCCTTCTTCGGCGCGCTGCGGGACGGGGACGACACCCTCGTGACGCTGCTGCTGCGCGAGTTCTACGTCCCGCTGGTCGAACTCCGCGACCGGGTGCCGGGCTACGCCGTGTCCCTGGTGAAGGCGGCGGCCAGGCTGCGCGGTCTCCCGGTCGGCCCGGTCCGCGCCCCGCTCACCGACCCGGGTCCGGACGACCTCGCGGCCCTGGCAAAGGTGCTGGACCACGGCCTGGGGCTGGTGGGGGCGGTACGACAGCCGGCCCTCTGACCTCTCCACGGGCCGACCAGCCACTTCGGGCCCGACGCAGCAGCTCACAGTTCAAAGCAGCTCACAGTTCAAAGGGGAACTGTCTTGCCTCTTCTTGTGGTCGCCATCAGCGTCGTCATCCTGCTTCTCCTCATGACCAGGTTCAGACTCAACGGCTTCGCCGCCCTGCTCCTCGTGGCGGTCGGCGTCGCGCTGGTCCGGGGCATCCCGGTGGCCACCATCCCGGACGTGCTCTCCGACGGCATCGGGGGTCAGATCGGCGACACGATGCTCACCATCGGGCTCGGTGCCATGGTCGGCCGGGTCATGGGCGACTCGGGGGCCGCCCAGCGGATCGCCGGAAAGCTGCTCGACGCGGGCGGACCGCGCGGGGTCCAGGTGGCGATGGTGGTCACGTCGATGCTGATCGGCGTGACCATGTTCTACGAGGTCGCCTTCATCATCATCGTGCCGATCGCGTTCACCCTGGTCAGGGTCACCGGCGCGAAGCTGCTGTGGGTCGGGCTGCCGATGTCGATCACCCTCTCCACGATGCACAGCTTCCTGCCCCCGCACCCCGGCCCGACCGCCGTCGCGGCCACCTTCCACGCCTCCGTCGGCCTGACCCTGTTCTACGGCCTGTTCATCGCCGTCCCGGTGGGCGCGCTGATCGCCCTGGTGTGGCCGCGCCTGCCGTTCATCAGGGCGATGAACCCGTCCATCCCCAAGGGGCTGGTCAGTGAGCGCGAGTTCACCGACGAGGAGATGCCCGGCCTCGGCTGGTCGCTGTCGGTGGCCCTGTTCCCGGTGGTCCTGATAGCGGGGGCGGCGGTGACCGACCTGGCCACCTCCGCCGAGAGCCCGTTCCTGAACACCGTCGCGTTCGTCGGCTCGGCCCCGATCGCACTGCTGCTCACCCTGTGTCTGGCCGTGTGGGCGTTCGGTCCGCGGATCGGCCGGAGCCTGGAGGAGGTCGGCGCGTCCTGCACCTCGGCGGCCCAGGCGATGGCGATGATCCTGCTGGTGATCGGCGCGGGCGGCGCCTTCAAGAACGTCCTGGTGGAGGGCGGTATCTCCGACTACATCAAGGACACGACCGACACCTGGTCCGTCTCCCCCATCGTCCTCGCCTGGCTCATCGCCGTGATCCTGCGCGTGGCGCTCGGCTCGGCGACGGTCGCCGTCGTCACCGCCTCCGGTGTGGTGCTGCCGCTCCTCGCGGGCAGCGGCGTCCACCCGGAGATCATGGTGCTCGCCGTCGCCTGCGGCTCGATCGCCTGCTCGCACGTCAACGACCCGGGCTTCTGGCTGTTCAAGGAGTACTTCAACCTGTCCGTCGTCGAGGCCATCAAGGTCCGTACGAGCTACACGACCGTACTGGCGGTACTGGGCCTGGGCGGAGTGCTGGCGGCGGAATGGGCCCTGGACATCCTCAACGTCTGACCCCCGCGTCCGACCCCGCATCCCTCGCTCACTCTCCCCCTCCCCGCGCACAAGGACCCTGATGACCATGAGTACGAGTCAGCCGACCGTCACCGCCCTCGCCGTCTATCCGGTCGCCGGCCGGGACAGCATGGAGCTGAACCTCTCCGGCGCGCACGGCCCCTACTTCACCCGCAACATCGTGATCCTCACCGACTCCGAGGGCCGTACGGGGCTCGGCGAGGTGCCGGGCGGCGAGAAGATCACGCGGACGCTGCGCGACGCGGAGTCCCTGGTGGTCGGCGCCAAGGTGGGTGACTACCAGCGCGTCCTGCGGGAGATCGGCGCCCGTTTCGCCGACCGCGACTCGGGCGGACGCGGCGCCCAGACCTTCGACCTGCGCACCACCGTGCACGCGGTGACGGCGGTCGAGTCGGCCCTCCTGGACCTGCTCGGCCAGCACTTGGACGTACCGGTCGCGGCCCTGCTCGGTGACGGCCAACAGCGCGATTCCGTACGGGTGTTGGGCTACCTCTTCTACGTCGGCGACCCGGACCGCACCGACCTGGACTACGTCCGTGAGCGGGATTCGGAGGTGGACTGGTACCGCGTCCGGCACGAGGAGGCCCTGACCCCGGAGGCGATCGTCCGCCAGGCCGAGGCCACCCACGCCCGCTACGGCTTCCGCGACTTCAAGCTCAAGGGCGGGGTCCTGGCAGGCGCGGAGGAGGTCAAGGCCGTACGGGCGCTGAAGGACCGTTTCCCCGAGGCTCGGGTCACCCTCGACCCGAACGGCGCGTGGTCACTGGCCGAGGCGATCGAGCTGTGCCGCCCCCTGACCGACACGCTCGCCTACGCGGAGGATCCCTGCGGCGCGGAGGGCGGTTACTCGGGGCGCGAGATCCTGGCCGAGTTCCGCCGGGCGACGGGTCTGCCCACGGCGACCAACATGATCGCCACGGACTGGCGGCAGCTGACCCACGCCCTGGCCCTCCAGTCGGTGTCCATCCCCCTCGCCGACCCCCACTTCTGGACCATGCGCGGCTCGGTACGCGTGGCCCAGCTGTGCAACGCGATGGGCCTGACCTGGGGATGTCACTCCAACAACCACTTCGACATCTCCCTGGCCATGGTCACGCACTGCGGGGCGGCGGCCCCGGGCGAGTACAACGCCCTCGACACCCACTGGATCTGGCAGGAGGGCCTGGAACGCCTCACGGTCGCGCCGCCCCGGATCGTCGACGGTGAGATCGCGGTGCCGGACGCGCCGGGACTCGGCGTCCAGGTGGACATGGAGCGGGTGCTCGCGGCTCACGAGCTGTACCAGGAGCGGGCGTTGGGGGCGCGGGACGACGCGATCGGGATGCGGTACCTGGTTCCGGGGTGGGAGTTCGACGGCAAGCGGCCCTGCCTGGTGCGGTAGGGGGCCGCTCGGCACCGACGGGCGGGAAATGGCGACGAGACGGGGGCGTCGCCCTTCACCCTGCCCTCTCCCCCTCCCCTTCGGGGCGATCTTCGCGCCGACGAACTCAGAACATGGTGTTGTCGTTGGCGCTCTTCTCGGGCACTTCCTGGATCACGTCCCAGTGCTCGACGATCTTTCCGTCGGCCAGGCGCCAGAAGTCCGCGACGGCCGTTCCCCGGTCGCCGGGCTTGAGGTGCAGGTTGCTGTGGGTGACCACCAGGTCCCCTTCGGCGACGACCCTCTTGATGTCCAGGCGCAGGTCGGGGAACTGTCCGCGCAGCCAGTGGACGTAGCCGACGAAGGCTTCCGGACTGTCCTGCGCCTCCGGGTTGTGCTGGGTGTAGGTCTCGCCGAGGTGCGCGGCGGCGGCCTCCGCCGGCTGGTAGTCGTTGAACGCCTGCTCGTAGAACGCCACGACGAGCGCCTTGTTGTCGGCAGCGGACACGGTCCTCTCCTGTCTTCGAGTACCGGGTGGTACCTCTAAACGGTCATGGCGTCGCGGACAAGGGCGGTGTCGACGAACTGTTCGAAGCGCACGATGAGTCCACCGCGTACGACGAAGTGGTGGGCCACACGTACGTCGATCGACTTGCCGGTCGCCTTGTTGGCGGCGGTGTAGCGGGCCAGGACGACGACGTTCTCACCGTCGACGACGTAGGTGTCGTCGTGGGCGGCCCAGCCGTCCCAGTCCTTGCCGAGCTTCTCCATGACGTTGGCGGTGACGCCGTCGGGCGTGCGGTAGGTGCCGGCGAGGGGGAAGCCGGCCATCTCCGTCCACTCCACGTCGGGGGCGAGAGTGGCGCGCAGGGCCTCCAGGTCACCGGCGGCGGAGGCCAGGTACTGGCGGCGTACGACGTCGGCCGGGGCGGTGGAGGCCGCGAACTCGGGGACGGTCATGGTCAGCCCCACTTCATTTCGCCCTTGGCGACCTTCGCGCCGATCTGGGCGGCGATCAGCATGCCGTTGTCCGGGTAGCGGGCCACGAGTGCCTCGGTGAGCGCGGCGCCGTCGGCGGCCTTGCCGAGCTCCTCCTCGAAGGCCAGGAGGTACTCGCGGGTGGCGGAGATGGCGGTCACGTCGGCCGCGGTGTCGGGCAGGCGGTGCCCGGGGACGACCAACTCCGGGGCCAGTGCGGCCATTTCGTCGAGGAGGTCGATCCAGGCGGCACGGGACTCGGGGGTGGCGGTGTCGGCGACCCAGACGTGCTCCTGCTGGAAGAGCAGGACGCCGCCGAGGAGGGCGCGGGACTCGGCCTGCCACAGGTAGTGGCGGTCGGGCAGCGTGGCCGAGCCGCCCTTCAGCTCGAAGAGGTGGCCCTCCAGGGTGAGGTCGCCGGTGAGCGGGGTGAGGTCGACCAGGCGGGTGGGGAGGTTCGGGCCGAGGGCGGCCCACGCCTTGAGCTTGCCCTCGTAGGAGTGCTGGATGTGCTCGATGACGATCGGGGTGGCGACGAACGTCGCGTCGGGGAAGGCGTCGGCGATCACCTCGGCGCCGAAGTAGAAGTCGGGGTCCGCGTGGCTGACGAAGACGGTGGTCAGGGTCTTGCCGGAGTCGAGGATCTCGGCGGCGAGGCGGTGGCCGTCGGCGCGGGTGAAAGCGGCGTCGACCAGCAGGGCCTCGTTCTCACCGGTGACGAGGGTGGCTGTCTTGTTCTTGCTGCCGGCCGGGAAATCCAGGTCCAGGACCTTGAAGGACAGGGCGCTCATTCGGGGGCTCCTTCACGCAGGGGGGTGGGGCGGGAAAGGTTCAGCGGTTCAGTTCTTCAGCGGTTCAGCGGTTCAGCGGTTCAGCGGTTCAGCGGTTCAGCGGGATGCCAGTCGCCGATCGACCTCGTCGGCGGTGGCGTGGCCGTGGGCCAGCGGGGTGACACGGTGGCCGTCGACGGCCAGCAGAGTGGGAAAGCCGGTGACTCCGAGCTCGGCCGAGCGACGGAAGTCGTCCGCTGCCGCATCCGGTGCTTCGGCCCCCGCGAAGGCGGCGACCACCGCGTCGGCGTCCAGCCCGGCCTCCTCCGCGACCTTCCGGTAGGTGGCGGTCTCGGACAGGCTCAGTCCGTCCACGTAGAAGGCGTGCTGGAGGGCGATGGCCAGTTCTGCCGCACGGCCGGGTGCCACCTGGCGCAGCGCGGCGACACCGCGGGCGGCGACCTCGGAGTCCATCACGAACGAGCCGTCGGCGATCAACCGCTCGTAGGCCTCGCCGAACTCGGCGCCGGTCAGCTCGGCGATCTTGGCGTTCGCGCCCTGGACATAGCCGAACTCGCGGATCGGCACCCGGCGCGAACCGGTGAACAGGCCGCCGGAGACGACCTCGACAGGCAGTTCGGGGTGTCGGGAGGCGACCTCGCTGAGCGTTCCGGAGAACCCGTGCGACCAGCCGCAGTAGGCGTCGAAGACGTAGACGAGCTTCATCGAAGACCTCGGCAGGGATACGCGCCCACCGATTGCGGGCGATTCACCTGACAGAACAGTAACTGACTCATCAGATATTTCAAGGTTCGTGTGAGGTGGGGCACACAGGAGGGACTGGCAACGTCATTACACCAACACTGTCGCCACTTCGCAGGTCAGGGCGGACAGGCGGCAGATCCTGGGCCGCGTCGTCCAACCGCCCTCGCCCCCTGCCTCTCGCGGTGCCCCGCCGGTGACAGGGTGTCGGCCGTCAGCGCCCAGGCACCCGTGACCGTGAGGGCCGTCGGTACGGCTGGGACCTCGGTGAGACACGAGGCCGTCACGTCGAGGTACTGGTCGACCTCATGGTGGCGGTCGGCACCCTTGTCCCGGAAGACGACGGCTACTACCAGTGGGTCAGGTCGAAAACCGCCGAGCAGTACGGGTCCACAGCGTCCGACGGGTTGTACCGCAACTGGTCTCCGGCAATGAGCGAAGGCAGGGCAGCGGCCAGGCCCGTGATCCCCACAGCCACGGCTCCTTCTTCGTCGCGAAGTGACACGTCGAGGCCGACCACGCCGGACAGCCCCTCGCCGGTCACGTAGAGACGCGCGCTGTGCTGGTCGAGAAGGAAGAAGCCGAGCAGACACAGCTTCCCGGCGGGTTCGCATCCTCCGGACGAGGTGATTCCTGCGGCTGCCGCGTGGAGAGCGTCCGTGAGATCGAACTCCGGACCGTCCTCCAGAATCCGCCCCACCTCATCCGCGGCCACGACGGGGATGCCGTGCCCGTCAACGTCGTGACCCGCCGCCTTCCATTTGCCGTCGTACGACTGCCGCACGGACTGCCGCAGAGCAGCAGCCAGTGCGGAGACGGGGATGTTGTCCCCGTGACGGTCCACCAGCTGCAGGTCGAAGGCCACCGAGGACCCGACATCATGACCGTCCCATACGGCCACTCTCCCCACGCCTCGTCCGTCCAGAACGGGAAGGACACCCCGGACGACAGGGCCGCCACCCAGGGGCGCCGCCGTGAACCGGAGCATGCCCCGGACGAGAGCGGCTTGCAGCCGGGCCGGCCCTTCGTTCTCCCACCGCTGCATCGGCCCGGACTCCTGACTGCCGCCGGCGAGTGGAGACGTCATGCCTCGTTCACCGCATCGCGGCACTTGTTGCGAGCAACCCGCTCACAGTACGCAGATCGTTCCGATCTTGTGGCTGTGGTCGGCGAGCTCGTAGTCACCGTCCACGGTCTTGCAGCTGTACTGGGCGACCACCTTGATCCGGGCGAGGGTCGCGCCGAGACGGTTGGTCAACAGGTCAGGAGCATCTGCCTACGTGCCTGGCCCCATCAGGCCGGATCCTCGCAACCCTCGCTCGCCCACATCCGCTACCCTGTTCCTTGGCCAGTGACTGGTACGCCATGTTGTCTGCTCGATCAGCAACGCAGGGGATGTGGCACCACCACTGACCAGTGGCTTTGCGCCCTTGCCGAGGATCTGCATCCTGGACTTTTCGACAAGGTTTTCCACAAGCCCCGCCTTCGTGGGGCTTGTAGAAAACTCCGTCGCCGCAGGTCAGCGGGTGGCCAGGAAATGGCTCCGGAACGCAGACCCGTCGATTCGGAAACGCTCAGCCGATCGCTGCAGGTCAGGGCATGTTCTCGGATCAGGCCGATGGCTGGTGCATCGTCAGCGATACGACGGGGACAGTTGGAGGCATCGCCTCCTCCTGAAGCGCGGCTCCGCCTTTCCGACACCGCAGCTGCTCTCCCGAGCCGACAGATGTGATGCATCGCTTTGGGCGGTGCTCCGCGCGCCTCTCGCAGTCACCTCACTTCAGCGAATCGTCTGATTGTTGTCGGCTTCATTCACTTGCGACTCAGCGAAGGCACGAGCCTCTGTTCTGACGGACACTCAGCGCATGAGCAGCATTATTCGAAGGAAAGCGTCGTCTACCTTGTTGGCCGTGATCGACCGCCAGGAACGCGTGCTGCTGAGCCGAATTCACGGTGAATCTTCTTGGCGGCCGGTCAAGGCAAGGGTGATCCGTGTCCGGCCGTCAAGGTTCTCTGTCATTCACGTTCTGGACCCGCTCTTCTCTCATTGGTTCATTGCCGCTACTCCGGTAGTCGGCAGGTTCGATCCGTTGTCGGAACGAGGTGGCCTGGCTGGCTTGACCCATATATTCGTTGTCCGTCAGGACAGGATGAGACGGATCAGCCTTCGCGCTTGCGCTCATCCCTTTCTGGATGCTGACTACGTCTGGCATCCGCTGTCCGATGCAGAGGACGACAAATTGGATGTTCATCCACGTGAGCTCGGACCATTTCTACGTGGATACCTGGAGGGTTGGATCCCCGATGGTTTCATCACCCTCGTCGAGTGACGACGCATTGCACAGATCGGTACCGGAAATTCGAAGGTAAAACACCACTGCCCTTCTTGATGCCTGGCCTTCCCACACCAAGGAGCGTGCCCCCATGCCAAGTGCTCAGCACCGACGCCGATCTCCAACTCGTGGTCCCTTGGGATTGGAGATTCGGACACTTCTGGCGGCTGCGGGACTACCCGAAGCGGACAACGACGACCGCTACCGCGCACACGGTGTCGTAGTGACCGACTCCGGTGAATCGGTTGGCGTGGAGTGGTTCACCTCTCGCAGTCTGCGGCGCGCCGCCGCCGACGAGCAACTACGAGGCTGGCCCATGGCCACCGCGGACCGCACACACGAGGCCGCTCGACGTCACTTGCACGCCGCCTTGTTCGGCATCCTGTCGGAAGTGGGTTACCTGGTCGAGGCTGATCCAACTGGTGCTCCGGGTGCCCTGACCGTTCGAGCCGGTCGGATTTCCACACCCACGACGTTGGTTGCGGACATCAGGCGGATCCTCGCAGACCTCCATGACGCTGAGGAAAGACCGGATGGACCCGACCTGTCGTGACGGCGACAAGGTGACCCTGGCCCTCACCTCACCGAACGGAACCGCTGCCCGCGTCGGTGTCCCCCGCCGACGTCAGCGCGAGCCCGGTCTGGGTCGAGATCGACTTCGGGGGCGGAACGGGTCCGGCGGTTCTTCGTGGTCGTGGTGGTGGGGCGCCGGGATTGACCGGGCACCTCCTGGGCCGGGTCAGGGCCATCTTCGCGAACGCGGCAAATACCGGTGGCAGGGCCTGGCCGCTGCCCTGCCCTCGCTCATCGCCGGCGACCAACTGCGGTGCAACCCTTCGGACGCCGTAGACCCGTACTGCTCGGAAGTATTCGACCTGACCCACTGGTAACGCTCGGGCACGTCGTGCCCGGGCTCACAGGCAGGACAGTGCGGGCTTGAGCGAGTTACCAAAGATCAAGTACGGCGAGGCGTCCTCGGACCGGATGGACCGGACCCGGTGGGGCGTCGTAGGGGTGTGAGGCTTGCCATGGGATCGTCGCTCGGTTCTACGACGGCTGTCGTCGGCTCGATGGAGGCGATGGACACCGTCACCGCGGCAATCCGCCGGGCGCATCGGCCGGGCAGCACGCCCGCCACCGGTCGGTGTGGCGCACTCGGACGCCGGTTCTCGGCTCCCACGTGCGTGGCACAGTGCCCGGCCGTGCACACTGCTCCGTACGTGTTGGCAGGCAGGCGAGCCTTATACGGTCCCACCGCCGAACCGCGCGGGCCCTTGAGCGTCCCCGCCACCGAGTCGGTGGCGGGGACGCTCAAGGCCACGTAGAAGTGTCCTTATCCGACGATGGCGACAGGGGCGTCCCAGGCGTTGCGGTCGACGGTGATGGTGTAACCGCCGCGTGTTTCCTTGCTGTTGACCATGTACTGGTGGCCGCGGCTGTGGTTGGTGAACAGCTTGGGGTCCCAGGGCCAGTCCGTCGTGGTGGTGCTCTTGTTGTCCCACAGCGCGTACCAGAGGTTGCCCGGCAGGTCCGTCTTGTTGGTGGCGGTGGCGATCGCCTTGGCACTGGAGCTGCTGAAGCCGTACAAGCCCGCGCGGTACGTCTTGGCGCGCAGCGTCTTGGTAAAAGAGCGCACGTACGTCAGCACGGCGTCGTTGCACGCCTTGTTGGTGATGTCGTAGGGCTCCATGTCCAGGTAGATGGCGCTGCCGGCCTTCATCCCAAGCGCGGTGGCCTTGGCAACTGCGTCGTTGGCGTTGCTCATGCCGAGGGTGGCCGCCGTGGAGGCGGTGAACTTCTCCGGGTTGGAGCCGGTCTGGCAGGGCGGCTGGGCGCCGACGTAGATCGGGATGAGCTTCCAGCCGAGGGAGTTGACCGACTTCGCCCAGGACGCGGTGAGGTTGGGCTGGGCACAGCCGCGGTTCTTCCCTCCGATGTAGACAGCGGCGCCGCCGTAGAAGCCGTTGGTCTTCCACGCCTTCATTGCCGCGAGGGAAGGCGCTGTGCAGGCGTCGAAGGCACGGCCCGTCAACGTCTTCTGGGCGGGCCAGGCGGTGGCTGCCATCGAGGTCTGCGCCGCGATTCCGGCGCCGGCGACGACAACGACACCAGCCGTTACCCATGCGATGTAGCGGCCTCTCTTAGACAGCCGGTGACTGGACATTCCCCACCCCATCCTGATCGCGGCCCATGGCCGCAGCTGGTATGCCCACAGGGGCCGGCGCATGCAACACGCACACCGTGAGGTGCGGTCGCAGCGCTCAGAGCCGCCTGCAGCAGCGCCTATGGCTCCAGTGTTCGAAGCGCTCCACACCCTATCCAAGCTCTGCACGTGGGTGGGTGGAGGGTGTCTGACCGGTCAGGACTCGACCACTGGCTGGGCGGCCGGGGCACCGAGGTTGCGGAGATACGGCCGTCCTGGACGCCTAAGGGGCCACAGGGTCGAGACTCGCTGAACGGCCGGTACCGCATCACTGTTCCGCTGCAACGTGTGGCTGATGCCGCCTCCTGTTTCCGGGCGGCTCCGGCATGCCTGCGGAGAGCCACCCCCACCGGTCCGGTGACCCACCTCACACCCGGCTCCTGTCAGGAATCGCCGCGCTGTCCCGCTCAAGGGGCACGCGATTCAGACAGGAGGCTCACCATGAAGCACCGCATCCTCGTCCTCGGCTCCGGTTACGCCGGGGCCTTCGCCGCCGGGAACCTGGCCCGCCGTCTCTCACCCGCCGACACCGAGATCACCGTCGTCAACGCCGAGCCGGTCTTCGTCGAGCGGATGCGCATGCTCGCGGCGGGCCGGGAACTCGCGACCCGGCGGCTCGCCGACATGTTCGCGGATACCGGGGCACGGCTGCGCGTAGCGCGCGTCACCGCGGTGGACCCGGAGACCAGGACCGTCGCCGTGACCGGCGAGGACGGTGACGGCGAGCTCGGGTACGACACGCTGCTGTACACACTCGGCAGCCGGGTCGCCGACCACAGTGTCCCCGGTGTGGCCGAGCACGCCTTCGACGTCGCGGGACGGCCGTCGGCGCTGCGGCTGCGCGCACACCTCGACAGGCTGGGCGGAGCTGGCACCGTGCTGGTCGTCGGCGAGGGCCTGACCGGCATCGAGACCGCCACCGAGCTCGCCGAGTCGCGGGCGGCTCCATGACCGTGCTTGGCGCCTCCGCGGTCCTGTCCGGCATCGTCGACAACATCCCCTACGTCGCCACCATGGCCCCCATCACCAGCGACCTCGTCCAGAACATGGGCGGCGCCGGCGACCACGTCATGTGGTGGGCTCTCGCTCTCGGCGCCGACCTGGGAGGCAACGCCACCGCGATCGGCGCCTCCGCGAACGTCGTCGTCCTGGGCATCGCCGAACGCAACCGCCAGCCCATCTCCTTCTGGCAGTTCACCAAGTACGGCCTGATCGTCACCGGCGTGACCGTGGCTATCGCGCTCGGCTACGTGTGGCTGCGCTACTTCGCGCTCGGCTGACGCCGCCCGAAGCAGGCCGGACCCCCCCTGTCCATCCCCCAGGATCGGAAGGAGCAGCAAGAATGGATTCCTCTGTACCGGCCCCAGTGGCCGTCATCGCCATGCTGGTGATCAGAACCGCGCTCGTGGAGATCCGCCGTCCGGGCAGCGCGGGCCGACAGTGGTCCTTCCTGCCCAGGTGGCGGGCAACCACGGCAGGAGTGGCAGCGGCCGTGCTCGTGAGTGCTGTTGGCTGGCAGACCGCAGGTTTTGCCGGTGTGGCGTGGGCCGTGCTCGTCGGATCGCTCGTCGCCTACGTCGTCGATCTGACGTTCCGGGCGGACAGTACCGACCGGAGTCCATGACCCTCGTTGCGGCCGGCCGCCTCCGGCGGGGGCGTGTCAGCCCTTTCTACCCTTCGCGTCCTTCCTGTTCTTCTTCGGCTGGGGGTCAGGTCCGCCTGCCGAGTCTTCGCCGACATGAGCGTTCGTCCTGTCGTTGGGAACGGCGGCTGCCGTCGACTTGGCGGGGCCGTCGGCCGGTGGTCCCCGCCGAGGGCTGAGACCCGGACGGAGCGCGTCGTGCTCGCGGTAAACGGCCGAGCAGCCTTGTCTGTTGGGACGAAGCCCGCACGGAAGAGGTGATCGCAATGGGACGCCGGCCGTCACACCTCGTCGTCGGGCCACCCGAGAAGCCGGGCCCCGATCACCGCGGTCTGCAAGGTGTAGCGGTGGACGGGATCGCCCGGGTCGGCGCCGGTGAGCTTGTGGATGCGCTCCAGCCGGTAGGTGAAGGCCCGCACACTCAGGTTCAGGCGCCTCGCCGCCTCGGCGGCGACGCAGCCGGAGTCGAAGTACGCCGTCAGTGTCTCGACGAGGGGACGGGCGCCGCCACGTGCGCTCAGCAGCGGGCCGAGGGTGTTGCCGACGAGGTCGGCCATGGCCTGCCGGTCGCGGGTCAGGACCGGGTAGACGAGGAGGTCGGCCGCGCGCAGTACCGGCTCATGAATCTGCAACCGGTCTGCCAGGTCGAGGGCGTTGAGGGCCTCTTCGTAGGAGTGGACGACTCCTCGCGCACCCGGGTGCGGGCGTCCGATGGCGACCTGGCTGCCTTCGTTGGCCGCATACGCCTGCTTGGCGAAGAACACCAGCACGTCGTCCTGGTCCCCGGGTGCGATACAGACGAGTCGGCCGTCCTTGGTGGTGAGCAGAATGCGCCGCTCGCCGAACCGGCCGACCACGGCACTCTCCACCTGCCGGGTGGCCGGGTCGGTCTCCTCGACCGGCTTGCCGCCCTGCGCGACGGCGACGGCGTGGGCGCGGGAGAGGAGCAGGCCGAAGCGCTCAGCCCGTTCGGACAAGCGGCCCAGGTCGCTGCGGCCGTAGAGCAGGTCGTCGATGAACTCCCGGCGCACCGCCTCCTCCTGCCGCACGGCGAGCTGCTGCGCCCGTTCGTGTCCTTCGGCGAAGGCGTCGATCGCCTGCTCGACGGCGGCGAGTGCGCGATCATCCGCCGCGGCGGCGAGGACGGGCCAATGCTCACGGGCCACGGCCAGGTGCCGGCGAACGACGGCCCGTATCCCGAAGCCGGCTTCGGCGGCGCGCTCCCCCCGGGCCCGCAGGGACTCCAACTCGTCCCGAGTGAGGCGACGGCCCGTCGCACACACCTCGGCCAGTATCTGGACATACCCCTCCAGATACTCGTCGGGGACCTCCCGCCCTGTCACACGTCCTCCTGTGTTCTTGACGCCTTGCCGACGCATTACTGACGCACGCCAGACAAGAGTGGCAGATCCGGGACGGAGTTCGTGTCGGGAGCGGATGCCGCAGGGGAGGGCGGGACAGTGAGCACGCCGACGCCCATGGCGACGGCGGTCAGAAGGTCTTCCCGGCTCGCTCTTACGGACAGCCGGGGTTACGCCGTGCAGGGTGCAGTTCGATACGCCGACTGCCCGCCTGTCCGGCAACGAGGCCGGGGCATGGGCGGCCCCCGGCCTCTTGTCCCGGGTATGCGTCAGGCGAGTGCCGAGACCGCCGACAGGGTGGACGCGATCAAGGACACCAGGCCGGGGACGCCTCCGCACTTCTCCTTGATCTTCTCCAGGAGCCCCTTGGCCACGGCCCGCCCGTCGGGGCTGTCCAGCGGTTGCTCGGCCACCGTGTCCAGGAAGCCGACGCACAGCTCGTAGTCCCTGACGCGGGCCTGTTCGCCTTCCATGCCCTGCCGGATACGGACCAGCAGTTCGGCGATGCCCTGTAGCTCATCGTGGCCGATGACGGAGTTGTCCTGAGTCTGGCTCGAGCGGTAGGCGCCGGGCTGGTTCTGCACGTTCTGCATGGATCCGCTGTTTTGGATGCCCGAGTTGGTGCCACCGGGCTGCTCTGCCTTGCGACCGAACATCACTTCGCCCCTCCTGCCGACTGCTGGGAGCCCACCGCTCCCGGCTGGTTCTGAACGTTGCTCATCTCGCCGGTGTTGATGACACCGTTGTTGAGGACGACCGTGATCCGCTCCCGGTACACGCCGGTGTCCACGTTGTGCTCGACCAGAAAGCCTTCGACCGCGGCGAGGACCCGGCCCTGCATCATCTCGATGTACCGGCGGGCGTCGTCGTACTGGAGCATGTCGTCCATGTACCGGGTCGAGTAGACCTCCCGCAGACTCACCGGCCCCTTGCCGGGATCCTGCCCGGGACGCTCCTCGCCCTTCTTGGCCCGCTTGAACAGCCGGACCACGAACCAGCCCGTGTCCACAGCGGCGAGGTATGCGGTGTGCCGTCTCCACGCCCAGCCCGCGGCCGCCGCCTTCGTCTCGGCCTCGCGCACAACGGGGTGGACCGGGTTGACCACATGCGGGCGGACAACGACCCGCAGGTAGTGGTTCTCGTAGGCGAAGCCCACGAAGAGCGAGGCCACCAGCTCGCCGTCCCACGACGTCATCCGCGCGCACAGGAAGCGCCGGGCGATCTTCGGCGCGCGCTGCGCGTCCGCCGCCCGCACACCGTCGCGAGCCAGCGTGACCAGCCCCTCCCATCGCTCGGGCGTCAGCGTCTCCCAGCGGTCGGAGGCGATCGCCGCGACGCCGAACACTTCCTGTTCGCTGTCGGGGTGGTAGTCGGGCAGCGGCTTGATGGGACGTTGCAGCTCACGGGCCACATGTGCGTGCAGGTCGTCCGGGGTGAACCGGACCACCCCCTCGCCGGGACGGGAACCGGCCAGCAGTTCTTCCACACTGGGCAAGGACCGCAGAGGGCTGTTTCCGTCTTCGGAACCTTGGCTGTCGTCTCCGTCCTTCGCCTTGGCGGGCGTCACGTCGATACCGATCTGGGTCTCGAACCAGACCTTGCCCGCCCCCACGAAGTGATACTTCGCCCCGGAGGATCGGATCTGGTTCTGATACGGCACCACCTCGCCGTACGCCCCGTCTCGGACCCGCTCGACCGCGCTCCGAAACCGGCGCGGCACCTCGGCACCCCACGTCCCGCTCTCGTCAGCGCCGATCACCGCGCGCAGCCGCCGCTGGGCGAGCAACCGGTCCGTGTAGAAGGCCACCCACAGCCCGATCAAGGCGACCAACGGGGCAAGGTAGGCGAGCGGCGTCAGCACCCACAGCCCACCGGCCAGGCACGCCAGGGCTGTGATGGCGCGACGCAGCCGCAACAGCCGTTCCGCCTGGGCGCATGCGGTCAGTACGGCTTCCAGGTCGTAGCCGTACGACGGCACCGGCCGCCCGCCAGCCGCGATCCGGCGGCGCACCCAGCGCACGTACTCGTGGCCGACGAGCACCCGCGGCTGCTTGGGAGCGGTCGGCTCCTCGTCGTCCAACGACTTCTCCAGCGCGGCCTTCTCACCCGCGATGGCCCGCTTGGCCGCCCGCTCCAGGCGCCGCTCGCGAACCTTCTTCGGGGTGAGCCTGCCGCCGAACTCCTTGGCCTTCTTCCGCCGCCACTTCCGGAGTTTCTCAGCGAACTCCTCGGCTCTGTCCGGCCGCAGATGCGCGGCCGCGCAGAGTAATCGCGTGGGTTCGGTCATCCCGCCCGGACCTTCGCCGACCCAAGCGGTTCCGTTCATCCCGCGCAGCGGCACTGCTGGCACCTTCAGCAGTGACGCGGCGCCGTCCAGCCGCCCGTTCGCGGATCTTGCCGACTCCGTCTCCATGCGCCCCCGTCCATCAGCCCGACGAACGATCGTGCCCCACGCGACCCTGCGCTGCCTACCACGCCTAAGCACCGCAATCAGCCCCAAACAGGCGGCGTGCGGGAGGAGTTAAGGGGAAGACGCGCCCGTGGCGGGTGGGCGGGTCCGCGAGCCGGCACCCAGGAGTTCGGCCAGGCGCTGGCGAGTGGCGTGCCAGCACCACGCGGTCCTGCGGGCGCAGGACGTAGCCGGGGTGCAAGTCCCAGAGGAGGCCGCTGGGGTGCTCGGTGCCGTCGTACGGCGGTGAGGCCGCGAGGTCGGGCAGGCGTTCGTCGGGGCGGCGGAGTCGACAGCCAGGACGCGCCACCACACCACCGCGATGCCGAGTTCGCACAGCCGGGCCAGGACGCGGGTGCCGACCTTTCCGAGGCCGTCGTCTGTCATCTCGGAAGCAGTGGCTCACTACCTGACCGAGCACGGCATCCGCAAGATGCGTATCGATCGGCCCAGCCTGCGGAGGCTTGCTGTCGCGGGAGGCGGCGCCGGTCATCCCCCGGAACAACCGGCGTGCCGGTGACCCCCGCCGCTATGCGGGCAGCCGCAATCCGTAGTCTGCGCGATCTCGCCTGATCCCCTCATCGCCCATGGGGCGATATCTCCACACGAGGGAGACCCTCAACAGGTAGACGGCCCGACAACCGGTACAAGCGGCGGATCCGCGTCACTATGCAGCTGGGCCCCCGCCCCTTCGAAGTGGCGACGGCCCGAACCCGCTCGTCTAGCGAAGGCTGGACGCCTTGCGCTCGAGGAACCACGCTGCAGCGAGACTGCCCGACGCCAGCCAGAAGAGCGGGGCTCCGAATCCGCGCCCGAAGGCCACGGAGAGCGGTATCCCGATGAGGACGTAGACCACGCCCATCACCAAGAAGGCGACCGCGGCACGCTTGTGCTGGTTCATGCAGCTCACATCTCTGTTCGATGGAATGACGGTTGAGTACTGCGGGCGGCGGCCATCCCCGGAGGATCAGTCGCCAGATGTGAACGGGGGCACCGGAGCGTAATGCCTCGGTACCCCCGCCATGGTGATGTGCGGATCCTGCTAACGATCAGCTCTTGTCAGCAGCTGCCGCGCCAAGGGTAGACGTAGCGTCCGAAGATATAGCGCGGGGTCCACCACTTGGTGTAGACGCTGGCGCCGGCGTTGATATGCAAACACCGGCCAGTATTGGCCGCCCAGTTGGCGATGACCTGGATGGTTGCCAGGACGATGGTCAGCAACAACCCTACCGCGATGATGATCGGCGCCGCGGGGATGAAGATCAGCGCGAGGAGACCGGTGACAGCTCCGACGATGGTGTACGTGTACCAGCCGTAGTTGCCGATCCGGTAAGTCCACCGCTTATTGGCGACGACCTTGACCGATACGCCACCGACGCCGGTACCCCAGCCTCCAGGCGCCCAGTACTTGACCGAGAGCCGTCCCCACGAATATGAGCGATTTTTCGTCCGGCTCCAGCGGCCGTCCAGGTCGGTGCAGTTCACCGGATCGCCGGCGCAGTACTCGTACGCGTTGGAGCTACCGCCGTAGACGGGGTCGAGCGACAGGAAGCGTCCCGTGGCAGGGTTGTAAAGCCGGGCACCCATGAGGACGGTGCCGGTCGGAGTCTCACTGGAACGCTGCTTGTCCCCAAGCCAGTTGTAGCGCGTCTGAGCCTGGCCGGCCCGGGCGTTGCCGTACTCGTCGTTGTCGAGTGCGACGGGCGCCTTGGAGGTGTCCAGGGGCAACTGGAGAGCGATGTCTCCATGGATGTTGGACAGTTGCAGGACGGTGTCGCCGGTCTTGCTGGTGATCGCACCGATGGAACCGCCGAGAGATTCGACGATGCGGCTCACGGAGCCCGAACCGTCTTCGGTGATCCAGCGTGGGCTGTCGCCGTCGCTGTCGTAGTGGTTGAGTTTGGCCTGGGTCTGCGTCCACGTCGAGCCACTGCCCGTCTCGACCGTGGAGGAACGGAGCCGGTGGAGGGCGTCGAGCTCCCAGGTCTGGCGAGTGCCGTTCGCAGTCTGCTGACGGACGAGGTCGTTGGCGTAGTAGCCGACGGCCACGCTGCCCGGGAGGGCGGTGGTCCGGCCGAAGGCGTCGTAGACGTAACCCGTGTCGGTCAGCCGGTCGGCGCTGTCGTACGTCTGGGTGGTGGTCGTGCCTCCCGTGGTGGGGCAGTCGAGACCGGGCTGGCCAGTCGTGGTGGTCAGCCCGGTCCGGTTGGCCCGTTTGTCGAAGGTGTAGTTGCGGACGGTGCAGACGGTGTTCGCGGTGTCCACGACCGAGGTGAGTCGGCCCGCCGCGTCGTATTGGTAGCCCTGGTCCGACCAGCCGGAGTGGCGGGCTACCTGGCCGTTCACGGTCTGGGTGACCGTGTCGGATACGAGGGTCACGCCGTCGCTGTCCCGGGTGTACGTGCGGTCGGTCACCGTGCCGCTGGCATCACGGGTCTGCCGCAGGGTGTAGCCACCCGGCAGCTTCTCGGTGTCCAGAGCGCCGTCGACGTCGTACGTGGCGCGGAAGGTGCCGGCGACAGAGTCCGTGATGCTGGTCGCGAAGCCGCGCGGGTCGGCGGTGTGGTCGTATGTGTACGTCACCGAGGACGGCACACTGTCGCTGACCTTGAGCGGCCGGTCGAGCAGGTCGTATTCCGAGGTGGTCTTGCCACCATCGGCGTCCGTGTAGGAGATTTGACGGCCGAGTTTGTCGAACGCCCGGATGATCGTGCCGCCGGTCGGCGACACGCTCTTGACGATCTTGCCGGACTCGGGGTCGTACTCGGTGGTGACCTCGGGAACCGCCTGGCCCAAGCCGCCCGTCGTCTTGACGTTGTCCGGTCGGCCCGCGGCGTCGTACGTCGTGGTGGTCGTGCGGGTCACGCCGCCAGCGGTCTCCGTGGTCTTCGCCACGTTCCCATACCTGTCGTACTCGAACGTGCTGACGGGCAGCTGCGAGGGGTTCGAGCCGCCGCCGGTGATCGCACCGCCGGGACCGGTGGAGCAGAGCAGATCCGCCCATTCAGGGCGCCCCTGGCAGGTTCCGGTGCCGGTGGCCGACCAGTAGGCGGAAACACGGGTGGTGGCCTCAGAGGCGGTGGCTCCGGGCAGGATCTGCTTGCTGACCCGACCCTGGGTGTCGTACTGCGTGGTCGTGGTGAGCGCGAGACCCGAGGGGTCCACGACGGACGTCAGGGGCAGGCCCTTGGTCCAGTCGAGCGTCGTCCTGGTCGAGCGCGTCTCGCCCTGGATGGCCGGGTACTCGCGCACCTGGGCACCCGAGGTGACCGTGGTGACCTGTCCTTCCACCTGGGCGGAGCCGTCGGTCGGGCGGCCCTCGTCGTAGGTGTTGATCACCCACGGACGAGCGGTGACCGAGGTCCCCGCGGCCACCAGCGTGGTGGAACCCGACTTGAGATCCGACGTGAGTTCCACCCGCTGGAGCGGACTGAGCTCCTCCAGCTCCACGGATCCGTCGGCGCTGTACACCGACCGGATGGAGAGCAACTCGGCACGCTCGGCCGTCGACAGGCCGTCGATGCCGAGGTTGGCCAGCATGGCCTTGTCGGAAGCCGAGATACCGAGGGCCACGGCGCGGTTCGCGGCAGAGATCTCCCGCACCGTGTTGCCGAAGCGGTCGTACTCGGTGGTGGTGATGCTGCCGCTGGGCGCGGCCGAGTTTACCGGCTGTCCGGAGACGCCGATGTAGTGGACCGTCGCGCGCTTGTAGGCGTCGGCGGCCAGAGACGCGCCGGAGTTGGAAGCGGGCCGGGAGTCGGCAGGGAAGACCGCGGTCGCGTCACTCGGGAGGTTGGTTTGCCCCCACGCCTTCACATCGCTCGCGCCCATCTTGTATGGAGCGGACGCACCGGTGAGCGGCACATCGTAGACCACCGTGGTGACCGACTCACCCTGCTCCGTGTCGATGGTGCCGGCCGCGAGGCCGGTACGGCGGGCGTTGAGGAGCATGCCGTCACCTGCCCCCGATCCCCCCGCCGTGCCGTAGGCGAGCGACCAGGGCTTCTCGCCCTTGGACTGGTAGGTCACGACGCGGCCGACGCTGTCGTACGTGTATGCGGTCTGGGACTGCTGGGACAGCCGCGGGTCCCACTGCTGGCGCAGCCGGCCTTGGGAGTCGTAACGGTAAGTGGACACAGCGATAGCCGTGGCCGCGGCGGCACCAGGGGCCGTGGACCAGAGTTTGATCTCACGGACCTGTCCCGCGTAGTCGCCGAAGTCGGCGCTCGACGCGGTGCCGGTTGCCGTGGTGGCCGTGGCGTACACGAACTCCAGGACCCGGCAGCCCCGCGTGGCGGAGTCCGCCGCACAGGCCGCGGCCGTTGCGGCCGGGGTCGGCGCGATGATCTTCTTCGGCCGGATGAAACTGCTCTCGCCGACCGTCACCGTCTCGGTCACGGTCGTCGTGGTCGAGTCCCCGAGTCCGTCCAAGTAGGTCGTCGACGCACGCCAATGGCTCGGCGAGGTCGTCTCGACCGGAACGAACGTCGTGACCTTGCCCTCCTTGTCCCTGAGCGTGAAGTTCCCGGTGAAGCTGCCCGTCAGCGTGTAGTCGGAGAGCCACGCCTCGGGGACCCAGCCAGTTTTATCCTTGTCTGCGGTGAAGTGGTACTGCGTGTCGTCCGCGATGGACGTGACGCTGAGCGAGGTTGCGGAGGTCTTGACCAGACCGCCGTACGGGGAACTCACCTGGCTGGAGGCGGCGCCATAGAGCCACTCCTTGCCGAAGATCGCCGACTGGCCGCCCTCAGCTCCCGCCAGCTTCGCTGCGGCCTGCGGGTCCCGCGAGGACGCGGTACGTGCGGCGGCCAGGCCGAAGTAGGAGGCGTCGCTCGCGGAGACGGTGAAATCGCCGGTGAGTAGATTCAGCGAGCCGGGTCCGATGTCGGTGCCGGCCGCGTCATCCCCGTTGCGGTTGACGACGACGGACAGCGCCTCGGTGCTGCCGGCGGCGCTGTTCGGCCCGGTGAAGTCGGCCTTGATCTGGACGCTTCCGTCCGGGTCCACGGTGCTCGTGGCGTTCCAGACCAGGGCGTCGTTCTTTCCGGCGGCCAGGGGCACAGGCCATGCGGTGAGCGCCTGGTCGTCCTTGGTGACATCGGCGACCGGGATCTTCACCCATGTGTCGGCCTCGGAGCGGCGCCAGGAGAACGACACGGAGTTGTATTTGGCGGCGTCGGCCTCAGCGACCAGCGGCAGACGGCGGGCGGTGCGCTCACCCTCGCGGGGCTGGACGAAGCCGCCCGGACCCGCGTGGAACGCGTACTCCGTGACGGCGGACTTGTTGTCAGCCTTGTCCACAGCGCGGACTTGGAGCGTGTGGTTGCCGTCCCGCGGCGGGGCGATGGAGATGCCCTTGTCAGCAGTGGAACCGTTGGTGGTGACATTGGTCCAGGTCAGGCCGTCAAGGGACCACTCGAGTGAGTTGTGATCCGCGGCGGGTGGCGTCACCGTGAAGGTGCCCGCCTGCCCCGCGCCCTTGACCCACTTGTCAACGGGGTAGTCGGTGGAGACGATCTTCACCGGAGCGGCCGGAGCAGTGGTGTCGACCGTGAAGGTCTTCCACGCCGACCAGCCGGTGTTGTAGTGCGTGCCGTCGTACGGGTTCGTCCGGAACTTGTACGTCTTGCCGTTCGTCAGTACGCCTGCGGGCACGGTCACTGATGCGATTTGGCCTGAGGGCACATACGGCGACACGAGGACGTTGCCCACCTGGGTGTCCGTCGCGGAATCGAAGATCTGGAAGGTGCCATTGACCTTGTCGCCGTTGGCGTCGACGAAGGTGTCGCGAAGAATCGGCCTCACCGTGTCGACCGTGTACGCGCCACCGTAGGAGAAGTACGGCGGGCCGGCCTCTTGCTTGGTACCGGTGCGCGGACGGTAGTTGTAAGTGACGACCATCTTCGGCGGGTTCGACGCGGCGTTGGCGGAGTTGACCCGCTTCCACTGCGCGGTCACCGTCTCGCTGGTGGCTCGCAAGCCCATGTGGCCGCGGGTGGCCTTCGCCGAGGCCCACTCCTGGACCAGTGTGGTGACATCGGCATTGACCCAGCCGTCCGGCGCCGAGGTGCACGACGGGTTGCCGTTGGTCTCGGTGGAGGTGGCCTTCTTCGCCGTCCACGCGGGCTGCGCGGTCCAGCGCGACGACGTCGAGGCGGCGCCGGCCGACCAAACCTCCCAGGACTGGGCGGCACACGTGGTGTTGCCGGAGTGGAAGTTCCACAGGCTCAGCTTCGCGCTGGAGACCAGCGCATCGGAGATCGGCGCGGTGTTCCAGCTGACGAAGGAACGGGCAGTCCGCGGAGTGCCGTCAGCGTTGGTCGTACCCGGGTTGCCGAGGTCGAGCTCGACATCGTTGGACCAGTCGACCGTCTCACCCTGCTGGACGTAGGTGTCGAAGACGTTGCTCAGCGAGGACGTCGACGGGTCGACCGTCACGGGGTACTTGGTGGCCGGATCCGCGAGAAACTTCGCGTCCGGCGTGATCACCAGATCGACCGTGTCCTTGTGCTGGACAACCTTCATCCCCGCCTTGACACGGTGGGTGTGCTCGCCCGAAACCGGATCCACGGCAGCGTCCCACATTACCGGGGCGGGCATGACCGCCCGCGACTTGTTCCGCTTGTCGATGAAGAGCAGGCTGCCGTCCTTCTGCTGCTTGACCTTCAAGCCCTTGGCCTTGAGCGGCAGCGTGTAAGCGTAGCCCTCGACGGTCGGGCGCTGCTTGATCTCGACATACTGCTCGAAGCCAGTGCGGGTCGCCTCGACGACGACGTCCCCCTGCGGAACGGCGTTCTCGTACGTGGCACGTGTGCCGTTGAGCTTCGGCTTCGGGAGGCCGCCCTTCCACTGAAGCGTGATCTTCTGATCGCCCTCACCGAGACTGACGAGGTCGCGGGGCGCGGCCTTTTCGTTCTGCGCCACGGCGGTGAGTTTCTGGCCGCCGGGCTTGGCGAGTTCGAGCCCGTGCGGGTGGGCCTTGGGCTCGACGGACCCGTCCGCGTTACTGACCAAAGCAAGGTCGACATCGCGCCAGTCGTCGGTTTCCCCGTCCCGGAAGCGCACAGGCCCAGCGGACAGTTCAGTGGTGAGGCTGCCGTTGGGATTGACCCAGGTCGTCGAGGTATCGGTGCGCTCGGACAACGCCTCTACGCGCTTGCCGTTCAGCCGGGCGGCCACGCGAGCGGAAACAATGTCCGCCGCCGATTCGGGTGCGGCCTTGGCCGGCTTCTGGTCTGCCTTCGGGACTGCCGCCGGTGCGGCGAGCGCGCCCTCGGCGCCCAGGACCGACACCGACATGATGAGAGCGAGACTGGCCGATATTCGGCGCACCCCTCTGCCCCCTCTGGGCCATGTGCGCCTGCTTCTACCCCAAGCAGGCATGGGTCTGCGGGTATTCACGTATTTCCCCCTTACTGCCGCGAGACGGCAGCGTGATCTGTGACGCATTACATGCGCCTCAGGGAACTTATCTTCCCAAGTAAGATCAATAACAGGACCCTGGCGGGCGAATTGGACATCCTGACGCCCTATCAGTTTGTGATAAACGACACGGTTTGCCTAAAGCACCGCAAAGAAATCTTCATGAAACGCTGACGCTCATCGGGGGTGGTTCATCTGCGGGGTGCTGGAGGGTTGGCTGACCTCCCCTCTCCGGCATGGAACGCGAGTACATCTGCGACCGCACCCTCGAAGGCCACGAGTCCGCCCGCAAGCGCGGCAAGACCATCGGCGGCGTGGGCGTCACCGACGACCACATGCTCTCCATGGCCCTCCACCTACGGGAGCAGAAGATGAGCCTGCGTGACATCGCCTCCCGGCTCGTCATCAGATCAGCAGACCCGCCCACCTGATCGACCAAGCCGAGCGAGACAAACTCGCCGCCGAGGTCACCCGCCGCGTTGCCACCATGGCGCCGTTCACCGTCATGATCAGATCCGTACTCAGCTACGCCAGCAGCGCCATCGCAGACACCCACCCCGATCACCGGATCGCGGACCTGCACACTGCGGCCCGGAACGGCACCCGCGCCACGCTCGGCGATGACGCCTGCCAGTACGTCGGGATTCAGCATCTGACCACGGCCTACGCCTATGCCGAGGCGGACTCCGACGCCGCGCAACGCCTCCTCCGACGAGTCCGACCGAGCCATGCCCCGCTGCACATCAACGCGGTGCACCTCGTCGACGTCGCTGCGGACCCGCAGGCCAAGACGATCACCTGGGAAACGGTGACGCGGGTCCCTCTCGGCACAGCTCTCTGACTCGCCAGAGACACACGGAACCTCCGCGCGGTGGGCCGGACAGCGAATCTCGGCTCGCCCCGCCTGTCCACCACGAGCAGGCCCGGCAGGTTGTGCTCGGCCATCAGCCGGGCCGCCTCCATGGCGTCGCTGTCGACGTTCACGGTTTCGTACTCGACCGCCAGGTCACGAGCGCGCATAGCGGCATCCTCATCTGCTGGAAAGGTGGGCCGCTCGCCGGAGTCCCGCACATGCCGGCATCTGTCCTTGGAGCCCGGGCGGTTCACGGCCGCCCGGGCTCACGCCACGGCCTGTGGCGACGTCAGCCGGCGATCTCGATCTTGCCGTTCGCCTCGGCGGACGCCGCCGCTTCGGGCTGCGAACCGCCGGCCCGCTGGGTGAGGTTCTTCAGCAGCTCGGCGAGGTCGACTCCGGTGGTGGAGCTGAGGAGTTCGACGCCCTGGGCGACGTTGTCGGCGACCGTACGGGAGAGCTGCGAGGCGCCGTCGGTGGAGATGACCGTCATCTTGTCGATGGCGCTGAGCGGCTCGGACGCCTTGGCGACGACCTGCGGCAGGACCTCGACGAGCATCTGCAGCACGGCCGCGTCGCCGTACTGGGCGAACGCGTCCGCCTTCTTCCGCATGGCCTCGGCCTCGGCGGCGCCCTTCGCGCCGATCGCGGCGGCCTCGGCCTCCCCCTCGATGCGTACGGCGTCGGCGAGCGCGGCGCGGTGCGCCTTCTCGCCCTCACCGGTCAGGCGGGACCGCTGGGCGTCCGCCTCGGCCTCCTTGACCTGTGCGATACGGCGGGCCTCGGCTTCCTGCTCGGCCTGGTAGCGGGCGGCGTCGGCGGGCTTGCGGACCTTGGTGTCCAGCTCACGGTCGGTCAGCGCGGCCTGCCGCTCGGCGACCTTCTCCTGCTCGGCCAGCACCTCCTGCGACCGGGCCGCCTCAGCCAGCGGGCCCGCAGCCGCGGCGCGTGCGGAGGCCTCGTCGGTCTCGGCCTTGATCTCGGCCTGCTTCAGCGCGAACGTCCGCTGCGCGATCGCGATTTCCTCCTCGGCCTTCAGCCGCGCCTGCTCGGCAGCACGCCGCGCCACGGCCTCGGCGATGTCCGCCTCCTGCTTGGCGCGAGCGGCCTCCGGACGGCCGAGGTCCTCCAGGTAGGAGCCCTCGGTGGTGATGTCCTGGATCTGGAAGGCGTCCAGCACCAGGCCCTGCCCGGACAGGCTGGCCTCCGCCTCCTCGGCGACCTGGCCCGCGAACACGGCACGGTCGCGGATGATGTCCTCCACCGACATCCGGCCGACGATGGCACGCAGCGCGCCGGAGAGCACTTCCTGAGTGAAGCCAACGATGCCGTCCTGCTGCATCAGGAACCGCTGGGCGGCGGCTCGGATGGAGTCCTCACTGCCACCGACCTTGACGATGGCGACGCCTTCGAGGTGCGCCTTGACACCGCGCAGCGTGACGGCACCACGCACCGCGACCGGGATGTGCCGCGAGGACAGGTCGAGGGTGAACTTCTGCTGTACGAACGGCACGACGAACACGCCGCCACCGACCACCACCTTCTGCCCGCTGTTGTCGGTGAAGACACGGCCGGTCTCCGGGTCGGTGGCCGTCTTGCCGCGCCGCCCGGTGACGATGAACGCCTGGCTGGGGCCGGCGACCTTGTAGCGCGTGACGACGACCAGCGCCAGAAGGACGAGGAGTACGAGGACTCCTACGACGGCGACAACGACTGAACTCATGGCGAATTCCCCTCAGCCCTCCCAGGGGACGGCGGATCGATACGGGTACGGGTAAAGGAACAGGTGGAACAGGCACCGGCGGGCGGTGCGACGAGAGCGGCAGCGGTGCGGTTCGGTCAGCGCTCCACGGGGCGTACTGACACCGCTGTGTGAGACAGGGTCCCCTCGACCCAGACCTCGGCCCCCCGGGCCACCGGGGCCGGACTCTTCGCGGCGAGCTTCACGCGCTGCCCGGCCAACTGGACCAGCACCTCGCCGTAGCCGTCGGCCGGAATCGCCGTGACCACGGATCCGGATGCGCCGAGCAGATCGTCGTCGCGCACAGCCGCACCGGACCGGTCTCCCAGCAGCACCCGGCTGAGGCGATACGCGAGCCAGCCTGTGGCCAGCCCGGCCGGCGTGCCGATCGCGGCCGCACCGACCGCGCCCACGCCCACGGTGCCCATGGCGATCGCACCGGAGAAGCCGAGCATGGACACGAATCCGGCGATGACCGGAAGCGACAGCAGCCCGTCGAAGAGACCGTCCAGCACGCCGACGCCGTCGAAGAGCCCTTCGAGTACGCCGTCGAAGACGAGGGACAGGGCGAGGAGCACGATTCCCGCGATGCCGAGACCCAGAAACCAGGCCATCCGCCCCCACCGCCTCTCGTCCGCGTCACCATGCCGCTGGGTGCCATGCTCACATGTTCGAGGTGGCACCGGCATTGCCTGACCCCGGCAATCTTTACGCGTTTTTGATGCCGAACTCTGCACCGCCCGACCCGCTCCCGATCCGGGCGATCAGCCTCAAGCTTGCCGACGGGGTGCCGTGGGAGATTGCCGGAGGACTACGCAACCCGCCACAGCCCCACAGTGTCACGCGGGCCACATCCTTCAAAGCAAGTAAGTTTCACGAGAGCCGCACAAAAATCGGGTTGTGCGCTGCGCTCCGCGTGGCCTCGTCCCCCGTCGACGAGGCCGATCCGGCTTCATTCATGCCCGCGAGTCCCTCGCGGGGCGGAGCCGTCCCCCGCCCCCGCCACCCTTTCACCGGATGGCAGGGCGCAGCATGATCCGACCGGCGCGGCGACCGGCCAAGGCTCTGCGCACGGCTGCCCGGTCAGGCCTGCGGGGCGCCCATCTCCGCACTGAAGGCCACCGGTTCGCTGTCGAACCCCCGAACCATCTCGTGGAAATCCCACGTTCCGGCGGCGTCCCGGATGAACTCCGCGACGGTCCCGGCGGTAGATCCCTCGATCTGCGCGAAGTCGTCCTTCAACAGCTCCGTGTACCCCTCGACGACCAGTACTCCGGCGTTCGAGATGTCGCCGAAGGTCTTGGGGCCGGTGTTCTGTTGGATCGCCACCCCCACGACCACGCGTGCGAAGGAGGGGGCGAGGCGGTCGAGTTCCAGGGTCATCGCTTCGACGTAGCCGAAACCCTGGCCGGTCTGGCTGTGTCGGCTCATGTTGATGGTGCCGTCCGGCGAGCGGCTGTCGAAGTGGACGATATATACCGGCCGCCCGTAGAGGGCGTCGGCCGAATAGGTCGCGGCGATGATGTCGAGATGATGAGGCGGCCGATTCAAGGGACTCGGGTCCCACTTGAGCCGCACCTCGACCTTCCCCAGACCCTTGCTGCCGCTGCTCACAGGATTGCTGCCCCTCCCGCTTTCAAGCCATCACGGGACAATCCCCGCATGTCAAGTATGGCTTGCGGTCACCCCGTTGAAGCCTCGCAGAACTCCGATTCGGTTCTCGACAGGACTTGCCCACATGCTGTGGATGACAAGAGCTGTGTCCACAGTCGGTCACCCCGCGTGGCCCATGGAACTGCCGCTTTCGGAGTTCTACGCCCACGAGAGGCTACGTCAGGTAGGCGATGATGACGCTCTCGCCGGACTGCTGGGTCACACGGACCTGTACCTGATGGCTGTAGGACAGTCGTCGGTGAAAGGGGAGAGCTGTGGAGAACCGGTTCGCAGGAGGGTGCGCATCGTGTTCTGTATGGGTGACGGCACGTGGTGGCT
The DNA here is from genome assembly GCF_033795085.1 of Streptomyces sp. AK08-02. Lineage (NCBI taxonomy): Bacteria > Bacillati > Actinomycetota > Actinomycetes > Kitasatosporales > Streptomycetaceae > Streptomyces > Streptomyces sp. AK08-02. The sequence continues at coordinate 333,813 of NZ_JARAZV010000014.1, forward strand.
TTCTTCAGCGGAACGAGAGCGGCACCTGGGAAGTACAGTGCGCGACGTGTCGGCACATTGATGAGTTCGCCCAGTCCGAGGGATTCGCCCCGGATGAGATCGAACTGCCCACGGCGCCACCTCCCGGGAGTGCGCCGACCGTCCCGGTCCGGATCCTCGCGATGACCCGAGCGTGCTGGAGATGCGGCAAGGACACCATGTGCCTTGTCGGCCTGTACCCGGCCCACCCGAGCCGCGGCTACTGCGGACTCTTCACCACGGAGAACGACAGGACGATGTCTCTTGCCGTGCGGCTCCTGGAACGTCATGGCCGGGCGGATCTGACGGCAATGGTGGAGCGCCGGTTCAGCAGGACGATGCGCGAGTGGCAGTTGACCAACGGATGCGTGCATTGCGATGCCCTCCAGGGCAACTTCCCTGTGCAGGAGGAGGCCTTCGCGTGCGTCGCTGCGGCGGGCGGTGCGGACGGGCTGGACACTCTGCTGGTCGTCGACTGCCCGGTCCTGGAGTGGCAGGCGGTCGTGCACGGCAACGGTGGCGGCGTGATCGCTGTCTGATGCCGTTCCACGCTCCGCCGGTCCATGCCGGCGCTGGATACACCCAGGGGCGACGGGCTCACGTCCGATGATCGGGCTTGCCCCAGTCGACGACACGGAGGCCTGCCGTCTTGAGGAGTCCGCCGTTTATCCCCAGCATCTGTATGGGCGAACGGTCATGGCGTAACAGCCAGCGGTCGCGGCGTTCGCGTTCCTGGCCAGTCAGTTCCCTCCAGTCGTCGAAGCAGAGGCCTGCTTCGACGGGTTCATCGGATTCCCGTATCGACTGCTGTACGAAGGAGACTTCTCGCGGGCTGGTGGCCAGCGTGATCAATGCGAATGCAGTCGCGTAAGTGAGGGAGGGGCCGTGCTGAGCCATCAGGCGGCGGGTCCGCCATTGGCGTATGGGGGCAAGGAGCCAGCGCCTTTGCTGCACACTCATGCGGAAGCGCTCCCGGGGTCCGTTGCGGCGGCATCGAGCCATTGGGCGGCTGCGGCCTGAAGTTCGGTTCTGCCCAGGACCTGCAGGGTCTGGGCGAGCGCGCGGAGAAAGACCTCCCGCTGCTGCGGCGTGTGGATATCGGCGAGCAGTTGGTCGACGAATCGGACGACCTCCTCGCGCAGGACGTCATGAGACGGGTCACGCGGCGGCTTGAGGTCCTGCAACGCCGTTCTCACGGCGTCCAGATCGCCGATGCGGTCGGGGTGACGGTCGATCCACCACACGAGTCGCAGGTCGGCGTCGGACATGACGTGCTGAAGGAAGGCGAGATGGCTCAGGGCCTCTTGCCGCTCGAAAGATCCGGTCCGCTCCCTGCGGAGATGTTCCTCGGCCTGCGTCTTCTCCGGCGCCCCCACGGCCAGCCGTGCGGAACCTCGGATCTCGAGTCCGAGGTCGGTGTTGTGCCACCTGGTGATGTCGGCGTTGGCGGCGTCCTGGGCCGCGTCCGCGTCGAGCACCGAGTAGAACGCGAGCGTTCGCCGCACCCGTTCGCGCAGTTGGTGGCGCGCGAGCACGGCGAGGTCTTCCTCCTCGGACGGCTCGCTTGTGCATGGGCGCCATGTGCCGTCGATGCGGACCGTGAAGAAGACGCTGGGGACGCGGCTGGGCAGCCGATCCCCTCGTACTTGGATGGTGCGGTCGCTGCTGTCGGACCTCGGAACCGATGCGGTGTCGCCACTCGGCGGACCTGGCGCTCTATGCCGGCGGGCGAATCCCATCACGCTGCGGTTGCGGCCTGTTCCTCCGTCTCCTCGGGTTCGTCGGCAGGTGCGGCAACTGCGCTCAGGAGCCGGTCGAACAGCGCCTTGCGACGTCGGCGCCCCACAGCGGTGATGGCATCCGAGCCCACCAGCAGGTCGGCAACACCCTTGTCTCCGAGGTGCCCGGTGAGCACCGCCCCGGCGATGTCGGTGACCTGTTCATCAGGCACGTCGACCGAGTCCAGCCAGGCGGCCAGGGACGCCTGGGCCTGTACGGCGGTGGCCTCGTGGCGCCAGGCCGCGCGCCAGCCTCGTACGAAGAGCTGGTCTTCCAGCGCGGCGCTGGTGCCGACGCTCAGCTCGGCTGCCAGTGACAGCGCGATGGCGTCCTCGCCGGTCAGGTCGGTGAGGGCGAGGAATGCCGTTGCTCCGGCCTGGCGCATGGCCGGGTCCTCGCTCTGCGCCCACTCCACGATCTCACCCAGGACGAGGACACGGCGGCGGGGGTCACCAGCCAGTACGCGGACAGCTTCAGCAACCGCGCCGACGCCCAGCCGGTCGTCCCTGGAGGCCAGGAGCCTGAGCCTGGTGAGTGCGACCCGCGGGTACTCGCGGCCGAGCGCCCCGGCACAGACCTTGGCGATGGCCTGCGCAAGTGCCTCGCTGATCTTTTTCTGCCCGGCCCAGTCATAGAGGCACTTGCGGACAGCCGCACCAATGACGGGGTGGACCGCCATGCTCTCCAGGACTCCAACGGCGAACTGCCGGTGCGTTTTGCTGTCGGTCGCCGTCCACTTGGTGACGATCTGGAGGACGGTGCCACCGCTTGGGCCGGCGGCCAGCCGCGTGACGCTCTCGGCGATGTGTTCCAGGTACTTCACAGCGATGCCACCCGGAGAGCTGAGGTCCGATGCCCAGTCCAGCAACACGCGTCGCAACTGCGGACGCTGCTGCCACACATGCGCGAGGACCGCCCCGTGCAGAGCGTGCCGCTCGTCGCTCAGCGAGATCCGGTCGTCGCCCACACGGCTCGCGCCGATGGCCTCCAGTCTCTTGTCGAGATCGAGGCCCGCCAACGCACCGCCGACAGGCAGCGACCCCTTCACCCGCTGGAACAGCCGGTCGGCTGCGTTCATGACGACAGCGGCGGGAAGTCCCTCCAACAGTGCCGCCGCGATCAGCAGTGCCCTGTCACGCAGCTGTTCGCTGCTGTTGTGCGTCTCGAACCAGTTGAGAAGGTAGGTGTTCCAGTTCAGGAACTCGTCCTTGGCCGCACTCGTGTTCTCGATGTCGGGATTGGCGACGATCCTGGCGAGCCGAACAGCGTCTTCTGGTGAAGTCGCTTCACCGAGCAGACCCTTGAGGTCGCCGAGCCACTTCTCACGGTCCGATGCCATGCGGTGGACATGTGCTTCCAAAACCTTGTCCGCCGGCGGACCCGCGCATTCGATGCTCGGTACCGTGACCAGGCTGCCCGGACTCCAAGCTTTCGGGGCTGCGAGGACAACCAGGTAGACACCACCGTCGGCGGCCTCCCGCTGATAGTCGGCCAGGCCTTGGTAGAAGTCCTTCGGCAGGCTCCTGTAGACGGACAGGTCCAGGATGAAGCCGTGCCCGGGCGTGCGAGGGATCTGGGCGGCACGCGGCCGGTCCCAGTCCAAGACGAGACTGCGGATGTCCTTGCCCGCCACTCCCACATCCCGCAGTACGCGCAGCGCCGTGGTGCGGCGACCTGTCCCCGCAGGCCCGACGAGGATCACGATGTTGCGCTGCCCGGCAGGACGTTTGAACGCGTTGACGGCGCGCACAGTCGGCTGCCCCACCCCGCCGTTCCTGGTCTCATGGACATACATTTCTTCCACGAGAGTGATTTCTTCTTCGCTGACGCCGACGTCACTCAGGTACTCCCAGCCACGCACATAGGTGTGGTGGTGCTCCTCGTAATCCCCGGCCACCTGTGTGACAACGGCGTGGTCAGATGCCTCCGCCTCCATCTGCGGCCGCTCCGAAGCGGCGTCGTCCCTGGTAGTCATGAGCGCTCCGGGCGGATGACGGTCTGGTTGCCACCGACCTGAGTGATGCGCGACCGCCCGCTCCCCTTGGCGTTCTGCCTGACCACTGCCGCTGGCCGCTCGACCTCCGGATTCTCCGCCCGCCATCGGGCCACCCACTCCAGCAGCTCTCGGCCCGCGTCCTGGTCCATGTCAGCGACGTCCTGGAGCCGGACCGCCCACGCGGCGGCCAGGTCGCGCGCAAGCTGATCCTCGCCCTCGGGTGCCGCTGCCAGCAGCGCGTCCCGATCCCGGTCCAGACGGGTGAGGTGATGCGTCTCCGCTTCGGGCCGCCCTCGTCCGAGCAACCCCCCGAACCACGTTCGGACGCCACGCCATGTGTCGGTCGTCATAGCTGTGACCAGCGCCAACGCGCTGACTGTCCCAGCAGACGCCAGTTCCCCGGACACGTCCAAGACCGTCCCTCCCCGTACTCACGACAGTGACGAGACCGAAGCATTCCCTCCCCAATCCCGTATTCATGAGCAGAGAGAACAACTAGGCGCATTTACAGCGCTACGCGTCCGAAAAGTCGTTACGCTATGCGATCACTTCACTACTCCGAATCCGCCCCTCTGCTCCTCGTCCCGCCGGGGCGGCCGCTCCTATAGCTGCCGCATGGACCAGGAGCTGGAGCGAGCCGCACTCGTCGCACACCTGCGGCGCGGGGATCGCCCCTGGCCCGAGCTCACCTGCCAGCTCAAGGCGGCCGGAAGCGCACGCAACGTGCTGGAGAACGCGCTCGACGCCTCAGGCCGGGGAGTCCTCTTCGACACCGCGTCCGCCGTAGACCTGGACGCCGTCGACGTCGCCGTCGAGATCGCTGCCTGGGAACGCGAAGGCCTGCGGCTCGTCACGCTCCTGGACCAGGACCACCCGCTCCGTCTGCGGCTGACAGTCGTACTGCGGCGTTGTCTCGCCCGGCACGAAGCCTGCGTCGCAGCGCACTACGCGGCATCCGGGTTCGACACGGTCGCCACGGTGCCCAGCCCGAGCGCACGCGCGAACCATCCCCTGCATGACATCGCCGCAGGCATGATCGGCATCACCAGCAGCTGCTATCGCGACCTGCTCAGCCCGGCGCCGGACGCAGCCGCTCTCGGCCGCGCCGCCTCGTCCGAGCGCTACACGTCATCGGCGCTGCGGGGCGAAAGCTTCCTGCTCTTCGACGACACCTGTACCACCGGCAACAATGCCCAGTCCCCGCCCGCGGTCCTGAAGTCGGCCGGCGCGAAGAGTGTGTCCGACGTCGTTCTGGACGCCACCTCAACACCGCGTACGGCGACACGGCCATCCTCGTCGAGCCGGCGCGAATGCGGCGCTTCTCCTGAGAGTCTGCGCACTGCGGCACTGGAACCACAGCTGAGTGCGCGCCCACGGTCACCCCTCATGACGCGTTCCTTCAGCCGCGGCGGCTCGGACAGCGGACGGTCCCGGCCAGAGCTGAAAGTCGAGGGCGTCCTCAAGGCGGGTGAGGGTGCCGATGTCCGGCAGGACGTCACCATTGAGAACGCGGGCGACGGTGGAGTGAGCGACACAGGCGGTCTCGGCGAGGCTCCGCAGGGACAGACCCCGGGATCGCATTATCCGGTTCAGATCGCGGGCGAGCAGCAGGCCGCAGTGTGCGCTCAGCGGAGCGTCAGAAGTGAGGATCACCTCGGGCCAGGTGCCGTCCGCCACATAGAACAGTGGGTACTTGTCGTTGTTACTGCGCGGCATGCTCCGATCGTGCCACGCGACAGCGGGGACTTCGGCGGGCCCGCAGGCCATCCCGGGCTGCCAAGCCCACTCAGCGCCGCCGGGCTCGACGGGGCACCCCGTGCGGCGCACGGCGTCCCATTCCGCTTTCCGGTTGCTCTGCGGTCAGCTGCGACCGACTCAAGGTGCTCCGGCGCAGACTTCCGCTCCGGCGTCCAAGAACTACATCAACTACCTTGCCATACAGGGCAGTTGGAGCAGCATCACTGTGGTGATATGCCAACTCCCGTAAAACTAAACAGAATCAAGCTTTACGAGCAGATCCGGCAGCCCCGCACGGGGGCCCACCTGCCACTCACCGACACATGACGGTGCCTCAGATGCATCTAGCTTCCTGATGATTCGGGCACAAGCTGCGCTCCGCTTCGAGGACAGGTAGGGTGTGCCGCAAGTTGCTTCGGATGCGGATGGGGAGGGTGTGTTGAGCAAGGCTGCCGGTGGACCCACACAGCCACTCATCACCCGGCTGTGGCAGATCGCGGATGCCGAGCAAGCCCGGTCGCAACAGGCCGAAGCAGCAGCCGTCGAAGCCGAACGGATCTCGCAGGAATTGCGTGCGGCTCAGCGTGTCGCGGCAGAGCGGCACGCTGCGGTCCTGGCAACGGTCGAAGCGGCCGAAGCCTACGCGGCCGAACTCGGGCTTGACGACACGCAGCACGACCTCGACGCCGAACCCGAGCCCGACCCCACCCGCCCGACGCGACCGGCAGCGTCGGCAGGTTCCAAGCCCCGATCAGTCATGCATCTGATCGTGGACATCCTGGAGCTGGGGAAGGTCACTCAGCTCCACGGGATCTACGGAGACGTGCAGCGTCTCCGGCCCGGAACCACCACCAGCGCGATCCGCTCAGCGCTGTCGCAGCTGCACAAGAACGGCTCCGTGGAGATCGTCACCCGGAGCGTCTACCGTCTCCTGAAATATCCGGAGGACTACCAGGCGGACGGATAGAGATCACGACGCATCACCCTAGTGACGCGCACAAAGGCGCCGCCGGAATACTTGGAGGTCTTCCAGCGGCGCCCGCGACACGTCAGCTGAGGGCCCACGCATCGGACCCACCTTAAGGCATGCCCGCTCATGGTTGCAGCGTCATGCCCACGTTGTCCGTGCCAGGCCCTCGCTAGGAAATCCCTGCATTCTCGCACTATTTGAGGGCCCAAAATGACTCTTTTCCTACCTTCTCCTGACGGCGGTCTCGGCATACCGGTTCCCGCGCCATCCGTATCTGCGGCGGGAGACAGCCGGTGACCATCCCCGGATCCCCGCACCCGAACACGCTCCCGACCGAGCGCCTCACTCCGCGCCGCCAGCTCGGGGTGGTCGACGGCATCGCCGACCTCGGCGGCCCCGAGTGCCGCCCCGTGACCGCCAGGGACCTTGCCGCCAGACTCGGCATCACGCCGAAGACCATCAGCAGGGCGACCGGATTCCTCACCCACACCGGGATCCTTCATCCCGGTCGGGGCGCATGGGCGCTGACCGAACTCGGGTACTCCCTGGCCCGCCTGCGGTCCACCGATTCGGCACGCGCCCGGCTCCTGCTGCGCGACCACTGGCAGGACAGCTGGTTCCAGCAGCACGCCCAGCGGTGGCTGGCATCCGGCCCACTCGAGGAGGCGGAACTTGCCGCCCACCTGAGCGTCGACCAGCCCGGGCCGCCCGAGCGTGGCCTGTATCTGACGGAATGGATGACGTACGCCCTACTGATCGAGCGTGATGAGCAGGGACGCCTCGCCCTGCCTGCCGAACAGCAGGCCGCCACGGCCCCCGGCTCGGGGCCCTCGGGCCCGATGGGGGTCCTGGACCCCCTGATGAACACGTCCGCCGAACAGCTCTCCGCGTTGCCCGACGCCGAGTTCATCGCCTTGATGAGTGCCTACACGACGGTCTTCGCGTCTCTCACGCCGAAGATTCCGCGGCCCAGGAGCTGACCAGCACTCACTGAATGAGGGGCGCCGCGGCCTGCTGCCGACGGCCCGTACCCCCGCCTGCGCGCCTGCCCCTCCAGGCGCGCGGTTCACCACCTCATGCCGCCCGCCCGACCGCGGTGCGCCGGTCCGCCGACGCGCCGTGATCGCGGCTGCCCGCGCGGCATTTTTCACCCCTTCACACTCCTCCTGTTGCCGCGGAGATCACCCATGCCCAAAGTGTCGCATGTACGGAACATCACCACTTCAACCTATTTGATCCCCCTGTTTGTGTCTCCTGCCGCACAGGGATCAGAGCCGGTTGTGCTGGTGCCACCCCGGCGAAGGGCCCTCATTGTGGGAAGCGACCTGTCCCTCACCCACGCGTTCGACCATGTCTGGGACGCCTGGCAGACCATGGCTGCCCGCGGCGAGTTCACCGAACAGACCCTGGACAAATTCGGACTGCTGCTCAGGCGCTGCGAGCGCTACATGCACCTGCGCGGCGCGGTCGTCCTGGACGACGTGAGCGCCGAACTGGCGGAGGACTTCGTGACCGCCCGGGGCCGCAGCCGCCACGGCCACGTCACCGACTCCGCGGCGGCCACAATGCTGGTACGGCGCTCCGTCCTGCGGATCGCTTTCCGCACGCTGCGCGAACTCGGCCTGAGCGACGCCGATCCCGCCCGGGACATCGTCCTGCCCGCCCGCACGGCCGGCCAAGTCCGGCCGCTGGTCGAGGGCGAGGTCATCGACCTGCGCCACCGCGCCTCCTTCGTCACCAGGCCCAGCCGACACGGAGCCGCCGCCGCACTCGCGCTGGCCGGCGGCCACAGCGGAGAGATCGGGCACATCCGGGTGCAAGACCTCGACCTCGATCGCCGCCGCGTGTGGATGCATGGCGCCACCAAAACGGACGCGCGCTGGTGCCCGCTGGACGACTGGGGACTCAACGTCCTGGCCCACCGGGCCGAGTTCGTCAGCGCCCGCCAGCTGCGCCGCGAGTCCGCGCCGAACGCCCGCCTGGCCGTCTCGGACCGGCACGCCTCCGACGCCTACCTCCAGTCCCGCGCCTGCGTCGCCCTGGGCGACCTCCTCAAGCGCATCGGCCTGGGCGGCGAGGAGGACGTCAAACCGTCCTCGGTCACCGCCTGGGCCGCGGTCGAGGAGTTCGAACGCACCGGCCGCATCGAGGACGCCGCCCGCCGTCTCGGGCTGCGCTCCCTGGACAGCACCGCGAACATCATCGGCCACGCCTGGCGCGCCCCCGCGGACGGGCAGGAGGACATCAGTGCCTGACGACATCTTCGGCGACGCCCTCCCCCAGGACCTGCGCCCCAAAAGGAAGCTCCAGCTGCGCGACGCCGACCAACGCACCCAACCCCAGCGGATCGCGGACTGCCTCGACGAACCCCTTATCTACGAGATGGCCGAACACCTTCCCGCCCCGGCCAGCCGCGGCTGCCCCCGCCAGTACCCGGCCGCCGTCTACCTCATGCTCGCAGCCCTGATGGCCGTCACCGGATCCAAACGCTCCGCCGTCGGCACCCTTGACGACAAACAGTGGAGGGCCGTACGCGCTTCTGTACGACGGAACACCGGGCGCACCGCAGCCGCCGCACTGCCGCTCACCGCACCGTCCCGCTTCCAGTACCTGTACGCCGAAGAGAAGCTTCTGGCCCCCAGCTTCGAACTTCTCCAGGACCTCTTCGAGCAGCACGCCGTCCAACAGGCCCTGCACCAGGGACTGTTTCCCGACGACACCCCGCGCAACTGGGCGAAACCCGAGCGCCGCCGACTCCTCGTCGGCGACGCCACTGTCCCCAAAGCGCCCTCGAAAGCCGAACAGCCCTTCACCGACGACCCCGTCACCGGAGAAAGGCGCAGTCACCGCTTCGACCCCGCCGCCCGCCTCTACTACGAGAACGGCGAGAAGGAAAAGCGCATCGCCCGCGGCACGAAATGGTTCTTCGCCTCGGCCCGCGACAACGGCTACTGGCAGCGCGTCATCCTCACCGTCCGCCACGTCGCCGGCGGCGACTACGAAGACGAAGCCGCCGTCGCCGTACGCGCCTTCAGCCAGTTCAGCCGCCTGCTGCCCGGCTGCATGGGCGTCATCTACGACGGAGCCTTCCGCGGCGTCCACCGCGACGCCCTCGCCCGCCTCGGACTGCTCGTCATCAACCGTCAGCACGGCTCGGTCAAACCCCGCGCCTACGAACTCCTGCGCCCCGGGCGGTGCCGCCACGACCTGTGGTGCGACCAGGGCCGCATCACCGAACGCGTCCCCCTCGACGACGGCACCAGCGCCCTGCTCCCGGTCCCCATCACCCGCCTCGAACACCGCCAGGGCCTCACCAAGTCACGCTGGTACCACCTGCTGCACATCCCCTGCCGCCACGGCGCCCACCCCTACCGCGTCCAGGTCGGCATCACCACCACCCCCGACGACCGCACCGGCACCGACCCCAGGGCCCCGGCGTTTGCCCGGATCGCCCCGGCCTGGGCCGGTTGATCATGCTGGCGGGCCCCGGAAGCAGATGAACACGGCACCTGTGGATCATGGAG